>JBLHLC010000001.1:0-283593 GCA_047619685.1 Rhodothermales bacterium
CATTCACAGTGAGGATGCGCAGTAGATCGGCGGGGGAGATCCCGGCATCCAGGTAGCTATCGATAAACGAGATCGTCCGGGAGCCGCGAGTAAAGTCATCCATTTGGTCCGTGACATCGGCGCCGAAGGCAATGTTGATGCCCGCAGCGTAGCCGCGCTTCAGCCGATCGATGCGCTGATCGTACTGAACCCTTGCAAGCGCCATGTCATATCCTGCGAAGTAGCCCGCCTGGTCCGGTGGAAAGTCCGTGCCAACCAGGAAGATGCCTTTCTCCTTCATTGCGCGGAAATCGTCGGCATCCAGTTCCCACGCGTGTTCGAGTGAGTTGACGCCCGCAGCGATCGCGTTCTTCGCTCCCTGTGCCGTCGCTACGTGCGCTGCGAGTTTGACGCCCGCCCCCGTCGTCTGCTCGACCGCATAAGCGATGTCTTCCACGGAATAGATGTAGCGGTAATCATCGACCACGATCTTGATCAGGTCCGTTCCGTAGTGCAGGTTCTGGTGGATCGCCTTGCGTAGTTCGTCCTGTGTATCGGCGATCAAATATTCGGGTTCGCTCAGTTCGGGGCGTTCGGGCTGCAGCTTGAATTGTCCTCCGAAAGGCGCGATAATCTTGCCGACTCCCTGCATGTCCGGTCCCGGTATCCAGCCCTCGGCGATGGATCGCTTGAGATCGAGGTCCGCGTAATTCCCGTTGTTGCCGAGGTCTCGAATTGAGGTAAAACCATGCTCCAGCAAGGAGCGCGCGTTGGTCACTCCCTGGATCGCCCTATACGCCGTGGTCTCAATGACGTTGGTGAAGAAGAAGCGCCCAAAGTCACGCGGTTTCTGTGTCGACAGCGCGAGGTGCGTGTGGGCTTCGACCATCCCGGGCATCACTGTAGAATTCGAAAGGTCGATCACTTCCGCGCCCGCCGGGATGGGGATGTTCGGACCGATCGCAACGATGCGCTCGCCATCGATTCTGATAATTTGGTTCTCGAGTAGCTCGCCCGCTTCTACGTCGATCACCCCACCGGCGCGGATATACGTGTCTTGAGCCGAAGACCCTGGGACCACGGTTAAGTTGATGACGAGGGCGAGGGCGAGGGTAAGTACGCGGTTCATATTTCTTTCTACGGAAGGGAGGAAGTGATATAAGTCTAGTGATTGCTTGCCGACGGCGCCAACGCTTTCGATCGAACGTGCCCTGGCGAAGAGTCCGCTTACTCCACGACGGTCGACTGGCGGCTGGAGATCCGCCCCCAGGTGCCCACGAGCTGTCTCAAACGGGTCGACTGTTAGCGCGGTTGGCATATATTCGCAATACAAACCAAGCGAAACCCATGAAGTCTCACTTTCACCTCGCCATAGTCCTGCTCTTGACCGTCACGGGGTGCAAGACCGCTCACATGGACTCGCCGCTCGCTGAGGAGACGGAGACCTGGGGCGTCAGCGGCAGGCAGGGCAGACTGAATCTCAGTCGAGGTCTGACCTTCACGTTCGGGCCCTTTACTGTTGAGGATGCGAGGTTCGGCCCAATCCGGACCGACGGGGGCTTTTGGGAGACGCTGCTTGCTCCGGATACCAGGATGCGGCAAGCCTACAACTTCGACCTTCTGGATGGACGCGCACGGGTGGCAACCATCGGATGTGTCACGAGGGCCAGTGAGTTTGTGGATGACTTGTTGGGCTGGGAATGGCCTGTGATAGCCGAGTACCTTGACAATACCTACCGGTCGGGTTGGATTGACTGTGTCATCGACACAGATTCCGACGGGGCTCCAACCAGGTTTGTGATGGCGCTGGACGAGGATGGCATGTACGAGAACTGGAGTGGAATCGCGGAGTCCGAGGGAGGCACTTGGGGGGTTGAATCGAGACACCGGTATGCATCTACACCGATCCCTTCCCGGGAGCCTCTTGGCTATCTGATATCCGACAGGGAAGGCGCGGCGATAGCCGATGTCGAGGTCATCAACGACGGGGCCGTGCGTTTCGTGTCGGGATTGGATAGAGATGAACGCCATCGTTCCGCAGCGCTAGCAGGGCTGCTGTTGCTGCTACCAAACCTCGACGATTTTTTCGGCGAATAGCCGGGGCCGCGGCCACCCTTCATTACCCGAACATCGCCACGGTCTTCGAGATCGACGAGACGGATGACGGCCGGCCGTTCTCCGAAGCGCGGATGAGATGGGCGTACCCCAGCACAAGGTTGGTATGAGCGGCACATCAGCAAAATAGAAAAGCCGCCCTTTCATTGCGAAAGGGCGGCTTTAATCATTTGGCTGGTGGTCAGAGGCGGATTTGAACCGCCGACACCTGGATTTTCAGTCCAGTGCTCTACCAACTGAGCTACCTGACCAACAGATCAGAAATATACGCTGGTGCTTCGGGCTAACAAACACCCCGCTCCGGCTTCATGCGATGTTGAAGGCCGAAGTCCGCCGAGGAAATTCAGGTCTTGCGTGCGCCCCACATGAGTTTGGTCCTGAGCGTCTGAAAGAAGTCCGAGCCGGGCAACCGAATGAGATTCACCGTGTGCTCGGCCCGGCGCACCTTGATGTGGACCGAACCATCCTCAATCACCGTCCCGCGACCATCGGCGGTGAAAACGAACGGCCCGCCATCTTCAATTGTCGCTTCGATCGTGACACTGCTTGGCAACACAAGTGGCCTCACGGTAAGGGTGTGGGCCGCTATGGGCGTCATCACAATCGCCTGGCTGGCCGGGACCACAATCGGTCCGCCCACCGCGAGGTTGTAGGCTGTTGAGCCCGTCGGAGTGGCCATGATCAGACCATCGGCCCAGTACGTGTTGAGCGGTGTGCCATCCACAGACACGCCGATGGCCAGCAGGCTGGCGTCGCCGGACCGCTGAATGACAAACTCATTCAGCGCCCATGTGTGGGGAAGGTCGCAACCTTCGGCGGAAGCTTCCAGCACCATCCGCTTCTCAACACGGTAGTTTCCGTCCTGGAGCGCTTCGACGGCTGTCTCCAGTTGGGCCTCCTCAAGGCTGGCCAGGAAGCCTAGCCGGCCATGGTTGACCCCGAGAATGGGCGTACCGACATCTCCGATCTCGTGGGCCGTGTTCAGCAGGGTACCGTCGCCACCGAACGAAAGAATAATGTCACATGCGGACGTGAGCGGAGAGGCGCCATGCAACCCGGCATCCACCGGGGTGATGAGTTCACGCTGGACCAATCCAGCCGCCACATCCTCGTGAATCCGGAACGCACGATTCGTGTCCCGGAGGAAATAAACCAGACGGGCAATCGGTTGCCAGATGGCTTCCTTGCCCGTGTTTCCTGTGATTCCGAATACCATGCTGCGAATCTACGGTAACTACGGTTGGATGAAAGGCACTGAGGTCTTGGAGTCCACTTTGCCAAGCGCTAGAATGATTGGATGCACATTGTCATAGTCGGAAACGGAATCACGGGAATTACAGCGGCACGCTTCGTCAGGAAGCGGTCGGATTGCCGGATTACCGTTGTATCTGGGGAATCGGAGCACTTTTATGCTCGCACGGCGCTCATGTACATCTACATGGGCGACCTCCGGTACCAGGACACCAAGCCATACGCCGACGACTTCTGGGCTAAAAACAGGATCGGGCTGGTCCAAGGGTTCGCTACACGTATCGACGGAGCGGCCAAGACGCTGGAATTGGCCTCTGGAGAGCGGATCGCCTTCGACAAACTGCTCATCGCAACGGGCTCTCGCCCCAATCGCTTTGGGTGGCCAGGTGAGCATGCCATCGGGGTACAGGGGCTTTATGGACTGGACGACCTCGCCTTGATGGAGGAAAACACGGACGGGATTGGCCAGGCTGTGGTAGTGGGCGGTGGCCTCATCGGCGTGGAAATGGCCGAGATGCTCAGTGCGCGGGGCATAGCGGTGACCTTTATGGTCCGGGAGCAGCATTACATGGACTACCTGCTTTCGGAGTCCGAGTCCGGGCTCATGGAGGCGGCCATCCGGGCGCATGGCGTGAACCTGGAACTGGGCGCGTCGCTGGATCACATCGCCGTTGATGAAGAGGGTCGGGCGAAGGGAGTTGTGCTTCAGGACGGGCGTGAGTTTCCTGCTCAGTTTGTTGGACTGGCCGTGGGACTCCACCCGAATGTGCAATTGGCCAGGGACTCCGGCGTGGAAGTCGGCGCGGGAGTTCTGATCAACAATTCCTTTCAGACGTCGATGCCGGACGTTTTTGCTGCCGGCGATTGTGCCGAATTCAAGACGCCAGCGCCGGGTCAAAGACCGATTGAACAGTTGTGGTACACCGGCCGAAGCCACGGCCGGCAGGTTGCCAATGGCCTGCTGGGAACGCCCGAGGCCTACTCCCGGCCCCTGTTCTTCAACTCCGCAAAGGCCTTCGACCTGGAATACCAGACGTACGGGACCGTCCCGCCGGAACCAGCGCCGGACCAGGACGAAATTGTGTGTGGCGACGGGCAGAGACAGGTCCGCATCGTGTTTGAACAGGAGGCGCGCGCCGTAGTAGGGGTCAACGCGCTCGGAATCCGGCTACGACAGAACGTCTGGTCACACTGGATCCGCAATGGGTTTACCGTCGATGCCGTGATCGCGGAATTCCACAGGGGAGTATTCGACCCCGAGTTTACACCCGCTATTGAGGTCGTTGCATAATGGACAGACTGGATCCATCGCTGGCCTTGGCCACCGGCTCAGAGAAACAGTTCCGCGCGCCGGCTCTTATGACCGGCCTGGGGCTGCTCCTGGTGGCCGTTTTTATCTTCGGAGTTTGGCCACTTAACAGGCCGCCGGTACTGGTAGCTGCCGTTGCCCTGCTGGCTGCTGCAGCCGCGCTTGCCAACCAGCCGACCGGAGAAAAGCGCGAAGGTGGCTCGAGGCTCGGCGTGTGGCTGGTGTCATTTGGACTGGCAAGCGGCGTCTTGGCACTCGTTGGGCTTACCGATCTATTGGGTTCCTGGCTCATGCTCCCGCTCTCGACGGGAGCGGTAGCTGTGGGTGGCATCTTGATTGCCCGTGCGCGTTATGCCCACGGCCCAGCCGGCGTCAGAAACCACGGGACGTTTACCAACCCGATGCTTCATCGCGGAGCCATTGCGTGGGTAGGCGCCATCGTCCTGACGGGGTTCTACGTCCTGTTGTACTGGTTTCCCCAGAGTCTTGAGGGCCTCATTCGGACCATGGACCCGGTCTCCTACGGCATGCGCGGCGTGGCCGCTGACCAGTGGTTCATGTACGGCACCTTCTACAGCCTGGCGGTCCTGGTCATGGGGACCCGGGCGCTCTATCGGTATCGGCACGACCGGTACCAGCGTTGGCGCACGGTCTCCGTGATTTTCAGCCAGTGCATTCTGGCGTACGTGCTCCCGCAGCTCCTGGTGTTGTTCAACGAGCCGGAATTCTACTTCACGTATTTCTGGCCCCTGAAACCTGAATACCTCTGGCCGGGGGACTTCGGAAACGGATGGATATGGGATAGTCCAGGCCGACTGGGCCGATTTATGGTCTTATGGGGGGCCGTCATGACATTCGTCGGCGTGCCCGTCCTGACTTACTTCTTCGGGAAACGTTGGTACTGCTCCTGGGTCTGTGGCTGCGGATGTTTGGCCGAGACAGCCGGTGATCCGTATCGACACCTGGCCGACAGTTCGGTCCGCTCCTGGCAGATTGAGCGATGGATGATCCACGGGGTCTTGGTCATCGTGACGGTCGGGACCGGCCTTCTCTGGATAAACTCTGCGATGTCTGGCGGCCTGCTTGGCTCCTTCTCCGGGGGATTCTCCCGGGTATACGGATTCGTGTTAGGGTCGGTCTTTGCCGGGGTGATTGGCGTCGGATTTTATCCGTTGATGGGGGCCAGAGTATGGTGCCGCTTCGGTTGCCCACAGGCGGCCGTGCTGGGTCTGATCCAGAAATACTTCTCCCGCTTTCGAATTACGACGAATGGCGGCCAGTGCATTTCGTGTGGCAATTGCACCACCTACTGCGAGATGGGAATCGACGTCAGGTGGTATGCCCAGCGCGGCCAGAACATCGTTCGCTCGTCCTGTGTGGGTTGCGGGATATGCTCGAGCGTCTGCCCGCGCGGCGTGCTCAAACTGGAGAATGGGCCCACGGACGGGCGATACAACGGCCCGATACTGATAACCTCGGACGAAGTGGATGTGATGGAGGAGGACTGGGCATCGAGTGTGAGCTGGAAGTAGCGTTGCGGCGGAGGCCGTGGCGGCCTCTATTCCTCAAAAGCCATGTTGTCGAGTGCCTGGAGTGCGGCCGTCGTTGGCGTTGAGGCGCTGCCTGTTGAAATCGAGACGCATATCCGAACCGGGCTTCCGGGATACGCGGTTGTCGGTCTACCGCAGACTTCGGTGAGAGAGAGCCGTGAGCGCGTCCTTTCGGCCATACGATCCTCCAAGCTTCCCATCCCGCGGGGGGCGATCACGGTTTCAATGGCGCCATCCGACTTGCGGAAGGAGGGGGCTCTCTTTGATTTGCCCTTGGCGATGGGACTGTTGGCTGCGAACAATAGTCCGGACCTCCGAAAGGCCTTGGGGAGGACCTTTATGGCGGGCGAGTTGGCGCTCGATGGTCGGCTCCGCCCTGTCAGGGGCGTCCTTCCTATCGCAGAACTGGCTGCCCGGCGGGGTGCACGCCTGATTGTGGCCACAGAAAACCTGGCCGAGGCACGACGAGTTACTGACTGTCGATCTTTCGGGGCGGACACGTTGGTCGAAGCCCGGATGATCGCCTTGGGCAAGTCTAAGGGGGAGGCGGCTCCGCGGGGTGCCCCGCAGGCCCGTTCAGCCGGGCTTGACATGGCCGACGTCGGCGGCCAGGAACTGGCCAAGCGCGCGCTGGAGGTAGCGGCGGTCGGCGGGCATCACGTCCTCTTTACGGGTCCACCGGGGGCCGGCAAAACCATGCTTGCGCGACGCCTTCCCGGCATCATGCCTCCACTCTCCGAAGCGGAATCCCTGGAGGTAACCAGGATTCAGTCAGTCGCCGGGTTACGACTGGAGAGCATGCATGCCGAACTGCGCCCCTTTCGGGCTCCGCATCACTCCATCTCCCGAGCGGGACTGATCGGAGGCGGCAACCCGCCGGCTCCAGGGGAAATTTCGCTAGCGACCCACGGCGTTCTCTTCCTGGACGAACTGCCAGAGTTCAGCCGAGACGTCATCGAGAGTATCCGTCAGCCGCTGGAGTCGGGGCAGGTGTCCATCCGGCGGGTGCAGTACACCGTTGCCTTTCCCGCCATGGTTCAACTGGTGGCGAGCATGAATCCCTGTCCATGCGGCCATTTCGGTAACGGAAACCGGTGCAACTGCGACCCGATCCTCGTCTCCAGGTATCGCGCCCGCGTGAGCGGCCCGCTCAGGGACCGGATGGATCTCGTGGTGGATTTTCAGGCGGTACGGTTTGACGACCTTGTGGCTTCTGAGGGCCGTGAGACGAGTTCTCAGATCAGGCAGAGGGTCATCGCGGCCAGGTGTTTCGCAATGGCACGCGGGCAGAAGCTGCCTAACGCCAGATTGGGTGATGCGGGAATCCCTGAATCCACCAAACTAGGTGCCGAAGGGGAGAGGCTGCTCCGCGCAGCCGTTGAGTCCCTGGGCGTAAGTGCCCGGGGAATTACCCGACTTCGCCGCGTAGCGCGTTCGATCGCGGACTTGGCCGCATCTCCGGAGATCAGGCCCGAACATCTTGCGGAGGCGATTCAGTTCAGGGCGTAGGCGGCTGCCCTACCGCCTTCGGCTCGTCCGCTCGCTGGCCATTTGGACCCGCAGATTGAGGGCCTGCGCAATGCTGGCCACCGCCGCGAACTGACCCACGGTGGCGTCCTGGTCCGCCCTCACGAGCATCGCTGTCCGGTCTCGGGTGGCCGTTTGAATAGCCTCCAGCAGAGATTCCCGAGCGACGCGATTCTGCTCGACGTAGAAGTCACCATCGCTCGTAATCGCAACCGCCACGTACTGCGCGTCACTTGGCGCAGAGGTGTCCGTCTGCGGCAGGTTGACTCGAATGCCAAACTGAGGAATAAAACTGGAGGTCAGCAGGAAGAAGACCAGCAGCAGGAGGACAATATCTGCCAACCCCGCCTGACTGAAGTTGATCAGCGGCTTCCTGTCGTTCGAAAAGTCGATGCCGGCCATACCTACTCCCCTCTGCGCGCCGGCGCCGGAGCCTGAAGCAGATCTATGAAGTCGGTGGCAGTCCGCTCCATGTCATTCACAATGCGTCGTATGCGGCCATTGATCAGGTTGTAGAAAAAGAGGGCCAGGATTCCAACCACCAGGCCAGCCGCCGTCGAGATCAACGCTTCCCATATGCCGCCGGCAAGAACACTGGGGTTCACATTGCCCTGGAGGCTCTGGATCTGCTGGAACGCCTCGATCATGCCTGTCACTGTCCCCAGGAAGCCCAGCATCGGGGCAATACCGGCGACGCTGGCCAGGAGGTCTGTCCGGGTTTCCAGTTGAAACGCCTCGTGTTTGCCCGATGCGTTCACGGCGTCCTGAATTTCGGAGATAGGCCTTCCCAAACGGTCCAGACCATGTTTCAGGATGCGCGTGATGGGGGTGTCCTGTGCTTCGCAATAGGCGCGGGCGCCCTCGATATTTGCCGTCCTGACGTAGTCCCGGATGCGCCCCATGGCAATGGCCGGATCGCCAGAGGCCCGCCTCAGCTTGAAGAGCCGCTCGACGAAAATGACAATCGTCACGAGCGACAGCGCCAGGATGGGGATAAGCACCCAGCCGCCTTGGACGAGAACATCAAGCCTCGAGACCTCGCTGGCGGCATCAAGGGCCACGCCCGTCGAGTCGGCGGTGGAATCAGCCACCTGCTGAAGAAGCGTCAGAATCATGTAGATGTGTCTGGGTGCGGGAGTACGTGGATTGGAAGGATCAGCGGCGGATCCGCCTGACCCAGGTACCTTCTGGAAGCTTGTTGGCCAGCGACCGTCGAACTGCGTCTGCCTCCTGGGAGGTGGCGAACTCGCCCACGCCAATTCGGTGCCGGAGTTGTCCGTCGGCATCGGGGTAGGAAAGCAGTCCGACAGGATGCCCCAGGTTGGCGTGCCGGTTCATAGCTGCGCGAGCACCCGCAAGGCTCGCGGAAGAGCCCACCACCAGTGTGTAGCCGGACGAGGTCAGGTCAATGGAAGCAGGTGTTCCGGATGGGGTCCGGACCGAATCCACCGGCTGGCTGGTCGGCTGCACGGCGGTTGTAGTCCCGCCTTCCTCCGGGTCGGGGGTGGTTTCAGGCTGAACGGCCTCCTGACCGGCGGTGGATTCGCCGGGAGGAACGTCGTCAGTTGTGCCCGAACCCCAGTTGCGAATGACAAAGATCGAGACCACAATAAGCGCGATGGCCGCCAGCCCAAGTAGTATGGGTCTTCGACTCCCTGAAATTCTGTCTCGGGAAGCGTTTCTGTCTTTTCGCACGCCGGCCGGGGCAGCGGCTGCCATGGCGCCGGCCAGAGCGTCGTCGTATGCGGTGGAGGACGGAGAGTCCGCAAATGCACCCGCTACGCGAGCGGCATGATCCGAGCCCGGTGCCAATTGGGAGTGCAGCGATTCATAGGTAAAGTCCGCCTCGCTGGAGACAGGCGCATACGGTCCGGGGTCAACCGGGTTGGGCAGAGCCGGCGGCGGTGGCGGTGGCGGTGCAACCACTGGAGGCGGCCCTTGGGCTGGCGGGGCGACGGCAGGAGGCGGCGCTGGGGCCGCAGCCTTCGGCGCTGGGGCAGACGGGGCGATGGCTGGCCGCGGCGCCGGGGCAGGAGCGATCGGAGCGGGGGCCGAGGCCCGTGCGGGCTCCGCTCGCGGCCGCGGCAAGGGCGCAGGCGGACTAATTGGAGCGGTCGGAATACCCGTCAGGTCGGTCGGATCCGCCCCGTCGATTGGGGCCCAACTGACTTTTCGAATGGGAGCGTCGTCGGACATATCTGTTTCCAAATCGTTAGGACTTGCCAGGGCCACTGAATCGTCTTCGGACAGCCAACGGTAGTTAACCGCCTGCTGCAACGCCCGGCTGGGTTCGAAGTCGAGGCCACCATCGCCCTGACGGAGCGTCCCGAGGCCGGCCAGATTGGCAAAGCCCTCGGCTTGCACCTTGTCGCTTACGGCAGCAACGAAGGCCTTGAGGGCCTTTTCAACTTCTGGGCCGGTGCGATCCAGCCGCTGGGACAATTCCTGCACGAGTTGATTCTTCATACCGTCTCGGGGACGAAGCCGATCGTATCGGCAGGGAGGGTCGGGCCGGAATCGGCGGGGCCCGTCTTGCCGCGAATTGCGCGATCGGTGGCGCCTGTTGCAGGCTGGTGCTCCACGCTCAGAGTCCCGACTCCCGGCAGGTGGACCGGGCGTCCCTTCTGGAGGAGATCTATCACCGATGCCACAAGTGCATCAACAAAAGTCGGGTTGGTCTTCAGCATGTAGCCAGGCGCGTGTTTTCGCCAAGATAGGTTTTTGGATGACCCGGATTACCAGCGCCACCCCAAGCCAACGACCACGGTCGCAGGCGCTTCCGGGTAGTTGTACCAGTAAGGGGTTTCGCCCAGGAGGTTTCGGAGTTCCGCGATCACGAGACCGTTTGTGGCCACCGCGTAGGAAATTCTGACGTCCAGATCGGCAAAAGTAGACACGGGTTCGCCGCCCACGGTGTCGCGCGGACGCTTTCCAAGCAAGGCTGTCGTCGCCTGGACAAGTCCCTTCCGTTTCGCAAACGCCTGGGAAATCATCCCTTCTACCGTCCAATCCGGCAGATAGGGGAGGTCAGTCTTCAGATCGGTTAGCCGTCCGTTCTGAAAACGCCCCCCGAGCCGTGCCTCAAAGCCAGGGGTTGGGGAGAGGCGCATCTCGCCGCCCACCGTGACCACGCGGGCGGCCGTATGTCGGACGCGGGAGAGGCCCTGCGGATAGCCGGTAAAGTTGGCAGAATCGTGCTCAAATACCCGCCAGTTCGGAGACTCCTTGTATCCGACAATGGCCGAAGCCTGGAGTGTGCTCCAGAATCCTCGAAGTCTGGCCATGGCGTCAACCGTGTAAATAACGGGTTCTATCTGCACCTCGTCGACCAGGAACGGTTGATCGCGGAAGAGATCGCCAGGATTCGCCGACCCCAGGCTGGGACGCTGGGATACTTCCAGCCGGAGATTCGGGGCGAGGGCGGCTTCCAATTCCATGGAAGGACTGAAGTAGCTTATCGAGCGTCTCGTGGAGCCTGAAGCGACGGGCAATGCCTCGAAGCCCAAGACACGTCCGCCAAATTCGGCCGAGGCAGTGCTTCCAAGGCGCAGTTTGAACGCCCCGCCTGCATCGTAGTGACCGACGGCTCGTCCGGGGTTGCTGGCTGAATCCAGAGTAAGTGCACCCGCTGAAGCATCGAGCTTCACGGCGGAGGCCTGCATGCTGAGGGTTGCCTTGGCGCCAGAGTTTGAGCGTTCGTTTCGAGAGTCCACCGTTCCGACGAAGGCCCCGGTTGAATTCGACCCCGAATACCCGTCCAGACGAAGGTTAAGCGATACCGAAGACGCGGATCCCGTTCCCAGCCACGCGGAGCCCAGCAGATCGGAACGTGTCCTGTTTGGAGCCACGACAGTACCCACGCTTCCCGGAAGGTCTATCCCGTAGAGGGTATAGGAATCACTCGATCCCAAGGCCTCCACACCGTAAGACACGCTTGGCCCTGAACTGGCGAAACGCGTGGATCCGGTAAAGCCATCGGCTGCTGCATCTGAACCAAACGGCGCAAAGGAGGTCGTGCCGTCATATCGTCCGGCTACCGTCCAACGGCTCACGGGACTCGCAAAGAGTGAGGCTTCGAGGAGGGCGTACCGTGTGGCGTAACGGCCAAAACCAGTCTCAAACGTCCCGGTAAACCCGCTCCCGGCGGTCCTGGGGAGATCTCGGGGTGTGGTGGGGTTGGCCAGCGGGTTCTGGGGAAGTTCGGTACCCCGTTGCTTGTACCGCTCCACAAACGGCATCCGGCGTAGCCCAATGTCCGGGACACGTGGGGGTGGGTTGAAGCCTACCAGGGGCTGTCTCCGCAGAGAAGGAAATGAGATGGTCAGCTCGCCCCGGATCTCGACATCTCTGGGAGCAAGATCGGGCAGGGCCTGTCCAGCGGCAGGGAGGACGGTGGCAAACGCAAAAAGAGCTGCCAGTAATCGGTGGAGCATGTAACGCATCATTGATCCCCCGTGATTCTGGCCTTTTCCTGGGCCGCGATCTCAGCCTCTGGACGCTCTGGATAGAAGTCCATGACTGTCTCGTACATCAAGACCGCCTCTCCGCGTTCCCCCAACTGCTCAAACGCTCGCGCCTGCTCCAGATAACCGAGGGCCATCCAGTCCGAGTAGCCGCCAAACAGGGTGGGCATCCGAGCAAGTTCCTCGATAGCGCCGCGGTTGTCGCCGGCCTTTCGCAGCATGAACCCGAGTCGGTAGAGGGCTTCAGCTCCGGACTCACCACGGCTACCCGCGGC
This sequence comes from Rhodothermales bacterium, assembly GCA_047619685.1. Lineage (GTDB taxonomy): Bacteria > Bacteroidota > Rhodothermia > Rhodothermales > UBA10348 > JABDJZ01. The sequence goes on from JBLHLC010000001.1 coordinate 12,470, forward strand.
TGCCCGGCGATAGTAGGTCCTCGCACGGTCGTTAAAACCCCGCTCTTCGTGGATTCGGCCCAGCCCCAGATAGGCAGGCATACTGGCCGGATCGTCCGGGGCTGAATCCACGGCCTGCTGGAGCAAGGTCTCAGCTTCGTTTATCTGACCGCGGCCCAGCAGTGCCATGCTCTTGCCATAGATGGCTGCGGACCGTTGATCCGGAAGCGAGGCAGCCTGCAGTGCGCGGTCGTAAGTAGCCTCGGCGCGCGAGAAACGCCCGTTCTCCAGATGAATCTTGCCCAGCCGCATCGCGGCGTCCGCGTTGCGTTGACTATCCGGATAGCGACTCAGCACCTCCTGGAGGTAGGTTTCCGCCTCCTGATCTTCGCCCCGATCCGCATAGATGTTGCCCAGGTAGAAGTAGGCCTCGGACAGCAGGCGCGCATCTTCCGCGGTTCGGATGAAGGACAACAGGTCATTCATGGCCAGGTCCGCCTGTCCGCTTTGATAACGAACCTCGGCCTGTCTGAATCGAAGCTCGTCCACGAGAGGAGAATTGGGGTTCGCGGTGGCGAACGAGTCTATAATCGCTGACGACCGGTCGTCATCCCCGGAAGCCACAAGCGCAAACTGAATGCCTCTGGCAGCATCCGATGCGAAAGCACTCTGGGGGTACCTTTCCAGCACCGCCAGGTAGGCAGAGATGGACTGGTTGAGGCGGCTGGCGTTGAAATAGGCGTCCCCGATCGTGTACTGGGCCTTGGCTGCCAGCGGGTCCTGACCGTGCGCCCGGATCAGCTCCTGAAAACTGGAAATGGCCTGATCGTACTCCTGGTTAAGGAAAAACAGGTAGCCAAGGGAGTAGCGGGCTTCTTCTCGCCACTCGCTTAGCGGAAATATTTCCAACAACTGGCGGAAGGTGGCGATGGCCTCCAGGGGATCGCCCGCGTTGGCATACGCCTGTCCGATCTGGTAGAGCGAATAGTCATCGCCGTCGGCCGCCAAACGCCCATAGACACGAACGGCCTGTGGGTACTGCTTCAAGGCGAAGTGGGAGTCCGCCAATCTCAGGCGAGCATCGGCCTCGTATGGAATAGTTTGGGTGCCACCCTGATGGAGGCTCAGGAAGGACTCAAACTGGGGGATGGCCTCGGTGTACCGGGCCTGACGGAAATATGTCCAGCCCAGCGCATAGTGAGCCGCCTCTGCATGTTTGCCGCCGGGGTTTTCGCTCAGGTATCGCCTGAACAGGTCACCGGAGCGCGAAAACTCTTCCATCTGGAAATGACTCTCTGCCAGCCAAAAGAGGCTCTCAGGGGCCTTGTCTCCACGGGGACTCTCGGCCAGGAGGTCAGAAAAGGCCTCGGCGGCAGCACTGTAGTCCGCGCGTCTGTAGAGCAACCACGCCTTCTGGAAGACCACGTCGTCGCGCAGTTGAGGCGAAGCCGAATTCCGTTGAATGGCTTCATCGAAAGATCGGAGTGCCGCATCAAAATCTCCGAGGGCAATCAGCGTGTTGCCGCGGTGCATGTAAGCCTGCCCGAGGAGGTCTGAGCGCGGATAGCCCGAAATCAGGTCACCGAAAGCATCGCTGGCACCGGACCAGTCCCCGATGGCGTATAGCAGCAGGCCGAGCTCAAACTGGGCGTGGTCGGCCAGACTCCCCGAGGGGTACCGTGAGACGTAGCCCTGAAAGCGGTCCATGGCGTCGTTCGGTTTTGCCGACAGCTTCAGATTTACGCCTTCATAGTAGAGGGCGTCCTGATCCAGTTGATCCCCCGATCCATCCTGAGCGGCCGCAAACTGCTCGGAAGACCACTGGTAGGCCTCCTCGTAGTAATAATTCCAGGCCAGGCCAAAACGCGCCCGCCGGTGATACTCGCTGGTCGGGTTGGCTCCAGTGAAACGCTCGTAGTGCACGATTGCGTTTTCGCTATCCCGAAGTTGGTTGTAAGACTCGGCCAGGAGAAAGTGGGCCTTTTCCTGAAGCGCCGGCTCCAGTCGAGGGAGTCTCTGCCGAATTTCGGTGACCGCCCGCACGTAATCGCCGATGTCGTAGTAGACCTCTGCAAGCGCGAGCCCCACCGAGAGGGACAGGTCCGAGTCCGGGTATCGGGCCGCCAACAACTCGAAAGCCTCGGCTCCTCTCGTATAGTCCTGACCCCTTATGAGGAGGTATCCGCGGGCGTAGAGGGCCGCGGGCGCGGTGGGAGTCCCGCGATAACCTGCCGCGCGTTCATAAAACGCCAAGGCCGCTTCGCGATCATCCAACTGCTGGGCGGCGTCGCCCATCCAGTAAAGGGCACGTGCAGCCAGATCGTCCGGGGGATCTGACAGAAGGACCAGATTAAGCGTCTCCAGGGCCTCCCTGGCTTTTCCTGTTTCGAAATAGTGCCGTCCAAGGGCAAGCCTTGCTTCAAAGGCCCTGGGATGAGCGGGGTAGCGCCTTTCGAACTCCGTGAGGACCATGATCGCGGGCCCTTCCTGGCCGGCGGCAAGCAGTGCGGCACCTTCGTAGTAGAGGGCGTCGGGAAGAAGATCACTCGCGGGGAACGCCTCGTCGAACCCGTCAAAGCGGTCGGCCGCGGAGACGTAACGACCCTCCTCAAACGCGCGCAGCGCCAGAGCGAAGGCCTGGTTTTCGTTGGGGGCCACGGGTTGGGCGGAGGCCGCAAGGGCCTGGAGCGCCAAGGCGGCAGCAAACGCGAATACGCGCACGGGCTTCGAAAATTGCGGTACGGACATTCGGCACCTGTACGGGGCGAAAGATCGGACGTTTCCGCTTGGAGAGACCTGCGGAAAAAATCGCGATCATCCCCGGCGTCAGCCGCCCAGACGGGCACTTACGCGTCGTGCCGAGGTATCAGGGACGAATCATTTCTCCCGATATTGTCCGCGCCCGGTCCCAGGCGGGAGGCCGCGACCTGCACCAAATCCCGAATTTATGCGAATCGTAATTGCTGGCTCCATCGCGTATGACTACCTCATGCGGTTTCCAGGCCTGTTTACGGACCATATCATTCCGGACAAGTTGGAAAGTCTGAGCCTCAGTTTCCTGGTGGATTCAATGGTTCGACAGCGGGGAGGAGTGGCACCAAATATCGCCTACACGCTCAATATGCTCGGCGGCCACCCGATCATTCTGGGTACCGTCGGTCAGGATTTCGGGGACTACCGGGCGTGGCTGGAGGCCCAGAATATTTCGACCGAGCACATCATAGAAATCACGGATGACTTCACCGCCAGCTTCTTTGTGTCTACCGATCAGGCCCAAAACCAGATAGCCAATTTCTACACGGGCGCCATGGCGCACTCAAAACACCACACGCTGGCTTCCCGTGGCCTGACGGACGCGGACCTCGTGGTGATAAGTCCGAGTGATCCCCAGTCCATGCTTAACCTGGCTATCGAGGCGCGAGAACACGGGGTCCCCTATTTGTACGATCCCAGTCAGCAGACCGCCCGCCTGGATGGCGCCGATCTCCGAGCCAGTATTCCGGGCGCAAAATACCTGATGGTCAACGAGTACGAGCTGGCCATCATTCAGAAGAAGACGGAGTGGTCCGTCGACGAGATCCGAGCCGGAGTGGAGTTTCTGGTTGTAACCGAGGGTGATAAGGGCAGCACCATCTACTCGGCCGGAGGTGAATTGCGGATTCCGGTGGCAGCTCCGAACACGATCATCGAACCGACGGGTGCCGGAGATGCGTACCGTGGTGGTTTCCTGGCCGCGCTCAGCGGAGGATTGTCACACGAGGTCGCCGGGCGCGTGGGTGCGCTTTGCAGCACCTATGTGCTCGAACAACTGGGAACCGCGAATCACCGATTTGGGCTGGACGAATTCATGGCTCGCTACGCGGAGAACTTCGGTGCAGAGCCGCTCCTGGAAGGTCTTCGCAAACGTATTGCGGCGCGAGCCTAGGCTTTCCCGATTGACTTGAGCTGTTCCACGGCCGCGGGCATCCACTGATCTCGGATGACTTCCTCCGAAACGTCCAGTTCTCTGGCGAGGCGTCTCACTTCCGCTCTGCGGAGGTTCGCCAATTTCTCCGGAACATCGTACCCGAGTTTCTGGAGACGGACTCGTCTGCCAACACTGAGCGAGGATAGCCAGTCCAGTTTCTGAGCTTCCGAGTCGTCGATGAGGTCTGACACGGAGCGGAAACCCGTCTGCGCAGGGGTCTTGGTGGCAGGGGAACCGTCTCCGCCAAGCACGGGAGTGGGAGGCGTCTGCGCCTCAGCCCCGACGGGTGTGTCAGGGCCCGGCTGGGGAGTGATCGCGGCTGGAACAGGGGCGGGCGGAGTCGTAGCAGCCACGGGAGCAGCGGGTTGCCCGGGAGCAGCTACGGGAGCACCCGAAGGCGCGGCATCCTGAGCTTGTTGCGCGGGATTGGCCACAGGCTGCGGCGGGAGCGCCGCTGAAATCTGTGGTACCTGGCTCTGAGGGGCAGGTTCGCCGACGTGCCTCCCGGCAGTCACGTCGTCTCCGAAGAGGGGAGGTTCCTGGGCGAAACGCTCAGCCCCCGATCTGGCCGAGTAGGATGTGGGGCTGTGCTGGACGGGGGGACGATGTGGTCCCGGCTGCACCGGTGCCTGAGTTTGCCGTGGGGGACTCACCGCGTGGCCGCCGGACTGACTGACGCCGGGTCCTGGAGGTGGTACAGGTATCGGAGGACCGGTTTTCATGTGAGCCTGCTGGCCCGGCCAGGCGGATGCAGACCGAAGACGTCGAATCTCATCCTCCAACTGGCGCACCCTTACGTCGGAATCGTGGGGTCGTCCGGTCCGTCCGCGCCGGGCAAAGAAATACCCTGCGACGGGGCCCGCGAGCGCCACGACGACCAACGTGATGACCAGTATGACCATCCCTGTTTCCATTCGGAAGGGGTTCCTGCTTTGATGTGCCAAGGGGGAACGAGGGACGGAAGGCTCCGTATCGGGGCGCTCCAACTCGGCGTTACTGTCTGTTTCGACCAAAGACTGGACTTCTTGAATTGCGGATCGCGCAAATCCTCCTCTTCATTGTAACTGCGACCCTGCAGGCGGCCTGTGCGGGGTCCGAAGGTCCGCGGAATACGACCAGGCTGGACCTGGACTCGCGCAGGCCCAGACAGATGGCCGAGTTCTACCTGGGGGCATATGGCACTGCCGATCAGGTGGCGTCTGCGCTCTCCGGGACCGGAACGGACATACGCCTCCAGATGGACTCTCTCGGGGCGTTTGCCCCGGCTTTGGCATCCTTCCTGGCCACCGCAGCCTCGGACGGGGAACTCACCCGCGAGGAACTGGCCGCAGGGGTCGCAGCAACGTATTACACGGCCATAGGCGCACCCCAGACCGCGGAAATGCTCAGGACGGGGCTTCCAACCGAGCTACTCACCTTCGAGGTGTCCGGCTCCATGACGCGATATCGGCGAAGACTGATGGTGGGGCGCGATGCGGTCCAAGGTGCTCTTACCCGGGTGTTTCCGGGCAACGCAGAAGCCAATGGGGCGATTGACTCGCCAGCGGCGGGCACATCGCCAGGCAGGTTGATCTATGAGACCGGGACCCTGATCGTTGGTGAGCATCTTCGGGGAGCCGGAGACGGACAGGAGGGTGCCACCGCAGAGACCACAGCCATGGTCAAGCGCGAGGATGGTTACTGGAATTTCCTTGCCTACGACTCCACGGGGAGCCTGACCTCGACGATCTACGGAGACCCGGACGCGCTGGCGGTGCCGGCCGACTGCTTCGGCTGTCACTATGGGACACGCCTCTTTGAACCAGAGCGAAGTTTCCCGGGCAATGCGCGGCCCGGTCCCCTGGGCGAGCGCGCCGTTTATGTTTCCCAGGAGCTGCGCAGGGTCGATGCGGCGAGTCTTCTGGACGAGCATCGGCGGCGCTCGGACGGACTTCTTGGCCTCTACGGCACGTTATATCTCTCCGATTTGCTGAATCGGGCCGAGGAGGGTCTACCCATGGAATCGGAGGACCTTAGCATCATTCGTTCGGTGCGTTGATCGTAGTTTCGGTCCGCGCCAAACTCCCGGTTGAATGCCCACAGGTACTGTTCGCTTAAGAAACGCCGTCTTCTACGCTCATCACGGTGTTATGCAGGAAGAGCATCGCGTCGGAGGGCGTTACGAAGTAGACGTAGCCATGGATCTCAATTTCGATGACGCCGCTTTGTCTGACGATCTCAACAAGACGGTGGACTATGAGGGTGCCTACTCGATCATCCGGAAGGTGGTTACGCAGAATAAATTCTACCTCATCGAGCGGCTCGCCTACCTGATCGCGACCGAGATTGTCGAGGGCTCTGACCTGCTGGAATCGGTCGAGGTAACCGTCCGAAAGGCCAACCCGCCTGTGGGTGGGCCGTGTGATTGTGCAGAGGCTGTTTACCGGGCGAGAAGGCTGCCGATATAGTCTAGGCACGCGGATTGCAGGGGAGAGGTGGAACACCCCCCGGAGCACCCCAAATTTATTGCCGAAGACGATGATTGAATCTGGAAACACAGACCGAGAGGTCCGTCCTGGACTGGAATTAAGTGTAAAAAGGGCCGAGGAACTGCTGAAAGGGGTGATGATTCCCCCGCAGCCCACGATCCTGGTTGGTGTTCTGAACGAGCGCTCCAAGCCCGACCCTGACCTGGAACGGATCGGGGACATTATTTCCGAAGACGTGGCGCTCGCCGCGTCCATGTTGAAGGTGGTCAATTCGCCATTCTTCGGCCTACGACGAAAAATCGGATCGATTCACCACGCCGTCCGCCTCCTGGGAATTGGCAACGTGGTTAACATTGCATCCGGACTGATGCTCAAAGCTGCGTTTTCAGACCATTGCGGGCCGTTTATGGAGACGTTCTGGAAGAATTCCACACGCAACGCTGTGGTAGCAACCATGATCAGCCGTGAAACCCGCATCAGCAGCACTGAGAATGCGTATGCGGGCGGCCTCTTCTCTGACTGTGGCGTTCCCGTACTCCGTCGGCGGTTTGCGAACTACAGTGAGCTTTTCGCCCAGGCCCAGATGGAAACCGGAACCACTTTCACCGAATTCGAAGAAGCAGAGATTGGCACCAATCACGCCGTTGTTGGCTACATGATGGCGCACGGTTGGATGCTTCCAGATCTCCTCGCACAGGGAATCCTTCAGCACCACGATCCTGTGAGTGATTTTCAGGGATCGGGCAAAGACGCGGACGAGTCCACGCAGCTTCAGGCCATCCTGCACACCGCACTGCACGTATGCCGGTTGGTAGACGGGCTTCCGGCGTCAAGTGAATGGAGCGAGCTAGGCGAATCCATTCTGTCCTTTCTGGGTGTCGACGCGTCGTTTCTGGAACGCATGGTCAGCGCCGTAAAGGGAATCCCACCCGAGGAATTGATCGTAGGGTAGCCCCCTGTTCGGCTAGAAGAGAAACCAGGTGGACAGTTGGAACTGACGCTGTTCCCCGGAAAACCCAACGGTGGCGCTCAGCACCGCGGCCCCAAAAACACTGGTCCAGAGGCCGAAGCCGACGCCACGATGCCATGCGTCGGAGGACTCCCCATCGGTCCAGACGCGGCCGTTGTCGAAGAACCCCAGCACACCGAGCTGACCCTGGGCCAGGTATCCGGCGAAGCGAGACAATCGAATGCGCGCCTCCAGGTTCTGGAAGAATGACGTGCGGCCGGAGAATCGTGTGCTTCTCCAACCTCGGAGGTTTTTGCGCCCACCCAGCGTGGCGGCATCCCAAAAGGGAAAGTCGCCAACCAGGTGACGAACTCCTGCTCTCACTGCTACCGTGACAGGCGAGTCAGCGGTCCGCCTGTAGAAGGTAGAAGCGGTCGAGGCTACCACCCCATAGACCTCTGAATCCTTGCTCAGGCCGGCGTGCAGCTCAAGGTCTGTGTCCCAATGAAGGCCGCGAGACGGGAGGATCTGGCTGTCTCGCGAATCCAGCGAGACTTGAACTTGCACGCCTGAATAGAGCTGATCGTCAAAACTGGAGGCGGAAACTCCAGCCTGCGTGACAAACCGGCCAGGATCGGCCGAGACGTCAAAAAGTCGGATGAATGGCATGACATTGATAGACGATGAACCCGGCAGGTTCAATCTCAGTCCGCCGGACAGCCGGTACTCCGCGAGTCGTGCCTGATAGAACTCCCGGTCGGCCACGTTCACCGTTTCATTCCCCAGGCCAAAGAAGTTCTGAAAGCTGTTCGGGCTGCGAACCAGCGCATCGATGCGTATATCCCAGGAGCCCAGCGCCTCAATGAATTCGGAGTCGTAGGCCAGATTGAAGGCCTCAAACCGGGAGGTTGAATTGGCCCGAACGCGGTGGCGAGCCGCGTAGGGCAGTTTTCGAAACCCGTGCCGGTAGAACACGGGTCCCCCGCCAAGGAACAGCCCGTCATCGCCGTTCGCGCCGATCATTACCGAGGCCAGGACGGTGTTCAGGCGAAAGACCGCGGGATCGTACCTGTTCACGAGTGGGTCATCGCTCAGCTTCAGCCGAGCCTTTCCCGACCCGCGGATGGTGATCCCCCCGTTGGTGTCGTAGACCGAAACGGTTTTTGGCGTATTGCGCGACCCGTCAAACTCATCGTCACCGGTTCCACCAATCACTGCGAACGCGATCGGGGAGCCTGTTTCCTTGATCTCGAACCGGTCCGTGCCGCCCATTCCGTACAGGTGGACTTCTCTTGTCCGGCTGGGATAGAAGGTCCGGTGATACAGCAGCTTTCGTCGTTCACCCTTCTTGGTCGTCTTGTACACGGATACGACTGCGCTTGCGTTCTCCCCCGCCTCCACGACGAACTCCTCGTGTTTGTCGGACCCGGGAATATCCACGTACTGGTCCAGATAGGTCGTGTAGGTGGCAACCGTCGCGGACAGTTGCTCCCGTCTGGAGCGAAAGATCTCCGCGTACTCCTGCCCGTAGATCTCGTTGATTTCCGAAGGCCACCTGGAGAGGGACTCGGCAAAAACCGAGTCCGTGAGTGCCGCCACGACGCTATCGGCTATCGCGACCCAGTCTTCCGGCGTCAGCGCTGAGGTCAACCGACGATCTTGCCGAAAACCATTGAAAGTGAGACCTGGGATATAGGCGTAATCGGCCTTGAACTCCTGAAACTTGGGGAGCACGATCTCCGACTGGACGATGGTCGGAAACAGGCCATTCATACGGTTGAAGGCCCAATCCCGGTCTCGCGGAATGGGGCGATAGATCTTCCCCTTTTCATCCGGTGGCTCGAAGCTGGCCCATCGCCACTGGTCCTCGTGCCGGTCCCAGTCACTGATGAGCATGTCCAGCACCCGGTTTCGGGCAAAGAAGAAGGGGTCTACGCGGTGGTCGTTGTCGGCCTGGATTTCGCTGTACATCTTGGTGGCGCCGATCACCTTTTCGGTCCTGCCGAACTGCGGAGCGTGCGACATATCGTCCGCAGGTCGCTCCTCCAGTATCATAATGCGGGATCCGACGATATCGGAGTAGGGGGCCAGTCTGGGGTCGTCTGGAACGAAAAAAACCCGGGGCGTGGAGTAGAAGATCCCGGCAGCGTGCGCCAGTGGAGGGACCAGGAGGGCGCCATACGGGTGAAGGATGGAGACCTGGTCCAGAACGATGTCTCGCGCCGCGGTCGCTCGCAGCTCGGTGGGCAGCGTGAGCGTCGGGTCTTTGTGCAGCGAGCGCAGGACAAACTGATGGCCGGCTTCATTCTCGAGTCGGACGGAGACGGTTTGTTGCCCGCCACCGCGCTGGATGGGCCTGATGCCTCCGGCGACGCGATCGACATCAAGGACCGGGATGGTAACCGGCGTTGTCCAGGCCGGGCGATGGGCCTGTCCTAATAAAAATCGCTTCACGGGACCGGCTGCCAATGTCGCTGCCGCAGCACCGGTAAACGAAGTGTCGGCGGCCTCTCGGCCTTCGTCCGGAATCCGTGGTAGCTCTGTGCCGGTGGGTGCGGGAGGCTGGATCTCACGCCCGTGGATTATTCCCGCGGGCGTGATGGCGCGCAAAAGCGTGGAGCCGTCGCTTCGATATTCAAGTTCCAGGAAGCCCGGCTCCGACGTGGTGAAATCCGCGCCTCGTCCCTCGGCCACAAATTCGGGACGGGACGCAGAGCCGGAGACCAGATAATCCACTTTCCCGACCGGAAAATGCTGAAGCGAGTGGTCATGCCCCGACGCATAGATCAGCGGCGCATCGAAAGACTCAAAGATTCCGGTCAGCGCACTTCGAAGGGACCGGTACCGATGTCCGGACATATCCTGGCGCCCCCCTGCAAAACCACGAATGAGCGGATAGAGGCTCCCTATCAGGGGAAGAGGCACCCAGGCGTTCTCCCATATTTCGGTCAAAGGGAACAGGTGTTCCTTCAGGGAGAGGTAGCCTCCGTGGGGGCCGTTGCTGAACATCGGGTGGTGTCCGACCACCAGAATGCGGCTGTCGTCCTTGCGACGGAGCACGTCGGCCAGGTTCGCAATCAAGTCCGCCTCTTCCCGTGTTTCGTACCTCCCGGAATCGCCGTACGGCTTCTCTTGCGTCCGTAGCCACCACTCGGTGTCGATCACTACCAGTTCGATCCCTTCGGCCATCTCAATGGTTTCCGGGCCCGGCAACCCCCCCGAGGGAAGCCAGGACTCGGGCTGCCCCAGATACGTCTCAATGAAGGCCTCCTGGCGCAGGACGTTTTCCAATCCCAGGGGGCCTGAGTGGTCCCAATCGTGGTTTCCGGGAACGAACACTACGCGCGCCCCCGTGTCCTTCACGGCGTCCAACTGTTGGACCAGGCGAGCCTCAGCCAGGGCACGATCCACGTGCGCCGAGTCCGGCAAGCCCCGGCCGTAGATGTTGTCCCCAAGAAAAACGACGGTCGCCTCTGGTCCATGGGCAGACAACCGGGCTGTCAGTTCAACCAGGACAGGCGCCGCCACCTGGGGGGCAAATCCTCCCGTATCACCGATCAGAAAGACGTGGTGAACGGCCGTTACGGTAGAATCCTGGGCGGGGGTCTGAGCGACCGCCTGAGCAGTCGATTGACCCTGGCCCAGACCCGGGGTCAAAAGGCACAGTGCCACCAGGGCCCCGGCTACGCGCCGGGGGACAACCGTTACCAAGGCCGTGGAAGACGGACTCGGTCTTGAATGTCGCCTACTCATTTCAACAGCGAGTTGAATACGGCAATCGAGGAGTGCGAGCGGCCCTTGGCCTCGGAGGCTATGTAGAGTCTGCCATCTTCGTCAACCGCAATACCCTCCGGCTGGGGAAGTATGTCGGTCGGTAGGCGCCAGGCGGCAAGAAGGACGCCTTCGAGGCTGTACCGGTAAAGGGCAGGCTTAACGGAAGAGATCACCAGAAAGGTTGAATCGGGTGCGATGGCGAGTCCGGACGGCTTGAAATAGGAGCGCCGCAGGGGCCTGCCCTTGGGATCAGGAGGGCGGGGAAGCTTGAAGACAAGGCGGGGCTTTTGACCCTTCTTCGAGCCGTCGTCCTGAGCCGTGAACGCGTAGACAGCCCGTACCGGCCCCAGGCCCTTCCCCGGGTGTTCCTTGCAAATGACCCAGAAGTCATCTCCGCCGGGGATGTGGGCCAGAGATTCTGCATCGCAAGAGTTGTGCATGTCGAGATTGATCCTCTGGCTGGAGGCCCGCTGATCGTCGCCTTCGACCGCCGCGTCTGAGGGCGACAGATACACGACCGCGTCGCTGCGAAGCACGAGAACGAACTCATTCGTGGCAGCAATCCCCTCGAAATCACCATCGCTGGCGAACCGGGTCCTCTCAAGTATGGCTCCGTCCTCCGGGTTCAGCGAGAAGATGTCGCCATCCTCGTCCTGCACTGCCAGAAGTACCCCGGAAGGATGAAAGGCCAGGCCTGATATCTCCATGAGGGGCGCCTTCAAGCTAAAGACGGTGTCGGGAACGGCAGTAGACCAGACGAGACTATCTTGCGCCTGGGCAGACGAGTAGAGTTCTGTCTCGGGATGCGCACCTGCGCATCCCGACAGGGAGACCGACAGGAGTATGACGACGGAAAAACATGTCATGTGAGGACGAACCGCACGCGATAGTTGTGGTATTCTAGCATCGAAACGAGGCGAATTGGCAATGACTGGTGTGGAAATGGCTGAAGGGAACGACAAACCCGAAAATATTGATGGCGAAGGGGTAGCCCCCGCCGCGCCCGTGTCCCCGACATCATGGAAGGATGAGGCGGCCAAGATTAATCCGAAGAAGATCGGGCGTGGCGTGGAGACCGTGTTCCGGACCTCGTATCGGGTCCACATGGAGCTGAGTAGTTTGGCAGATACAAAGGCCAACATCATGATCAGCATCAATGGCATCATTATTTCGATCATCATTGCTTCCATATCGCCCAAAATTGATACGAATCCGTGGCTGCTCGCGCCGACGTCCGTTCTGTTGTTGGCATGCTTGATCTCAATCGTCTACGCCGTCCGGTCGGCTCGTCCCCGGGTTTCCAGTGAGGTGGTTTCGCTGGATGACATTCGGCAGAACAGGGCGAACATTCTATTTTTTGGGCACTTCGTGAGTCTGAGCCAGGACGACTACCTGACAGGGATGACGGAGCTCATGACTCGGCCGGACGTGATCTACACCCAGATGGTGCGCGACATTTACGGCCTTGGCAAGGTGCTGAAGCTGAAATTTGAACTGTTACGGGTGGCGTATACGGTATTCATGATCGGGCTGAGCATTGGGATACTGCTCTTCATTCTGGTCTACATCTGGATCGTGATGTACATGGAGCCGGTACTTGCCTGATGAAGTCGATCTACATTCTCCGCCACGCGAAGTCTGACTGGAATGCCAACTATGGCGAGGATCATGACCGGCCTTTGGCCCCAAGGGGCGAGGCCGCGGCCGCACGAGTAGGACGACTTCTGAGAGACACGAACAACGTCCCTGATCTTATTTTCAGTTCTACAGCCGTTCGGGCCCGGACCACGGTGCATTTGGCTTCGGAAGCGGGGGATTGGGGGCGGCCCATCGAACTCAGGCCGGAGTTGTACGGAGCTGGCGTAGAGACGATTCTTGAGATAGCCCACGGTCTGCCTGATTCCATTGAGTCGGCGCTTTTTGCGGGGCACCAGCCCGGGTGGTCGTACGCTGTCAGTGCACTTTCTGGGGGTGGCATGGTCAGCATGCCGACCGCATGTTTGGCACGAATCGATTTTGAGGTCCGCGGTTGGCAATCCTGTCGGGTTGGAGGCGGTGTCCTGTCTCTGCTTATTCCTCCCAAGGGACTGGACTGAAGGCTTCGGATATTCGGGTTCCGTCCGATCGGACCGATCTACGACCGGTCCGCCAGGCGAACGCTGTCCGGGAGGACGCCAATAAGGAAGTCTGACTCTGGTTGCCGTTCTGCCACCGTGACCCGCAAGGCCCGAAGTCCCTGGACACCCTGCAGTGGCTCCAGATCGAGCATCTCCACTTCGGAGTCGAGGTATCCAGCCTGCTGGAGGTATTCGATGTAGCGACTGTACTCGCGTTGCTCGGTTGCCAGAGAGTAGACGATGGCGATTTTACCCGGCTGTGTGAGTCTCTCGCCCGTACCTCGGACAAGGGCCTTGTCGATCCGCTTCTTTACGATTTCGTATCGGATGTTGTAGGCGCCATCGACATCAAACCTCTTCTCATCTGCGCGAAATTGGATGGCGAGGGGCTGAGACTGAACCAGTATCAGGTGGGTCACCTCCAGCGGGAGAGCCAGGTCCTTCTTGAGGGCCTCCATCTCCCACGCGCAACCCGCCATGGTCATGAGTTGCCAGAGCCGAAGGTTGCGCAGGTCCAACTGATCAAACTTGGCGTCCTTTCGAAGCGAAGCCCCGGCGTAGATGTTGTAGTCCACGCCGTCGGTCCGATACTTCTCAAAGTAGTGGGGGGCCAGGCTCTGAGCGGTCTCTTGTCTGGCCTCCAGGAACCGCGACAATGTGTCGTTGATCTGAGTGATTGACTCTTCGAAATCCCGCCTCTTGTGGTAAACCATCCCCAGTTCCGGGTTGATGGCAGCCTTGTATTCTTCGATCCGCTGGGCCACGCGGGGACTCAGGTCCGCGAGTTTCGGAAAGAGCGGCTCTACGGACCTCTGCAATAGCAGGAGCGGTTCGGATTCCTCTCCGGCGGAGAGCATTCCCTGCAACTCCTCAATCTGACGCGTCAGTCTGAATCCCAACTCGTCCAGGGCAGGCTGAGGAGCGATGCTGGCCGCTTCGATCACGACGGCAAACGCAAGACCGAGTTGCTCTTCCAGGTCGAGTCGTATGGCGTCAGCGCGAAAGGTCGAGGAACTCCTGGTATCGGAGAGTCCATAAAGCGGATACACATCCGCGAACGAGATCTGCTCGTCAGAATCGGCTTCGGTCCCCGCCATTTGGCGCATCGCAGCCTCCCGGAAACGCCATTCGACCACGGGATGTATGGCTGTGAACCGCCGCTTGATCAGCGACTGTATCCGATTCTCCCGCTCATCCATGATGCGGGTAAGAGCGGTTGCCAGAAGGGGAGTGACCTCGCCGAGACGCCGGGCCTGGCGCGGGCCAACGCCATTGACTTCCTTGGACGCCAACTCAAGCAGGCCGACCGCCCGATCCCCCTGGAGAAGAGGGAACACGCCCAGGCTGCGGTAACCGAGTTGGCTGACATGGTACTCGAGCCCGGTCATTCCGTCGGCGGCTTCGAGATCCGGGACGAAGACAGGCTGACCTGTCTCAAGCGCCCTGGCATAGGCCGAAGCCTTGCGCATGGAACAGTCCGGCACTCTGTCATCACTCAGGAGCATGCTGCGACCCACAACCTCGGTGTGGTCCAGGTCACAGATGTCACCGTCGTTCAGAGCCATGATGCCCACGTCGAGGTTCTGGATTTCCAGCAAGGACCCCAGGTGTCCCTGGAGGAGCTCCAGCCCCTTGTCCGCCGTGAAGTCGCGATGGTCAAGGAGGTCGTCCTTGAGCAGAGACAGCAACTGTTGGTTGGTCACATCTGTGGCACCCAGAAGCCCAAACCCCTCAAACTCAAAACGGGCGGCTGGTAACAGCTCCATCCAGCGCGATAGATTCAACGGATCTTCCAGCAGGTCGGCGATCTCCTGAGCACTCAGGCGCGGTTTCTGACCCCGAACCTTCACTTCCACAAAACGGGTGTCGAACTCGATCTGAAAGAATCGCTCGAGGCCGGTGTCCGGATGCCTGCGGCCCACCACAAAGGGGAGGCTGAAATCCGAAGGGGTACGGTACAATCTCTCCAGAATGAAGTGGTAGGCCTTCATTGTGCGTGCCACCGTCATATCGTCAGGAGACATCGGGCACTCTGGATTCAGCTCCGGGGAGAAGTAATCCAGAATCTCAAGCTTCCGGAACGCCTCGGTTGAATAGAACGGGGAGAGCTGAAAAGGAAGCATGGCCGCCCCAATTTGCTGGCCCATTGCAGCCCACGGAAAGACCGCACTCATCAACTTGTTGACCAAAGGGGACTCCTGGTCAAGGTCCTTTGGGTTCAGATCGTTCGCTCCCAGGGTGGGGTGTTGCCGGACCTCCGCCAGGAAGACACTGATAAATGAGGCACCGGCCTCATCGGTACTCGGAGCCATCGACTCCCAGAATTCGATCAATGGCCTGAGACTCAGACGCTGCCGAAATGGAAACTGGTCGGGCATGGGCTTGGGGGAACAGGGGGGACGGACAACACTCGGTTGCAAAGAACGGCAAAATATTACAGGGGTTGTAATTTGAGTGCCTGACGGCGGTTGCTATGGATTAGTTTTGCGGTCCCAAGGCAATCCCAACAGCTCACATGATGAACGTTCTCCTGGCCAATGCCACGGATGAGGAGCACGCTCGGGTCGTGGCCGTGCTCGGACCGGATCTTTCCATTGGAAAGCTTGATTCGGATCGGACTGACTACGACTGGCCGCTGGCCGTGGTGTTTTTCCGGACCGCAGAATCAGCGCTGGAAACGCTGCGGAAGGCCCGCAATGCTGTCGGGGAGTCCACTGTCCTGGTTGGCGTTTCGGTGGAGCCTGTGGATGCCCACTCGCTGATCGCAGAGGGACTTGACGATCTATCTCTTTCCTTGGACGGTTTTCTGTCCCGATACCCGTTTCTGGTGGCCAGACTGCGGCAGCGCGCCAGACGCCAACTTCGGCTCCAGGCCATCATGGAGAATACGGTCGATGGAATCGTCGTCATCGATGAGGTCGGCACCATGCACTCGGTAAACAAGGCCGTTACGACCATCTTTGGCTTCGGCCCGGAGGAACTGCTGGGCCAAAATGTCAGCATGCTCATGCCGTCGCCAGACCGGGAGAAGCATGACGGATACCTCTCAAGCTTCCTGAGCACCCGTGAGCCCCGGATCATCGGCATTGGGCGCGAGGTGGTCGGGAAGAGGAAAAATGGCTCCTTGTTTCCCTTGGACCTGGCCGTCTCGGAGGTTCAACTGGACGGGGCAAGCATGTTCACCGGGGTCGTCAGGGACATTTCGCATCGGCGCGAACTGGAGAGTGAGGTCCTGCGGGCCGGCGAAGAAGAACGACGACGCATAGGGCGAGATCTGCACGACGGGCTTGGGCAGGCGCTCACCGGGACGGGACTCATTGCACAGAACGTTGCCCGATCACTCAGCAAGGCGGGGAATCCGGCTGCAGCGGATGTCTTGGAGATTGCCGATCTGATCAGAGATGCCGACGAGCAGGCGCGCGCACTGGCTCAGGGACTCGTGCCTGTAGAGCTGGACCGCAACGGCCTGTCGGCTGCTTTGGAGCGCCTCTGCAAGCAGGCACAGCGGCTCTTTGGAGGTTCTTGTGAGTACGAGCGGGGAGAACCCCTGGTCATCTCAGACTCCAATGCCGTCATCAACGTGTACCGCATCGCCCAGGAAGCGGTCAGCAACGCATTCAAGCATGGTCGGGCAGACAAAGTCTGCGTGACATTGGTCGAGGTCGGGGATTTCTTCCAGCTACGGGTCACTGACAATGGCATCGGATTCTCACCAAAGGCCGGGGAGTCTTCCGGCATGGGCGTCCGAATCATGCACTACCGTGCCAGCGTACTGGGCGGGCAACTTCACATTCGGACACGGAAGGAAGGGGGGACCCTGGTTTCCTGTGATATTCTCCGCCCGGACGGACAATCAGAGCGAGCTGAGAAATGACAAGGATTCTTCTGGTCGACGACCATCCACTCATGAGGAAGGGTCTGGCGATGTCCTTACAGTCAGAGTCCGACCTCGAAGTGGTGGCGCAGTGCGCGGATGCGGAGGAGGCGATGGAGATTTTTGCCGAGGCCAATCCAGACTTGGCCATCATTGACGTCTCTCTCCCCGGCATGTCCGGCCTCGAGTTGATCAAGCACTTGCTGGCCATCCGGGAAGACCTGAAGGTGTTGGTTGCGTCCAGGCACGATGAGTCCCTCTATGCAGAGCGCGCCATCCGTGCGGGCGCCCGCGGGTACGTGATGAAGCTTGAGGCCGGGGATGTCATTCTCAAGGCGGTCCGGCGCGTCCTCAACGGTGGCATTTATGTTTCCGAAGAGATTAACGAACGCCTGCTGCTGGGCATGGTCCGCGGGCAGGACACCCTGGCGCAGTCTCCCTTGGAGGTCTTGAGCGACCGTGAGTTGGAGGTGTTCGAGATGACCGGAAGAGGTTTCGGCACAAGGGACATCGCGGAGAAGCTCCATCTCTCCGTGAAGACGGTGGAGTCGTATCGTGCCCGGATCAAGAACAAGCTCAATCTGGAGAATGCGGCCGAGTTGATGCAACACGCCGTGAATTGGGTTGAGGGCGAAGGCGCTCGCTAGGGGGGCTTCAGGTGGCGTAGGGATACCCCTTACAAATAGGCGGTAACCGCTCCCCACAAGCCATTCGCCTTCATCCCGGCTTCAACAGGGCCTCAGGACGCGTACTCTTTGGGTGAGCATACCCAAAGCCCGCTCACGCGGGGGAGCGTCCACCATGATCCGGTTTGAAAACATACTTGCAGCCCAGGATGTTTCCGATTGCTCCGAGCAGTCCCTCCGAGCCGCCGTGCAACTGGCCAGGGACTCTGGAGCTCGGCTCCACGAGGTATATGCCCACGTCCTGCACGACGACCCGTTTACCCCAACCGTGGCTCAAGACCACATGGATCAGGTGCGAGCCGCACTTGACGACGGGGTTACGCTCGCGACCGGGACCTCCGAACTGCTTGACATAAAAAACGTGGTCCTGAGGGACGTATCGGCCGCGTCGGCAATCGTCCACCACGCCGCCGATAACAAGATTGACCTCATCGTTTTAGGCACCCACGGGCGTCGCGGGCTACGCCGGATGGTGCTGGGTTCGGTGGCTGAAGAGGTGGTCAGGATGGCGGGATGCGCGGTCTTGACAGTACATCCGGGAGACCGGACTGAGATACTCGAGTCCGATCAGGAGGCCGAGATTCTCCTGCCGTTGGACTTCAGCAAAAGCTCCATGGCCGCGGTTCCTCTGGCCCGCGAATTGGCGTCAATGAACCGGGCACGTCTTCGCGTCTTGCACGTCGTTCAGGAGACCGTGTACCCGGCGTTTTACGACGCCGGAGCTTTTTCGCTCTACGACGCCCAGCCCGATATAGAAGAACACGCGCTGGCCCATCTGAAAGAGGCCTACTCCAGGACGGCAGGTCCCATTGTCCCGGTGGTGTTCGAAGTTTTGGTGGGACACCCGGCCGCCGAGATCGCAAGGAGAGCAGAGGAACTCGGGGCAGGAATGATTGTCATGGCGACCCACGGCCTGGGAGGAATGGCCCACCATGGGCAGTGTCGCTGAGCGAGTGGTTCGGTCGGCCCACGTCCCTGTACTCACGGTGCGTGGAGATGGACGCATTCCATCGGAAAAGGCCGGGCTCGCGGCCGCGGCCCATCGGAACTAAACACGGAAAGAACATGAACATCCCAAGCTCACATTTCATTCTTTCGCGTCGGGCCAAGGTTAGTCTGAAGAAGGACTATAAGCTGACCATGGAGATCGAATTTGAGGTTGAGGAGGAGCCCGAGATATTCGTTGTCGTCGAGCAGATGCCGGAAATCATCGGTGGGAATGCCAAGATCTATGAGAACCTGGTGTACCCCGTTATCGCACGCCAGGCTGGGGTGGAAGGCCTCTCTGTCATTCAGGTTGTGGTCGAACCGGACGGAACGCCGTCTGACATCACAGTTGCACGCTCGGCATCAGAGATGCTCGATCAAGCTGCCATCACGGCCGTGTCGCAGCTCAGGTTCATTCCCGGCAAACAGCGGGGCGTCCCCGTTAGAGTCCGGATGGCCATTCCAATTCGTTTTCGCCTGAAACGGGCAACGTGCTGACACATCATGATCTGGCCGGTCAACCCGACCGCTTTGGTCGCTAACCGCATGACGCGCAGTCCTATGGGAGAGAATCCGTGGCAGACACGCGAGGAAGATTTGTGGTCAATCCGGGAGCATGAAAAGCGCTCGCGGTTTGTGATCAATTACGCGGTCCTGGCGCCCTCCAGCCTCAATACGCAACCCTGGCTCTTTTCTGTGGATCAGGACAGAATTGAGATGTTTGCCGACAGAAGGCGTGGTCTGGCTGTGGCCGACCCCGACGATCGGCAGTTGACCATTTCATGCGGCGCCGCCCTTCACTACCTGACGCTTGCGATGCGCCGCTTTGGACGCAAGCCTGTGGTGCACACGTTTCCGGACCTTTCCCGGCCTGACCTTCTGGCCGTGATACGGTGGGGTGGGGTCGAGAAACCATCTCCAGGCGTGCTTCGAGAGTTCGAGGCCATCAAGTATCGGAGAGGGGAGTACGCCCAACTTGCGCCAACGGAAATTTCGGAGGCGGCGATAGCGAAAATCGTAAACGGCTTCGATGGCTCAGGGACACGGCTGAACCTTTTGGCAGACAGGGACGATCGACGCGCCCTGGCTGAAATCGTACATGCCGCGGCTTCAGAGCAGGCTGCGGACGGACGCTTTCGTCGTGAGCAGGCAAGCTGGACCCATCCAGACCGGCGACGCAGCCGGGATGGTCTGCCGAATGCCCAGTCTATTCGAAAATCTGGCGTCAACGGGCTGCCTTCGCTGACGGATTTCGTGAGTGACGTCGTCAACTCGGGTCCCGTCGTCTTCATGCTTGCCTCCCGAAACGACTCGCACGCCAGTTGGCTCGAGACTGGTCAGGCTATGGCGCGTCTTCTGCTGTTGGTGGCTGGCGTGGGCTTGTCCGGCCAGTTCATGAACGAGCCGCTGGAGATCCCCCGCCTCCGGGAGCGCGTGGAAGGCATGTAGGAGCCAGGTTACCGGGCCCAGGCTATTATCAGAGTGGGCGTCGGCCGGTCCTCAAAATCAAGTCTGAGGCGCCCCATCAGCGAGGTCCTGCTTAACGTCTACTAAGAAGGCTGTTGAACAGGTGGCGCACGCCACTGCACCTTTCTAGGCGTGGAGCCGGAGGAAATCGGACAACAGGTGGTCCACTTCGGTTGTGTGCCTGAGGTCCGCGACGATTCTGTCGAAGACCTCTTGGGAGGGGAGTTCCGCCAGGTAGTGTTCGCGATACGCCAGGAGGCGTTCCCTTTCGCGGCGTGCGTCCAACTCTGAGTGAAACTGGGTCCCGTACATGGGCACTCCGCCTATCCGGAAGGCCTGATTGGGCTGCGAGTCGTTGTTGGCCAGTTCAATGGCACCCGGGGGAAGCTCCGAGACCCGGTCGTGATGTCCCATGTTGGCCATGAAGGTCTTTGGAAAACCGGAAAAGAGCCTGTCTTCGATACCCGCCGTGGTAAGGTTCACCCGAAGGCAGCCCATTTCGGCGCGGGAGCCATCATGGATGACGCGTCCGCCCAGCGCCCGGGCAATCATCTGGTGTCCCCAGCACGAGCCAAAGGTTGGCGTGGCCCGGTCGGCTGCATGGCGGATGAGCGAGAGCGCCGCTTCGGTCCACGGGTAGTCCTGGGTGGCGGAAAAGGCGCCTGCGCCACCAATCATGAAGGCGTCTACGGTGTCCAAAAGAGCGGCGGGAATATCATCGCGCACCACATTCTTTGTCACCATGTGACTGGCAGGGATGCGACAACGCTCCAGAAAACACTGCTGCTCCTGCTTCTCCATCTCGGGCTCGGATCTGGCCTGGAGGAGCAGAATGCGGGGGGTGGGCTTGGCAGAAGTCATGGCGCCCGCCAACGGCCTATCCGTCCAGCAGATCCGAGAATTCCCGCCTAAGCAACAAATACATCGTCCTGAGTGGGAGCCCCACGACGTTATAAAAGTCGCCCTGAATGCGGTCAACGAAGAGCGCACCGGCGTCATCCTGGATTCCGTACGCGCCAGCCTTGTCCATCGGCGAACCCCCGGCCACGTAGCGCGCTATTTCGACCGGGGACAGGTCGCCAAAGGTCACCGTTGTTTCTGCGTAGGTCGAGCGACTCCGCCCAGTTTGCTCATGGACAAGGGCGATACCCGTGTAGACGGTATGGGAGCGCGCCGAGAGGCTGCTGAGCATCTGCCGGGCGTCGGCTTCATCAACCGGCTTTCCCAGGATCTGGCCTTCCAGTACGACAATGGTGTCTGCACCCAGGACCAGGGCCTCGGGGTGCCGGGCCGCAACACTCGCGGCTTTGTCCGTGGCGAGATTCTGGACCAATTCTACGGGGTCGGCACCGGGGGGGACGACTTCTGGGGCGTCGCTGGGAATGACATCTGGCGAGAGACCTAACTGTTGAAGGAGGACCTTTCGCCTGGGTGACTGCGAAGCCAGTATAAAGCGGGTATTGAACCTGATGGTGGATTGAGGCACGGTCTCCTGAAGGTCTGTGGGGGCAAGCTCGGGCGAGGCGATGGGGCAGAACGACAGTTGCGAGCTTTTTGTTGACCGAGGATCTGCACGGGTCTACTTTCTCGGATGCAAAGCCTCCTCTTCCGATGATCCCGATCACAATTTGCAACCACAAGGGTGGGACCGGGAAGACCACCTCCACCATCATGATTGCGGCCGGCCTGGGTTTAAGCGGCCACCGCGTGCTGGTGGTAGACCTGGACCCGCAAGGATTTCTGACCCGAATGATGGGAGTCCCGGAGCCGGGGCCGGAGAAGTCGTCGTGCATGCTGTTCAGCGACGATGGCGTCTTCGATCCCGAGTCGATCGTGCAACTCGGTTCTTTTGGCCTTCTTCCGGCTTCCGCGCGTCTCTCCACGGATCTCAGACGGCTTAACAGGTCTATCGACGTCTTGTGGGCCAAGGAGTTCACGGAGGCCAACCTGGGCGGCTGGGACTACGTTATTTATGACACGGCCGCCGCGCTCACGGTATTTACGCTGAACGCACTGGTGGCCAGTCAGCACGTCATCATTCCCGTTCTCCCCGAGTATCAGCCGGTGGTCGGAGCAGAACAGACGTACCAGACGTCCCTGACGATCGGCCGCAAACTCAACCCGGATCTGGCCAAACCGCTCCTGCTGATCACCATGGTGGATGCCCGCAAGCGAAATCACCAGGCGTATGAGGCCTATCTCCGGGAGCGTTACGGGGATCAGGTACTGAACACCCGAATCCGTACCAGTGCTGCGCTCTCCACGACCCGGCACGATGGCCAAACGGCCTTCGAGTTCGATCCCAGGGGTCGCGGCGTCATGGATTATGCGGCCGCTGTAGACGAATTGGATGCCATTGTTGCCGCCCGAAAGCCTGAGGTGGCCGAGATCTCTTGACCCGATTAAGGCCGTGGTTGCACGTGGTCTTTTGGGCCATCCTGATTGAAGCCCTGGTGCTTGGACTTCAAGTACCGATCTCTGGCGGGTTGGCGCTGGAAAAGATTGTGGACCCGGTGCGCGGGTTCTGGCAGACGGCCAGGGGCGCAGACCGCGTCCCGCATGGGCCGGTGCGTCTCGGGGGGCTGTCTGGTCCTGCAGAGGTGATATACGACGAAAGGGGGGTGCCCCACATTTTTGCGGAATCGGATGCCGATGCTGTTCGCGCGTTCGGGTACGTGGTTTCCCATGACCGGCTGTTCCAGATGGACTTCCTGCGTCGGGTCACCGCCGGCCGGCTTGCAGAAGTCCTGGGCCCCAATTTGGTCGACACCGACCGCTACCTGCGCGAGACAGGGATGGCCCGGGCCGTCGCCATGAATGTCGAGATGATGCGCCAGGAGGATGGCATCGATCTCCGCGCGGCGGAGTGGTTTGCAGAGGGCGTAAATGCCTACCTCGGCGCCTTGAACGAGGAGGATCTCCCGGTCGAGTTTCGCTTGCTGGGCTACAGGCCAGAGCCCTGGACGGCCTCGGATGCATTCCTGGTGGGCTGGAACCTGATGTTTGACCTTACCTACCAGCGAGAGGGCGCCCTCGTGATGAGCCGAGTCCAGGAGTCGATGAGTCCGGCACAGTTCGATGCCCTCTTCAAGATCGACGAGCCCTACTCCGTGCCAATCGTGCACGACGAAGACCGACACTGGAGCCCGACTGCCTCTTTTGGGCAGACCGCTGGGCCGACTTCTGCGGCAAGGGCGGCCGGTTTATGGCCAGGCGGACTGGGGCGTCAGCAGGCCCTGCCATCAGAGCCGATCCGCGTGGGGCCTGGATCACTGGCGGATACTCCCCGAACCGAGGGGTTCTTGCCTGGTAAAGGCTCCAATAACTGGGCCGTGGGCGGGTCCCGATCCGCTACAGGCGCACCGATTGTAGCGGGTGACATGCACCTGGGTCTCACCCTGCCAGCCATCTGGTACGAAGTTCATATGGTCACTCCGACCATGAATACCTACGGGGTGACCGTCCCGGGCGTCCCAATTCCTATTGAGGCGTTCAATCAGCGCCTGGGTTGGACATTCACCAATACCGGCGCCGATCAGATCGACCATCTGGCATTGGAGCTTGACGACGCGGGCGAGCGCTATCGGTATGAAGGGGAGTGGCGGCCGCTGGAGTTCTTCCCGGACACCATCCTGGTTCTGGACCAGAATCCGGTCATAGGCACCCTCAAATGGAGCCATTGGGGCCCGGTCTCGGATGCGGGCGGCCGCGCAATTGCCACGAAATGGACGGGCCACACACGCATCAGGACATTCGAAGCCCTCTGGAAGATGAATCACGCCTCGTCATACGCCGAATTCGAGGACGCCCTCGGCTCGTGGGACGTGCCGATGCAGAATATCCTTGTCGGGGCCCCGGGAGATACCATTGCCATTCGGTCAACGGGGTACCTCCCCATTCGGGCCGACAATGACGGCCACGGCGTCCGCGATGGATCCAAGGCTACCTCTGAGTGGGTCGGCCGCGTTCCGTTTAGTGAACTGCCGCACGTGATCAATCCGGACCGGGGCTACCTGACCTCCACGAATCAGCGTCCCGCAGGGCCTGACTATCCGTACTATTTGGGGCGCGACTGGCGGGCCACCTTTCGATCCGTCCGAATTGATGAGTTATTGAGCGGGCAGAGCAAGCACTCCGTCGAGCAGATTGCGTCCTATCAAAATGACGTCCACGCCGTCCAACGTGACCTGTTTGTGCCGCTCATCGAGGGCCTTGGTGGTTTGTCTCCGGCCGCCGCAGCGTATCGGGACGTCCTGGTTGCCTGGGACGGCTCCACCGCGGTTACAGCCAGAGAACCCGTCCTTTTTGCGGCCTGGGACGGTATATTGAGCCAGATGGTCTGGGATGAGCCCGTTTTTGACAGCCAGACGCCTACTCGACCCAGACTCCATGAACTGCTGAGTTCTGACGCCCCTTCAATTTGGTTGGACCGGGTGGGTACAGCAGAAATTGAGGATGCCCTGGATATTCTCCGGGCCTCCCTGGAGGCAGCCGCAGATTCCGTACAGCTGGCAGGGCCGAACTGGGGAGAGGATCACGGACTACTGCTGCGTCACATCACGGGGAGCGCCGCCCTGAGACCGCTGTGGCGTGGCCCGATTCCCTATCCCGGCTTCTCGCAGACCCTTTCGCCCGGTGCCAGCCGGAACGTGACCCATTCCGCCAGTTGGCGGGTCGTTCTTGATTTTCAGGGCGACCGGGTTGAAGGGCAGGGCGTCTACCCGGGCGGCCAAAGTGGAAATCCGTTCAGCACCCGATACGACAGTTTCGTAGGAGACTTCGTCGGCTTCCGGCTCTATCCGTTACTGACCCCCGACAGCCCCGACCAGTTGGACGCGGCCCTGAAGCGCCTCTTGTTTCGTCCAGCCAGTCCCTGATTTATGGCAGCAACCGACAATACCCAGCAGTTTTCCAGTCGCATGGGGATGCTTCTCAGTGTCCTCGGCATTGCGGTAGGAACCGGCAATATCTGGAGGTTTCCTCGGATCGCAGCCCAGAATGCGGGCGATGACGGGGCAGGAGCCTTCCTGATGGTCTGGTTAATGTTTCTGTTTGTCTGGAGCGTGCCTCTGATTATTGCAGAGTACGCGCTGGGCAAGAAAGGTCGGATGGGTGTGGTGGGTGCCTTCACTCGGCTTGCGGGCGAGAAGTACACCTGGATGGGCGGGTTTGTCGGATTCGTTGCCGCTGCCATCATGTTCTACTACAGCGTAGTAACCGGATGGTGCATCTATTACTTCATACAGACGCTCACCAACCCGCTCCCACTCTCGGCAGAGGCCGCGACCAACGTGTGGGACTCCTTCCAGGGGGGGATTGGACCTGTCGGTTTTCACGCCATTGCGATGGGCGTCGGCGCCCTTGTGGTGATCAAGGGTGTGCGGGCGATCGAGAGGGCCAACCGCGTGCTGATCCCGGCCTTGTTGGCCATTGTTCTCATCGCCGTCGTCCGAACGCTGACCCTGGACGGCGCCATGGACGGTGTGCGATTCCTCTTTACACCCACCTGGAGTACGCTGGCCGATCCGCGGGTCTGGCTGGAGGCGCTGACCCAGAACGCGTGGGACACGGGAGCGGGCTGGGGCCTCATTCTGACGTATGCCGTTTATATGCGCGCAAAGGACGGCGTCGTCAAGAATGCGTTCATCACGGGCCTGGGCAACAACCTTGTATCGATTCTTTCCGCCATCATCATCTTCGGGACGGTCTTCGCGATCCTCGGCCGCGACATGGCACAGGGCGATATTTTGACGGTGATGCAGACAAGCGGCCCCGCTTCGACCGGACTCACGTTTCAGTGGATGCCTCAGTTGTTTGCCAAGATGGGCTTCGGGCGCGTGCTGGCGAGTCTGTTCTTCCTTGGATTGGCATTTGCGGCGTTTTCCAGCCTGATTTCGATGATCGAGCTGTCGACTCGCATAGTGGTGGACGCGGGAGTCAACCGCAAACATGCCGTGGGCGGCGTCTGCCTAACCGGGTTCATTCTCGGTATTCCGAGCGCGATCAATCTGGACATCTTCGGCAATCAGGACTTCGTGTGGGGTGTCGCGCTGATGCTCTGCGGGGCCTTCGTGGCCTTTGCGGTCGTCAAGTACGGCCTCCCGGAATTCAGAACCGAGATTGTCGATTCTGTCGAGGGTGACTGGCAGGCGGGTCCGCTTTGGGACTTTGTTATTTCCAGGGTCGTGCCGCTCCTGGCCGTGGTTCTTCTGGTCTGGTGGTTCTATCTATCGGCGACGGTGTATGCCCCGGATACGTGGTACAACCCGCTCGATCCCTATAGCGTGATGACCATGGTGGTGCAGTGGGCCGTGGTGCTGGGCACGTTCCTGGGCCTCAACAAGTGGTTGGCAAGGCGGACACGGGCGAACTTTCCCCCTGGAGACTGATGAGCACTGCGCTTGACCGACCCATACGGGTCATGTTTGTCTGTCTGGGTAACATTTGCAGATCTCCGCTGGCTGAAGGGGTCTTTGCGGCCAAGGTGGCGCAATCGGGCCTTTCTGACGCGTTTGAGATAGCTTCATCCGGCACCGGGAATTGGCACGTGGGAGATCCTCCCGATGCCCGGATGCTAAAGACTGCGGCGGCGCACCGGGTTCATCTGACTTCCCGCGGCCGCCAATGTGGTGCTCCGGATCTTGAGCATTTCGACCACATCCTGGTGATGGATCGCAGCAACCTGCACGACGTCCTCTCCCTGGACCAGGACGACACCTATGGCCAAAAGGTCAAGCTCTTTCGCGAGTTTGACCCGGATCCTGGAGATCATCAGGTACCAGACCCTTACTACGGTGGCAAGGGCGGTTTTGAGCAGGTCTACGGAATCGTTGACAGGACCGCCCAGGCTCTATTGGGCGGCCTGAAGGCGCACTACGGTCTGCCTGCGGGCTAGTTCGCTGCCGCCTGGCCGGCCAGGCTGATGCCATTGAAGAGGAACTTGAAGGACCCGTGGGGCTGACCCCGACGGATGACTTCGGGGCCGAACATGTAGAGGGTTCCGCTGCCCACTTGTGCCTGTGCCATGGTCACGCCGCCGTTGAGGTAGTGCTGGCCCCATGCCCATCCGCTCCTCAGGGGCTCACGGCTCGAGAACCAAGCGAGGGGGGTCACCCCGGCTGCGCCCGGGTGGTAGACGGGGCTGTTGTTGAAGTGCACATCCAACTCGGAGGGAAGTCCCCACGCCACGGGTTGCGTATTGTCGACGTTGATCCGGACAATGGATCCGGGCACAAAATATTCGTCCCTGGACAGCGCGACTTTGTCATGATCAACGAGGTAGTTCTCCATCGAAAGACCGAGCTGAGAGCCAAGTACAGTTGATTGACCGATCGTGATCACGCTTCCACCGTGTTCGAGGAAACCCTTGATCTGCGGTACAGTGTCGTCCAGTGTGACACTTCCGATGCGGTCCTGGTACTCTTCAGGGACAGTGTCTTCGGATCTGTTTCGGCCAAACCCGCCGCCCTGCCCGGTCGGGATGGCGCCGTTGACGAAGACGAGTACATCGAAATCGTCGTTCAGGTCGCCGGCGTCCAGCCTCTGGGGAAATACCAACTCGTAATCAAACTCGAACTGCTCCAGGATCCACCTGGCCCAGCCCGAGGGCATGGATCCGCCGTACCGGTCCCACAGGCCGATACGCACAGGTTGCATCTGGACGGTTCCGGCCGTCGGGCGCATCCTGGTCCCGGTAAAGTCGATGCCAAGTTGACCCGCCAGTTCATCCAGTTCATCCGTCACGCCCGATGCCGCGGCCACGTAAAAAGTGCCAGCAGGCCAGTCCCGACCATCATCGCGCATTGCCGCCGACAGTCGATACACCTTGCGGCCGGCGCCGAGCAGACGGTTCATGGCCAGGAAGGAGTCATTCGTTTGGGTGCTGAAGAGAAAGCCATTGGCCCTCCGGGAGTCCACAACGGAGCCGGGATCAGGCGTGGCGAGTCCTTCGATGGGCTCGAACGGCCCCTCGAAGCCCTCCAGAACCCTGTCAAACGTGATGCCCATCTGATAGGCTACCGTCCAGCCTGTGTTGTCGTACGGAGACACTGGAGGGCCGCCTGGGTATGCAAAGTCGTTGGGGTGGACCTGAGGCTCAAACATGTCCAGAACGAACGGCCGGAAGGCCTGCCCGGTCATGACCACGTAGGAGCCGGCCCCGTAGTTCGTGCCCTCGACCTCAAAATCTTCCGTCGCGCGGTGGACCGCGATCCCGTTCTTGATCAGGGTATTGGCAAACTTGGTGGCGGTCGGGAAGTCCGACTGGTCCCTCGGGATGATGTATCCGCGCGGATCTCGCAGTTCGGGGTTACGGAACACGGCCTGATACACTTCCGTCGGCACACCCCTTCGTCCGCTACCCTCTGAGTCCAGTGCTCTGGCCGCCTGCCCGGCGGCTGCGATCACGTTCGGATCCGCGCGCCAAGTGTCCGTGGCGCCCTTGCGGATGTTGTCCCGCCCCATCACGTAGATGTTGTAGAGCAGGTCGGCCCGGTTGCGAGATGCATAGTTCAGCACGGCGCGGTTGGCGGTCACCGAATAGTCAATGGACTGGCGAAAGTGCCACTTCTGAGGCGCAATGGGGAGTGGTATGTCATTGCGCGGCAGCTGCTGTGCCAGAATCAGGGGGATATCCACCGGTGTGGGATTGCCGATCGTTTCGGTCAAGAGGCCGATTTGGTTGTGGAAATACGGGGTCGTCCGGAGGCCGCCGTTCCACCACGTGGAGTAGCTCGCGCCCGTGCGCATCGTGGTTCCGCCCATGCCTTCGGCCACAAACCGGCTATGCATCGCGGTGCCGACCGCCTCAATGCCCAGCGGCACCAGCGGGTGGTAGTTGTAGTTGAACGGGTCCCGGAATGGGGGCGCAAACATCACTGTTCCGGCCGGGCCGGTCTGGTGGTGGTTATAGACGATCTGTGGAAACCACTCCCGGTATAGCACTCGGTTCATGTTCACGCTTTCGGACTGCGTGGACATGTAGAAGTCACGATTGTTGTCGTGGCCGATGTACTTCTGGTAGAGCACAGGGACGCCGCTCGTTGAGCGCTCCTCGGGGTCATCTTGGCGCATATACCAGTTGGAAAGCAGATCCATTCCATCGGGATTTGCATGCACCGCAAGGACGATGACGTCATCCAAAAAGCGGAGCGTCTCCGCGTCACTCAGGCTGACGAGCTGGTACACGGTCTCCATGAGCTGCTGGGCGCCCAGAACCTCCGAGGCGTGGAGTCCACCATCGATCCAGATCACCGCCTTGCCTGCGTTGGCGAGCGCCTTGGCGGTTGCGTCGGTCAGGCCGTCGGCCAGTGCAAGCTGCCTCGCAATGTCCTTGTACCCCTCCAGGTTGGCGTGATTGGCGGGAGAGGTGATGATGGTCATGATCTGAGGCCGTCCTTCCTCCGTGAGACCAATGTCCTCGACGATCATCCGATCGGACTGCCCAGCCAGGGCGTGCCAGTACGCATACAACTGCTCGTAGGTAGCCAGTTGATAATCGTCACCAATATTGAACCCCAACTGATCGAAAGGGGAGGTGACGTTCTGGGCGGCCGCGTTGGGGGAGGTGGGGGCGGCAGCCGTTACGAGCAGGAACGCGGCAAACGCGGCGCTCCGGAAATACTTGGTCATGGTCCGACTGGGGAATTGCTGATCGTAATATATACGGCAGATTCAGGGTTGGATGAGCGCCATGAAAGCCGAAGCGGCGTTGAAATCCTCCAGGAGCACATCGGGACTGGTGTCCTCCAATGATTTTCGCGAAACGTAACCGGTGCAGACGCCCACTGTCAGCGCCCCAACCGCCTTTCCGCAGAGGATGTCATGCTCCGTGTCTCCGATGACCACAACTGACTCGAAGCCCAGGTCGGCTTCGGCCAGGGCGTTTGCGCGTTCAAGCGCAAAGGACGGCAAGGCATTACGATCTTCGTGGTCGCTCCCAAAGGCGCCGAAGCCAAAATATCCGTCCAGGCCAGCCGCACGGAGTTTCGCCCAACCCGTCAACTCCAGGTTTCCGGTAAGCAGGCCCAGGTGGAGCGTTTCACGCGGAGCGAGGGTTTCCAGCAGTTCCACGACGCCAGGCAAAACGTTGACTGCGGAGGGCTCAATGCTATCCACTAGACGACGCGCGTACGCATCCAGTACGTCGTGGATGGCGTTTTCAAGGCCGGGGAAAGGGTACCCGGCCCTGTTCAGCATTTCGCGGGCCAGCGACCGGTCCGTTCGACCCGCGAACTTAACGCCCTCGGAAGACGCCGACCGGCCTGAAACCTCCTGCAGCGCCTCCTCAAAAAACGTCTTTCCGAGGCCGGGAGCCAGAAGAAGCGTCCCGTCGATGTCGAAGAGGAGGACGAACTTCTTCAAGCCCCGTCCATCCGAAACGGCGAGTCCGGTTCATCCTCATGGCGGACCTCGTCAACCTCTTCCGCCCGCCCCGGGCCGGCATAGAGTTTGTCGGGGCAATTGAGAATGAGCGATGGTATTTCGCTTTCACACCGGTAGGCGTGGACGACGCCAGGAGGGACGCGGAGTGTGGTCGGGTTCTCCCGGCCCGTGACGAAGACCTGCCGGGTGCCGTACGTCGGGGAGTCTACGCGATTGTCCCACAGGAATACCCGAAAAATGCCGTCAAAGAAGGCAAAAAGGTCGGTCTGCGCGACATGTTCGTGTGGTCCACGCGCGACGCCGGGCAGCGTTTCGGAGATGTACGCCATGGCCAATTCGTGTCCGTCCGGAGGCTCGTCCACGCGGAAAATCTCGGAGAGCCAGCCCCTGTCATCTGAAAAACGCCGGAGAGGTGTGAGCTTGCAGTCGTGAATGGTCCCGTCAGTCCACCTCATAGGGACTCGCCCAGTTCCTGGTACACAAGATTCTCGGCCAGGGAATTCGCTTCATGCCAGCCGTCCAAAGTGCCGGCGTCGCCCCACCAGCCTTGAATGACGCCATGAGAGAGCAGGCCCCTGGAGGCGTACCAATTGGTCACGTCGGTTACCTCATACTCGCCTCGTCGGCTGGGGTGCAATCCGCGAATGGCCTCAAAAACAGACGCGTCGTACATGTAGATGCCCGTCACCGAGTAATTGCTGGGGGGGTGTTCCGGCTTCTCGATCACCTCTACGATCTTGCCGTTCTCCAGTCTGGCTACGCCGTATCGCTCCGGGTCATGGACTTCCTTGAGAAGGACGCGCCCGGCGCCGCCACCCGCTTCCATTTGCCGGGAGAAGGCTTGCACCTCGTCGGTAATGTCCCCCTCGAGGACGTTGTCGCCCAGAAATACAACCACGGGCCCGCCGCCCACGAAGTTCTCGCACAACGCCATGGCCTGTGCAATCCCACCCGGCTCGTCCTGGACCCGAAAAGTCAGATCAAGGCCGAGCGCACGCCCGCTGCCCAGCAGGTTCACCACATCGCCCATGTGCTCCGGGCTGGTCACAACGGCGATCTCGGTGATTCCAGCTCGGCGCAGACGCATAAGCGGGTGGTAGATCATGGGATATCGGCCCACCGGTAACAGGTGCTTGTTCGTCACTTTTGTGAGCGGAAAAAGCCTGCTGCCAGTGCCTCCAGCCAGTACGACGCCTTTCATGCGGTAAGAGAGTGGTCTCGGGACGGGAAGGTGAGTCTAAACATCGCTGGCATCGCCAAGTCGATCCTGATACTGGGTCTTGTAGTAGTCCTGATACGTTCGTGAACGGGCGCTTTCCAGCCACTCGCCGTGCGCAAGGTACCACGCCACAGTTTCCGCGAGTCCGGTTTCAAGCGTTCTGGACGCCGTCCATCCCAGGTCAGTGGCCAGATGCGAACCGTCCAGGGCATACCGGAAGTCATGTCCTGCCCTGTCGGTGACAAAGCTGATCAGCGCCCGCGAGGCCTTCGCCTTGCGCCCCAGTGCTTCGTCCACCAGGTCCAGAAGCAACTGGACGATCTCCAGGTTGGAACGCTCCTGGTTTCCTCCCACCAGGTAGGTACTGCCGTCTTCGGCCTGACGCATGATGAGTTCCACCGCGGCGCAGTGATCCTGGACGTGGAGCCAGTCACGAACATTATCGCCCCGGCCGTAGACCGGCACTGGCTTGCCTGCCACTGCGTTCTGGATTACCAGCGGGATGAGCTTCTCCGGGTACTGGAAGGGGCCGTAGTTGTTGGATGCGTTCGAGATGACGGTGGGTAGCCCGTAGGTCTCGTGGTAGGCGCGTACCATGTGGTCGGCGCCCGCCTTGGAGGCCGCATACGGAGACCGTGGCGCATAAGCCGTTTCTTCCGAA
Organism: Rhodothermales bacterium; assembly: GCA_047619685.1. Lineage (GTDB taxonomy): Bacteria > Bacteroidota > Rhodothermia > Rhodothermales > UBA10348 > JABDJZ01. Next base: position 45,001 of record JBLHLC010000001.1, read on the forward strand.
AAGAGCCCGTCAGGGCCCAGGCTCCCAAAGACCTCATCGGTCGAAATATGGTGAAAACGCACGTCCGTGCGACCGTTCCAGGCCTTCCGAGCCGTTTCCAGCAGCGTAGCGGTGCCCATCAAATTGGTTCGGACGAAGGCCAGTGGATCAAGAATTGACCGATCAACGTGGCTTTCCGCGGCAAAATGGACCACCGTGCTGAACGCGTGGTCGTCAAACAGCTTCGCGACCAACTCCTGGTCCGTGATGTCGCCTTCTACCAGTTGGTAATTGGCGGCGTCCTCCAGGGAGGCAAGGTTCTCAGGCATGCCCGCGTACGTCAGCGCATCAAGATTGACGTACCTCACCTCCGGGTTGGCCGGCACCACGCGCAGCAGGTAGTTGCTGCCAATAAATCCTGCGCCCCCGGTCACCAGGACGGAGGTGGGTGTATGGCGCGCGCGCTTGGGCATTCGGAGACGTGGTGGTTGTTTTGAAGCCCGGCTTGTAGGTGCCTCGCGGGGCGGGGTTCCGGCAGTATCAGCCGGGTAGACTGAAGACGAGGACCCACGCGGCCGATACACCAGGTACGTACAGACCAATCAGGCCACCCATGAAGCCTCTACTCCTTTGTTTCGCCCTGCTCGCAGCCGGACTGGCCTGGTTGGCCGCGGACGATGGCGCGCGTCACCAGACGATTCGGTCGGTGAGAAACGTCACGACCGGGATGGTCGACCAGCTGCTGGCTCAGTCGTCGGTCCGCGGCATCAAAGAAGGGCTGGCCGCTGGGGACGAAGAAGCCCTGACTACGCTCGGGCTTTTTCATACAAGTCGGAGGGGACTCCCGCGCGCCCTAAACAGGGCTCTTCTAAGAGAATTTGGTAAGCCTGACAGTGTCCTGGGCCTGAAGTACTTGAGACGCGCGATGGACGGCGGAAGCACAACGGCAGAATGGATGTACTGGCGCAGGGTAGGCTGGCCCTCAGATGACAGCCTTCTATCGCTTGTCCAGGCAGGAAGCGAGGTGGCCGGCTGGCGCCTCATTACGAATCTGGCCTCGTCGGGATGTGACGTGGACGACAATCGCCTCAGGGCCCTGCACAATGCCGCACCCGCCTTGGCCGGTTCATCTTGGCTCGGAGGCCTGGAGTCTCGCAGTGTCGATGACGCGACACGCCTACAAGACAACGTGGAGGCAATCCAGAAGTGGCTTCGCGAAAGCTGTAGAACTGAGACCCCGTGACCGTGTGCTGAAACGCGGCGCTTCCTACCTTCCGGAGCCCCAGTCACCGTCCGCCGCCGCCATTGGCTACCCACAGAACGCTCTACCTGCTCGACGCCCTAGCTCTGGTCTACCGAGCCCATTTCGCCTTTATAAGTCGCCCACTGATCAACTCCAAGGGGCGCAATACATCGGCCACCTACGGGTTCATCAATACCCTGCTTAAGCTGATTGAGGATCACGGCCTTGAGCACGTTGCGGTTGTCTTCGATCTGATTGGAGAAGGAGGGACCTTCCGGGACGAACTCTACGCCGACTACAAGGCCCACCGCGACCCTATTCCCGAGGACCTGGTCGGCAACCTGCCGGATATAAAAGCCGTCCTGCGCGCCATGGACATCCCCGTGGTGGAAGAGGAAGGAGTCGAGGCAGACGATGTCATCGGTACGCTGGCCAGAAAGGCTGAGGCGGACGGGGAGAAGGTGGTAATCGTGTCCGCGGACAAGGACTTCCAGCAACTGCTGTCGGACCGGATCTCCATGTTTCGCCCCGCTTTTCGCGGAGACGCATTCAATCCAACAACCGAAGACAGTTTCCGGGAAAAATACGGGCTGGAGCCAATCCAGTTTATTGACGTCTTGGCACTCATGGGCGATGCCAGCGACAACGTCCCCGGCGTCCCGGGAATCGGCGAAAAGACAGCCATCAAGTTGGTTCAGGAGTACGGCCCCGTCGAGAATATTCTGGAGCACGCCGCCGAGGTTAAAGGAAAACGGGCCAGGGAAGGCCTCACAGACCATGCGGACAGTGCGCTCCTGAGCAAGAAACTGGTTACAATCCTGACCGATGTGCCGGTCACCGTGGACTGGAAGGACTTCAAGCGCTCCGACGCCGACCTCCAGCGCATCAAACAGCTGTTGACCGATTTCGAGTTCACCACGCTCACCGCGCGCACGCTAAAGGTGTTGAGTCGCGGGAGGGGCCCGGCGCCGGCAGGTCCTGGCCAGCAGAGTGACCTTTTTTCGTCGCCTGCCGAGGCCTCGGAGTCCGATATCGAGGAAACGTCTTTTGATGCCGACGCGGTCGACTACACACTGGTCCGCAACGAATCCGGACTCCGTGCGCTGACGGCTTCCCTGGCGGACGTGAAGAGACTCGCGGTGGATACGGAGACCACGTCCAAGGACGCCATGATGGCCTCATTAGTGGGGGTTTCTTTGTCGTGGGCGGAAGGCAAGGCGGCCTACGTCCCCACGCCACTACCAGACGGAACCTCTACTGACGTGGTGCTGGACGCGCTTCGGGCCATCCTGGAAGGCCCGGTTCCGAAGGTGGGACACAATCTGAAGTACGACGATATCGTCTTGACCAGGCACGGCGTCTCTCTGGGCGGAGACCTGTTCGATACCATGGTGGCCCACTACCTGGTAGCGCCGGAAGAACCTCATGGGCTGGATGCGCTTATCCTTCGCCAGTTCGGGTATAGGATGATTCCGATATCCACGTTGATCGGGAGTGGGAAGGCCCAGATCAGCATGCGCGACGTGCCTGCAGACAAGGTGTCTCCCTACGCCTGCGAGGATGCGGATTTCGCCCTCCGGGTTGCCGAAAAGCTGGAGCCCATGCTCCACAAGGATGGGTTGTCAAAAATCGCCGGGGATATCGAGTTTCCCTTGCTGCGTGTCCTGGGCCGCATGGAGCGCGAAGGCATTCGACTGGATGTTGGCGTCCTCGAGAAGATCTCCGAGGGCCTGACGGAAGATATCGCCACACTCGAGGCGTCCATCTACGAGGCGGCTGGTGGCCTTTTCAACATTGCCTCGACGCAGCAGCTCGGAGAAATTCTGTTCGAAAAGCTGGGGCTGCCGGTGGTCTCGAAGACCGGAAAGGGTGCAGCCTCCACGCGTGAGGATGTCCTGCAGCAGCTGGCGCATGAGCACCCGCTGCCGGGGCTGATCCTGGATTGGCGAGAGCTCTCGAAACTCAAAAGCACCTATGTGGACACGCTGGCAGGCCTCATTCATCCTGAAACGGGGCGGATCCACACCAGCTTCAATCAGACGGTTGCGGCCACGGGTCGTTTGAGCAGTGCCGATCCCAATCTGCAGAACATCCCGGTGCGGACGGCGCGCGGTCGCGAAATCCGCAAGGCCTTTGTCCCTCGAGACGGCTGGCTGCTTCTGAGCGCCGACTATGCGCAGATTGAGCTACGCATCCTGGCCTCCCTATCCGGAGACGAGGCGTTGCAGCAGGCCTTTGCGGACGGCGCGGACATCCACACAATCACGGCTGCCAAGGTATTTGGCGTCACGCCGGAAGAAATCGACCCGGATCAGCGGCGGAAGGCCAAGGAGGTCAACTACGGCATTCCCTACGGTGTGTCCGCCTTCGGCCTGGCCCGGCGCCTGCGTTGCTCCAGAACCGAGGCCCAGGAGCTGATTGACGGATATTTTCAGTCCTTTCCGGGCGTCAGCCGTTTCCTGACGGAACAGGTCGAGCGGGCGCGTGAGTCCGGGTTTTCGGAGACTATGCTTGGCAGGCGGCGCTACGTGCCCAACATCAATGCCCGCAACCGGGTGGTTCGGTCGGCGGCGGAACGCGTATCGGTGAATATGCCCATCCAGGGCTCGCAGGCGGACATGATCAAGATTGCCATGATCCGGGTGGACCAACGAATCCGGTCTGAAAACCTGAAGACCCGGATGTTGCTTCAGGTCCACGATGAGTTGGTTCTGGAGGTGCCTCCGGACGAGGTGGAGGTGGTGAAGAAGCTGGTTCGCAAGGAGATGGAAGAGGCACTTCTTTTGAACGTGCCGGTAGAGGTTGGTATGGACACTGGAGCAAACTGGCTGGACGCGCACTGATGCACAAAGCATTCGAGAAGACCGGAGAAAGCGGGCCGATTACGGCCTGGAAACACCGCAGCAATGGGTTGGAAGTCCTGGTACTTCCGGACGATACTGCGCCGGTAGCCGCGTTTATGGTCACCTATCGGGTGGGGTCCCGCAACGAGTCCGCAGGGCTTACCGGGGCCACGCATTTCCTGGAACACCTCATGTTCAAGGGCAGCACGCAGTTCAACAAGGCCGAAGGGAGTTCGATATTCCAGACGCTCCAGCGTGTGGGAGCTCAGGTCAATGCTACCACCTGGAATGACCGGACCAACTACTACGAGGTGCTTCCATCAGATCAGCTTGAATTGGCGATGCGGGTGGAGTCAGACCGCATGCGAGGCGCGCTGCTGGCCGATGATGACATTGCCAGCGAGCGCACGGTAATTCTCAATGAGCTTGACCGCGGGGAAAACGAACCCATCCGGAAGTTATATCAGTCCGTGTGGAGCATGGCCTACGTGGCGCACCCGTATCACCACCCCACGATCGGATGGCGAAACGACGTGGAAACCATGTCTCCGGACGGTTTGAGGGGATTTTACAACACGTACTACTGGCCCGACAACGCCACAGTGTCTGTCATTGGAGACACCAGCATTGAGGCCGTTCTGGAGGGTGTCGACAAGCATTTCGGCGCGATGGGCCGCGCGCCCGAGCCCATGCAGCAGACGGTCACCCGGGAGCCGGTGCAGAACGGCGAGCGCCGGCTGGAGGTGCGGATGCGCGGCGAGCTCGGCGCGACGATGCTTGCCTTCAAGAGTCCGCCAGGCATGGAGGCCGATACCGACGCACTCGCCCTTCTGGCGACCGCTTTGACAGGGGGTAAGAGCGGAAGGCTCTACAAGAAACTGGTGGACGCCGGGCTGGCCACAACCGTGTCCGCGGGCGTTTCCCGATTTCGGGACCCCGGCCTGTTCTACGTTCTGGCCATGTTATCCGGAGATTCCACGCACGAAGAGGTAGAATTGGCGGTGCTGGAGAGTTTGGCGGAAGTGGCGGCCGAAGGGGTCACCTCAGTGGAGATCGCGAGGGCGCTGAGCAACATTCGCGCGCAGGAGGCCTTCCTGCGCGACGGTCCGTATTCGCTGGCTTCGCAACTCAACGAGGCCATCGCCGCCGGCGACTGGCGTTTGTACACCGACCATCTGGAACGCATGTCCCGTTTGACTCCGAAGGACGCACAGCAGGCCGCGGCCAAGTACCTGGTGCGTGAGAGGATGACGGTCGGGAGATTCGTCCCGACTCCCTGAGGCCGGGAGGCAGTTACGCTACAGCCTTTTAGGCGTCTATCAGACGGTCCAGTACTTCTCGGAAGTCTTCCATCGGGAATTCGCCAATGACGCGGTGCACAATCCGTCCCTCCTTGTCGATGATGAAGCTTGATGGCATGGCGTAGACGCCTCCAAACTCGTCGGCCAGGGCGCCGTCGTCCAGGACCATCGGATAAGGAACCTCATACCGCTCCACAAAGGGACGAATAACGTCGAATCCCTCCTGGTCCAGAGAAACGCCCACGATTTCAAAGGGCCGATCAGCCCACTCGTTCTGCAGTCCCACAAATGTCGGGGTCTCGCGGACGCACGGTCCGCACCATGTCGCCCAGAAGTTGACCACAACAACCTTTCCTCGGGAATCGGCAAGCCTATACGTCCCGCCGCCTACTTCCGGGAGTTCGAACAGGGGCGCGGGGGTCAGATCGTCCTGCACCAGTGCCGACCGATTCTCCAGATCGGAACCCGGAACGGTGGCAAGTTCCGCCTGCTCAGAGCGGGGTCCACACGCGGAGAGAGCAATCAGAAGGAGGAGGAGAAGTGGAAGTTGATTCATGCCGATGGGCGGTCGGTTGGCCGGGGCGCCCCGGTATGTTTAACGCTCGCACTGCGTAGAGAATCCGTGGTAATACCCCCGTGCGACGCATTCCAGACGGCCTTGCGGTCCCGGACAAGAATGGCCTGCGGGCTGGCGTGGCGAATCCCGAAGTGATCGGCCACGTGGTTGGAGAGGTCGCGAGATTTTTGCACCACAATCTCAAAGACGGACGGGTCGCTATCGTCGCCAAGAAGCTGTACCTCGCGGCGTGCGAAGAACGATACTCCGCAGCTGGAGCTGTGCTTGAACAGAAGCACCGGCGCAAGCTCTGACTGGGCCAGCACGTCCTCAAGCCCGGTAGCCGATTCCAGAGACTGGATTACGCTGGGCTGGCTTGCGGAGGACTCTTTCAGGAAACCGAAAATGGACAAGTAACCGACCGGTTGATTGTGTGTGGCAAAGGCGTTTCGGCATTGGTTGAACCCACGCCGATATTCGTGGTTGCACCGGCTTCCAAACTGTTACCACTGCCGCAACATACATGTCTACTGACGTACCGACCGGAGCCGAAGCTGTCACCTGGGACCTGACGGATCTGTATTCCGATTCCGAAGCCCTTGGTGCCGCCATAAAAAACGCATCTGTACTGGGTTCATCCTTTGGCGAAAGGTACCGAGGTCGAATAGGAAGCCTGGATGCCGGAGCGCTGGCAGATTGTCTCGCTGAGTTGGGCGAGATCCAGGACACAGTGGGTCGGGCCTACACCTATGCATTCCTGGCGTGGTCCACCGATACGGCCAACGAGACCATGGGCGCGCAGATGCAGAGCGTCCGCGAGGCCTATACGGCCATCGCACAGACGATTCTGTTCTTTGATCTGGAGTGGTCAGAGGTGGAGGACTCAGCGGCGGAACGGGTTGTTCTGGACGCCCGGATAGACCCCTATCGGCATTATCTGGAGGTTCTCCGACTCACCAAGCCGTTCCAGCTATCCGAGCCGGAAGAAAAAATCCTGGTCGAGAAGTCTGTCACCGGCGCCAGCGCCTGGAATCGGTTCTTTGACGAGACCGTGGGCGCGATTCGGTTCGACCTGGATGGTGAGAAGGTGACGCAGCAAAAGGTTATGGCGGAGCTGTATTCCACCGACCGAAAGCGCCGGGAAACTGCGGCGCTGTCGTTCACTGCTGGGCTAGAAACAAACATTCGGCCGCTCGCCTTCATCTTCAATACGATTCTGGCGGACAAGGCTTCCGACGATCGCCTGCGTTCTTACCCGCACTGGCTTCGGAGCAGAAACCTGTCCAACGAAGTCCAGGACGAGGTGGTGGACAGCCTGATTGCCTCCGTCACCTCCCGCTACGACATCGTAGGCCGGTTTTACAGGCTGAAGGCCCGCCTCCTGGGGCTGGAGGGCATGATGGACTATGACCGCTACGCGCCAATTGGGGAGGCGGACACCAAGTACCAATGGGAAGACGCCAAGTCACTGGTCTTGGGAGCCTACTCGGACTTCCACCCGGAGATGGGGGCCATAGCCGGTGAGTTCTTCGACAAGCGCTGGATCGATGCCGCGCTTTCCCCCGGCAAACGAAGCGGCGCATTCAGTCACGGAGCGGTTCCCAGCGCGCACCCGTACGTCCTGGTCAACTACACCGGCAAGATCCGGGACGTTCAGACGCTGGCCCACGAGTTGGGTCACGGTGTCCACCAGTACCTCTCGCGGCAGCAGGGCGTTTTTCACGCGGACACGCCGCTTACGACCGCAGAGACGGCATCGGTATTCGGCGAGATGTTGGTCTTTCAGCGCCTGATGGCGGCGGAGAAAGACCCCAAGAACCGTCTGGCGATGCTGGTTTCGAAGATTGATGACACCATTGCCACGGTATTCCGGCAGGTGGCCATGAACCGGTTTGAGGCGCGCATCCACAACGAGCGTCGTGACAGCGGCGAGCTTTCAGTGGACGGGCTCTCGACGGCCTGGATTGAGACCCAGACTGCCATGTTCGACGGCGCCGTGACGCTCGGCGATCACTACAAGAGTTGGTGGTCCTACATCCCACACTTCCTGCACACGCCCGGTTACGTCTACGCCTATGCGTTTGGAGAACTGCTGGTCCTGGCGCTTTATGCCCGCTACAAGGAGGAGGGGGAAGGCTTCCCGGAGAAGTACGTGGGTCTCCTGTCAGACGGCGGATCGGACTGGCCCCATGTGTTGGTGGCGAAGCTCGGCATCGACCTGACCGATCTCTCGTTCTGGAACCGGGGCCTGGAGGCCATCGATGCCATGGTCCGGGAGGCAGAGGAACTGGCGGCTTAGGCCAGTTCTCCCGCGCACTGTGCACCCCGCAGCGTGCCAGCGGGACCCGCTACATCTTAGACAGGAAGCCCAGAATCGCGGCGGCCCCAAGAGCCGCGTATATACCTAGCGCGTAGCCAGCCACGGCCATCAAGAGTCCAACGGGTGCCAGCGCAGGGAAGTAGCTGAACGCGACTACCGGTGCACTGGCTGCACCGCCCACGTTGGCCATCGAACCGGTCGCGACGAAGAAGAGGGGTGCCTTGATGATCTTGGCCACGATCATCAAAATGACGATGTGGATAGAAATCCAGACGGCGCCCGCCGCCAGATAAATCGGCGCATCGAATACGGCGGCCAGGTCTCCACGGGCTCCGATGGACGCCACAAGGAGGTAGAGCGCCAGAAAGCCAATGCGCGAGGCTCCCGCGTTCTCGAGCTTTCGGGCCGGTGTGAACGACAGGATCAGGCCCACGGTAACCACCAGAAGCACAGCCCACGTTGCCTCACTGATTACCGTCGGATCCCCAACTTTCGGCAACAACGGCCCGGCCATGACCGCCAGGACGGTGACCACGAAGCCAAGTCCCAGAATCTTGGTCAGGTCCTCCAGAGTGATGGGCCGCCGCTTATCGTCTTCCTCCAGAAGCTTGGCATTGATTCCTTCAAGTAGCGAGCGGTCGGCTCCAATCCAGCGGTCAAATCGTTCCTGGAAGGCGCTGACAAACAGTAGAATGCCCATCCAGCCGTAACCAACCACCGTGTCCACGACGATAATTGGTCCCAGGATGGCATCATCCGCGCCAACAGACTCCTTGATGGCCAGCATGTTGGCCGTTCCGCCGATCCAGCTTCCAGACAACGACGCGAAGCCTTTCCAGGCGTCCTCCGGCAGGAAGCCTCGAAAGAGGAGGTAGGCTATCGGGGCGCCGATCACGATCCCGGCGGTACCTGCCACCATCATGGTCAGCGCCACTTTACCCAGCCTGAAGATGGCCCGGACATCCACCGTGACCATCAACAGGAAGAGTGCCAGCGGCAGGAGGTACGCCGTCATCCAGCTGTAGGCCGCGTTTGACGCGGGAGTGATACCAGCCGTGGTGAGAACCATCGGGACGGTATACGCCCAGATGATTGGCGGCAGATACTTGAAAAGGGTTTTCAGCTGCGGCAATGTGCTCAGCCAGAAGATCAGCCCAAGGACTCCAGCGAGCAGGGCAAACAGGGCGGTCGGTTCAGTGATCATGGGCCGAAGCTTTCGTCTATAGAATCGGGGTCAGCATGGGGGAGTGTGACCGTAAATGTCGAGCCTACGCCTTTTTCGCTCTCGACGTCAATTCTGCCGTCAATCAGACCGCAGAGCCGTTTTGTAATGGCGAGTCCCAGTCCTGAGCCTTCGTGCGCTCGGTCATAACCACTGGATTCCTGTGTGAACTCCTCAAAGAGTTCGGGCATGAACTCGGGGTCTATCCCGAGGCCGGTGTCGATGACGTGGAGCCTCACGATCTGGTCGTCTGCCTCGATCTTGATCCGCACGCTGCCCTTGTCGGTGAACTTGATTGCGTTGCCGATCAGGTTGTTCAGAATTCGGCGCAGGATGGTAGGGTCGGCGATGACCGTGTCGTCGTGGTCGGACGGCTCAACAATCACGGGCAGGCTTTTCCGGGTGGCGAGGGCACCAAGCATACCAACAGCCTCCCGCGCCACGGCCGAGGCCTCAACTGGCCGGGACTGCGCCTGAATGGCGTCTGCATCCAGCCTTGTGAGGTCCAGAACGGAATTAATGGTCTCCAGAAGCCTGTTTCCACCCTGAATGATGTTGTCGGCAAACTCGTGAAACTCGTCGTCCTCCATGCCCTCCCGGATTAACTGGGCAAATCCGATGATGCTGGCCAGCGGCATACGAAGCTCGTGGCTCATGTTTGCCAGGAACGCCGTTTTGAGGTTCGCCACGCGGATCGCTTCCTCCTTGGCTCGCCGCAGGTTTTCCTCGAGGGCAATCTGAGCGGTCACGTCTCGAAAGGCTACCAGCGTGGCTTCCCGGCCTTCCCACGTCATTGGTGTCACCTGGACGTCCAGCTGCAGGGCGTCGTGACGGTGAGAGATGACTTCAACCTGTCCCTGCTTCTTTGGAAGCTTGATGCCCAATGAGGCTCCAAGCATCTCGTGTAGCGGACGGCTTAGAATGGCTTCCGCCGCGGGATTCGCAAAAAGAACCGTCCGGGCCTCGTCCACGATCGTGATGCCGTCTGAAATGCCCTCGACAATAGAGCGGAGCTGTCCCTCCGCATCCTGAAGAGACCGCAAACCGGCGTATCGGCGGCTGGCGTAGAACAGGATGCGCTCCAGTCCGTGCGGGTCGATGGCCTCCCGATAGATGAAGTCCATCACTCCGTCTGGAAGTTCGCCTTTCATGGCGAGTTCCTCCTGCGGACTCAGTGCCACGACGATGGGCAGACTGAGTAGAGCGGTCGAAAGCGGAAGCAGACCCTTCTCGATACCCTTCACAAGCCTGGAATCCAGAATCAGAAGGTCAAATGCACCGGAGCTGGCTTGTTTGGTGGCTTCCGTCAGGGAGGGGGCCCAGACGTGTGTGACCGGTGGGCGCGCGCACAACCCGAGCCTCTTGGTCAGACCATCTTTGGCCGGGCCGTTCGGGGAGGCGAGCAGTATGTGGAGGGAATCAGCGGGCACTCAGTCCCGAGGCAGAGGGATGACGGACCGCGGCATATCGCTCAGGCTTTGGACGCCGGTTTCCGTGATGACCATGTCGTCCTCGATGCGCACTCCGCCGCGCCCGGCCAGGTAGATCCCCGGTTCGATGGTGAATGTCATCCCGGTTGCCATGACTTGAGCATTGTCGTCACGGATATAGGGCTCCTCGTGGACTTCCAGGCCGAGTCCGTGGCCCGTACGATGCATGAAGAACTCCCCATACCCGGCTTCCGTGATGACGGCCCTGGCGGCGCCGTCAATGTCTGAGGCTTTGATGCCAGGCGTACAGACTTCCCGCGCCGCTGCGTTGGCGGCCTCGACAAGGCCCGCGATCTTGAGCAACTCCGGGTCTACGTCTCCAAAGGTGAACGTCCGGGTCAGGTCCGAGAAGTAGCCCTGGTAGTTGGCTCCCCAATCGAAAAGAGCCAGATCACCCTCCTGGAGCGGCCTGTCAGTCGGCACGGCATGCGGGTTGGCCGAATTGGGACCAAACGCCACGATGGGCTGAAAGGGCAATTCCCCGCCGCTGCCAAATCTGAGCAAGTTCTGAATGAGTTCGGCGGCCGCCTCGCGCTCTGTCGTACCCGCCACGACCTTGGGCAGCGTGGCCTTGAGGGCGTCCTGGGCGATGATCGTAGCCTTTCGCATCGCGTCCAACTCGAGTTCGTCCTTGTGCATGCGGAGCGAAGCCACTACAGACTCGGCGGACGTCAGCGTGGCGCGCGGAACCGCACCCTTGAGGAATTGGAGTTCGAGATAGCGCAGCCAGCGAGGTTCAACTCCTATCAGGGCTGCCTCGTGAGGTCCTATGGCGGCGCTAAACGCCGGCTGCCAGGTATCCGGTGCCTCTCCATAGGTGTACAGATGGAGGTCGAATGCGGCCTCCTGGAATTTGAGAGACTCCAACTCCGGGACCACCATTGACGGCCTACCCTCCGCCGGAAACAACGCAATCACGGGGCGCTCGGAAAGATGAAAACTGAGGCCGGTCAGGTAGCCAAGGGTGGGTCCCGCGTTTATGGCCATCGCGTCAACACCAGAAGCTTGCAGCGCCTGGCGAAGTTTGGAGTGACGTGCTGCGAGGACGTCGGATAGCGAAACGGTCAGGCTCATGCTGGCAGGTTGGTTGACAGTGGTTCGGTAAGATAACCAGCCAAAGGAGTCTGTTTCGGATAAGGTGCGACGTTGTTGAGCGTCTCGTTCCTTACGACCTTGTGGTCGGCTGCACCGCGGCCTCCATCCGTAACAAGACCCCGAGATACCCTTTGAACCGACTCCAGGACGCAAAATCACCTTACCTGCTTCAGCATCGGCACAATCCTGTGGACTGGTTTCCCTGGGGTCCGGAGGCGTTTGAGGAAGCCCGGCGCCGAGATGTGCCCATTTTTCTCTCGATTGGCTACGCGACGTGCCACTGGTGTCACGTGATGGAGAGGGAGTCGTTTGAAGACGACGAAGTGGCCAAGGTCATGAACCAACACCTGGTTTCCATCAAGGTGGACCGTGAGGAGAGACCAGACATAGACGATGTCTACATGACCGTCTGTCATCTGATGGGCAATCAGGGTGGCTGGCCCCTCACCGTCCTGATGACCCCGGACAAACAGCCCTTCTACACCGCTACCTACCTGCCAAAGGAAACGCGGTTTGGAAGAATCGGCATGCTGGACCTTGTGCCTCGTGTCTCGGATTTGTGGAAGGAGAGACGGGACGAGATTGTGGAGTCGGCCGCGGGGATCACGGCAAGATTGAGGGGCGATTTGTCGGACGCCCCCCGGCAGGCGGATGCCGGCGGCGACACCGCCCAGGACGGCGGGTCGGGGGGAGTGCAGGCAAAATGGCTGGACGAGGCAGATCGCGGCCTCCGGTCGCGGTACGACGCCACCTACGGCGGCTTCGGGAAGGCACCGAAATTTCCCTCGCCCCACAATCTGTCCTATCTCTTCAAGAGGTCGTCTGTAACGACGAATCAACACCTGGCGGAGATGGCGTCGCATACCATCCGCGTCATGTGGAGAGGCGGCGTATTTGATCAGTTGGGCTACGGTTTCCACCGCTACAGCACCGACTCGGAGTGGCGGCTCCCGCACTTCGAAAAGATGCTCCACGACCAGGCCACCATGTTGGCTGCGTGCGTGGATGGTTATCTGGCTACCGGGGACGAAACCCTGCGCGAGGTTGGCCTCCAGATAGCCGAGTATGTCCTGAGAGACCTGACGCACCCCGACGGAGGCTTCTTCTCGGCGGAAGATGCGGATTCAGAGGGTGAGGAAGGGCGGTTTTATGTCTGGACGGAAGCCGAGCTTTCGGAGCGTCTGACTGCCGCAGATTCCGCGGCGGCTGCGAAGTGGTTCGGCGTGACCGAAGCCGGCAACTTCGAGGACGAAGCCACCCGGGAAAAGACCGGAGCCAACGTGCTCCACCCGGGCTTGAATCCGTATCCGCTGGCCCCCGACCTACTCCAGCGCATTCAAAGCACCCTGCTTAGGGCCCGTGCTCCGCGGATTCGCCCGCTCCGGGACGAGAAAGTCCTCCTGGATTGGAACGGACTCATGATCGGGGCGCTCGCCCGAGCTGGTCGGGCCTTTGGCGCCGACCACCTGTTGGATGCCGCAGCCGGGGCACACGATTTTGCTCGCCAGAATCTGCGCGGACCGGATGGCTGGCTCCACCGCTGGTTTGAAGATGACGCGGCCGTTCCCGCCATGCTGGATGACTATGCCTTCATGGGATTGGGCCTCGTGGAACTGTTTCAGGCCACATCCAACCCGGACTGTCTCGAAGATGCTTTGGAACTCACCGGCGCCATGCTGGATCGGTGCGATGCGCCAGACGGCGGGTTCTTTCGGTCCTCCACGGCGGGAGAGGAGCTACTGGTCAGAAAGCAGGACTGGTACGACGGGGCGATGCCAGCGGGCGTGTCTGGCGCGATGGGTCTCCTCCTGTCGCTGGGAAGGCTGGCATCCCGACCGGATCTCATAGAGCGGGCGGCCCGGTTGGGGAGGGCGGCCTCAGCGGTCCTGTCTGCATCCCCGGGCGCTCTGACAGGATTCCTGAGTCACGCCGTATCCGTCTGGGAAGGGCCTGGCGGCAACCACGAAGTCGTTGTTGTGGCGGAGTCCGGCGATGATCCCTTGGTCAAAGCAGCCCTTTCGAGAGGAAAGCCGGGAGGTCTGGCGTTCTGGCTGCCGGCATCGGGCCCGCAGAGGGATCGCACCGACGCGTTGATTCCCGCCGCGAGCCAGATGCGCCTGGTAGGCGGAAAGGCCGCCGCGTATGTATGCCAGGATTACACCTGCGGTCTGCCGGTGACAGATACAAAAAGCCTCCGGGACGCACTGGGCATCCCGGAGGCTTGAAGAGACTCGGAAGTCTAAAAAGTGCCTAAGGCCGTCTAGCGGTTTCGCAAAGAGACGCCGCCGTGGCTGGTGGAAACCTCGATCTGTGCACCGCCACCGTTGAGTTCACCGTTGGCCCGGTCCTTTTTCTTGGAGCCATCGAATATTGCGTTTGACGGAAGTACCACCCTGTCTCCGCTCAAGTCCAGGTCTGCGCCGAGATCCTGGGGAAGTGCGATTGATACGTCTCCGTGCGTGGTCGATACGCTGAGCCCGCTCGTTTTGTCTACCCGGATGTTCACGTCGCCATGAGTGGTCTCGATGTCGGAGTTACCCGAGAGCGACTCGATGTCAATGTCACTGTGCGTGGTCGAAGCGTAAAAGCGGTCCGAAACGACCTCGTGGAGCTGGATTTCGCCGTGGGTAGTCTCGATGGACACCTGGCGGGCCACGAGATCGCGAGCGTCAATATCACCGTGGGTCGTTTCGACGTTGATCTCATCACCCGTCACATCATCCAGATTGACGTCTCCGTGGGTGGTGTTGAGGATCAGGTTGCCGAACAACTCTTCCAGATTCAGGTCCCCGTGTGTGCTGGTCACATTCACGTCGAAGTGATCTGGAATGATGGCAAGTACCTTGATGTCCATGCGTGTCCGCCAGTTGACCGAGCGGGGGGTATCCGAGACCAGGCTGACCGTGTTGCCATGGCTCGAAGCCCGGAAGTCCATGCGCTCGTATACGTCCATCGCGCTATCCATGTCCCGTGAACTCAGCGTCACAACCAGGTGAGCCTCAGAGATGCCAGACCGGGTCTCGATCTCGATCTCGCTGTGCTGTACATCGATGTTCAGGACGTCGCCATCAGAAACACGGAAGGTCTCGTCCAACATGACCTCGTCGGAAGACGAACTGATGCTGACCGCGGCGTCGTCAAAATCAAAGTCGAAATCGAAGTCGAAGTCGAAGTCGAAGTCAAAATCGGACTCAGCCTCCTTAATGGCGGCCTCAACCTCCATTTCTATCGTTTCCTCGTCCTCGCGCACAGAGACGGCAGAAGGTCGCTCGTCGTTACTGCTACCAAAAACGGCCTGGTACAGGTTCAGGACGGCAAGACCGCCGAGCACAATCAGCGCGATTCCGAGTAGACGTGTTCTCATGGGGAGACTCCGGTTCCGTTGTTAGCGTGCAGACACGGGAGGGCCTGGTATGCGTTGCTACGGCGCCAGTTGGGATAAGGTTACGTTCAATTGGAAAAGTTGCCGCACCGCCGGTTGCCAGTTGAAAAAGGGGAGTCTGGAGCGGCTGCCTTTATGTGATCTTGAAGTCTGCGCCCAACCTGCTGGCGTATACTCCGGGCTGTGTTTTCGTCGCCAATAATCCCGTCACGACATGACGAAGCCTCCTTCGGCTAATCGCATCCGTTCTGAGTTCACTGACTTCTTCAAAGAGAAGGGTCACGAGGTGGTGTCCAGCGCCTCCCTCGTTCCGCAGAATGACCCCACGCTGTTGTTTACCAACGCGGGGATGAACCAGTTCAAGGATGTGTTTCTGGGCGAGGGGTCACGGCCCTACGCGCGTGCAGCAGACACCCAGAAGTGCCTTCGGGTATCAGGGAAGCACAATGACCTGGAGGAGGTGGGGTACGACACGTATCACCACACCTTCTTCGAGATGCTCGGCAACTGGAGCTTTGGGGATTACTTCAAGAAGGAGGCCATCGCCTGGGCGTGGGAGCTTCTGGTGGACAGGTGGGACCTGGACCCCGGGCGGCTATACGCGACCGTGCACGAAGGCGACGAGAAACTAGGCCTGGCGCCGGATGAGGAGGCGGCGGACTTCTGGCGCTCCGAGACCTCGCTGGCCGAGGATCACATTCTCTTCTGCGGGAGCAAGGACAACTTCTGGATGATGGGCGACACCGGCCCTTGTGGTCCGTGCTCCGAGATCCACGTTGATCTTCGCTCCGATGAAGAACGTGCCCTGGTACCCGGCCGGGAGCTGGTGAACGCAGATCACCCAATGGTAATGGAGGTCTGGAATCTGGTCTTCATCCAGTACAATGCCCAGACCGATGGATCGCTGAAGCCGCTGTCCGCCAAACACGTGGACACCGGGATGGGCTTCGAGCGCATCGTGTCGGTGCTGCAGAATACCGCGGGCAGCACCTACGACACGGACCTCTTTCGGCCCATGCTGGACCTGGTGGCAGACCATTCGCCACTCTCAGGGCTCGTCTCCTATGACGAGACCGGTGCTTCCGGTGCTGAGCGTGATCGGATTCGGGTCGCACTGCGCGTCATCGCGGACCATGCGCGTACCATTGCGTTTGCCATTGGCGATGGCGTCATGCCCGGCAACAGTGGCCGTGGCTACGTGATTCGACGGATTCTGCGCCGCGCGGTTCGTTATGGGTACCAGACCCTGGGGCTTCACGAGCCGTTTCTGTACCGGGCCGTCGACATGCTCGCAGACCAGATGGGCGAGCAGTTTCCAGAACTGGCCCGCGGCAAGGACTACATAGTGCGTGTCACCAAGGCTGAGGAGGAAAGCTTCCTGGAGACACTCGGGACGGGCTTGCAGTTCTTCGAGCGGCTGGTGCCCTACGTGAAGGGTGAGAAGACAGGCGTATCTGCGGACTCCAAGGCCATGGACCTGTTGTCGAAGGCGTTTAGTGGGGCCAAGGACGCTGCGACTAGATTCGAGGATGCCGCCAGTCAGAAGCTCATGCCGGGTCACGTGGCTTTCCTGCTGCACGACACGTACGGGTTCCCCGTAGACCTGACCCAGTTGATGGCGCGGGAAGAGGGGGTGGCAGTAGAAATGGACGGCTACCATGTGTGCATGAAAGCGCAGAAGGAACGCGCGCGCGCGGCCGCGAACTTCAAGGTCGATCAGTCTGGGTCCGATGTGTGGACCTTGGTTTCTGAAGGCGAAGAGGCCTTTCTCGGGTACGAGCGGTCTGATGTGGATGGAGCGCATGTGCGGGCCATGCGCACGCTCGGTGAGGGGGATGAACAGCGATTCGAGATCGTTCTTGACCAGACGCCGTTTTATGGGGAGTCCGGTGGTCAGGTGGGCGACACCGGTGTGCTCCGGATTGGGGATCAGGAGTTGACGGTGCTAGATACGCAGAAGAGCCAGGGCCGCTACGTGCATGTCGTGGACGCGCTGCCCCGTGACGCGGATGCTCCGGTTTCGGCGCGCGTTGACGTCGCCCGGCTGGCGCGCATAAAGAAGCACCACTCCGTGACCCACCTCATGCATTCCGCACTGCGCGAGGTTCTCGGGCCGCATGTGGAGCAGAAGGGTTCGCTCGTGACCCCGGAGCATTTGCGCTTCGACTTCAGTCATTTTGAGCGGGTGACGCCGGCCGAATTGCGGCGCGTGGAGCAGCGTGTGAACGAAGTCGTCCAGCGCAACATCAGCAAGGGCGAGGACCAGGACGTGCCCCTCGATGACGCCATTGCGCGCGGCGCCACGGCGCTGTTTGGCGAGAAGTATGGGGACGCTGTTCGCGTCATCACCTTCGACCCGGCCTACTCCATTGAGCTTTGTGGTGGCATCCACGTGGACGCGACAGGCGAAATTGGCGTATTCAGGTTCACCAGCGAAGGGTCGGTTGCGGCCGGAATACGCAGAGTGGAGGCGGTGGCCGGAATAGATGCCGTCGCGCACTTGCACGGCGAGTTGGACGAACTCGGCCGGGTGCGAGGACAGTTTCGCTCGCTGCAGCGACCTTCCGACCAGGAGGTGGCCGATTTGTTGGACGCCAACAAGCGGCTTGAGAAGGAGCTCGAGCGGGTCCGGGCGGAGGCCCTGGCAGGAAAGCTCGCGGCATTCATCGACAAATCCGTCGACGTCGGTGGCGTCAAACTGGCTCGGGGCCGGGTGGATGGCGCAGACATGAATTCCCTCAGAGGCCTGGGCGAAGAGTTGCGCTCTCGTATGGGTGACGCAGCGGTGGGTGTGCTTGGGTCCACGGATGGCGATAAGGCCTATCTGGTGGTGACCGTGTCCGACGACGTGATCAAGCGCGGTGTTCAGGCCGGGAAACTGGTCGGGTTACTGGCCAAGATTGTTGGGGGCGGTGGGGGTGGACGTCCGAATCTTGCGACCGCTGGCGGCAAGATCCCCGCCAAACTCGGTGAAGCCATCGATGCGGCCGGTCCTGCGCTGGCCGAAATGCTGGGGTAGGCTCCGTCTGCTGTCCTCGCGCCCGGCCAGCAGGGCGCGTCTCAAGCGGCGGCGGGCTTGCCTTTACTGGACGCTGACGAACACCGGGTTCGAGTAAAACCAGAGGTCGCTCCACGGGTCCTCCCCTCGGGGATCCTCTGCTGGCTCCAATTCCTGGGTGTTCGTCCCGCGGACACGCAGATAGAGGTCGTGATCGACGGGTCCCAGATCGACCCGGCAGATCTGATACGGCCCGGACTGCTCGCAATCCGAGACGTCGAAGCGATGGACCACGCGGGTTGTCGGATTCCGGTCAATCGTCGGATCCTCCAATATGCCATGGATCTCGCCGAGAATCAGATCGACACGTCGGACGGAAGGGTCATCCCCGTGCGCGTTTGGTCCATTCGGGTCCAGGAACCGGATTTCGACGGAGAGCTCCGCACGGCGAGGGACGGTCAGGACCCCGCCGATTCCGGCCGAAAGCCCGTTCGCTGAAGCCGTCACACCGAGTTGGGATACGAGATCGCCCGTGGTCACGAACACCCGACCGTTACGGATGCCATCAAGGATATCGTCATGGTTGCGGTCGGCCATGACATAGGTCTTTGAGTATTCGCCGGGCCAGAAGTCGCCGCCTCCTTCTCGCCAGTGAATGTGCGAATCGGAATTTGCCGTGATCCACCAGCGCCGGCCCTCGCCGATCATGGAGTCCCAGAACCCACCAAGTCGGGCCGTCATTTGATCGAACCCGCCGAACGTAGCCTGCTTACTGTAGGCGCCTCTGGCACGGTTGGGATGGATGCTGCCGTCCCTAGTCACGGCGTTGGCCTGATGACCGGGCGCGCCCGCCATTCCGACTGCCACGTTCGGAGCGGTGTCATTCCACCTGCGCAGTTCCGCCGGTGAGTCCAGACCGTAGCTGCCGACACCCTCGGCCGACCGGGAAGGGTGGTTGGCGATGACGACGGGCGCGGGACTCAAGAGTCGCATCTCAGACAATGCCTGGATCATGCGTGCTTCGCTGTCCCAGGTCGAGTCAGCCGGCCAGGGCTCCCTGCGGGACCATCGACTCTCCAGGGTCGAGAGGCGCTCCGCCTCGTCGTGCGTATGTGGAATGATCAGGCTGGAATGATCCGCCCCGGGTGTGTCGAATTCCATCCCGTGAAACTGAATCACCTCGGGAACGGCCTCCCGCGAGATCAGCAACTCGGGATAGGTATGCTCCAAGCTCACTTTGGAGTGGTTCGGGCCGCCGTGATCCGTAGCAACCATCCATCCCAAGCCGTACCGCCGCGCCATGACGGCGTTCATGGCAATTGGATAGATGGCGTCGCCGCCCTTGATTGGAGCGGGTGGGGCCACATTTCTATCCCAGCCCACGCTCCAGCGGCTGTGTATATGGTGATCGCCCGCGATCCAGCTGCGTTGGGCGTAGGAGTCCGCCGGGAACGTCAGGGATACGACCAAGAGGAGGGGACAGAAGCGGGTCATGGATTTCGATGAATCGTGGGTCCCGGACAACCGCGTAACACAGATTCCGGCTCGTCCCGAGAGCTATCCGTACCTGATGGCTGCCGTGTTGTTCACCGAGGGAGCTTTCGAGGTCCCGATGTGCCGACGGCGGTTGTAAGCCGCCTCGGCCGGGGCTGAATTTCTTGACCGCTATTCGCGGTTCGGCCAGTCATCCTGTTTTTGTTCGTTTTCGCCGGCCCCTGTGGACTCTGTTTTTGATCGGATACTAAGAGTGCGTGATCAGCGAGGAGCTGGTTTTGTGCTACTCATCGACCCGGATGACACTCCGGAAGCTGGCATGCCAGAATTGGCGATGCGGGCGGAGTCTGTGGGCGTGGATCTGTTTTTTGTGGGTGGCTCTCTGGTGCACGCCACGGAGATGGAACGATACGTGGCCACGCTCAAGCGCCACACCAGTCTCCCTGTCATAGGTTTTCCCGGGGCCATTACCCAGGTCGTACCCAACCTGGACGCCGTTCTGTTTCTTTCAGTGATCAGCGGGCGGAACCCGGATTACCTGATCGGTCGGCATGTAGTCGCGGCCCCGCTCATTCGGGGTATGGAGCTTGAGGCCATCTCTACCGGATACATGCTGGTTGAGTCCGGCGCTCTTACGACGGCCCAATACATGGTTGGGTCGCTTCCTTTGCCTCGGTCCAAGCCGGACGTCGCGGTGGCGACTGCGATGGCTGGGGAAATGCTTGGACTCAAGCTGCTCTACCTGGACGGCGGATCTGGGGCCGAACATGCGGTGCCGGACGAGATGATTCACGGCATTGCCGGGGTTGTTTCGACGCCGATTGTTGTGGGTGGAGGGATTCGGACGCCCGAGGCCGTGGCGCGGAAGGTGGCCGCAGGGGCTTCGTTTGTGGTTGTGGGGAATGCGTTTGAGGAGAACGGGGAGTCGGGGTATATGACGGAGATGGCGGCTGCGGCGCACTCGGGGGTTGGGGTTTAGGGCATTATGCCGGGCCTGAGGCGCCAAGACCTCGAATATTTCCGAGCCTTTGTATTGTTTACTAAATGGGATTGTGTATGTGTATTAAACAATCTCGAAAAGTAAACAAACTAGTGCTCCCATGTCGGTCGAACGCGCTTTGGTCTTCGAAACGCTAAGCAAGGCTCTCGGACGAACCATTTTGCCTAGGGACATAGAGACCGCCGGATACCGACTGAGGGAGGTTGAGCGAATTGGAGAGCAAGAAATTCGGGAGGTAGAGAGAGGAAGGGAGAGAGTCGTTCTTTTGGCCAGAACGACTTCTGCTGCTCTCAGACGAAGCCTGCGGCAAGCAGGAATCAGCTACGTCGATTCACGCGGCAACGCTTTCGTGGATCTGAGTCCTCTTCCATTCCTTGTCGAAAACGGGCTAAAGCGACAAGCCGACAGCGGGAGAAAACCAGGCACGGCCTTCGGTAAGGCCGGACTAAAGATCACGTTCTTGCTTCTTGTCGATCCAACTGCCATTGGCGATACCTACCGCCGAATCGGAGACCGAGCTGGCGTATCTGTCCGGACAGTCAAAATCGTCGTCGACGATCTCGTGGCGCATGGATACATTCGAAAACTGGGGCGAGGCCGCTCGATGACCCGAGAGCTCGGGGACCGGAGCCGACTGGCAAAGCGATGGCCCGTTGGCTTCGCTGAACTGCTCCGACCGAAAATTGTCCATGGCAGGTTCCGATTCCTCTCCCTCGAAGACCGGCACTCCTGGAAGACTATTGACCTCGCACCCGCCAGGGCGCTATGGGGAGGCGAGCCGGCAGCGAATCTGGCGGGTTTTCCACTCCGACCCGAAGTCCTTACAATTTATACGCGAGGGGGTTACGCACACCTTGCAAAGACGCTTCGCTTAGTGCCTGATCCCGCTGGCGATGTGGAGGTCTTGACAACTTTTTGGGAACCCGAACCGGAGATTCACGGAGACCGGGCTGTTCCGCTGCTTCTAACGTTTGCAGACTTGTCAGCCTCAGGTGCAGCACGCAACTTGGATATCGCCACTTCGGTTTTCGATTCTTGGTTGGATGAGGGAAGTTGATCTCAAACGGCTCGGCCTCCCCGGCTTTGAGGAGGCAATGGTTCTCATCGCATCGGAGTGCCGCCGGCTGAACATTCCGTTCATGCTTATCGGGGCGATCGCGAGAGATGTGTTGCTGAGTCACATCCGGACCATTGAAGAGGCCTTCAGATTAACCGAAGACCTGGATATCTCTGTTTCCGTTGGAAGCTGGGACGTCTTTCGGGCACTCCGAGAGGCCCTGCTGAGTCACGACGCCGTCAGCTCAACTTCCCGACCACACACCCTAACGATCGACGGTCTCTCGGTTGATCTAGTTCCCTTTGGAGGGCTCGAGGACCCGTCGGGCTACGTCTCTTGGGAAAAGGACTATCGGGTATTCAACGTAGAGGGTTATTCGGAGGCTCTCGGCGAGGCCGAGTTTGTCCGGGTGTCAAACATCGCAGTTCGGGTTGTCCCGCTGCCGGCATACGTACCTCTAAAAACCCTCGCCTGGCGCGACAGGGCCGAGGCACGAGACGCGGAAGATATTTGCACCGTGTTGAAGAGCTACTACACTGCCGAGATCGAATCCATCCTGGAGCGACATTCCGATTTGTTTGAACTGGAGAGCGGCGATGTCGACTTTGTTGGCGCCCGATCGTACGGGAGGCTTGTGAAGGGGAGCCCCGCTGTGTCCGAACAGCTCAGGTCCTCAATGCGCAAAATGCTTGATGACGAGAACCGCCGCTACCGGCTAGCGCTGGACATGGGGAGCGGGTGCCACCATGACCCGGATGGTAGAGGTGCGATACTCTCGCGATTCATGCAGGGGCTTGACGACGAGTTTTCCTAGCCGCGGCGGGGCGCTGCTCGCTTCGCGAGGACGCTTCTTGAGGGCAGAGAGAGGGATTTGGTCGCCGCTTCGCGGCTCCCACATCTTGGGGGGAGGTGCCGCAATCAAAGGGGGCTGCTCGCTTCGCGAGGACGCTTCTTGAGGGAGGCAGAGAGAGGGATTTGGTCGCCGCTTCGCGGCTCCCACATCCTGGAAGGGGGGTGCCGCAATCGACGGGGCGCCCCGCCGCTCGCTTCGCGAGCACGCTCCTTGCCTGGGCACTCGCTCGAGCAAGCTCGGCTCGGCCCTGGCTGCGTCGCTGCGCACTTTGTGCGCTGCGGGGCCAGGCGTTGTTTGCGGAGAGAGAGGGATTCGAACCCTCGGTACGCATACACGTACAGTAGTTTTCGAGACTACCCCGTTCGACCACTCCGGCATCTCTCCGGGGAGAAACTAGGGCCGGGGGGGAGGGCGTCCCACACGTGCTGTCGGGAATTCGCGTGAAACGATGTCGGAGTTGAGGGGCGCGGGGCGGTGGCTGGGCTGTTATCTTTCCCGGGTACGCAGGATCCGACACGCCCGATTGCGGCGAACCTTTCCAATCGCTCCGTTGCCCCTATGGTTGACCGTTGCCGCCAGCTTCTCAGTTTTGGGCGACACCTAAAACCAAGCTGCTCGTCTCCAAGGGACCTCTTTCGAGCGGTTCTAGTGGCCCTCGTGCTCTTAGCCGTTGCTCCGGCGCCGAGCGCGGACGCACAGGTGGTCCCGGTGTACTCGATTGCCTTCCGGCCTCCAGGCGTGAACTACCTGGTGATGCGGTCCCGGCACTTCGATGTCATCTACCAGGACGGCACGGAAGATCAGGCCAGGGAATTGGCGGCGGTTCTGGAGTCCACGTTGCCCGCGGTCGGGGAAATCTTCCCGGTGCGGTCCAACTTCCACCTGTCGGTGGTGCTCAACCGGTATGGCGACCGCGGGAACGGATTCGTGGCCACTGTCCCTTTCAAATCGGAGATCGAAGGCATCGAACTCTTCGGAAGGGGGCTCTCCAATCGGCATTCCAACTGGCTCATGGCGGTGGGTCCCCACGAGTTGGTCCATGCTGCGCAGGGAGACTATTCGGCCGGGTTCGGGGTTCACAGTCTCCTGAGGCCTTTCGCTCCGGACATTGCGCGGGCGCTCAATCTCTGGGTGCCGCCCGGGATTGCCGAAGGGGCTGCAGTTTCGCTGGAGAGTTCGCTGGAAAAACGCGCCGGGCGCCTGAACCACCCGTGGTTCACCATGCAGTACCGCGCCGCGGTGGGCGCCGGGAAGCCCTGGTCGTTGGCCCAGATGCTGGAACGCCCTTGGTACACGCGCCCGACAGACAGATTCTACAAAGGGGGAGCGGCGCTGATGGAGGCGCTGACCGACTCGGATGGCCACATCCCCGCCCTGCGGCGAGCCACTGCCTTTCACAACCGTTTCCCTCTCCTAGGCTACGGGGTGAGCTTCTGGTATGGGACTGGCGAGTTTCCAGCCAGCTTTGGGCGAAAGCTCAGGAAGAAGGCCATTCAGGACGAGGCGGCGCGCGTCGAGGCGTTGGGCACGTTGACCTCCGCCAGGCTGGTGTCGGGCCGAAAGGGTCAGGTAATTCGAAGACCACGATGGGTCGATGACCAGAGCGTGATCGGATACATGACGTCCTACAACCGCAGACGAGGCCTGCATGCCATCGACATGGCCACGGGCGCGATGCGTCTGGTGACCTTTCAGGACCTGACCGAGGAACTGCAGTTTTCGCTGAGCCCGGATGGCCAAAGCATCCTCCTTTCGCGCTATGTCCGCAAGCCCTTGTCGGGGCAGACGGATGCGGACGTGTTCAGGGTAGATCGGTCCACGGGCGATGCCGAGCGGTTGACGACTGAGGCGGGCCTACTGAGCCCCGTCGAGCTGCCGGACGGCAGAATATGGGCCATCCGGCTGGATGGCGCTTTCACAACCTGGGTAGAAAGTTCGGGCGGCGGGGAGTTCTCGCCCGTCCTGCCGCCGGCTCGCGACCACTACAAGCAACTGGAACTCAGCCCGGACTATGGATCTGTAGCCATCATCCGGAATGTGCTTGGAAGCCAGGGGCTCTACGTGTCCTCGGTCTCGGAGCCCAGGTTGGAACCGGCCGTCGTGTTCGAAAACGCTTCGGTCTACGACGCCACGTGGAGCCCGGACGGGCGGTGGGTCGTTTTTACCGCCGACCCAACAGATGCGCTGAACGTCTTCGCCTACAGCATTTCGGACGGGAGTGTCAGGCAGCTGACGAACGCTCGGTACGGCGCTCTCGAGGGCACGGTATCCCCGGACGGCCAGGAACTGGCGTTTATCGAGTTTCAGGACCAACGGCTGGATCTGAAGGTGATGCCGTTTGCGCCGGAGACCGCGCCTCGCGTCCAGGGTACCGGCGCCACCCCGCCGCAGCCTGGAGCATTCATCGACACCACCGGGGTTGCCCGTTTGGCGGGCGCATACAAAAGCCTGCCCAACCTGAGGCCTCGCCTTCTATATCCCACGGCGTACTACGAGACCACGACCAGCGTTCGGCCCGGAGCCGATCTGGGCGCGGGCATCGGGTTGGCCATGCAGGGCACCGACCCCCTGGCGCGGTGGGCGTATTGGGGCGAAGGCTTCTACCAGGGCGAGCGCATGTGGGGCGAGGCAGGGATCACCACTGCCGCGACGGTCGTCCGGCCCGCACTCCGCCTGTACCGCCGGCCGGATCAGTTCCTGGCGCGGGTGGGGTCGGGGAGTACGGCGGATACGCTGCGAGTCATTTCGGATGAGCGCGGCGCCGAGTTCTCCGTCTCTCTTCCGGTCACGCTGAGCAACAACATCCACAACAGCACGGCCAACTTCGGACTGTTCTTTAACGCCCGGGAGAACCGGCTGCTTGGCGCCGGCAACGAAGTGGTGCGCGAGTGGACCAATTCAGCCACCATCACGCCGGTGGCGCGGTTCTCCCTGGGCATGCAGAATGCGCTCAGAGACCTGATATTCAGCCGCGGGATTACGTTCACCAGCGCGACCGAGTTCGAGTTTTACCCGGAGCGGTTTGGTGGTGCTGGCACGGCGTCCTACAACGAGTTGGGGATTTTCCTCCCGTTCCTGAGTCGGTTGAATACGGGCCTGAAGCTGGAATTGGCCAGTCTCTCTCAGACGCAGGCGTTCGTGTTCAACACGGACTTCTTCATGCCCAGAGGACACGAGGACATCGTGCCCGGCCGCGGGACCGTCGTGCGGGCCGGTCTTGAGGTTCTCCAGCCCATCCTGTATCCCGATAACGGATTCCTGATCATCCCGTCGTTCCTGAGGGCCGTGTATGCGTTCGGTTTCGCGGAGCGTCTGAGTCCCACGGAGGACTTCGACAGGCATTTGACATCGGTCGGAGGTGGCATCGGCCTGCAGTTCAACCTGCTCCACGTCTTCGAATTCGATCTCCGATTTGGGAAGGCCTACCGGACAGGGGACACGCCGTACACCGGTTGGACGACGGTCTATCGATAGATGCATCCTCGTGCGAGGCCCGCACAATGCTAAAAAATTAGCGACGGCTCTTGACGTTGCTCCGCGGGTGCTCTATTATTGTGCTAACAATTTAGCACATGGGGCGTAACTGCCCGAAAGACTTGCCGTAGAGGGCCTCATGGGAGAATCATTGCAGACAGATCTAAGCCGCAGAGAGCGTCAAATCATGGACGCCATCTACAGGCTTGAAGGGGCAACCGCCGCCGAGGTAATGGACAACCTGCCCGAGCCGCCGAGTTATTCGGCAGTGCGGGCGTTGCTGCGCATCCTGGAGGACAAGGGGCACCTGACCCATGAGAAGGTGGGCCCGAGGTATTTGTATAAGCCTACCGTCCCCGCGAACACTGCCAGCGAGAATGCGCTCAACCATCTGGTGAACACGTTTTTCTCAGGATCTGTGTCGCAAGCCGTCGCCGCGCTCCTGGAAGCGTCGGACAGCCAACTTTCGGACGACGAATTGAATCGCCTCCGGAGCCGTATCGAAGAAGCACGCAACGAGGGACGCTAGCATGTTCGAGTCCATTCTGCAGGGAAACGCCGTTTCCGTAGTTGGAGGCATTCTTGACCTCACTATCAAGGCTGCGCTCGTCTTCTCGGTCGCGGGAATTGCGACGTCCGCGCTCCGAAACCGCCCTGCTTCAACCAGGCATGCCGTTTGGCTGGCGGCCGTTGTCGGTGTGCTGGTCCTGCCGGTACTGACGGCGGTTTTGCCCAACTGGAATGTATTGCCGGCGCAGTTTGCGGCAGAATCGGTCATGCCGGCCGTCCCTGCCAGCCAGACTGTTGCGGGCGATGAGGATGCGACGGCATGGGAATCGGAACAGCCTGCGAGGCCCGAGTCCAGCCGCGAAGCGAAATCGGATGGCGATGCCTCGATTAGAGAGAACCCGGGCGCGGCTCGTGTGGCGCCCGGTTTGGTGGCTCAAGTCAAGAACCCGGTACTCAGAGCCGTTGGCGATTTCTGGGCCCAGTTGATGCAACTGCACTGGTCGGTATTGATGCTGGGCGTTTGGTTGGTTGGTTTTGTGGTGATCATGGGCAACCACGTCCTGGGCGCGATTGGCCTCTACCTGGTGTCGCGCAGGGCGCAGCCGATAGTATCAGAGGACTGGTTGGACCTGGCCGAGGAAATCGGTGATCGCCTTTGGATTACTCGAGACGTACAACTTTTGAAGAGCCATGTCACCACAATGCCGGTGACCTGGGGTGGACGCAAGCCCGTCGTGCTTCTCCCCAGCGACGCCGATGCGTGGACAGACGAGAGGCGCCGTTACGTGCTGACGCATGAGTTTGCGCACATTCGCCGCTGGGACGTGGCCACGCAGGGCATCGCTCAGTTTGCTTGCGCCCTCTACTGGTTCAACCCTCTGGTGTGGATGGCATCCCGTCGTCTTCGGATAGAACGCGAGCGCGCCTGTGACGATCAGGTCATCATGACCGGTGGAGTAGCCTCCTCGTATGCTGAGCACTTGCTCGACATCGCGCGTTCGCTCCGGGCAACGTTTGCGTCGCCACTGGGCGCAGTTGCCATGGCGCGTCCGTCGCAACTGGAAGGTCGGGTTTTGGCCATTCTGGACCCGGAACGACGCAGACGAAACTTTGGCAAGGTGCAGACCGGCGTCGTGGCTGGTTTGGCCCTGGCCGTCATTCTGCCGATTGCAGCCATGGCGCCGCAGGGATCTGCACGGATTTCGCTAGCCTCTGAGTCCGTGGCAGCCCAGGAGTCCGCCGTTGAAACGACCGCTTCGGAAGCCCCTCCGGCCTCAGCGAAAAGTGTGGAGGCGACAGCCTCGACCGTCTCCACCACTACCGTAGCGGCCGCGAGAGGCACTACGGATGTGATGTCGGCTTCTATGAAGCCCGCCGTCGCGAGTCGAAGGCCGACCGTCGTTTTGCCTGACACTATTGACACGCGGAGGCGCCAGGTTGCGGACGCTTTCATAAAGGCGTTGGGTGACGAGGATGAAGACATGCGCCGCCAGGCTGCGCAGATGCTCGGCGAAATTGGGGACGAAAGAGCCACTCCAGCGCTGAAGCGGACGCTGCAAAACGAAGACTCCAAAGACGTCCGTCGGGCAGTCCTGTGGGCTCTGGCCGAAATGGATGATGACAGCGTCGCGCCGATCTTGATCGATCTTCTGGGCTCCGAAACGGACTCAGAGGCGCGTCGGCAGATTGCCTGGATGCTGGGCGGAAATGCCAATGAAGGTGATCGGCGCGTCGGGGAGGCCCTCATCGGGCTGCTGGGCGACTCAGATGCTGAAGTTAGAGCGACTGCCGTCTGGGGCCTCGCCGAGATGGAATACACGCCGGCGCTCAAGGCGCTGGTCGGCATGACGAACGACAGCAGCGATGACGTCAGCGAGCGGGCCATTTGGGCCATCGGAGAACTCGCTGAAGAGGCGCCAAACGATGAGGCGCTGGCTGCTCTCACCACTGCGCTCGGAAGCGACAACGCGAGTGTCAGGCAAATGGCGGCGTGGGCACTGGGAGAGTTGGAAGATCCCGCTTCGGTGCCGGTCCTCACTCGCACCCTTGCGGATTCAAACAGCGAAGTCAGGAGATCGGCTGCTCGCGCACTTGCCGAAATAGATACCCCGGAGTCTCTAAGGGCGTTGATGGTGGCTGTAGACGACGAGGATGTAGACATTCGCCGTCAGGCTATCTATGCCATTGGAGAGCTTGAGGATGCGGGTTCTGTGGATGTGCTCATCAAAGCAGTGGGAGACTCCGATCCAGATATTCGCCGGGCCGCAATAATAGCCCTGGTGGACATCGAGGACGACCGAGCCGCTCCTGTCCTGGTTCGCGCCCTAAAGGATGACGACCCGGACGTTCGGCGCATGGCCGCGCACGGGCTCTCAGAGTTGGAGCCGACCCCCACGGTTGTTCAGGGACTCCGCTCAGCCCTGGAAGACGCAGATCCTGAAGTGCGACGCGCTGTTATTTATTCGCTTGGAGAACTCGGAGACGAAGCCTCCGCGGAAGCGTTGGTTCGCGCCCTCGCTGACGACGATTCCGAGGTACGCCGGGCGGCTGCACACTCTCTTGCCGACATTTTGGAGGACCGTGACGTGCCAGGAGCCGTCAAGGCGTTGTCTCACATGTTGGAGACGGACTCGGAATCAGACAACCGCCGGGCTGCTGCCTATGCGCTTGGCGAATTGGGGAGTCCCGAGGCTATCGATGTACTACGCAAGGCCATGGAGGACAGTGATCGCGAGGTCCGTCGCGCAGCAGCGAACGCGCTGAGCGACATCGACTGGGACGATGACGATGACGATGACGAGGACAACGACAGTGACAATGATTCCGACTGGAATAATGACAATGACCGGGACAACGACTCCCAGGCAAGTCGGAACTCCAACAGAAACCGGAACCGTAACGACATCCGCATCACGCTGGACGGGAGCGACCTTTCTGCCATGACGGCAGTCGTCGGCGCGGCAATTGGGGGCATCACGGAAATGGCTCTCTTCAGCGCGGGCTCGGCACTGGAGTCCATCGACTTCGATGGCATCTTCCACAACATTGGACATTCCTTGTCGGCCGTTGACCTTGATGTGGATGCCATGATGGATGACGTCGAGGTCCACTTGCAGGGCCTGGATGTCGAGATCGAGATGGAGATGCGGGGCGCTCTCATCGAGGCTCTTGTCTGCGCTGCCGAGGATAATCCTGGCACCTCTGAGTACAGAGCCGCTATTCGCGCCCTGAAACGGATGGATCATCCCGCTGCAAAACGGGCGCTCCGCAAGTTCGACTGAAGCTTTCCGGCTGCCGTCACAAAGACAGCAGGGCAAGCGCGAAGCTCACTTTCCGGCTGGCCGTATCGAGGCCCGACTGCGGGCGTCTGAATTCGTAGGCCAGCGCGGCTTCCAACACCATACCGGCCAACGGGAAAGCCAGCTTGACGTGGTATCTTCTGCCGCTACCGGTGAGTCTGGCGATGGGGAAGGCGTGTCCCGCTCCAGGTTCGTAGACGGCCACGACCGGCGCCCCGGTCCCCACGTCGAACTCGGTCAGGGATAGGTCGATGCGGGCCGCTCTGATCTGAAAGAAGCCGGCCGCCTGGAGCATTCGCGCCCAACTCAGCGGCTTGTGGGCCAAGAGGCCGTTCAGCTTCCACGGTCCGCTGGCGCCTGGACTCAGCCGAAGCTTGAGTCGCCATTGCGGTTCTGGCATGGACACGCGCAGGATATACGGCGGTACCGAGAGATCGAATTCGTCACTTCTGGACCGGCGCTCGAATTGCAGACTGCTCCCGGTGCGGGAATATGACACCCGGGACCGGACGCTTCGACCGTTTCCGCTCCAGGCATGGTCCGACGCGGCCTCCAGCTTTCCCTCATTGAACGGGAATGACAGGGCGACCGTCCAGCCTGATTCCCGCGCGTCCGGCGCGGCCCACACGCTCGCAGGCGCCGCGCCCGATGGGAGCAGGCCATGCGTGCGACCCGAAATCCTGAGACTCGGGCTACCGCGCTTTTCCTGAAAAGACAACCCGACCGTGGAAGAGAGGCGTCTGCCCGCACCTCCGCAGCGGCACACAGAGGTCGCCGCCCAGACCCGCGCCGCGGCCGAATTGGCGGCCGCATAGAATTCGGCGGCATCCTGGCGAATACTCCCGCTCAGGTGCTGGAGGAAAACGCCCGCGCGGAGGCGCAGGGTCGTAGCCTCCAGCCGCGCGCCAGCTGCCGATCCGCCGTCCCCTGCCGACCGGCCAGCCCAGATGCCTGCCTTGACTCGATTCAGTTTCAGGGCCAAGGCTGAGCCTCGAAGGTGCGAAGACGAGGTGCCGGCGTACCCTCGACTGGAGGGTGCGCGCAACGCCATAGCAGCTCCGGCGCTCTCAGGCGTCCCAAACCGGGTGGATCCGGACACAAGACCCGCACCGGCCGACGTGCGAAAGTCGCCCAGGAGGACCTGCACCGCAGTCGAAGGCCGCAGTTCGACGAAGCCCGTGGTCAGTCGGCCTGTGGAGACGGTACCTTTCCAGAAGCTACCGGCCGCAACGTATCGCGCCTTGCGGGTCCAACCAGAGGCCGAGGCGCCCCAATCCCTCTCCGCCAGGGTGGCCCAGCGGCGGTCCGTGATCAGCGCCAGATCCTCCATGGCGTCCGGAGTAATGGTCTCGGGACTATTCAGCAGCGAGTCGGGTACCGCGACCGTCTGCAACACGAAAAACAGTACTATTGCCAACGGAGCCCCACCGCCTGGCTCCAACCCAGCGGCTCGTGTCGGCTAAACCCGAACTCTGCCCGCCAGCCGCGCACACCGATGGTGAGCCCCAGCGCCAGAATGTCCGGGCTGGAGGCAAGCCCTCCCAGAATCGTGAGGGCGGGGGAGAGCCTGAAGACCCATCCCAGTCTTGGCGAAAAAATGCCCTCTGTTACCAGGAGGTCCGGCATTACCGTCCAGCCGCCAGCGGAGACGGCGTAGCCTATCCCCATCGACCTCCGGGCCACCAGCAGGCCAACGGAGCCTTTCCCCAGATTTCCGATCAGTCCGAATGCCAATGAGACCGACTGTGAAGACCGGAATCCTTCCGGCCTGGTCGATTCCAGGCGGACCCGGAGGCCCAGCCGCATGCGTTTCAAGGCGAAAGACGACGCTACCGATGCGGCGGTCTCTCGATATCCCGCAAAGGCCATCTGTCGAATCAGCACACTCGCTGCGGGCAGGGCCGCCACGGCGACGCCGGAAGTCAGTTCGGGAATGCTGTATTCCCGCATTGCCCCGAAAAAGACGCCCCGCTGCCTGGAGGAAGCAGGGTTGGGACCCCAGCCGGCGGCGGCCAGTCCCAAACCTGCGCCCGCCAACGCCAAATCTGATGGCATGACGGAAATCTGCCCCGCAGCGCGGGACGGTAGGAAGCAGGTGAGGAGCACCAGGAGACTCGTGGGGAAGAAGCGCGGACAGGTCATACATCTGGAGCAGGCGACCCCGGAAACTGTAACGCATTGCCCCTGTTGTAATGGTCACTCGAGTCAATCCCGGTACCGCATGAGACCCGCACTTGCGCTCCTGATCGCGCTGATTCTATCGGCCCCTGCCAACGCGCAGGAGCTCAAATGCAGCGTCCAGGTCAACTACCAGAACCTATCAGGATCGGACTATACGTTCCTTGATGATCTGCGTGAGCGCGTGACCGAATACATGAACGATCAGACCTGGACAGAAGACAGGTTTGAGGAGATGGAACGCATCGACTGCACCATCACAATCGCCATGCTGGAGGCTGTCACGCTTACCAGCTTCCGCGCGCGGCTCATCATTGCCAGCCGGCGGCCCATTTATGGAACCGCGCAGCAATCTACTGTGGTGCAGTTCTCGGACGAAGAGTGGCGATTCGACTACGGCCAGGGGACACCGCTTTCCTGGGATCCGGACCGGTACAACGCGTTGACCTCCGTGCTCAACTTCTACGCCTGGACGCTCATCGGCTTCGATTACGATTCGTTTTCGGAGAATGGCGGGTCGCCACATTTTGAGCGCGCCAGACGAGTGGCGGAACAGGCACAGAATTCAGGGGCGGCCGGCTGGCAGACTCTGGGGGGCGACCGCAGCCGCGGAGAGCTCATTTCCCAGATCCTGGACCCACGGTATCGCGAGCTTCGCAAGGCCTACTACGACTACCACTTTCGGGGGCTGGATCGCTTCGCAACCAACACTGATCGGGCGCGAACGTCCATTTTGGAGATCATCCAAGACCTTTCGGGTCTCTACACGGACGGCAACAGGGCGTACTATCTGGACCAGTTCTTCGCGACTAAGTACCAGGAATTGGCCGCCGTCTTCAAGGGCTCGTCCCTGGCGTCGCAGGCATTTGACGTCCTTCAGCAGGTAGATCCGGCGCATCTTTCGGACTACACCCAGATGATGCAGTAGGGATCGGAGTTGCCCGGTGGGCGTTTGCGCGCGCCGAATGACTTGAGATCAGCCGAAAAACGGCCGCTCCAGGGAGAACAACCAGTGCCCGAATATGCGTCCCCTGCTCCTCGTCCTTGCCCTTCTCGTTGTTAGCGCGTTGCCCGTGGCGGCGCAGTGGTCATTGGGGCCCCAGGTGGGCGGCCTTGGCGTGGGCGGGTCGGTCACACGGACTACGCTCCTGGGATTCGTGAGCTTTTCCGGCGAGTACAGTTTTGCTCCGGTGGGTGCGACGGTCGTCAATCTGGAAGGCGTCGAGTACCGGCTGGAGCCGACCGTCTCGGGTGGAGCGGCGTTTATCAACCTGCATCCGTTACGGGGGAATTTCTCGGTAGGTGCGGGGTATCTGTTTGGCGGGTATCAGGCGGACGCGGGGTTGCCTGCAGATGCAGGTGCGTACGTCTTGGACGGAATGACCTATACGGTCGATGCGTACGGCGCGTTGACCGGGGTTTTTGAGCTGAAGGGTCCGGTTCCGGCTTTCATGATTGGATGGCGCGGGGCGGGGTTCAACTTTGGTCTTGGCATCGCGCTGACTGAAGCGGCGGTTTCGTTGGCCGCTTCGGGGCCGCAGTCCGGTGAGCCGGGGTTCGTCGCCGGGTTGGAGCGGGAGCGGCTGGACCTGGTGAATGCCCTCAATATTGAGCTGTTGGGGCTAAGTGGGATTCCGCTGGTTAGGCTGGGATGGGAGCTCAGTCTGTAGTCGCGCCTCGGTTGAGCTAGGCTGATAGGCTGTACTCCCGACTTTGGTGAAGAGATATGAGGGCCCCGCTGGCTTTGGCTGGCGGGGCCTTTTTGGCAGACGGGCAACGCCCAGTAGTGTGGTGACCCAAGATCGAGCGTCGCGATTGCATCCACGGGAGGCCGAGGAGCGCGATGGTCTTCCGAATAGCACCACGAATTCCGGCGGAACAGAAGTATTCGGACAAAGGATAGTCCATTTCGGACACTCGCCCGATTTGAGATAGCGCGACCGTATCCGCTCTTGGGCAACGGTGCAAAGACCGCATGCGAGCGCATGGGGTGACGATGCTGCAAACACAAAACGTGAATCGACGCTGCGTACTGTTACAATCCGCGGCCTGACCGCCTTTGTTATTGTTCTGGCATTGGCTTCTTTTGGGGGGAGGTCGGCCTCTTCCTAGATGGTTGTGACCGTGACGGACGGCGGAAGCGTTCAGGGCGAGTGCACGCTGGAGGATGCGGTGAGGGCCGCCAATATCAACCCAACGGTTGAGGGATGCGCTTCATGTTCCGAAGGCATTGACGCAATCGGATTTGCGGCCGGCGTGTCTGGTACGATCTTCACCGCGGATGTCCTGCTCCTGGCGGCGGCCGAGCCCCTGACAATAATGGGACCCGGAGCAAGGCTCTTGGCCATTGACGGGGGAAGGTTCGCGACACCGCAATCGGCGCGTGTGATCCTGGAGTTAGGTGCCGAAGCGCATCTAGGAGGCTGTTCAAGAACGCCCATATTGGGGTAGAATAAGGGGTTGGAGGACCTTTCTCGGAGCGCGGTGCGCTGAGACAGTGAACGGTCGCCCTCGGTCCAGCGAGGCTTCCTGATGCCCATTTCGTACGAACAGGCCTCTTTGTGTCACAGTGACGAACTCCGGCGCGCACGACGCCAATTGCGTGACGGTCGAGCTTTCACTGGCCCTGGCATCGAAGGCGCGGTGTGGTGCCAGATCACGGACACGATGGTGGGCTCGCGGCCCACAATCGACCCCGATGCCCTGGGCGACAACTTCCGCCCATGCTCCAACGGCCTCCCGTTCCCGCTGCGCGTGAATGACCTCTTCCAGGATGACTCCGGCACCTTGTGGCTGGCTACCTGGGGTTCCGGAGGGCTGTACTCCTCCGAAGACGGCGGCGAGTCCTGGACAAATGCCGAACCGGTTCTCGGACCGAAGGGCGGCTGGGCGAACGTCTACACGATCATCGAACACGCGGCAACAGGCGTGCTGTATATCTCGGCCGACAACGGCCTGGTCTTCCGCTCGTTCAACGACGGGGTCAGCTGGCAGCAGGTGTCGAGCCTACCCGGAGGCTCGTCTGACACAGCGTGGTCCATGGTGGCGCACCCGTCAATTTCGGGTACCGTGTATGCGGGCACGTTTGGTCACGGCGTCTTTGTCTCGGACGACTTCGGCTTCACCTGGGTGGAACTGGACGACCTCGCGGACACCCCGCTCGTGAACGAGAACGACGCGCTACTGAACACGGATAACACGGGCGATGACTTTGCGGGTCACATCTTTGACCTGGAGTTTTCAACCGATGCCAACTACCTCTACGTAGGCACCGGGAAAGGTGTCTGGCGCGCAAACCTTACGGCGTGCGCAACGGACTTCACGGGCAACTGGGACCAGATCGGTCCGCTTGTGACGCTTGACGGCGCGATCACAGTGATTCCTGAAGTCAGGATGCTGGCCTTCGTCGAGGACGGTGCGGACGATAACCTGGTAGCAGCCACGTGGGGCTTTGGGGCCTACATCTGGGATGATCCGAATGCATCGGGCGCGAACATGCCGCTGACACTGCGCGAGGGTTTTGTGACCTTCGTCGCGGTATGGGAGGAAGGCTCCATCTTCGTGGGTGCTTCCTCTGGCGAAACGGCCCTGGTGACGGCGGCGAGTGCGACAAGCACGGCCTCGGAGCCGGACGCCGCGGTAGAACTACCGGAAGGTTACGCCCTCGGTCAGAACTACCCGAATCCGTTCAACCCTGTGACGACCATTGGCTTCGCACTGCCGGAGACGGGCAAAGTCCGCTTGAGCGTCTTCGATGCGCTCGGTAGGGAAGTGGCGGTTCTGGTAGACGGGACCATCCAGGCGGGACAGCACGACGTGCACTTCTCAGCAGGTAACCTGCCAACCGGGGCCTACCTCTCCCAGCTCAACACCGAGGCCGGGACGATCAGCCGGACACTGGTGCTGATGAAGTAAGGCAGGCACGACGGTGGGCGGCATCCTGGGATGGGGTGCTCCCGATTCTACTGAAGACTTTGGAGGCCCCGCTGGCATTCGGTGGCGGGGCCTTTGCTGTTTAAACGGCAGGGTCAGACAGTCGGAGGCATGGGTCTTCCCGACGAAAGCGCCTCTGCTAAGACGGTCGCGACGCGCTTTTGAACACGATTCGGACAGATCACAGCAGCGATGCGCCATATGGCTGCAAACCGGAAGAAAGCCCCGTTCT
Source organism: Rhodothermales bacterium (assembly GCA_047619685.1). Taxonomy (GTDB): domain Bacteria; phylum Bacteroidota; class Rhodothermia; order Rhodothermales; family UBA10348; genus JABDJZ01. The sequence continues at coordinate 81,460 of JBLHLC010000001.1, forward strand.
CACTGACTGGTTAGCGGTGCCACAGGTCCATCTGGTCTCTGGGGCCCTTCGAAATATCAAACCATTGGCGAGATGATGAACACTGATACTATTTCCCGAACCTTTAGCATAAAGCTCCTGGCGGCATGTCTCATGCTGCTGGTCGCGTCCGCTTTGGGGACTCCTGAATCTGCGAGTGCGCAGGCGTGTTTGACACCAACTGCAAGTGGTGGCGGCACCGTCGACGCGGGAGTTGACCAGGATCAGGGGCGAGGCACGCACTGGGTCTCTGACTGTACCGGAGACGTGGAATCGGTGACGTTCGAGACCTCCATCGCAGGGACGTTCGACGTCTATCTGTACTTCGATCAGCCAACGCCCGGGCTGGGGGCGCTGGTTGGAAGCGAACTAGGTTTTGCACATCCCGGAGGTACGGCAACCTTGACCTTCGCGACGCCTCCGCCTATTGTTATGGGGACGGAATATACGATGGTCTTTGTGAACCGGAGTGTCCTGGCCGTCAATATTGAACAGACGAACGGTGGAGCTGCCGGTGTCAACTGCCCGGCTTTCTTCAGCGCCGTTACCTGTGTCAACGCGGATCCGAACAGCGTGGCCTTTGATCTGGTCCTCACCGCCCCAGAAATCGCAGTCGAGGTCGTTGCGGTCAATGTTGCCGACAACGACCTCGACTCTTCGGATCAGTCAGAGCAGAATCTGGGGAGCATGGATGTTGGCGCTACAGCACTGACGCGGACGTTTGACGTTGTCAACTCAGGCAACGCCACCCTCAACGTCAGCAACATCGCGCTGACCGACGTCACCACGGGTGGTGCAGCGGCATTTAGCCTGAGCACCACCAGTTTCATTGTGGCTGCAGGCGGCACCGAGAGCTTCCTCGTCACCTTCGATCCCAGCGATGCGGGATTGCACGACGCGCTGCTAACCATCACAAACGATGACGACGCCCTAGACACCGACGACGAAGAGTCCTACGAATTCCACATCCGCGGAACCGGCCTCATGGAAATGGGAGACCTTCCGGCCGCCTACAACGCGGTAACTCTCGTCGCGACAGACGGCGCTCGCCATTCGCCAATCGGCCCGCTTCTCGGGACCGACCGCGATACGGATCCGGACGGACAGACTTCCGCGGACGCCGGCTTCAGCGCCGGTGGCGATGACGGAGACGGCACCGACGATGAGGACGGCGTGACCTTCCTCCATCCTCAGGCTACCCCCGTCGTATTTGCTGAGTACCTGTCTGGCTCAACCGTCTCTGTGGAAGTTGAGCTGGGTGGCCTGGGCGTCACTCAGGCGTACCTGCAGGCATGGCTCGACGCAGACGGCAATGCCTCGTTTGCCGATGCCGGAGAAGACGTGATCGTAAATGAACTTCTCTCGGCCGGTACAAACGTCGTGACCTTCGACGTTCCAGCATCGGCCGGGGCCGTGGCGGCCGGCATGCGATTCCGCGTCACCAGCTACAAGTCTGATGCCGGTTCTTTCGTATTGATCGATGGCTCCGTGACGGATGGCGAGGTGGAGGACTACGTCGTCAATATCCTACCCGCGAACTCGGCCGTTCAAGTGGACATGAACACGGATCTCGGCACGCTGGACTACGATGGCGCGGACATCATCTACACCGATTCCGCTGGGAATGTCATTTTCCAGGCACTGGCAACAGACGTTCTGTCGATTGACGTGAACGGTGGTACTGGCGATTCAGAGCTCACCATTACCGGTGCCATGGCGACGTTTGGCACCGACATCAACTACGATGGCGGAACGGGCTTCAACTCGATGACAATCGAGGCGGCCGGCTCGACACAGGACATAGTTGGCCATGTGTTCGAGAGTGCCGTGAAGGGCACGGTCCTTATTGTGGGTGCGGTTGCCACACTAATCTCCTACGATAATCTCTCGCCTATCACCGACAACATGTCGGCCGTGGCGCGGACGTTCGACTTCTCCGATCCCGGAGCCGAGGTCATCACGCTTTCCGCGGATGGCGATGGCTCCACGGGCGACGGATACTCCTTCATTGACTCCGATGTTGGCGGCGAGCAGGTTGTGTTCGCCAATCCGACTACTTCGATCGTGATCACTAGTAGCGGAGGAGGGGCCGAGACCTTCAACATTGGCAATCTGGATACTCCGCTGGCAGGCACCTTCGCCATCGTCAGCGTGGACGGGGGTGCAGACGCAGATCTGTTCACCGTAACGCCATCGGACACCTACTTCATAGATATCATCGGTGGCGCACCGGTCGGCACATGCCCGGGCGACGCGCTGACCTTTGACTTGACAAATGGCGCGGTGATCGACATGATCACGCCGGGAGCTCCCGGCGATGGCACGGTATCCTTCCTGCCGCCACATGTAGACGTGACGTACGCAGGCATCGAGTCAATCGGCGAAGCTGACATCTCCGTCTCGTTGAACTACTCCATCATCTACGCAACCGAGGATCTGACAACGGCAGCGGGCAATGAACTGGTCGTCACGGCTACCAATAGCGGTCCTTATGACGCAAATTGTGTGACCGTCGCCATCTCAGCAGAGTTGGACGACTGGCTGTCCGCCCACGGTGCACTTGCCTCTGGCCTTACGAGTGTGGATGCCGCCGGGTCGCTCTGGTCAATCCCAAGCTTGGCCGTTGGCGCTACGGAGACCCTGACCATCACCGGCCTGGCTGTTCCGAATGCACCTCAGAATGTGACGTTTACATCCAACGCAACGCAGGACACCAACGCGGCCAACGATGTGGCTTCGCTCGTGCTTTCGCTCGGGTTCGTCATGCCCCCCAAGACGCAGGTGAACTCCGCGCTGTACTACGACAAGACCACGGGCGGCGGCGACACCTACGAAGCGCTGATCGTTGGGCTCTTCCAGGGCTCGCCAGGGCTCGAAGGCGCGGTCTGGTGCAAGATTCCTGGCGAGATCGGCGCGGTGTGGCCAGTCGCGCCTCTCACCCCGGCAACGGTGGGCAACCACTGGCGCCCGTGTGCAGACGACCTACCGTTCCCGCTGCACGTGAATGATCTCTTGCAGGACGACTCTGGCACCCTGTGGCTTGCCACGTGGGGATCGGCTGGCCTGTACAGGTCAGAGGACGGCGGTGAGTCCTGGGCGGCGGCTGAGCCGGTTCTGGGCCCGAAGGGTGGCTGGGCCGTTGTCTACACCATCATAGAGGATTCGGCCGCTGGCGTGCTTTACATCTCGGCCAACAACGGCCTCGTGTATCGGTCTTTCAACGACGGTGTGAGTTGGCAGCAGGTGGCAAGTCTACCTGCGGGTTCCGCGGACACGGCCTGGTCTATGGTGGCCCATCCGGATCTGGCGGGCACCATCTATGCGGGCACGTTCGGCCATGGTGTCTTCGTTTCGGAAAACTTCGGGTTCGCCTGGCGCGAGTTGGATGATGCCGCGACGCTTGTGGTCAACGAAAACGATGCGCTTCTTGATACGGACGCATCTGGCGATGACTTCGCCGGTCACATCTTCGACCTAGAGTTCTCGCCGGACCTGCTTGCAGGCGATGACGTCCTCTACATCGGCACCGGCAAAGGCGTGTGGCGCGCGGTTCTGACCACGGGCACCGCATCTACGTTCACCACTGGGTGGACGCAGATCGGCCCAGATGTGGTCTTGGACTCTGGTACCGTGATACCTGAGGTTCGAAACCTGGCCTTTGCGCCAAACGGCGGAATAGGAGGCGACGATCTTGTGGCTGGCACCTGGGGATTCGGGGCGTATATCTGGGACGATCCGAACACGACTGGAGCCCACGCGCCATTGACCCTCCGCCAAGGTTTCGTCACCTTCGTGGCAGTATCCGAGACCGGATCGATCTTCCTTGGCACGACGGACTTCGGCAACTCGATCGTTACGGCGGCTGACGCCGGTGCCGTGACCAGCACGGCAAACGAGCCCGACGCCACGAGCGAACTGCCGGACGGCTTCGCACTGGGCCAGAACTACCCGAACCCGTTCAACCCGGTGACGACGATTGGCTTCGCGCTTCCGGAGTCGGGCAAGGTCAGACTGGCGGTCTTCGACGCACTCGGTAGGGAAGTGGCCCTTCTGGTTGACGGCACCATCCAGGCTGGCCAGCACGATGTGCAGTTCTCCGCTGGAAACCTGCCCACTGGCGCGTACCTCTACCGCCTCAGCACGGAGGCCGGCACCCTCAGCCGGACGCTGGTTCTCATGAAGTAACACAGGAGGATAATTCCCGATTCCGACCTTCCTCGCTACGCTTGAGTCGGAAAGGGTAGACCGCTCACAGAGCCCCCGCTCGCCGAAAGGTGGGCGGGGGTTTTCTGGTTTGATCAGGTTTGCGATGCCGCCCAATTCCCCCGATACCTCAGAAAAGGAACATACAAGTGACCTTGGGGAAATTGCGGGAAGCTATATATTCCTTTGTCTGCCAAGCGCGTCTCAAATACCAAGAACGACACCACCGCTTCCGCTCGCTCCAGATCGTGGACGGTTTCCCCGCCATTTCGTACTACGACAATGACAGCGGCGAACTACGCTTTGCAGTCAACGACATCGCCGATGGATCCGGTACCTGGACCGACGTTCTCGTCGACGCCAACGGCGACGGCACCGCCACCGCCGTCGGGTTCTACAGCTCGCTCCAGATCGTGGACAGTTTACCCGCCATTGGGTACCATGACGCCACCAACGGCGAGTTGCGCTTTGCGCGGGCAGATGACGCAGCCGGTTCTTCCTGGACCTGCACTCGGACTGACGTCACTGGCAATGCCCTCGACATCGACTCGGGAGATCCAGCGGCCCTGGGCAACGGCTCCGACTTCGGCAATCTTCTCGCCCAACTGGAGACAGATACCAATACCTTCCGGATCACGAACCCGGGATCTTCGATCGCCATATGCGACATTTCCTTCGATGGCGCCGGCGCGACGACCGATGCGGTTTCTGGGGACTTTACGCTCAGTTATTCGGGCTCGGCTCCGACCACGGCGAGTCCGGCACTCCTGCATCCGACCATGATGCTCGACTTCTTTGTGACCTTCGCGCCACAGGATGCGGACGACAATTCCGCGGTCTCAGTGTCGATTGCCTTTGACGACACCATGGACTGTTCATCGGTTGACGGCACGTTCGCTTTGAACCTGGACGGTAACGGCCTGCTGGACTTCGGCGATAGCCGCTCGGACATCTATGGCGAGACGAATTTCTCGGAACTCGGCGCCCGTCACGTGTTGTCAGGCGTCAAACTGGGCTCGCGGCGCGACGGAGAAGCCGATGCTACCCAGACGGCCGTGACTACGACGGCGACGATGACGACTCCATCCTTGACGACGAGGATGGGCTTATTTTTCTTACTCCCTCGCTCTTGAGCGGCCTGGGCGGTTCGATCATCGTTGATGTTGACGGAACAGGCTACCTGAGCGTCTTCATTGACGGCGCTGGGGAGGGCTCGTACGCAACCGCAGGAGACCGTGTCGTCGACGACCTCGCGGTGGTCGACGGTCAGAACGCTGTCGCCTTCACCGTACCCACAGGTTTGGGAGTTACCGGGATGCGTCCGCGCGTCTGCTCCGCCATCGATACGTGCGACACCCCCGTGGGCCTCGCGACCGACGGCGAGGTAGAGGACTACGAGGTGACGCTCCTCGCAGCCACAGCGGCGGTTACCCTCCAACTGGGTGGGAGCGCAGCCAACGTCGCCGTGGTTGGCGGCAACACCGTGATCACCGACGCGAACGGTGTCGTGCTCTTCTCCGGCGCCCAGGCCACGATCGGGGCCCTGACTATCACCGGTGGAGACAACACGGCCGAGTCCGTCAGCATCGACCCAGCGGCGATCCCCGCGAGCGGCCTTACGGTTGCTCTCGGTGATGCCGACGGCGACCCGACGACATCGGATGACCCCGGTGACTCGATGACGCTCCTGGCTGGTACGGTGGCGAATGTCACCCACTTCTTTGACAACGCTACGGAAGGGACGGTCTACATCGATGCGGTCCTCGTGGACTACACCGGCCTAGACCGGGGCTAGACCCCATCATTGACAACCTGGTGGCGGGCAACCGGACGTTCACGTTCTCTGACGGCTCAGAGACCATCACGATGACCCCGGGTGGAGACGGCGCTTCCGGCAACGGAATCACGCACATCGACTCGGATCTGGCCGAGATGGTCTCCTTCGTCAATCCGACGGCTTCGCTCACCATCAACACCGACAACGGTGGCGTGGGCGCGGATGTAGTTGTGATTGGTGAGCTCGACACGCCGCTAGCCGGCACGTTTGCTACGCTGAACGTGAACAACGGCGCCGGCAACGACAGCGTGACCATCGCTCCCTCTGCGGACTACGTCATCTTGGCCGACGGCGGCCTGGGTACCGACGTCTTCATCCTTGACCTGTCGGGCGGCGCGAGCGTCGATGTGCTGGACTGTGTGGCGAACCAAGTCACCTTCATCAGTGGAGAGAACGCGATCCTCTTCCCGAACTTCGAAGGCTGCGGTCCCGCGGGTCTGGAGCTAACACTCAACAAGAGCATCATCTACGCTGGCGACGATCTTGCAGGCGCCACGGTTCTCACCATCACGGTGACCAACCTTGGTCCCGCACCCGCCGTGGGCGCGGTGGTTGACCTGGGCAATCTGCTGACGGACAACGCCGCCGGCGCTCTGGGCGTCGTACTACCGGCCACGCTGGCGCTGGCTCACCTGGCCCCCGGCGCGAGCACCACGATCGATATCTCCGGCTTCGTGACCAATCACAATCCCGCGACCTACGATATCACGGTGACGCTTCTGGGCGATACCAACGAGCTCAACAACACTGCGGTGCTGGCTTCCGAGCCTGGTTTTGCATTCCCGCCAAAGGTGCAGATCAATGCGGCCACGTATGTGACGCACACCTCAACCTTTGCGGGTGCGGTGGTCTCCGATTCTTACGACAAGCTCATCGTGGGCCTCTTCCAGGGAGCCCCCGGGATCGAGAGAGCGGTGTGGTGCAAGATCCCGAATCCGATCGTCGATGGCGTCACAACGCTGTTCCCGGTTGAGATTGGTGGTTCAACGGCCAACTTCGGCGACCGCTGGCGTCCCTGCGCGAATGGTCTTCCATTCCCGCTCCATGTCAACGACATCTTCGAAGATGACAACAACACGCCTCTGGACTACAGCGACGACACGCTGTGGCTCATGACCTGGGGATCAGCTGGTCTCTACCGCAGCGACGACAAGGGCGAATCCTGGACCGCGGCTGCACCGAATGCAACCTGCACCAGCATCCCGACCAATTGTCTGGCCAACGGTAATGGCGGCAACGGCGCATGGACCAACGTCTACGCAATGACTCGGGGCGCGGATGGCTTCCTCTACATCTCGGTCAACGACGGCTATGTCTTCCGCTCGCTGAACGACGGTGTCACCTGGCAGCAGGTGGGTTCGCTTCCTGAGGTGGACGCGGATACGCCGTGGTCGCTGGTGGCGCGCCCAACCGATGCAGGCACCATCTACGCCGGTACCTTCGGCGTTGGTGTGTATGAGTCGACAGACTGGGGCTTCACCTGGCACTTCCTGGGTGGCGATGTTGAGAACGACGTTCTCCTCGGCAACCCGCTGAACGACCCGGACAGCGTAGACGATCTGTTTGCCGGTCATATCTTCGATCTGGAGACCGGCAGCATCGACGCTGGCGATGACTTCCTCTTCGCTGGCACCGGAAACGGGATCTGGCGATATAACCTGAGCGTGGCACCGACCGCCGGCCTCGCCAACTCAGGCTGGGAGTTCTTCGGCCCGACGGTCACGCACGGCACTACCGACTATGTACCCGAGATTCGGTCGCTGGCCATGGGTCCTGACGCGGATGTCACAGATGGTCCGGACTTCCTGATCGGCGGTTCATGGGGCTTCGGCGGATTCAGCCTTACGGATCCGGCCATTGCCGGCGCATCGCCGACGGCGGCGCTGCCGATCGTCCTTCGTGGTGCCAACGTGACCTTCGCCGCAGTGGCTCCGACCACAGGCCAAGCCTTTTTCGGAACGGACACGGGAGAGAACATCACCATCGACGTGATGGCCTCGACCGCCACCGAAGACGAGGTCTCGACCGATCTCCCCGAGGGCTACGCACTGGGTCAGAACTACCCCAACCCGTTCAATCCTGTCACGACCATCCAGTTTGCCCTGCCGGAGTCCGGCAACGTGCGCCTGGCGGTCTACGACGTGCTTGGACGTGAAGTGGCGGTGCTGGTCGACCGAACAATGGAGTCCGGCTCACACGGCGTCCAGTTCGATGCGCAGGACCTGAACAGTGGTACCTACATCTACCGTATGACAACGGACAAGGGATCGTTTGCCAAGCAGTTGTCACTCCTGAAGTAAGAGAGGGGGGAAGAGCCGCGTACGACCTCTCTAGCCCAGAGACTCCCTGGAGCAATCCGGGAGGAAGGCCCCCACTTGCCTCGCGCGGGTGGGGGCTTTTTTCGGCCATTTGCCTGCGGCTTATTCTTGAACCGGTCGCCGGGAGAAATCCCACAGACGCCCGCTACCGCAGATCCGACGGCTCGTTTAACACAGATCGGACAAATCAGAACACAACCGCGACTCTGTAACGCAAATCGGCTTTTACCCCCGTTCCCCAATTCTGGCTAGCGGTGCGGAGAGCTGCATACAGATTGTGTGTCAGCGCCGCCCCATTCAGTATGTGTAACGCATTCTACGAGGGTTGCTGACATGATGTCTGCTACTAATTACCTATCACGCGCATCGAGGGTATTGGCCGGGGTTCTCCTGGTTTCCGTCTTCGCGGTGACGTCCGCGTTCGGACAATTCACCATGTCCGGAAACGGACTGCCCATCCTCACCAACAACGCGCTGTCGACGGCTAACGGGTCCGACTTTGGAGGTCTGCTCGCGCAGGTCGAAACCCAAACGAACTCCTTTATGATTACAAACGGTGCGACGAGCACTGCCGTTTGTGATATCAGTTTTGACGGCGCGGGGGACACCACCGAGGGAGACTTCACGTTGACCTACTCAGGTGCCGCTCCGACCATCGCAAGTCCTGCCATTCTGCACCCGACAATGACGCTAAGCTTCTTTGTCGAGTTTGTGCCGTTGGATGCCGATGTCAACGCCCCGGCGACGGACATCTCCATCGACTACGACAACGTAGCGCCACTGGACTGCGCGGCCATCGTTGGCACGTTCGATCTCAACCTGGACGGTCAGGGACTGCTGGACTTCGGTGATAGCCGCTCCGCAGGTCCTGACTACTCCGCCGAGACGAATTTCGCCGGATTGGGTGCGCGCCATGTCGCGAGTGGGGTCACGCTCGGTTCGCGTCGCGACGCCGAAGCTGACGCTGTTCAGGCCGCGGGAGATTATGACGGAGACGACGACGACGCCGTTCTCGACGACGAGGACGGGCTTGTGTCCGTATCGTCCCTGCTCACCGGGCTTGGTGGCTCGATTGCCGTTGATGTAGACGGCGCTGGCTACCTGAACGTCTTCATTGACGGTGCGAACGACGGTTCCTACGCAACGGCTGGAGACCTCGTCGTAGACGACCTCGCGGTCGTGGACGGGCAGAACATTGTCGCTTTCACGGTGCCAGTAGGCGCCGGAGCAACCGGCATGCGCCTTCGCATCTGCTCTGCTGCAGACACTTGTGATTCAGCCGCCGGTCTCGCTACCGATGGCGAAGTTGAGGACTACGAGGTGACCTTGCTGGTCGCCACCGCTGCCAGCACAATCGAACTCGGTGGGACCGAGGCCAACATTGCCCTGGTCGGCCTCAACACCGTTGTCACGGACGAGAACGGCGTTGTGCTCTTCTCAGGGCCGCAAGCGTCAATCGGCGCCATGACGATCACGGGCGACATCACGGCCGAAACGGTTACCGTTCATCCTGACGCGGTTCCCGTGGCAGGCCTGACGGTAGACCTCGGAGCCGGTCCGGACGACTCGCTCGTTCTCAGCGCCAGCACCGCAACAGCCGTCACGCACGTTTTCGACAATCTCAATGACGGTACGGTTTACGTAGATGCGGCAACGATCGTCTACACCGGCCTCGACCCCATCATCGACAACGTGGACGCAGCCAACCGGACCTTCACGTTCTCTGACGGCTCAGAGACCATCACGATGACCCCAGGTGGTGACGGCGCTTCCGGCAACGGAATTACGCACATCGACTCGGATCTGGCTGAGATGGTCTCCTTCGTCAATCCAACCGCTTCGCTGACCATCAACACCGACAACGGTGGTGCTGGCGCAGATGTAGTTGTGATTGGTGAGCTCGACACGCCGCTAGCCGGCACGTTTGCCTCGTTGACCGTGAACAGCGGCGGCGGTGCAGACAGCGTGACCATCGCTCCTTCTGCTGACTACGTGATTACCGCCGACGGCGGACTTGGTACCGACGTATTCATCCTTGACCTGTCAAACGGCGCAAGTGTGGACGTCTTCAATTGTGTCGCTAACAGCGTCTCCTTCACCAGTGGAGAGAACACGATCCTGTTCCCGAACTTTGAAGGCTGCGGTCCTTCTGACCTGGAGTTGACGCTCAACAAGAGCATCATCTACGCCGGCGACAACCTGGCGGGCAACACGGTTCTCACCATCACGGTGACGAACAACGGTCCCGCACCTGCCGTGGGCGCAGTGGTTGATCTTGGTGACCTTCTGACTGACAACGGTGTCAACCTGGTAGCTTCGGCGGCCCTGGCGCTGCCTCCGCTGGCTGTTGGCGCAAGCACGACCATTGATATCACCGGGTTTGTGATCAACCACAATCCTGCTACCTACGATATCACGGTCAACTTGCTGGGTGATACCAACACGACCAACAACACAGCTGTTCTGACGTCCGAGCCGGGATTTGCTTTCCCGCCCAAGGTGCAGATCAATGCGGCCACGTACGTGACGCAGGAGACCACCATCAACGGTATACCTTCTGCTCCCTACGACAAGCTGGTTGTGGGTCTCTTCCAGGGAGCCCCCGGGATTCAGGGAGCGGTCTGGTGCAAGATTCCGAACCCGATCACCATCGTGGGCCCGAGTGATCCGGTCCTGGAGAATGAGGTGCTGTTCCCGACTCCGCTTATCGGTGGAGCAGTCCCCTACAGCGACTACTTCGGCGACCGCTGGCGCCCCTGTGCCAAGGGCCTTCCGTTCCCGCTGCACGTCAACGACATCTTTGAAGATGACAACGACACGCCGGCGGACTTCACGGACGACACGCTGTGGCTCATGACCTGGGGATCAGCTGGTCTCTACCGTAGCGACGACAAGGGCGAGTCTTGGACCGCGGCTGCACCCGACGCAACCTGCACCAGTGTCCCGACCGATTGTCTGGCCAACGGTAACGGCGGCAACGGCGCATGGACCAACGTCTATGCAATGACGAGGGGCATCGATGGCTTCCTCTACATCTCGGTCAACGACGGCTATGTATTCCGCTCGCTGAACGACGGTGTCAGCTGGCAGCAGGTTGGTTCGCTTCCAGAAGTGGACGCCGATACCCCCTGGTCACTGGTTGCTGACCCTGACGATGCAGGCACCATCTACGCCGGTACTTTCGGTCGCGGCGTATATGTCTCGACAAACTGGGGCTTCACCTGGGACTTCCTGGGTGGCAGTGGCGAGAACGACGTTCTCCTGAACAACCCGCTCGCCGACCTGGACAATCCTGACGATCTGTTTGCCGGTCACATCTTCGATCTGGAAGTTGGCGAGAACACTGCCAGTGACATCATGCTGTTCGCAGGTACCGGAAACGGCATCTGGCGATACAACACGGATCTCGTGCCGACCGCTGGCGCATTGGGTGAGGGCTGGGAATTCTTCGGCCCGACGGTGACGCAGGGCATTGCAGACTATGTGCCTGAGATTCGCTCAATGGCCATGGGTCCAGACGACGATGCAACGCTTGGTCCGGACTTCCTGATCGGTGGCTCATGGGGCTTTGGCGGATTCATGCTTCTTGACCCTGCGAATGTCGGTGCATCGCCGACTGCGACCGCGCCGTACGTCCTTCGTGGAGCCAACGTGACCTTGGTCGCGGTAGCACCTACCACAGGACAGGCCTTCTTCGGAACGGACACGGGAGAGAACATCACCATTAACGTGATGGCCTCTACATCGACCGCGAACGAAGACGAGATCACTAGCGTGATTCCCGAGGGCTACGCACTGGGTCAGAACTACCCCAACCCGTTCAATCCTGTCACGACCATCCAGTTTGCCCTGCCGGAGTCCGGTAACGTGCGCCTGGCGGTCTACGACATCCTTGGACGTGAAGTGGCCGTCCTGGTTGACAAGGCAATGACCGCAGGACAGCACGATGTGCAGTTCAACGCTCAGAGCCTGACCAGTGGCACCTACATCTACCGTCTCACGACGGACAAGGGATCCTTCACGAAGCAGCTCTCGCTGCTGAAGTAAGCACCCCGCGCTACGCACCCGAAAGCCGGGGTGGGACTTGTCCCGCCCCGGCTTTTTGGGTGTCGCGCAACGACGATACGCCACCTCGATGTACACGCCTTCAACCCGCGCGGTCAGCGCCCCGTGCAGATGCGACTGCTAGTTATCCTGTGTTTTCTCCTCGCCTTCGCCGTTCCCGAGGCAGGCGCGCAGACGGCCTGTCTCGTTTTTTATGGAGATACGGGTGTGGAGGGCAGCAACCGAACGCTGGTTCTCCGGCTGAAGGCCTACTCCGGCGGGTGCACGGCGAACAACTATACCGGATCCGGGTCTTTTACAATCCAGTACGCTTCGCAGGACGGCAGCGCGTCCAGCCCAGCTGACTACAGTGCCGTGTCAACGACATACGTCCTCAATTCAGGAGATGCCGGGGCGGACATTCCGATTGGAACGGTCGATGACTCTAACTACGAAGCGACGGAGGGATTCTCCCTGGTAATCAGTTCCGCGGTCGCCGCTGACGGCTTGGTAATAGCTTCGGGGTATGCCACGACCGCAAGCTTCGGGATCACGGACAACGACCCCCAACCCGCCGGCAGCTTAGTCCTGAGCGGATCGCCGCTGGCCGAAAACGGGGGGGCAGCGACGGTCAATGCGACGTTGGACCGATTGAGTTACCTGCCGACGACGGTCGACCTCACGTTCAGTGGGGGAGCTACTCTGACCTCGGACTACACCAGATCGGGTACACAAATAGTCATTCCGGCAGGCAGCCTTACATCAGCCTCACCAGTCACGATCACCGGAGTCGACGACGACATCGACGAACTGGACCAGACGGTTGTCGCCGACATCACGTCCGTGACCAACGGCTCGGAAAATGGAGTCCAACAAGTCACAGCCACAATAACGGACGACGACGACGAACCCGTAGTCTCCTTCGAAGCGGACTTTGCTGTGTCCGAGGCCATTGGCACACAAAACGTCAAGGTCAACCTGTCTCGGCAGAGCGAAAAGACGGTTACGGTGAACGTGACGGTCAACCCGAGCAGCACAGCGACCGGGGCGGCCGTCGACATCTCCGCACAGGCTACTTCGGTGGTCATAAATCCTCTGGCAACGTCGGGTAACTTGGCTGTTACCATCGTCAACGACACCGATGACGAGGTCGACGAGACGGAAATCCTGGATCTGGCAACGCTCATCAATGCGACCGGGACGGACCAGCACACGCTGACCATCCAGGACAACGACGCGCCGGTATCCATCGCAAAGTCCGCCACAGATCTGACGGAAGCGGGCGGAACATCCGATATCACCGCCTCCATCCCTGCAAGCCAGTCCTTGCCAATCACCGTGACGCTCGGGTTCACCGACCCGGCCGGGAGCAATGACTACACGACGTCCGGAACGACGATTACCATCCCAGCCGGGCAGACGGCAGGTTCGGCAGCGGTGACCATCACAGCGACCGGCGACACCGAAGATGAAGCCGACGAGGACATCCTGGTCGACGTAGACTCGGTAACGGATGGCCAGGAAAACGGAACGCAGCAGCAGACGGTCACTATTCAGGACGACGATGCGGTCGTTACGCTGGCCGTTTCGGGTACGCCATCCGTGGAAAAGGCGCTTGGCGTGATCACGTACACAGCATCCATTGCAACAGCGCAGACCCGGGACGTGACGGTGAACCTGGGCTTCAGTGGAGGTGCCGATGGTAGCGGGACAGACTACACCGGATCGGGAACGCAGATCGTAATCGTTAGCCCGGCTACCAGTGGCACCGTGACCGCCACCATCGTGGACGACATTCTGGATGAGACCAACGAGACCATCGTGGTTGACATCGCATCGGTGGTGAACGGCCAGGAAAGCGGTACTCAGCAAGTAACCGGCATCATCACGGATGATGACGCGGATTTGAGCTTCACCAAGGTCGTCAGCACCGCGCTGGATCCAGACCCCGCAAACGGGACGGTCAGCTACACGCTCAGCGTAAAAAACAACTCAGGGACTACAGGCGCGACGGGCGTGACAGTGACGGATCCGTCTCTCAATATTATTACCCCAGCAACGCCGTACTCGGCGATTTCGGTAGCCGGTACCTCCGGAGGGAGCGTGAACACCTATTCCGGCACCACTTGGACTATCGGCGACCTCGGCGCCGGTGCGACGGCCACGATCACGCTGGACGTCACCCTTGATGTCGAATACACCGTCACAAACATTGCGGAAATCTTGGCCGCCACCCAGGACGACCCCGACTCCACGCCGGGCAACGGAAATACCGGCGAGGATGACTACGACACGGTGACCGTCCGTCAGTTTGACCATGGCGATACCCCCGCGGCCTACGCGTCGACCGCGAGCCATGAGATCTTGTCTACCGGCCCTGTCCTTGGCACGCTGGTCGACTCGGACTCCGACTCGCAAAACGATGCCGACACGGAAGGAGATGACAACGACCTAGACGGAGATGACGATGACTCTGCCGTGACGGCGCCGTTCTACGCGATTGGCGCGGCGACTCCGCTGAGCGTCGCCGGTTCGGGAGCGGGTTCTCTTTATGCGTGGGTCGACTACAATCAGAACAACCTCTTTGATGTCTCTGAAATGGAGCACGGTGCGGTTGTTGCATCCTGGCCGGTCACCATCACGCTGACGCCCCCATCGGGCTCGAGCGGCACGACAAGGCTCCGGCTGCGTGTCTGTACCACACCAGCCGAATGCGAACTTCCACAGGGTTTAGCCGCCGACGGTGAGGTTGAAGACTATGAGATCGAGATACTCGGCTTCGATTTTGGGGATGCGCCTGACGGCCCATACGCCTCGAAAGCGGCCAGTGGCGGCCCCCAGCACTTGGTTGATGCCACGGTCACCCATCGTCTGGGAGCCAAGGCAGATGCCGACGACGACGCCCAAGTAGATGCCGATGCAACCGGCGATGATCTGGACGGCGAGCCGGACGAGGACGGAATCAGCTTCCTCACGACGCTCATGGTACCTGCCGCAGGAAATGCGAACGCGTCGGTAGACGTGGTCACGTTCGGAGATGGGTTGCTCTACGCCTGGCTGGATCTGGACCAAGCGGCA
Organism: Rhodothermales bacterium; assembly: GCA_047619685.1. GTDB lineage: Bacteria > Bacteroidota > Rhodothermia > Rhodothermales > UBA10348 > JABDJZ01. Next base: position 96,958 of record JBLHLC010000001.1, read on the forward strand.
GGCTTCAGCGATGCTACCGAGGAAGTGATTTCGGCCGTGCCGCTCGGAACGGCCGGGGCAATCGTCACCACCACAGTGCCTTTCCTGATTCCGTCTACGAGTACAGCTGGGACCACGTTCATGCGGTTCAGGTTTTGTTCAGCGGGCACCACGTGCGATGCCCCGACTGGCCAAGCAACAGATGGTGAGGTCGAGGACTACAAGGTTGAGCTCGTCTCAGAGTCGGGTGTGACCGAGGCAGCGATTGTGTTGCCTTCCACTGGAACGGCGGCCTCTCCCTGGAAGCTGGGCCTGACGGCTGGCGGCCAACTCTCCGTCACCGCTGGGGGCTTCACCCTCTTCGAGATCAGCGATCCGTCTGGACTAAACACGCTTACCCTCACCGGCGGCGTATCGAGCGAGTTCCTTCTTGTAGACTATTCCAATGGAGACCCACTGCCACCCGGAGGGCTAGTGTTCAACGCTGGAGATGGTGACGACGAACTGAGGCTGGAGTTGGGCGACCAGGCGCTGGTTGCCAACGCGATCACGTTCAACGGTGGCGGGGAAACCGGCGGCGGCCCCGGCGACACAATTTCTCTGTTCAATACTGCCGGAGTCGTTCCGTATTCCCTCCGGAGTATGCATACCAACGAGGCGGACGGGTTCTTGTCCATCGAGGACGACGGCGCTCCGAGTGCCTACGACGACCTGGTGATCGCGTACACAAGCCTGGAGCCGATTCTTGTTACGCTAACGCTCACAGACGCAGAATTCGATTTTGGTGCCACAGACGATCAGATTCTTCTCAACAACGGCGGCACGGATGACGGCTTCTCCTTCATTGACTGCGTTGGTTGTGGGGAGGCAGTCGTGTTCACCAACCCGACCGGCAATCTGATTGTGAGGGCCGGTGCCGGTGCAGACACCATCGACTTTACCCTCTTGGATGCGCTGGGCGCCGTGCCTGCAAGCATCCAGATCAATGGCAACGCGGGTGAGGACCTTTTCAACATCACGCCCTCGGCGACCTACGGGATGATTGTGAACGGCGGCGCGCCGTCCATATGTCCGGGGGACGTGCTTGATCTGGATCTTCTCGGAGCAGGCGCCACAGGGCAGACGTTATCCATGGGCGCGCCGGGCGTGGGGAACTGGTCCTTTGATGCGCACCTGGCCGTCAACTTCATTGACATGGAGATCAGGGCAGACGCGGACACGGATGTGTCGGTTTCCGCAGCCTGGGACTTGGCATCTGGATATCCGGCTGACGAGAGGGAGGTGGTCTACACGCTCACAAACAACGGTGGGGATGAGGTGACATGTGTTACCGCAGCGATTACCCTTCCGGTTGAGCTAAACCTGATTGGCACTCCGTCCGAGTTCTATCCGGCTGCGGCCTCCGGAAGCTACCTGCCGACCACCTGGGAGATTGACCGGCTCCTGCCGGGTGACTCCGCAACGCTGACCTTCCGCGGCGTGATCAACACGATTGTCCCCGGTGACCTCGCGACAGCGATCGACGCTACGGCCGGTGTGCCGTCCCAAGATCCGGACTTGCTCAATAATCTGGCTTCAGACAGCTTCGAGGTGCTGGGAGTATTCAGATTCCCGTCCAAGGGCACCGCCATTTCCGCCGCGTACATGGAGTTGCCATCAGGACTCGAACGGATCATTGCGGGTCTCTTCCAAGGTTCTCCCGGCTTCGACACGGCGGTCCTTTGCCGCATACCAGACACCGGCGGGCTGTTCACCCAAACAGGAGTCGGCGATCATTGGCGGCCTTGCGGGGACGGACTCCCATACCCATTGCATGTCAACGACCTCTTGGTCGACGACCGCGACACGCCCGGGATCTTGACCGACGACCGCTTGTGGCTGGCTTCTTGGGGATCAGCCGGACTGTACTACTCCGACGACTTCGGAGAGACCTTTGTAGCCGCAGAGCCCGACCTCGGGTCAGGCGGAGCGGGCTGGGCGAATGTGTACAGCCTCGCAAAGGATGCGGCCAACGTGTTGTACATATCGGCCAACAACGGCCTTGTGTACCGGTCCTTCAACGACGGCGGCAGCTGGCAGCAGGTCAGTTCGCTCCCGGGCGTCGCCTCTGACACGGCTTGGTCACTAGAGCCCCATCCCTCGGTGGGCGGCACCCTTTACGGAGGCACCTTTGGAAACGGCGTTTTTGTGACAACCGATTTTGGCTTCACCTGGGAGAAGTTGGGCGGCGATGCCGTGAATGACGGCCTCCTGAACATCGACAACTCCGGCGATGACTTCGCGGGCCATGTGTTCGACATGGCATTCTCTCCGGACGATGAGACGGTGCTGTTCGCTGGGACGGGCAAAGGCGTGTGGCGATTGCCGCTGCTTGCGAGCGGTCTACCTGCGGGCGCATGGAGTCAGATGGCGTTGACCGCGGTCTTGGACGGCGGCTTGCTCGCGGTCCCGGAGGTCCGGGTCCTGGGCTTTGCGACGGACACCGCGGATCCAGACGAAGACCTGCTTGTGGGGTCTTGGGGACTGGGGGCCTTTGTCAACGAGACACCTGTAGGCGGCGGCGCTTTCAGCCCGCTAGCGCTGCGCCAGGGACACGTGTCCATGATTCTGGCCAAGCCAGATGGCAGCTTCCTGGTCGGAACGAACGAGTCCGGCATTCAGCCGCTTTCGCCGGAGGCCCTCTCTACGGCTGTGGAGCCTACAGAGGCCGCGATTCCGGATGGATATGGGCTCTCACAGAACTACCCCAATCCGTTCAATCCTGTTACTACGATAGCCTTTGCGCTGCCCGAAAATGGGAAGGTCCGGCTATCCGTCTTCGACATGTTGGGACGTGAGGTCGAAGTCCTGTTGGATCGCACCCTCACCGCCGGGAACTACGAGGTGAATTTCGAGGCACACAGCCTCCCGACAGGCACCTACATGTACCGACTGGACACCGCATCGGGCTTCCTCACACGGCAATTGGTGCTGCTGAAGTAGTAGCCCATGGGCTGAACCAAGCCCTCGCATCGATGCAACAAACACGCCCCTGTGGTCTCTAGAGGACTGGCGGGCGTGCCTGTTCAGGGGAGTTCTGCGATGGGAACAGGCCGAAGGCATATCAGAACGGGACATTGTAACTGAAGTCAGACAAAGAGTAGTACATATGCGACGTAGTGCGGCGAATCCCGGAATACTCGCGTTTCTGTAGTGTAGATAGATACCACCAAGCCCGAAATGTGTCATGAAACTGACGTCGCGAATCTCTCGTCTCCCTCTTGTGCCAAGCAGGAGCGTAGGCAGCATCTTTGCTGCCTTCTGGCTGACACTGGCTGTGATGGCCGTGCCGGCTCAGGCGCAGACGGCCACCGTTACCATCTTTGGCGACGTTGTTGCCGTGGATGGCGACTGTTCACTGCGCGAGGCGTGGACCAACTCTGCTGAATGCGGAATCCCCCCGTTCGATGAGATTGTGCTGTCCGCGGGTACCTACGACCTGAATGCGCTTCTGGGAGACACAAATGCGCCTCAAGTCTTGCTTCGTGGCGCAGGTGCTACCTCCACAACTATCGATATCCTGCACTCCGGCTCTCGCAATTTTACCATCCAGGTGGGGAATGCACTCGGCCTCGAGGACCTTACCCTCCAAGGTGGGTCCGCGGCTGGAGGAGGCGGCCAAATCGCGACGAACATGGGCACGGTCGAGGCCAATCGCGTCATCTTCAGAAACGGTGCCGCTCCCGGGAGTGCAGGAGGTTGCATCAACATCGACGTATCCTCATTCATGCGGGTTTACAATTCAGTATTTGAGAACTGTTCTGCCGTGACCGGTGGGGCCGTGTACAGCGCAAATTCCACGGTCGAGATCATCAATAGCACCTTCGTGAGCAATTCCGGCGCCGGTGCCGCGGTTCACCACCAGTCGGGAACTGTAACGCTGACGAACGTCATCATCTGGAACGGCACGGGCACTGCATTGACCGGTACCCCGGTTCTGGCCTCGACAAACTCAGACGAGTCCGTCGATCCGATATTCACCACCGAGTTCACCGATCTCACCTTGAGGTCGACCTCACCGTTCATAAACCTGGGCGAACTCATCGGCGCCGGGCCGTCGAGTACCTTCTCGCTGAACTATGCGTCCACCGATATCGCCGGCAACGCTAGAACCATTGACGTACTCGACCGCGGTGCGTACGAAAGGACCGTTTCCCGAGACGCTGGAGACGCTCCCGACGTGCTGGGATCATATCCGACCCTGCTCGAAAATGGCGGCCCGGCGCACGTGTTGCCAGCCAATGTCTACCTGGGTGCCGTTTCTCCCGATGCTGAAGACAACGGTGTCCCTGACGCCGACGCGGGCAGCGACGGTATCGGCGGTGACGACGATACCACAGATGACGAAGACGGGGTTACGTTCTCCCCGATGGTGAGCGACGCAGGTGTGCCCACCACAGGTTTCTACACGGTCCAAACCTCTGGATCGGGCCGACTCAACGGATGGGTTGATGTCCCAGGCGACGGATCCTTCGACCCCGCAGACAATGTATTTCCAGACGATGCTACCGGGACAGCTGCGATTCTGAAGACGTTGTCCATTCCCGCCTCGCATCCCCTGGGCAACTACTTCGCAAGAATGCGTTTCTGCTCGGCCGCCGCGGACTGTGATTTACCCACGTCAGTTGCTCTGGATGGCGAAGTTGAGGACCATTCGTTTGAGGTAGTTGCTGCCGCGGGTGCCAACATCGTCCTGGACCTTCCCGAAGGCGCAGGCCTCACCGGCCCGTACAAGCTGGCGTTGGTCGCCGGAAGCGTTGTACTCACGGACGAGTCTGGCGCGCCGGTAGTGCTGTTTTCCGCCCCAGGAATCGCGAGTCTCGACCTGTCGCTGACCAGCGCAGATGAGGTGCTGACAATAGACTACTCCGGAGGCGACCTTGGCATTCCAATTACGATCAACTCCGAAGGCGGCGGCGATCACCTGATCTTTGAGCTCAATGGCCTCACGCCCGCCGAAACCGTCACATTCGACGGCGGCGCCGACGCGGACCTGGTGACGATCCAGTCCATGGCTGCCGCGGTCTACGACCTGTACTCGGAGCACTTCGACGAGCCGAGCGGAGAGATCTTCGTCAACGCAGTCAAGCTGCTGGACTACGACAACGTCGAGCCCATCATTGTCACTTTGACCCTGGCCGATGCAGAATTCCAGTTCAACAACGACCCCACCTCGACAATCGAGTTGAACGACGGGGCGTTTGCGTTGGACATGATGTCCTTCATCGACTGTGTAAGCTGCGGAGAGAGCGTCTCGTTCACGAACCCGACGGACAATCTGATCGTGCATGCCGGAGGCGGAGAGGACACCATCAATTTCACCCTCCTGGACGCCGCCGGACCCGTTCCGGCCAACATCCTCATTGAAGGAGAGGCAGGCAACGATCTCTTCAACATCACGCCGTCTGCGACCTACGCGATGGTCATCGACGGGGGAGCACCGCCAACCTGTGACGGCGACGTCCTGGACCTTATGGGTGGTCCGTTCGCCGGTCAGGCCCTCAGCATGGTCGCCCCCGGCGTGGGGAATTGGTCTTTCGACGCGCCGATCAAAAATGTCAACTTTGCCGGCATCGAGATCCGCGCCGATGCGGTGACCGACGTTTCAGTCACCGCGGCCTGGGATAAGTCCAGCGGTTATCCCGCGGACGAGCGCGAGATCACGTTTACGCTGACCAACAACGGCGTGGACGAGGTGACCTGTGTGGATGCAGTTATCTCGCTGCCCGCCATTCTTAACGTGTTTGCTCCATATCCGGTCGAGTTCTATCCTGTATTCGCCTCGGGTTCGTTTGGGGCCGGCATCTGGAACGTGGACCGTCTTCTTTCGGGAGCTACTGCCACGATCACGTTCCGAGGCGTCATCGACGCGCTGATGCCGGCGGTCTTTACGTCCACCATCGATGCCAGTGCCGGTGTGCCATCAGACGATCCTGATCTGACAAACAACATTGCCAGTGACGATTTCACCGTACTGAACTTCTTCCGTTTCCCGGCCAAAGCCGTGGCGATTTCGGCACAGTATGTCGAGCTGCCCTCGGGCCTCGACCGCGTAGTGGCCGGCCTCTTCCAGGGTGCGCCCGGCTTCAACACGCCGCTGTTGTGCCGTATTCCGGACGCGGACGGCGTGCTGTTCACCCAGCCTGGCGTGGGCAACCACTGGAAGCCCTGCGGCGACGGCCTTCCCGTCCCGCTCCATGTGACGGACCTCTTCCTTGATGACCGAGGCACCCCGGGCAACGTACTGGATGACCGCCTCTGGCTAGCGTCCTGGGGCTCCGCGGGTCTCTACTACTCGGACGACTACGCCGAGACGTTCACGGCCATGGAGCCCGTTCTGGGTCCCAAGGGCGGATGGGCGAACGTGTATTCGATCACGAAGGACGCCGGCCAGGTGCTCTACATATCGGCCAACAACGGCTTGGTATTCCGGTCCTTCAACGAGGGAGAATCCTGGCAGCAGGTTTCGAGTCTTCCCGGGGCCAGTGCAGACACGCCATGGTCCATGCAGGCGCACCCCAGTGAAGGCGGTGTAGTGTATGCAGGCACCTTTGGCCGCGGTGTCTTTGTCTCCAGGGACTTCGGCTTTACCTGGGAGCCTCTCGGCGGAGATGTGATCAACGACGACCTCCTGAATCCCGACAATTCCGGCAATGACTTTGCCGGCCACGTCTTCGACATGGCCTTCTCGCCGGATCATGGGAATGCTGCGGCACCGAATCCGGACGAATACATCTTCATTGGCACCGGAAAGGGCGTATGGCGCCTGCTTCTGGATGCCGCAGGCGTCCCTGTTGGCACCTGGGAGCAGATGGACATCACGGTCACGCTGGATAGCGGAAGCGTGGTGACTCCTGAAATCCGGGTCCTTGCCTTCGACGAGGACGCCGCGGACGCGGATGACGATCTCCTGGTGGGCTCCTGGGGCTTTGGTGCCTTCAAGCACGAGGATCCGATCGGCATGGGCGGAGTCGCCTTCAGCCAGATGGCGCTTCGTCAGGGCCAGGTGTCTATGATTTTGATAGAGCCGGATGGCGACGTATTCGTCGGGTCCAGCGAGTTTGGCGTCCAGACGTTGTCGCCGGAGGCCTCGGCCACCGACACGGAGCCGGATGCACAAACCAGTGTGCCGGAAGGCTACGCGCTCTCGCAGAACTACCCGAACCCGTTCAACCCGGTCACAACCATCGGATTTGAACTTCCGGCAACCGGCCACGTGCGGCTGGCGGTCTACGACGTCCTCGGACGGGAAATGGAGGTGTTGGCCTCCGGCACTCTTGAGGCCGGGAGCCATCAAGTTCGCTTCGACGCCCAGGCGCTACCGAGCGGTACCTACATCTACAGGCTCTATACGGACAAAGGGAGCTTTACCAGACAGCTGGTGCTGATGAAATAAGGCAACCTGCCGCGGTAGGGCGGCCACCGGCTATGGGCGCGTACCTTTCCACCCCGGCACCTTGCCCGACGGGCCCCAAACCCCCGATTGCTCCGGCAGTCGGGGGTTTTTCGTTTGCTTCCGGACGGGCAGTCTCGGGTGCCCCGGCTCAGCGGACAGTAATTCTGCGGGCAGGCCCAGGGAGGTGCAACAAACCGGCCCACCAATCCCGACAAATCAGACAATAAATCGGACAGACAACCCGAAAACGGTCACAAACGGCGTTCTCATTACCTGTAACGCGCCCCAAACCACGCCTATACAGACACGCTACTACTACGATGACCCGACCCAAAACCGGACTGGCCGATCTATTTACGGCAGTCCTCCTGATGGCCATGCTCGCCGTCCCTGCCTTCCTGGCGGTAGAAAGAGCATACTTCAGTCTCTAGAGAGTTCCGCGGCTTTTCGCCTTCATTCTCAGGTCATCGCTACCCTTGATGACGACCTGGTCGCGAGTTGAGTCCCCTGATCTCCACCGGGAGACCGGGCTTGGCTGTTTTTCGCATGCACCCACCTTTGCCATAGATTTCGAGCGACGACAGTCTGCCCCGAGGATTTTCGCTTTTGGACGCTGTCCTGGCGATAATCTGCGTGGCATTCCTGATAATCGCCGTCTTTTTAGCCCCAACCAAACCTTAGCTATGAATCGGGTATCCCAAGTGAATGAAGACCATCGGCAGGCCCCCGCGCTGCGTTTTGGTGACCTGCTGGTTGCGATGTTTATGGTGGTTTCGCTGGCCCTGACGGCTTTTATGCGCTAAAACGCTTACCTCCAACTTCCTTGAAAGGCGACGAATCATCCGGTTCGTCGCCTTTTCTGCGTTCTGGACCCCTCCGTCGAACCTGGGTTGACAAATCGGCCAAGCCCCCGCGCAGTGCGGACGTCCGATCCGCGCCATTCGGACGGTTACCGATTTCGAACCACGCCCCTGGGACGTCCGATGGTGACCTCTCCGACAATCTAGGCCTGACAGCAGACACCCTCCGTAAAGGCCCCGAAATGGCCCGTTATGGGTCTCTGGTAGATCGCGCTACGTGCGCTGATTGCCATTGCACCGAAACCAACGGATAACTGCTGTTATGTACGCCGTGAACACACCTAGCGCCTCAAACCAGGTCCCAAGCGACAATTACCGCTTTGGACCGGCTCGCGCGCCCAAATCCACCAGGAGCTCCTCGCCCAGTTGGATCATCCCGGTTCTGTCCTTCCTCATCTCCGTCTTTATGACGCTGCTCCTGACCGCCGATGCGGTGTTCGCGCAGTACTCGCCTTATTCGGCGGACGTACAGGTAGAGATCGAAGCCAATCATGACCGGCGTGAGCTAGGACAGGAAGTCACATTCACGGTGAAGGCCACCAACCTGGGGCCCAATGCGGCTCCCACGGTCTGGGTGTGGTTCGACACGTATGACACAGAGCAGTGCTTCGAGGTCACCGAGGTCGACGGAAACGCCATCGCCTACGGTTTCCACCTTCCCGTCAAGTGGGGAGCGTCTCTTGGGGCCCCAGTCCCCAATGGGAACGACTGGACCTTTGCGATGGAGACGTTCACGGTGAAAGGCAAGATCAAGTGTGATTCGCCCTTCTGGTTCACCGGAAACGGTCGGATCAGCGAGATCACGGGCGCCGTCGATCCTGACCTCTCTAATAACGGGCCTGCCGTTGCCGAAGTGCATGGTACGGAAGCTGACCTTGACCTGATGGTGTTTCAGACCCGGTCCAAGATCGGCATGCTGATGGACAATGATCGGTTGGATCTGGAGACCGGCACGATTGGCATCCTCGTCTCCGAATACGATTTCCGGTTCACAGGCGCTGGCGTCAATATCGATCCGCTCAACATGGCGGAGGTCGTGCTTCTCCCGGGAGTGCCGTTTGGAGACGTCACGCTCGCAGACATTGCCGGTCAAAGTTTCGGGACCAGCAATATCAACGGCATCGACGAGGACGATACTGTTTTGATTCGGACGGCCACTGGTGCCGTCTTCAAGGTTGGAAACATCACAGAGGACGCAGGCAAGTTCAATTTCGAATACGAGGAGCTTCTCGAAGAAGAGCCCAAGGTCAAGGACCTGGTTCACTTCCGCGTCAAGCTGACCAACATTGGTCCGGATCGGAGCCGCGACATCAAGGTGCTCATCGAGGAGGATGACCCGCACGGATGTTTCGAGCTCGTAGACGCTACGTTCCCCTACACTTTCTCAGGCAACTTCCCTCAGCCGGTCAACCCATTCGGCGATATCGAGGGCACACTGACTCTGCTGGATCCATCGTGGTTGCCCCTTCCCGTACAGTGGAAGCTCTCGCTCGTGAAGCCCTCTGGGCCACACAACGAGATCCTTGACATGGAGTATGTGGACATCGTTGGCCGCGCAACGTGCGGCGACTCATTCGGCATCAAGGCCAAGGTTATTGACGATGGCACCGCGCACGATCCTAGCCCCCAGGGCTACGTGAAGGCCACTGTTGAGGGTGTTGGCAACGCCGACCTTCAGATCACAAAGGAAGTCGTTTCGTTCGACTCGAACATCGACGGCGGCGTGGCAGAATTCGTGATCAAGGTCAAGAACCTGGGTCCCGAGCCGGCCACATGGGTGCAGATCAAGGATCTATACGATCCGAACATCATGACCTTCGACCGGGCCTACTGGAATCTGGACGACGAGCAGTTTGCGTTCACGCCCCCGACCTATGACGACCAGGTCGCAGGCGAGCACACCGCTATCTGGAAAATCGACAAGATTCTTCGCGGCCAGACGCGTGAGCTGAGGATCAAGTTCTTCTGTGACCTGAAGACGGACCTCAAGAACACGGCCATGCTGGCCAGCCTGGACCAGTTCGACACCAATCCTGACAACGACATGGATATGGCAGTCGTGGTCAAGCTGGACCTTGGTGATGCGCCTGCACCCTACAAGACCCTGATGGAGGACAACGGTGCGCGCCACCGTCTCATCCAGGACGCGCCGATGCTTGGCGCATTCGTGGACGTCGACAACGATGGCGCTCCATCGGATGACGGCCAGGGCGATGACACGTTGGACGGCACGCCCGATGACGAAGACTCCCTTCCGGACGACCTCGTCTTCATCGCCGGTACGGACCACGTCCTGAACTTCCCCTACGTCTCACCGAGCAGCGATGCCCTTCTCAACATCTGGGTGGACTTCAACGATGATGGCGACTGGGACGATTGGGGAGAGCACCCGATTCACAACCAGGTCCTGCCCCAGACGCTGCCGACTGGCCTATATGCATTGGCCACAATTCCAGTCCTACCGACGTCGGTAAACACCAAGCAGACCTTCATGCGTCTCCGCATCTGCTCCAACAACATGGAGTGCAATGCCTACATCGGCATGGCGGAAGACGGCGAGGTAGAAGACTACACTGTCGAGATCTCATCACTGGACTTTGGAGACGCTGATTTTGCTGCCCAGACGGTGCTACCCGACGGTGCGATGCACCTGATCACAGGGTTGACCCTGGGCGAAATGATCGATTCGGATCCGGACGGCCAGCCTTCAGCCGACGCCGACGGTGACGATACTGACGGCGACTTCGACGGCAATGGCGATGACGAAGACGGAATCACCTTCCTGATCCTCAACGGCCACGGAAAGGCCTCGTTTTACAAGGGCGCCTTGAACAGCCTGATCGCTAACGTCGGCGGAAATACCGGTGGCTACCTGAGCGTCTTCCTGGACTATAACCTTGATGACGGTCAGTTCGGGACCGGTGCGGAGATCGTCGTTAATGACCTCTGGGTCAATCCAGGAGACAATTTTGTGTCCTTCGAACTGCCCGCCACGGGTGAGGTCGACGAGAATGCCTTCGTTCGATTCCGCCTCTGCGCCAAGCCGGACGAGTGCAACATCCCGACCGGAAAGGCCAAGTCAGGCGGCGAGGTCGAAGACTATGTGGTCTGCCTTCTCGAGCCCGGCTCAGACCTGATCGTCAAGTCAGACGGGCAGCTTGGCTCCGTCACGCTGGATGGCGAAGACCGGGTGGTCGTAGCCAACAAGGACAATGACATTCTCTTCCGCGACCACCTCGCGGACCTGGAGAGTGGCGACGGGAGCCTCGGATTTGACGGACGCTTGACCGTAATGGGTCTCAAGGCCGACGACTACCTCTATGTAGATCCGGATGCCATCCCGGCCGGGACGCTGATGGCAATGCTCGGGGACGGCTTTGATACCCTGGAGCTGGGCGAAAACAACGATCGCCGCGAGACGGTGAAACACCTGTTCGATGGTCCGAACGACGGCTCGATTGAGCTGACGGATGCAGCCGGCGCCAAGCGCGTGCTGTTCTACTCCGGTTTGGATCCGATCATCGACAACGTCAAACCCGCACACCGCATATTCGCCTTCAATGGCGGAGCAGAAGACATTGTCGTCAGGGACAATGAGTTCTGGGGCGACGGCTACTCGTTCATCGACTCCGATCACGCCGAAGAGGTCATGTTCTACGGCCCAACCAAGACTATCCAGGTGATGGCAGGAACGGGCGAAGACACCATTGACTTCCAGGGTCTGGACGCGTTGATGGGCAAGAACGACGCCGGCAACATGTTCAAGAACTTCAGCACCGTCACCATCTCCGGCAACGACGATGCCGACTACTTCTTGATCACACCAATCAACAAGGACCTCTTCACGGTCAACGTGCAGGGCGACCATCCACTCATGTGTTATGGGGACGTGCTGGACATCCGCGAGGATTGGAAGGGCACGATCGCCAGCCTCGGTGAGATGAATGGCGGCATGGGGACGGTGACGTTCAGCCCGTATTCGTCCTTCGGCCCGATCGATTACACAGGTATCGAAGCGCTGGCGGACTACAAGGCTGACCTGGCCATCGCGACAATCGTCGATCCGGAGTGGAAGATGTTCTACCCGGGCGATGCCGTCGAGGTAACAGTGAAGGTCACCAACCTTGGCCACGACAAGGCGCAGTGTGTCTCGGTACCAGATATCCTCGACGAGGCGCTCTCAGTGTATGCCGGTGCAATGCCTTCAGTGGGCATGCTGGCCACTACCGCGCCACGCTGGTTCGACGGCAAGACGGGTGAGAACGACCCAACGCGCGACGACTGGGTGATTCGCCAGCTTCTGCCAGGTGACATGGCTTCCTTCACAGCCAAGGCTGTAGTGAACTCGCAACTCGTCCGCAACCTGGACGTGCAGCAGGTCACCGCCTTCACGACAGACCACGAATTGTGGAACAACGCGGCGGAGTTGGGCCAGATTAAGCCAACCTTTGCCTTCCCGGCCAAGGCGGTCGCGCAGGCTGCTCAGTTCTACAAGACCAATCTGGGCAAGGTCGGACCGAATATGCACCTGGGCAGCGATGTGCAGCTTGAGCGCATGATCGTGGGGCTCTATCAGGGCACACCGGGCATCGACGCCTCCGTGCTCTGCCGCATCCCGGACACGACCAACCCAATGACCGATGAGCTCTACTACGAGGGCTACGACATAATCGGACTGGGCAACCGCTGGCGTCCCTGTGACGACGGCCTGCCTTATCCCCTGGTTGTGACGGATCTCCATCTGGACAACCGTGGCACGCCCGATGACAACACCGATGACCGAGTCTGGCTTTCAAGCTGGGGATGGGCGGGTCTCTACTACAGCGACAACGGCGGCCTGACCTGGGAGAAGGCCAGCCCGGACCTTGGTACCGGTGTCCAGCCTTGGTCAGCTGTCTACGCAATCACGCAGGACGTGAACGGATTCATCTACATCTCGGCCAACAACGGCCTGGTATTCCGCTCACTGGACTATGGTGACACCTGGCAGCAGGTGAGTTCACTTCCGGGTGTCTCGGCAGACACGCCGTGGTCGCTCGTTGCCCACCCCATGGAGCCGGGAGTGATTTACGCAGGAACGTTTGGCTACGGAGTCTTCGTCTCTGCCGACTACGGCTTTACCTGGAACGTTCTCAGCGGTCCGGGCAACAGCGGGCTGCTGGCGAACAAGGCCGGGCACATTTTCGACCTCGAGTTTGATCCTGACATGAGCACCCTGTGGGCGGGAACGGGCAAGGGCATTTACCGCCTGAGCGATGCGTCGCCGACAACCACAGAGACCTGGCAGTTCGTCAACTCCAACATTCCGAACCCGCACAGTTCGTGGGCTGGGCGTCCGGAGATTCGTGATCTGTCCTTTGACATGATGGGCAACCTTTACGCTGCCTCATGGGGCCAGGGCGTGTTCGTCAACACGAATCCGACCGAAGCATGGCCCGCTCCATTTGAGCAGTACCAGCTCAAAGAGCAGCAGGTCAGCTTCCTGGCGGTATCCAGTACGGGTCAGGTGTTTGCCAACTCGGCGACCGAAGGTATGGTGTCCTTCAACATGGCCTCGTCCAGCACGTCCACGGCGACGGAAGACGAGATTCTTGGCGAAGACGTTCTGCCGGTCGGCTTTGAACTCGGTCAGAACTATCCGAATCCATTCAACCCGGTGACGACGATTGGCTTCTCTCTGAGCGAAGCCGGAAGCGCACGGTTGTCGGTGTTCGATGTCCTGGGCCGCGAGGTGAGCGTTCTGGTCGACGGTCACATCAACGCCGGTCAGCATGAAGTGCGCTTCGACGCAGCGGGGCTGCCCACGGGAACGTACATCTACCGTCTGGCGACGGCGACGTACGCGACCTCAAGGACCCTGGTCCTGATGAAATAAGCGCCCTCCAGCGCTTGAGAGAGGGGCCTCGGCATGATTGAGCCCATGTCGGGGCCTTCTCGTTTCTTTCCCATTCGGTCAGCCTGATTTCAGTATGTATGCGAACCTGACGGTCCCCGGGGCGGGGGCCCCGCCCGATGGACTCCTTGGCCTGTGGAAGGCAGGGGCTGCGCTTTTTGTTGGCTTTGCCATTTGGGCGGCCATGTTTGGGCCAGCGAAGCCCATCGTCACGCCTTTTGCCGCCGGACTTGGGGCAGCAGCAACTCTCGAACACGCGCGCTTTGACGAGTCTCGGCGCCATGTACCCATCACGCCTCCCGGCGCGCCGCCCTTGGCTTCCGAGGCTACCCATGCGGTCCGGGTAGATTCTCCAGGCGATGTTTTTTGGCAGTCGGGCTTCGCTTTTCCGTACCGGGGCGTGTCCGGGGCGGTCCATGCCATGGCCAGGGACGGCCGCGGCGGCATCTACGTGGCCGGCTCGTTTGAATTCGCTGGTGATGCCCGCGTCCACAACATTGCGCTCTGGAGCCCATCCAAGGGCACCTGGAGCGCTTTGGGTGGCGGAATCAACTCCGCAGCGTCCTCGCTGGCCCTGGACAAGGAAGGCACTCTGTACGTTGGGGGATCGTTCACCCAGGCGGGAAACGTGACCGCGGTCGGCGTCGCAGCATGGAATCCTGATCAGGAGGTCTGGTCGGCCCTCGGAATCGGCACAAACCAGCGTGTGGCCGCCCTCGCAATCAACGAGGCGGGCTCGCTCATAGCCGCTGGATCATTCTCGCGGGCGGGTGGCATTGAGGCCTCCCGGGTGGCCATGTTTAACGCCGCGACGAGGACCTGGACCGCTCTGGAGGAAGGGCTTCCGGGGCCGGTACACGCACTCCTTGCCACGTCCGATGGCGTGTATGCCGCCGGCAATTTCGCGGAAATAGGCCATATCGCGCGATTTCGAGACGGTGCGCCCGGGTGGGAAGCCCTCGGCGCCGGCCTGCCGGGCCCCGGTTACTCTCTGGAGGCCCTCGGCGATGGCCAGGTTGCCGTAGGCGGCCTTTTCTCTCTGCCCGGACCAAACCCGGCGGAACGCGTGCTGGTCTGGGATGACGCGGCCAGCGCGTGGGACCAACTGCCCGGCCGTCTCAACGGGACCATCAGTTCTATTCGCCGCCTGTATTCCGGCAGGTTGGCTGTGGCCGGGTCCTTTACCCAAATTGACGGACAACCCTCAGCCGGAGTCGCCCTCATGGATCCCCAATCCGGGCTTTGGCAGCCCATCGGAAACATGAACAGCAGGGTACAGGCGCTTGTTGAAGACGAACGCGGTCAGCTCCTGGTAGGGGGCACTTTTTCGCAGTCCGGCGATATTCCAGCCGATGCGATGGCCGCCTGGGATCTGGGTACTGGCGCTTGGTCGAGCCTCACCGTCACGTCGGCCGGCAGCGGCCTGGACGGAGCTGTGTTCGACGTGGAGGCTGGTAGCGACGGGACCATCATCGCCGCAGGAGTCTTTACAAGGGCTGGCAGAGGTACTTCCAGTATGGAGGGTATTCAAGCCCTGGGAAGCATCGGGACCTGGGATCCTCTGGCCCAAAAGTGGATCCCTTTGGGCGAAGGCCTGAACAACCTTGTAAAGACTGTCGCCGTAGATGCCGTCGGCGGGATTTACGCCGGGGGCTATTTCACTGCCTCGGGAACGGAGCAGCTCGGGTTTATAGGCTATTGGACTTCGGCAGGATGGAACCCCCTTGGGACCGGGCTGAACGGGGCAGTCGAGGACATGGTGGTCGGACCGGATGGGTCGCTGTATGTGGCAGGTTATTTCTCGTTGGCAGGTGGAGTCTCCGTTGGGAGCGTGGCTGTGTGGGATCCGCGGTCATCCACATGGAGCGCGCTAGGTACAGGGATGAACGCCGGTGTCGAGGCCATTGCGGTATCGCCCGACGGAGTCGTTTATGCGGGTGGTCCTTTCACGCTGGCCGACGAACGGGCCGCGTCTGGCATTGCCCGGTGGGATCCGGCGATTGGACACTGGGAGCCCCTCGGACTGGGCAAGAATAGCATTGTCCGCTCCATCGCCATTGCACCGGATGGAGGTGTATTTGCTGGAGGCTTGTTCACATTTGCAGGGACCGTCGTGGCGGATTACGTCGCCCGATGGGACCCCAAGGCCAGCGCTTGGTCTGCGGTCGGATCTGGCCTCAATAGCGCAGTGCGGGTCTTGAAGGTCGGTCCGGATGGATCCCTTTATGCCGGAGGCGTCTTCACGCAGGCCGGGGATGTGGAGACGTCCTTCGTGGCGAGGTGGGATGCGTCCACCGATGTGTGGTCAGCCCTGGGCAGTGGTACCAATGGCTCCGTCCGCGGTATTGCGCTTGACGCTGATGGCCGGGTCTACCTCGGGGGCTTCTTTACCAGCGCGGGAGGGGAGACCGCTGCCCACTTTGCGGTCTGGAGCGGTGACGTTTCCGCTGCCACCGTTTCGGTAGCCGGGTCCCCCGAGCTTCCGGCAGGGGTCGATCTGGAACAGAACTACCCAAACCCCTTCAACCCCGCCACGACCATCGCATTCTCGCTCGCCGAGGCTGGCCATGTGCGTCTGGCCGTCTATGATCTCCTTGGCCGCGAGGTTCAGGTACTGGTTGACGCGTTTCAGGAGAGCGGGCGTCACCAGATCAGGTTTGACGCTCCCGGCCTGGCCACCGGCTCGTACATCTACCGGTTGGATACACCCGAGGCTTCGGTTGCCCGGACGCTGACGCTGGTACGATAAGAGGCCCGCCCCGCGGTTGTGCGGCGCTTTGGGTTGGTGCTACCGATGTATGGAAAAGGCCGGGATTGTGGGGTTGGGGAAGGTCCCGGCTGGACGCATGTTTGCGCCCGGGTCGGTGGATTGGGTGAGGTGGCCCGCGGGAGGGGGGGGGCGAGCAAGAAATGCTACTGGATGGGTAGCTGTGGCAGAATAGCCGCAAAACGGCCAGAAGGGACGGTTTGTCTGGATTGTGTCCGGATTGTTTCCGGAACGCTGTCCGGATAATTACAGCGACTGGCGCAAATCTGGTAATAATGTCCGTTCTGTATTGGCGGAGGATCCCGTGCGGCAGGCAACTGTGGCCGGATGCTCTGCTGATGTAGACCTCCCTCTCGGGAGTATCCGCCTATTCCGCCTCCGCGCCCGCGAAACGACTCAGGAACGACTCAGGAACGAGTGTCGAACCAGAACGGCCCACTGGCCGACCGACACCATTTGTTACCCCACCTTCCTGAGGTTGTCATGTCTCTGACTGATACGAAATTTTTCCGCGCGGCGTCTGCGCAATTACTGGCTCTAGTTGGGACCCTGCTTATGGCGGGCTCCGTCCAGGCGCAGAATCTGACGGACATTCAATTTGTCGCAGCCAGTAGTGCTGGCGCCGAATCCGTGACCCCCGCCACTTTGTCCATTTCTTGGACAGGCACGATGACCGGGGATGCGCTGACGCTGGCCATAACCACGGCGGGCACGGGAGGCGATCCGGCAACGATTGTCGATGACTTTACAGCAGTGACCTCTCTGGTCATTCCTGGAAGCAGCGTTTCTCCATATGACCTCGACATTGTAATTAGCGAGGATCTGCTTGACGAGAACGGGGAGGCCATCCTTGCCACAATAACGGGAATCACGTCCTATATCGGGGGAACGTCGGCGCTCGGCGGTCAGCGGTCTGGCGGTCAGCGTGCCATTCACAGTCGCGGGCGACGCAACAAATCCAGCGGACTATGCGATTTCATCGAGTCCCCTCAGCATCCCGGCGGGTAGCCCGTCGGCCGACATGACGGTCACTGCTGCCGTGGACGCCACTCGGTGAAGGCGCCACGCGTTGCCGGGCGCCACTTCCCGCGTGGGCAAAGCCGGACCAGCGATCTTGAATCCGTGTTGGTCAGTGGGCATCGGAATTGTCGCCGTAGCCGCGCTGTCTGCAGGTCACCCGTCAACGTGCACCCAGTAGTCGGCCTGCCGCGCACTCCTTCGAATCCGGAGCTCGGTCCACTCACCATTGGGGCGATGGCGATGAGGCCCGCGCCGGCGAACCCCGACCTGCGGCCGCGAAGGTGCTTCACGACACTACTCAGATCGGTTGGCGACGACGGCCAGAAGCGCGCCGTCCGGGCTGACCGCCAGGCGAGAGGTCTCGTCAAGACCCAGGTCTGCGATTTCGCGCCAGTCTACGTCCAACCCGGGAGCGTAGGCGTAGAGGATGCCCTCAATGGCCATGACGATAGCGCCGTCCGGCGTCCACGCGTAGTCTTGCCCACCTTCCAGAGGCACCGCGACAGGCGATGATTCGCCGGTTGCCCAGTCGTAGCGTCTGATTTCGCGATAATCGTCGGAGACCGTGACCAGGTAGGAAGAGGCTCTTTCGCCGGGGACTTTGTGTAGTGATCGGCCCACACGCTCTGCGACGACGGTTGTGTCCGCGGTCCCCTCCATCACCAGTTGAAGGGTGGAGGGCCGTCCCAGGCGGAAAAAGAGCACCTTGTCGTCGCCCACCCAGGTGTGGTAGCCGACACGATTTACCGTGGCCACGGGTACTGGCGTGTCCTCCGAATCAAGCGGATATCGCCACAATTCCTGCACACCGTCCAGGTCCATCCGAATGGCCGAAAACCAACCCGGCCGGGCGGGGACGGTAGTGGGGGAGTATTCACCCTCGGCCGAATGTGTTACCTGCGAGACACTTCCATCTGCCACGGAATACGCAAAAGTGTCCATGTTGCCGGTCCGGTCGGAGGTGAACAGAATCTGCGAACCGTCGGCTGTGAAATGGGGCTGGTTGTCGTAGCCGGCCCTGTCTGTGACTATGGCGTCGTGAGTGGCCGTGCCATCGCTCAGGCGAAACAGGTGGATATCGGTGCCGGAAGGGGCATCGGGCGCAGCATCGGCCTGTCCCGGGGCCTCGGGCTCACCGGTGCACGCAGAAAGGGCCAGAGCCAGGAGTAGTGAGAGATATGCGGTTTTCATGGTACTTGTCGAGGTCGGATTACCACCCACAATCTACACCTTTGCGGGCCTCTCGCTCGCGGTCCGGCCTCAGTCAATCACAACCAACGGTCTGGACAGCAGCGATGCCCCGCTCCGTACTCTCACCAGATAGTGCCCGGCTGCAATCCGGGCGGGAATGTGAAAACCGATTGTCTGCCGTCCGGCGGGAAGCACGACGTTGAAGAGACTGGCCACCTGCCGACCCAATAGGTCCACGAGGGACGCCTGAACGGGCAGGGTCTGAGATAGGGAGAGTTGTATCGTGGCGGTGTCCCTGGCCGGGTTAGGGAACAGCCCGTCAATCACCGTACTGCCGGGCAGGGAAGAAGCCGAAGAACCCAGACCCGTTTGGGCCTGAAACAGCGGAACGGCCGTGTAGGAGCCCCCCAGAAGGGAGGAGACGGCAGGCGCGGTCAGCCCGAACCAGCCCTCAAGCACAGCCGCGTAGACAGACCTGAAGTCTGCGCCCGCGACAAGATTGCCGTTGGCATCCAGGCCTGCGAGGTCGGGATTCTGCCCGATAAGCCCTCCGGTGAGCCCCGGACCGAAAACAAAGAGGGGCGCAGCGGTCCCGTGATCCGTTCCCACAGAACTGTTTTCATGGATGCGCCGACCGAACTCCGAGAAGGTCATCGCCAAGACGCGCTCCGACAGTCCGTCAACGCCCAAATCGTTCACGAAGGCGGCGGTTGCGTCCCCAAGCTGCCTCAAAAGGTTCGAATGCCCACCGGCCTGGTCGGCATGTGTGTCGAAACCGCCAATCGTGACATGGTAGATTCGGGAAGCCAAGCCGCCCCGGATGAGGCGAGCGATGGTAGCGAGGTTTTGCCCCAGTGAGCTTCCTGGGTAACCCACGCGATTGCTACCTGAATCGTAGGCGCTCTTCAGTACCTGAGCGTATGTGAAGGAGCTGTTCGACACCCGTCGGACAAACGACAGTTCCTCGCCGAGAAGCGTGTCGGGCACCCCCTCGGCGTCGTAGACTCCGCTTCCCTGTATGAGCCTGTTGAGTAGAGAAGGACTCGGGAAGTTGACGCCCAAAGAGCGTTCCGCCGCCTGCAGCAAGAGGGGACTCGTCGAACCAATTTGGACGGCGACAGGGTGTTCAGGGAGGCTGGCATCAAAGTCTGGCGTGGTCCCGTCCAGATACCGTCCCAGCCATCCAGTGCCAGATAGGTCCTGTGCGTTGTCGCCCGTCAGCCAGACATCCGTGGAGACGAAGTGTGACAGTTCAGGATTATCGTAGCCGACGTTTTGGATGATGGCGAGCCTGCCGTCCTTGTACGGAGCTTCCCAGGCACGAAGGCCAGAGTGAAGTGCCATCTCTCCGTTCAGGGCGACGGTGTTCTGTGCGCGGATTCCCAGCCGGGGACGCGCCTGGTAGTACAGATCGTTCGTGACGGGGATGACCGTGTTCAATCCGTCATTGCCCCCGGCCAGTTGGATAAGAACCAGGATGCGCTCGGGATCCGAGGCTTGAAGCGCGGCCAGGAGTCGTGCATCTGTTCCGGCGTGGACCGGCACTCCACCCAGTCCAAGAGCTACCGATCCACCTGCCAGAGCTACTCCGCGAAGGAACTGTCTCCGGCTCCAGCCGACATGGGCCCCTGCATGAGCTGGCCCGTCCCGAAGCATTGATCCTGTTGTGCACATATCAGCTCAGTTGGAACTCGGGGAGACGAGATAGCAGACGCACATAATTGGTGATCAGGACGATGCCCGCTTCGGAAGCAGGATTCCATTCATACCAGGGGATTCCTGAAAGAAACAGTTTGACAAGATTGACACGATAGGCCGGACCGTTCAGCAGTTCGTCAGGAAGCGGCGCGCTGACAAGGTTTCCGCCGAACGGTTCGGCTACCTCGGGAATTGAGACAAACTCAAGCGGCACTGCCAGGAATTGCTCCGCCAGGCCGATGGCAAACTCCACGGCCGGATACGGGGACTGTCCTCCGATATCCCGCGCCATCTTCTCCCACTGCGCACGGGTCATGGCAAAGCCCGCGGTCCAGTCCGTGGCGGACCAACGCCGCGGCAGCAGGTCGGTATTGAGCCACGCATGGTGACCTGGCCAACCCGCCACGTTTGGCGGAGCCAGCAGGGACTGCCCCAAACCGTCGGTGAACGACAGCACGTTTCCAGCGAGCGAGAGCGATGGAGATTCGTCGGGCAGACTGAACTGCAGCGCCATCATTTCAAGGGGATCCTTGATCCGGACGCCCATGAAACGCTCTTCGAAGAAGTAGGAGGAACTCAGAAGTGTCACCAGAAGCTCTCCGATGTCGAAGCCAGATTCGATGAACTGTTGCGCGAGTTCTTCGACTATTTCCTCCTCGGGCGCGTGGTGCACGAGTTCGGAAACCAGAGCGCGACAAAGAAAGCGCGCTACCTGGGTGGGGCGCTCATCAAAAATGACGTCGACAATGTCCTCAGAGTCGAACTCTCCAGAACGGCCAAGGAACGTCTTTGGGCCTGCGTCAAACTGGCTCCTTGAGTGGAAGGCGCTCCAACTTGAGCGTACGTCCATTCGCCATCCCGTGAGAGCCCGCGCCGCCTCCGTAATATCAGTTTGTGTGTAATTCGGCGTTCCGTCCACATCCACCGGGCCCATCGTGAAGAGCTCCATCAACTCACGGGCGTAGTTCTCATTGGGAGCAGCACGCGTGTTGTACCTGCCGTCCAGATAATAGAGCATCGAGCCTTCCGTGGTCACGGCTTTGACGAAGCTGCGATAGTTGCCGAAAGCAAAACTCTGCATGAGCCGGACATAACGAAAGGCGAGGGCAGCGTAGCGATATTTTCTGACATCCGTCACGAAGTGATTATGCCATAAGAGTGCCATACGCGTGCGCAGGCCTCCGTCCAGGATCTCACGCATCCATGCGGCCCGGACTTCTTGAACGTAGTAGGCGTCCTGATCCCGGAACGCGTTCACCACTTCACTCGGCGAACCGGAAGGCGGGTAGTGGATAGCGATCCAGGGCGGATCCTGCAGAAAACTGGAGTTTGTCGGTTCAGCAATCCAGTCCCGGACTACATCCTCGGCCGTTCGGCCGACAGCCAGTTCTATCGCGCGCGGACTCGCAGAAAAGGCAGCTCGGCACAGTAGGTGCTTTGCCTCTCTTCGTGTCAGCGGTGCGGTTTTCTTGTCGAGCATGTGCGCGTTGCGGCGGCTACGGCGAGGAGTTCTCCGAAGCCCCCCCAAACTACACATTCAGCAGCCCTTCCCTCGCCTGTCACTCAATTGCGCCCACGGCCAGGCAGCAGGGCGGCGTGTGCCGGCGGACTACGTCACCGATGGACTGAGTCTCCTGGGTCAAATGACGGGGTGCCCGGACACCGCTCGATCGTGGGCATTTACGCACTATACCCCAGGGTGGGGAGGCTTCGCAGACGCGCGATGGGCTCACGATGGGTCTTGGAAGTTGTACGCTGCCGGGCGCTGCCCTGATAGCCTGGGTACATATTATGGACGCGATCTGGAATATCTTTACTGGATCATTCCCCCGGGCCTCTTTAATTACTGGGCTGGACTGCCCTCGAAAAAGAAACCCCTGGACTGCCATGACCCGCCGAATCCTCATCGCCATCGGACTGGGCCTTGGTCTGCTTTTGGCCGTGGTCCTGGTCAGGACCATGCTGCACACGCCGGAGGCCTTTGAGAGCGCTCCGTTGGAGGTGATCGAGTTTGACGACCAAGTGGCGGCCAGGCATCTGGCTGAAGCAGTGAGGTTTGAAACGGTTTCTCACCAGTCTGGGGCCAGGTACCCTGGATGACTAGAGTGCAGTCATCGCGATGCTGGAGGCAACGACGGTCCTGCTTCAGGCTGGCTTCCGGCCGTCGCGAACAGTCTACTTCAGTTTCGGCCACGACGAAGAACTGGGAGGCCAGAGGGGCGCGGGCAGCGTAGTATCCGCTATCACCTTTGGCAACGCCATTCTTCGGACCACCACGGCACCCACCATGCTGTCGGGAAGCGTCAAGACGAACATATTGCCAGTCGAGGCCATCGTGACCGTCAACTTCCGCATCCACCCCAGCGATACCGTCGAAGACGTGGTCAATCACGTCAGGGCGGCCGTGGAAAGCGAACACATCGAGGTGCGGGTACCACCGGGATCTGGACGTCCTGGGTCGCGGGTCTCCGACTGGGAGTCCGACGGGTTTGAGATAATCGATAGATCCGTTCGCCAGATCTACGGGGACGTTGGCGTGGCGCCGGGCCTCATGATTGCGGGGTCAGACAGCCGCCACTCCGGCAAAATGGCAGATAACTCGTTCCGGTTTAACCCCATGGTACTGTCACAGGACGACCTGCCGGGATTCCACGGTACCAACCATAGTATCGGAGTTGCGAACCTTGGGAAGGGTGTCCGGACCTATCTGCAGATTCTCCGGAACGCGGCTTCCAACTAGCGTGACATGTGTTGCTTTGGGAAGGGCGAATCGGACGGAGGTGCTAACGGACAATTGCCACGACTCCGCTCGCCGCGAATGATGCTCCTCCAGCCAGCGTCCACACGTACAGACCGCCAGCGAGATCGGACACTTCAGCCGTGATCTGCTGCGTTTCCGGCCCCGTTGGGTCCGGACCCCTGAGCCGCGAGACCCCTCTTCCGACCAGGTCGTAGACTGAGAGGGTGATGACCTCGGGCTTTGCAAGTGCGAACTCTACCGTGAAAACTATATGCCTAGTCCCGAATCCCGGCACTCACCCCGGCCGGTCCGAGATTCCGCCATCCGAAGTCCGGCAGCGCCTGCTGGCGCGGCCACACCTCGTCCATCGTATTGCCGTCGTACAGACGCCCGTTCTTCATGATGTACTGCAGCTTGACGGAATTG
This sequence comes from Rhodothermales bacterium, assembly GCA_047619685.1. Classification (GTDB taxonomy): domain Bacteria; phylum Bacteroidota; class Rhodothermia; order Rhodothermales; family UBA10348; genus JABDJZ01. The sequence continues at coordinate 120,967 of JBLHLC010000001.1, forward strand.
CGCAGATCCTCCAGCGGATCACCATCGATCACCAGAATGTCGGCCAATTTGCCGGCCTCCAGGCTCCCCAGGTCATTCCCGAATCCGATGGCCTCGGCCCCGTAAATGGTCGCTGCCCTGAGTGCATCGTGCGTGGACATCCCGCCGGAACCCATGGCCCAGAGTTCCCAGTGGTAGCCGAGTCCCTGCAGCTGTCCATGGCTGCCAACCCCGGCACGAGCACCGTTCTCGATCAATTGTTTCGCAAAGCCGGCATGTTGGCTGAAGACGTACTCCTCCGGTAGGAACCAACCCGCCTGACCAGGGCTGCCGCCTGCACCGGGACCGCGACGCCTGGAGCGCGTGTCGATGCTCTCGTGCGGCGTGAAGCGCTGTAGTTTCTCGTTGTCGTGAACGTTTTCGGTTGCGTAGAAGTAGTTCTCGCCGAACGGAGCCCCGTAGGACACGAGCAGCGTGGGACTGTTTGTTGTCTGTGACGCCTTGAATAACTCGACCACGTCCATAAAGATGGGCGCGATCGGCAGAGCGTGCTCGATGCCCGGATATCCGTCCAGCGCGTGGGTAATGTTCAACTTGAAGTCGAGTCCGCCTTCTGTCGTCGGCATGATCCGGTGCTTCTTGGCCGCAGCAATAATCCACTGACGCTGCTGTCGATTCCCCGACATGTACATCTTCAGGGTCTTGGTATCGAAGTACTCGCTGTACCGTTTCAGAACGGATTCGGCCATCTCGGCAGACCGAATGTTCTCGCTCAGGAAGACGCCCGGGCCCGTGTGATAGATTCTCGGACCCAGCATCGTTCCGGTTTCAACCCGGTCCGCATAACTTAACACGTCTGTGAAGGCGGTCTGCGGGTCTCGCGTTGTGGTCACGCCGAATGCAAGCGTGGTCAAAAACTGCCACGCCTGCGTCGAGTGGACCTCAGGGACAAGCCACTGCGGGTGGTAGTGCGTGTCGACGAAGCCTGGAATCAGCGTCTTTCCCGTTACGTCGATGATCTCGGCGCCATCCGGCACGTCAACCTCACCGCGTGGGCCAATCGCCACGATCCGGTTGTCGGTCACCACCACATCCGCGTTCTCGATGATTTCGTGTTCCTTCATCGTGAGCACTCGACCTCCTCTCAGGACTACAGTCCCTTCCGGAACGTCCCGAGCCATGGTCACTTTGATGCGCTGTTCATGCGCCTTGTACGCGGCCGAGGGATCCGGGATAGCATCGAGACCACCTCGTACGGAATCCGCCAGGGCTGTGATGTCCTCGGCTTCCCGTTGCATTTTCGCGATCGCTCGCTTCAAGGAAGAGGCTGTTACAGCCAATGAATCCGCACGCAGGCCGCTCAGCGTGGTCTTCAGCGAATCGACCTGTGCGCTTCTTGCCAGGGCCGAATCGGGAGGCGCTTCATCCGGAGTTGCCTTGGATGAATCCGGGGCCGACGCACTCGCCGGCTTCTCCAGACTCGCGATCTTGGCTCGTGTCGACTTGATGAGGTCGTTGATTTCCCTGCCTCGTACGCGAACCAGCGCGTCGCCGCGCTGCCAGGCGATGACACTGTCTTCCTCGGCCTGGACGTGATCCAGGTCGTAGCTGAACAGCGCGTTTCCGAGGGCCCAGGTAATCCTTGTCCCGTCCGTGCTCCACGACGGGAACTCACCACCCACGTCGGTAAGCTTGCGGACCTCCACTGGTGCACTGGCCGGATTGGCCACAATGATGGTGGGAGGCGTCCCCACAGGGTCGACCACATCGACGGTGTAGATCTGCATGCCCACCTGGGCCACGGCACGGCCACCCTGGGGCGACATCAGTACCAGACCCGCCGGAGGAGGCGGAGCGCCTGATTCGAGGTCTCCGTCCGCTTCTTCCGGATGCGCCACGTCGACGGGCGTCGGGAATACACGGCGCGGAAGCTGGGTGTATTCCTCCGGGTGCACCGACTGAACGGTGGTCCCCGCCGGGGCACCGCGCACGATGAGGTGCATCTTTACGTCCGTCCCATCCCACCGGAACGATACCAGGCCCTCCCTGGGGCTGTAGGCGTAAATTCGATCGGGCTGATCCTGCCTGAAATGCATCACGTCGCGCGACCCGCTAGGCGAAATGACGGTGGCATCCCCACCCGCCCGAGGGACCCAAACGAATTGGCCTCCCAACGGTCCAAAAAAGACATCGGGCGCGACTTTCAGCTCACGGGCCGCGGCACGCGTCGCGACGACCCGCTCTCCGTCTGGCGACCAGGCCAGGTTGTAGTAGAGCGCGGCAGCGGTGGTGAGTTGTGTAGGAGTGGTGACGGCATTCACCGGGGTGGTCATGATATGCCCACCAGCCACGTCGTCCCAGGTGGCGTAAGCAACGGAGCGTCCGTCGGGCGCCCAGACTGCGTGGAATTCACCCACATCCTGAGTGGTCAGTCGGCGGGCCTCACCATCCGGCATGGCCTTCAACCACAGACGATCAAATGCCTCGAACACCATCTGAGTCTCGTCGGGCGACAGGACAGGGTGGCGAATCTGCTTGGCAGTCACTGCCGCAGCCGTGTCCACCTTGTAGGCAAACTTCACCTCGGGGCCTACGTCCAGTTTTACGTCGGCTTGGAATGGAATCTCGGTCTGCGCCGATCCATCGATCGGGATTCGCCAAACCTTGCCGCCGTACGACGCGATGATGGCTTCCGAGTCCGGCGTAAAGGAGTACCCCGGGAGAAGATCGAGCCGAGCGCGCGACTCCATGTCGTCACGCTGCACCGGATATGCCAGCCACTCTTCGCGGCCGGTCGCGAGTTCTCGCTTCCGCAATCCCGTCTGGGCGTTCTCTCGCGAGCCGTACACCAGCCAGCGTCCATCAGGCGAAAGCGCAGGGCGCATTCCAGAACCATAACGGTTGGTCATTCCCAGCGACTGACCGGTGTCCCTGTCGTACCGGACAAGCTGGTATTGAGGAAAACGGGCGTTGTAATTCCAGTCGTTGGTACCACTCGCGTACCAGATGTAACGGCCGTCCGGCGCTGGAGTGGCTCCAGTTATCTTGCTCTGGGCCGGTGTGGTTACCAGCGGAATCGGGGAGCGACGCGAAACGTTGTACATGTAGAGTTTGGCTGCGCCTCCGAGACCGCCGCTGCGCGACGCAATGACGTGCTCGCCATCGGGCATCCATTCCGGCGACACGTATTGGAAGCCATTCCCTTGCGTCACCTGTGTGGTATCCGAGAAGTCCATCCGCATGGTCCACACGTTGTCGCCACCGCTACGGTCAGAGACAAAGACAAGGGTCTCGCCGTCGGGGCTAAACCGAGGCTGAACGTCCATTGGAAGACCATCGGTAATCTGAGTGGCTTCGCCACCCCGGATGGGCATCGTCCAGATATCACCCAGCATATCGAAGACGATCGTCTGACCGTCCGGACTGACGTCGAGTGACATCCAGGTCACTTCGGTGGCCGTAAACTCGGCCTTTCGATCGGGCGTCAGAACGAGCGGCTTCTTCGACGCCGCGGCGCTGCCTTCCCGGCTCTGAGCGGCAAGTGGATTCCCACTTGAGATCGCCAACACCAGGCCTGCCATCATCAGGATGGCGCTTTTTAGGCGGCTCATCGTCCACCTCCGCCGATTCCAGCCGCGGTATTCGGAGCGAGATGGCGCCACGCCTCATCCGGTGCCGCCTGTTGACGAGGCCAGACCTCGTCCATGTTGTCACCGTTGTAGAGACGTCCGTTCTTCATCACGTACCGGATTGTATTCGTGTTCTGAATGTCATCCAACGGGTTCTCGTTCATAATCACGAGATCCGCGAGCTTGCCCACCTCCACGGAGCCCAGGTCCCCGCCCAGGCCGATCGCCCGGGCGCCCATCAGCGTGGCGGCGCGAAGCACGTCCATGTTGCGCATGCCCCCTGACTGGAGGAGTTGGAGCTCCCAGTGGTAGCCCAAGCCCTGCATCTGGCCATGGCTTCCGACGCCGGTCTGGCCACCAGCCTCCACGAGGTCCTTGAGCCACGAGGCGTGTTTGGTAAACATGTATTCGTCCTCCATGAACCAACCTGCAGGTCCCGGGCTCACGCCCTGCCTGCGCCGCGCTTTGGAATCGAGTTCGGCCTTGGGCGTGAAGTAGTTCAGCTTGGCGTCGCCCACGACATCCGTGTTGGTATAGAAGTAGTTTTCGCCCCAGGGACCGCCGTAGGACACCACGAGCGTCGGCGTATTCACTGTTCCCGATGTCTTGAACAGTTCCACAACATCGTTGTAGGCCGGCCAAATGGGCATGGTATGCTCCACCCCCGGATAGCCATCCATGGCGTGGGTCATGTTGAGCCGGTAGTCCAGGCCGCCTTCTGTGGTCGGCATGAGCTTAAGTTCGCGCGCGGCCATGATCAGGAGTTGCCGCTGACGACGGTTTCCTGCCATGTACATCTTGAAGGTCTTGGTGTCGTAGTACTCACTGTAGCGGCGCAGGACCGTGCGGGCGTGATCCAGATCCCGGATCCCTTCGCCGCTAAATACACCCGGTCCCGTATGGTAGACGCGGGGGCCTGCGATGTCTCCCGCATCCACGCGGTCCTGGTACATCAGTACGTCGGTAGTGGCCGTCTGCGGGTCACGGGTTGTCGTCACACCGTAGGCCAGGTTTGCGCCGTATATCCAGGGCCGTTTGTTGTGTAGCCCCCAGAGATTCCACATGTGGGCATGCGTATCGACGAAGCCGGGCGTGATGGTGGTGCCGCTGACATCGATTACCTGAGCGCCGTCTGGAACCGTGCCCTGCTGGCCCACACGTGTGATGCGGTTGTCTGTCACGACGATATCGCCGTTCTCAACAACCTGGTCGCCATTCATGGTGATAATGCGCGCACCCCGAAGAACCACTGTGCCCTTGGGTGTGTCCAGCGGTACGGCGATTTCAGCACGTACCTCACGGGGTGTGTAGTTGGGGTCGGCGGCACCTGCGGCCAGATCATAGCTGAACTGGGCGTTTGCAATGGACCAGTGGACCGTCTGACCATCCGCACCCCACACCGGGAATTCTCCCCCGACATCGGATAGCTGCTTGGCTGGCACGGAAGCGCTGTCCGGCTTGGTCACTTCGACGACGGGAACTGCACCACCGATCTGGGGGACCGTCACGACGTAGATGTCGCTTCCGATCTGCGCGAGCGCTTGGTCACCGCGGGGCGCCATCATCACCATTCCCGCTGACTGCTGCGGGACCCGGGGTTCCTTGGACATATCCAGGTCGGACAAATCGCGGGGCATCACAATGTCGGATGTCTCGGAGTGTTCGTAGGCAGCGATGAGGATTCGACGTTTCCGAGTCACGCGTACGTGCGTTTTCAGGTCTGTGTCGTCCCAGCGGGTAGAGAGCAGCGCGACCGTCGCGGGTTGCCCCGGTGTCGCCGGTGCACGCCCGTAATAGTAGATCCGGTCTGGGTTCTGAGTGAAATGCGGTCGGTTCTTTCCCCCAATCGGACCGATTACGGTGGCGACACCTCCATCCGCAGAGAACCATACGTATTCCGCCCCGAGGCCCGGAACGAAGGGGTCAATCGACTCGGTGAGATTCCGGTCATCGGACCGCCATACGACGATTCGCCCATTCGGCGCCCACGCCGTGTCCTGGTAGAAGGCGGAGCGGTCGGACACCCGGCGTGGCGTGCCGCCGTTGGCGTCGACCTTCATGACATGACCCTCTGTATCATCCCATGTCACGAAGGCGATTTGCTTGCCGTCGGGTGACCAGGTGGGGAAGAACTCGCCCACTTCCTGAGTCGTGAGGCGTTTGGGAGTGCCGCTCGGGATATCCATCACATACAGACGATCCATGGCCGTGAACGCCATTCTACTGCCGTCAGGAGAGGGAGCCGAGTTGCGGATCTGGCGGGCGGTGAAGGTTGGTGTGTCCTCGATGGGATACTCGAACTTGACCTCCGGGCCGATAGCCACCTCTGCGTTTACCGTGAACGGAATCTCGGTCGCGGCCGAACCGTAGGTCGGGACGCGCCAGATCCCGCCACCGTAGGAAATGACGATGGCGGATCCGTCAGGGGTCCACGAGTAGCCGGGCAACGCGTCCATGTTCGCGATCGATTCCTGGTCGTCGCGCTGGACCGGGTAGGCCAGCCAACGTTCTTCGCCGGTGTCGATTTCTCGCAGGACGATACCCGTCTCGGTGTCCTCTCGGGTCCCGTAAGCGACCCACTTTCCGTCTGGCGAAACCGCCGGGCGAATCGCCGATCCAAAACGCGAACTCATGTTTGTGTGCGTTCCGGTCTCCCGGTCGTAGACGCCGAGTTGGAATTGGGGAAAAATGGCGTTGTACTGCCAGGCGCCGTTGCGGCGGGCATACCATACATAGCGCGGATCAGAGCCAAATGACGCACCCATTATGCGGAGTGCCCCAGACCCCGGAGTCATCAGCAGGCCCACTCCACCGTCCTTATGGTAGAGCCAGAGCTTCTCGAGCCCTTGCAGGGGCGCGGAACGGGAGACCACGATATAGTCCCCATCCGGAGTCCACTCGGGGGACATGAAGCCGCTTCCGTCGCCCGTGCTGAGCGCCCGCTGATTGCCTCCGTCGGCATCCATGAGGTGAATGTTTTCGTCTCCACTCAGATCAGTTACGAAGACGACGCTTTGCCCGTCCGGGCTGAACCGAGGCTGCATGTCGTGGGCCATGCCCTGGGTCAGGGGAGTCGCGGTGCCGCCCGAAATGGGCATGGAGTAGATGTCCCCGAGCAGGTCGAAAACAATCGTCTCTCCGTCCGGACTCACGTCGAGCGAGATCCAGGTCCCCTCGGAGGTCGTGAACCTGGCCCAACGCGCGGGCTCAAGAGGAAGACCGGCTTCAGCTTCCTGCGCGCTAGCACCAGTGGGCGCATAGACGGCCAGAAGACAAAACAAGATGGCGAAAACAGCGCCGGGGCGTCGAAAAGAAAGCATTAAGGGCTCCGAGACGAGTTCTGTAGAGACAACAAAACCGGCAGCTGCCGCAGACTAGGGGAGTGCCGGGTTGCTCAACTTAGGGAGAGCGGCCGATTGGTGCTACACGTTGTCACTGCCTCGGGGCTTCCCGTGGCCGTCATGAGCCCAGAGGCAAGCCGCCGTCGTATTGTGGCTGAGCAGGGCTGGGACACTCTTCGCGAGGAGCGAATGGACCAGGGGATCGGACGCGTCCTTGACGCCCTGGAGAAAACCGGTCAGCGCAGTCAACTCATCGACCTCATGGCTACGTTTGTCGATGTATCTGGAGCCGCTTATCCCAAGACGTTCAACGGCCAAGGAATCGCGGAGCTGCCAGGCAAAAGCCTCTTACCGATATTCCAGGGCGGTAAGCTGGAGGACCGCCCACTTTTCTTCGAACACGAGGGCAACCGGGCCGTCTATCGAGGGGATTGGAAGCTTGTCGCTCAGCACCAGCATCCTTGGTCGCTCTACCAGATTCGTCAGGACCGCACGGAGGTACATCATGTGGCCGCCGATCATCCAGATATCGCGGCTGCTCTGGTTGAACAGTACGAGGCGTGGGCGACCGAGAATTATGTGCTCGCATGGCCTGCGAGGGAGTCGGCGCTAGCCCAAACCGCGCAGTGACCGGACTGTGGGCACGGACGTCGGCGGCCTGAGCCGTTAGCGTGGCCGCATCGCCGCAGGAGAGACTTCCCAATCCCTCAAGCTAGCCTAGTACCGGTAGTAATCAGGCTTGTAGGGTCCCTCAGAAGGAACACTGATATAGTCAGCTTGCTCCGCGGTCAGGACTTCCAGATCCACACCAATCTTGGCCAGGTGCAACCTTGCGACTTTCTCGTCAAGGTGCTTGGGAAGCGTATAAACCTTGTTCTCGTAAGTCTCAGAGTTGAACCAGAGCTCGAGTTGAGCGAGGACCTGATTTGTGAAGGAGTTGGACATCACAAAGGAGGGGTGTCCGGTTGCACAGCCCAAATTCACGAGGCGGCCTTCGGCAAGAACGATGACCTCCTTCCCATCGACGGTGTAGAGATCTACCTGAGGCTTGATGGTGTCCTTGGTGTGGCCGTGATTTTTATTGAGCCATGCCATATCGATCTCATTGTCGAAGTGGCCAATGTTACAGACGATCGCCTTGTCCTTCATGGATTTGAAGTGGCGGTCAGTGATCACATTGAAGTTGCCGGTAGCGGTGACGATGATGTCACCCTCCTTGACAGCATCATCCATCTTCTTGACTGCAAAGCCGTCCATGGCGGCCTGCAGGGCGCAGATGGGGTCGATCTCGGTAACGATAACCCGGGCGCCTGCCCCGCGCAGAGAAGCTGCGGAGCCCTTTCCAACGTCTCCATAACCAGCGACGACAGCGACCTTGCCCGCCATCATTATGTCGGTCGCTCTGCGGATGGCATCCACCAGGGATTCCTTGCAGCCGTACTTGTTGTCAAACTTGGACTTCGTGACAGAGTCATTGACGTTGATGGCGGGCATTGCAAGCGTGCCAGCCTTCTCTCGCTCATAGAGTCTGTGAACACCCGTGGTGGTTTCTTCAGAAAGGCCCTTGATATTGGGCACCAACTCCGGGTAACGGTCCAGGACCATATTGGTCAGGTCACCACCGTCATCCAGGATCATGTTGAGTGGCTTGCGATCCTCTCCGAAAAAGAGCGTCTGCTCAATGCACCAGTCAAACTCATCCTCGGACATTCCCTTCCAGGCATAAACCTGGATGCCTTCTTTGGCAATCGCTGCAGCGGCTTGGTCCTGAGTCGAGAAGATGTTGCAGGAAGACCAGGTAACCTCGGCTCCCAATTCAATCAGGGTTTCGATCAGGACAGCCGTCTGAATGGTCATGTGGAGACATCCTGCGATGCGGGCGCCCTTCAAAGGCTCCTGACCGCGGAACTCCTCCCGGAGAGACATAAGGCCAGGCATTTCCGCTTCGGCCAGACGGATCTCTTTCCGGCCCCAATCGGCCAGGGACATGTCCTTTACTTTATGACTCAACGTTTCGACGATCATGACTTAAAAATGAAGGAGTGAATCGGCCGTTCCGACCGAGGAAATCTGTCCTGTGTGCGAAAGGGGGGACTCGAACCCCCACGTCTGTTAAGACACTAGATCCTAAATCTAGCGCGTCTGCCAATTCCGCCACTCTCGCAGTGATCCGCAATATAGAATCGAGGACTCGAAACTGACTACACCCGGACGAATCTTCAAGCCAGCCGCACAGGCGCCCTCTTGGACTGTTGCCGAGTGGCGCTCCCTGGTGGAACCGGCCCCCGATCCTCCTGTTTTGTCTTTCCCTCCAAGGAAAAGACCCATCGTCTATGAGATCGGCCATTGTAAGTGTCTGCGTCGCGGTATTGGTGACCATTTGGAGCGGCTGCGCCACGCCGGTGCAGGTGGTCCCTGTCACCTCGGCGCCAGTCCGAAAGTCGGATAACCTCGAGGGCAGGAGGGCCGTAGCAGCAGAGGCGGCTCCTTCTCCCTATGAAGGCATACCGGTCGGACGGTTCGATGGCGGAAAGATGTGGACGTTCGACAACCCGCCGCTGGCCTACTTCAAGGAGGCGTACGAGTTGGATGCAGACTCGGCATGGTTCGCCAAGGCACAACGAGCGGCCCTTCGGTTCGGCACGTCCTGTTCCGCATCGTTTGTCTCGGGTGCCGGCCTGATCATGACAAACCATCACTGCGGCCGCGAGAGTGTGACTGAAGTGCAGAAAGAAGGCGAAAACCTGCTGGACGATGGGTTTCTGGCAAGCACCCGCGAAGAGGAACGCGCGGTTGCCGATCTGTACGTGGACAAACTCATCGCAATTCGGGATGTAACCACCGATATCTACTCAAGGGACCGCATGGATATGCCGTCCGCCGCGCGGGCCGCAGATCGGGAGCGAAGGGCCGAGGCCATGGGTACGCGCCTTACCGCGGAAGAGCAGGCAAAGGATTCGACCATGGTGGTGGAGATAGTGGGCCTGTACAACGGCGCTCAGTACGCTGCCTACACGTTTCGGCGCTACGACGACGTGCGGCTGGTGATGGCGCCTGAGCTCCAGATCGGATTCTTCGGGGGGGACGTGGACAACTTTACCTATCCCCGCTACAATCTGGATATGAGCTTCTTCCGGGCATATGACGAGTCCGGCGATCCCGTCAAGCCCGAGCATCATTTTGACTGGTCCAGCTCTGGAGCCGCGGAAGGCGACGCCGTCTTCGTGGTTGGATCTCCGGGTTCAACAAGCCGCCTCAGCACGGTGAGCCAGCTGGAGTATCAGCGTGACCAGGAGTTGCCTGTTGCGGTCAAGCTGCTGGATGCCCGGGGCGAGGTTTTGTCGCGCTATCTGGAAGGCCATCCTGAGGAGGCAGAAAAGTACAAGCTTCGGAACGCCTATTTCTCGCTCCAGAACACCCGCAAATCTATGGAGGGACAACTGGACGGCTTGCGTTCAGACTGGCTCATCCCTCGCCGTGGGGCTGCGGAGCTTGATCTCAGGAAGAAGATCGCGGCATCGGATTCTCTCAATGGACTCTACCGTTCTGTATTCGATGAGATCACGGCCGTTCAGGGTTCCAAGAAGGCTTCTGCGGGTACTGCGCACGCTTTTGCCTTCTTTCTCAATCCATCGCTGAGTTCCCGCATCATGGCTCGGGCGATGTATGGCTACGTGTACACGCTGCTTCGACAGCGGGGAGCGCCCCCCAAACAACTGAACGAAATCCTGAAGGAAGCGGAAGAGATCAAGAGTTGGCCGCCCGAATTGGAGAAGGAGTTCATCGCCATCCGGCTTCGCGAGATCCAGCAGGCGTTGGGGAGTGCGGACGCGAGTGTCCGCAGGCTTTTGGGAAGCAAGACGCCCGAGGAAGTCGCCGCTGCCATCGTCGACAGCACGGTGTTGAAGGACTCTACCGGATTCTTGCCGCTACTGCGCAAGAACTACCTGTCCAGCAAGGACGCGTCGGTGGAAATGATCCAGGTGATAGCGCCGCTCTACTTTACCCAGAGTCAGCAATTGGAGAGCTTTGAGGAACGCGAAAGCGGGCTCAGTGCACGGCTTGGCCGCGCCAGGTTTGGCGTGTACGGGAATGCGGTGCCGCCGGATGCCACGTTCTCTCTCCGTATTGCGGATGGGCGGGTCCTCGGATACGATGACGGTGGCGAGGGGGTGCCGGCATTCACGACATACGCGGGCCTCTTCGATCGGCATTTCTCTTTCGAGGGCCAGGAGGAATGGGCGCTGCCCGCCAGGTGGCTTGATGCCGCCGAAGCGATAGATAACGACGCGCAGGTTAACCTTGTGTCTACCAACGATATAACAGGTGGTAATTCCGGATCGCCGCTCCTGAACGAGCGTCTTGAAGTAGTCGGACTCATCTTCGACTCCAATCTTCAGGCGCTGCCAAATGAGTTTCTCTACACGGACCAAACGGCACGTTCGGTGTCGGTTGACTCGAGGGGAATTCTGGAGGCGCTCCGAAAGGTCTACGGGGCCGAAGCTCTTGCGGACGAACTGGCCGGCGACCGGGCTGGTGCATTGACCCCGGAGCCAGGGGGGCGTTAACGGCGGACCAGTTCCGCGATAGCGGGCGTCACGCCGGTCAGGTCACGGACATCTCTGAAGGCCGGCGCGCCGGGACCGATCACGGCCAGAGGCACGGGATTCCTGGTGTGCGTTTTGACGGAAAGGTCCTCAAGGTTTCCGTGGTCGCTGGTGACCACGACCGTTAGCTCGGGGTCACGATGTTCTGCCAGGTAGGCCAGCAGCCCGCCAAGCGGTGCCAGGATGGCTTCGGCCTTGTCCGGGTCCTGCGCATGGCCGGCTTTGTCCGTGTGAAAGATCTCGAGCAAGGTGAATGCATATCCACGGCTCAGGCCAACCAATCGCCTTCCGGCCACCTCTGGGGTCACCTCGGTGACGTTCAATCCCGGGTGACCGGCCAGGCCTTTCCCGGTAATGTCTGCGGCCACGCCGTGTCCTGCCTCCAGATCCGCGGTGGTACGAATCTCTATTCCCGCGTCCAGGCAGGCCCGCGTGGTAACGGGGTACCGTTTTGTTCGTCCCACCCATTCAAAGAACTTCGGGGGATAGGCATTGGCGAACGTGCATCGTGAGGGACCCACCCGTAGGAACACACTCTGCTCCCGCAGCGCCTCTCTGGTGGCCGAATGGGGATAGGGTCCGTAATGACGACCGGCCAACTGAACACAGTTAAGTCCAGTATAGAGACTCGCCTGACCCGTGCCGGATTGGGGAAGGCCCTCCATGCCAAGGCAGGCGTCGATGCCGGTAAAGCTCACGCTCGGGCCGCTTTTGGAGGTACCGGCCGTCCAGGCGTCACCAAGGCTGAAATCGGAAAAGCCGGGACGGGGTCTGGTGAACGGGTTTGCATCTGATGCTACACCAAGCCCAATGCCGTCCACAAAAACCAGAAGTACGCGATCCACGATGATCTTAGAGGATTTTCCAGGCTGGACTGGTCAGAACGAACGTATTATCACGGGCATGAGCGGAATGAAGAGAGTCCTTGACGCAATCAGGGCGAAAATGTCCCTGACAGACAAACCCCCTGTCAAAGCGCCCATGAACGCTTTGGTGCTGTCCGGCGGCGGCGCGCGCGCCGCGTATCAGGCGGGTGTCCTACGCTTCATCGCGGATCAGTACCCGGAAGCGGACTTCCCGATCCTCACCGGCGTCTCCGCTGGTTCAATAAACGCAGCAGGCATCGGGAACGACGAAACGTCATTCAATGCGGCCACCTCGAAACTCGTGCACTGTTGGAGCAGCATCCAATCCAGCGACGTGTTCGAGGCGCCGTCCTCCGTGAGCTACCTCTGGAACGCACTGCGCGGGAGTTCGGAGGCCCAATCTGGAGAGTTCGTACCTCGCCACGGGATCGTGGATACGTCGCCCTTGAGGGACTACCTGTGCCGAATTCTGGATGCGCCGGACGGGAAGCTCGAGGGCATCGCCCACAACATTGCGCAAAAGCGCCTCCGCGCCATAGCGCTGGTCTCGACGAATTACGCCACGGGGCAGACCGTTTCATGGCTACAAGGCCAGCAGACAAAAGGGTGGGAGCGCCCAAACCGGGTTGGGCGGGAGGAGGAGCTTACCGTGGACCACATTCTTGCGTCCAGCTCGCTGCCGTTTCTTTTTCCCGCGATTCCGCTTGGCGATTCCTGGTACGGGGACGGAGGAATTCGGCTGTCGGAACCGCTCAGCCCGGCCATCCACCTGGGTGCCGATCGAATAATTGCGGTCTCCACGCGCTACGGCCGCACCCGGATCGAGGCGGACAGGCCCGCGACCCAGGGATATCCACCGGCCGCACAGATCTTTGGAATCCTGCTGAACGCCATCTTCCTGGACAGGATGGACCAGGACGCTTCAATGCTGAATCGCTACAATGAGCTGTTGGACGCGGTCCCGGGGCACAAATGGGGGGGCATGCGCAAGATCAAACTGGTGCTGGTTCGTCCCTCGCAGGACCTGGGCCGGCTGTCGGGCGAGTACCAGGCAGACCTCTCCGGAATCCTGAAACTGTTTGCGAGGGGCCTGGGAAGTAGCGATACAAAGAGCCCGGACTGGTTGTCCATGATTCTTTTCGAGCAGGCGTACACGGAACGTCTCATTGACATTGGATACGCCGACGCGCGTTCCCAAAAAGAGGACTTCGACCGTCTCTTTGAGGACTAACAAAAAAGCCCTCAAGCACAATGTGCAAGAGGGCTTTTATCGTAGCGGGGGCAGGACTCGAACCTGCGACCTTCGGGTTATGAGCCCGATGAGCTACCAGCTGCTCCACCCCGCGATCGAGTTAAGAACATAACCCAATTGGGGCCGCAATTCCAATCGCCCCGGGCGCACAGCGGCAACATTCACAACGGCTCCACGCTTGAGGAGAAGGCGCCGAGCGCGGTGGTCACCGGCGCTGTCTCTGATCGAGACTGGAATGGGATTTGGAGGGGAGGCCAGTCGAAGACACGGAGACGCATGAGGAGACATCTTCTGGTCCTGGTTCTGTCGCTGGTTTGTGCCGCTTGTGCGCGTCCCACGGAGCCCAGGCGGATAGCAATAACCCTGGACGATGCTCCGGTGGCCAAGCCACTGAGCTACGCGTCCGATTGGGAGCGGCGGGTCGCCGTGGACAGCCTGACTGCCACACTAACCCGATTCGGGGTGCCCGCGACGGTCTTTGCCATCGGTTCCGAGCTTTCGGATCCCTCCGTGGCCTCTCTTCTCAATGTTTGGGCGGCGGCAGGGCTTTCGGTGGCCAACCACAGCGTTTCGCACCAGTCGTTCAATCAACTCTCCCATGCGGACGGGGTACGGGAGATGGCACAAGGCCAGGCAATTATTTCGCGGCTCGTTGCGCCCGTCAGCATCAGCAGGTACTTCCGTTTTCCGTTTCTGGAGGAGGGAGCTACCATCCAGGCACGCGATCGTTGGATGGCGAGTCTGGATTCACTCGCTCTGCGCTCTGCCCCGGTGAGCATCACGACAGATGACTGGCGATTCGACAACCGCTACATGGCGGCAGAAGAAGCGGGAAACTGGGAGCTCAGATACGAAATCGGTCAGGAGTACCTGGCCCATGTAAAGGAGTCGATTCGGCACTGGGACGGTCTGGCCGTGGAACTCTATGACCGCAATGTGCGCCACGTCCTGATGCTCCACGCCAACCGCATCAATCGGGACTACCTGAGTCAGATTCTGGAGTGGCTGCAGGGAGAAGGTTTTGGCTTCATCACAATTGACGAGGCGTACCAGGACGATCTGTACATGGAACCCACCACGTGGCGTGGCGACAGCGGAGTCTCTCTACTGGAAAGTATTAAGCAGTCGCGGATTTCTCGGGGAGCCTATGGGGCCTGAGTGTGGCGAACGTAGTTTTGGCTCTTAACCCAGACCCGACAGGAGAGCATGGCCATACTTCACCCCTTCAGAGCCGTTCGTCCCCATCCGGACGCGGCCGAACAGGTAGCCTCGGTCCCGTATGACGTGATCAACTCCACGGAGGCGCGTGCCTTGGCCGAAGGAAACGGGTCATCCTTCCTGCACGTTATTCGGCCGGAGATTGATCTGGCGCTGGAGGTTGATGAGCATGCCGACCTGGTCTACGAGACAGGGGCCGCCAATCTTCGCGCTTTTGCCGCTGCGGACTACACCACGCGGGACCTGAAACCGAGTCTGTACCTCTATCGACTGATCATGAATGGTCGCCATCAGTCGGGTATTTTCGGGTGTGTAGCCGTCGCCGACTACGATAGCGACGTCATTCTCAAGCACGAATTGACCCGGCCCTCCAAGGAAGACGACCGGACCCGGCACATTCTGGAGCAGCAAGCTCACGCCGAGCCCGTGATGCTCACGTTTCGGGACGACCCAGCGGTGAGCCAACTGATGGAGGACTGCAGCGCCGGCACGCCGCTATATGACTTCACGGCGCCGGACGGAGTGGCGCACACGCTCTGGAAGTTTGAAAATCCGGAGGCGGTTGTCGCGGCTTTTGACGCGGTTCCCAATCTCTACGTTGCTGACGGCCATCACAGGTGCAAGGCGGCCAGTCGAGCGGCGGCCGAGGTTGGCGCGGGACCGGCCGATGAAGCGGCCTACTTTCCAGCGGTGTTGTTTCCCATGGGCCAGATGCGAATTTTGGCCTACAACCGCATCATTCGGAGTTTACCGGTTGAGCCGATCGCCTTCCTGGCGCAGCTCGAAATCCGGTTCGGCCTGACTCCTGACGCTAGTCCCGTCCCCATGCGGAGGGGAGAGGTCGCCCTTTACCTGGACGGGAACTGGTTTGGCCTGAAGCTGCCTCCAACAGAGGGGAAATCCGCCACTGACCAACTGGACGTCGGCCGCTTGACAGAGCACATTTTGGACCCCATGTTGGGAATCACCGATCCTCGACGGGATTCGAACATCGATTTCGTTGGCGGTATCCGGGGTACGCAGGAACTGGAACGACTGGTTGACAGCGGGATGGCAGATCTGGCAATTTCCATGTACCCAACCAGCATAGAGGAGTTGGTGGACGTGTCTGATGCCGGTTTGCTGATGCCGCCCAAATCCACCTGGTTTGAGCCGAAGCTCAGATCAGGCCTGCTAGTTCACGAATTTTGAGAAAACAACGGTCCATGCCATGACAATTCTCGTAGCGGACGCCCTGTCCAAGTCCGGTCTGAACCAGATGCGGGACGCAGGCCACAGGGTCGACGTAAGGCCAGAACTCTCGGGAGCCTCCCTGATCGCGGCTCTGGAGGAAGTAAACCCGGGTGTGTTGATTGTCCGGTCCACAAAGGTGCCTGATGAGGCGCTGGCCGCGGCCGCGGACCTCCAACTCGTGGTGCGGGCCGGGGCAGGGTTCGACACGATCGACGTGACCGGTGCCTCCTCACGCGGCATTTTTGTAGCCAACTGCCCGGGGAAGAATGCCGTTGCCGTAGCTGAACTGGCCATGGGCCTCATTCTGTCGGTAGACCGGCGAATTCCGGACAATGTGGCGGATGCCAGGCGAGGAGAATGGGCCAAGGCAGCCTACAGCAAGGCTGACGGCCTCAAGGGCAAAACGCTGGCGTTGATCGGTTTGGGCAACATCGGGAAGGCTGTTTTACGGCGGGCGAAGGCCTTTGGAATCCACGTAGTGGCCTGGAGTCGCTCGCTGACCCCCGAGGCCGCCAGGAAGCTGGGCGTTGAGTACCGGGCCACGATCGCCGAGGCCATCGCGGACGCGGACATCGTGTCCCTGCACGTCGCGGCGACGCCGGACACCAAGCACCTGGCAAATAGAGCGTTCTTCGAAGCCCTCAAGCCCGGAGCCACATTTATCAATACGACTCGTAGCAGCGTGGTAGATGAGGATGCCCTGCTCTGGGCGCTCGACGAGCGGGGACTCAAGGCCGGGCTAGACGTGTTTTCTGAAGAACCTTCGGGAAAGTCCGGCCCGTTTGAGTCTCGCGTGGCCGCTCACCCGTCGGTCTACGTGACCCATCACATTGGCGCCTCCACGGCCCAGGCGCAGGAGTCCATTGCCCAGGAAGGCGTTCGCGTGGTTCTTCGATTTGCAGAGACTGGCGAGGTCTCGAACTGCGTCAACATGGCAGAAAAGAGCGAAGCCACCCATCAGCTCACCGTCAGGCATCTGGATCACGTCGGAGTGCTCGCAGCGGTCCTGGACGAAATCCGCGCGGCGGGCTGGAATGTTCAGGAAATGGAGAACCTCCTGTTCGCGGGCGGAGGTGCAGCGTGCGCCTACATTCGATTCCAGGGGACGCCAGACGAGGAAGTCCTGGATCGCCTCTCCCGGCATCCAGACATTCTGGCCATCTCGCTAGTCGGGCTCTAAAGGCCACGCCCGGTCAAGCATCAGGGCATTGAGCCTCGTCCCAATCATCACCAACGAAAATCCACGACCCGTGCGCGTTCATAATTTTTCAGCAGGTCCCGGCGCCCTTCCGCTTTCAGTCATCGAAGAAGCGCGCGAGGAGTTGCCGGTGTTCAAGGACGCCGGAGCTTCGGTTCTGGAAATCAGCCACAGATCTCCGCAATACACCGAGATTGCCAGGAGCGCCCGGAGCACGCTCCGACAGTTGCTCGGACTCGGCGACGACTGGCACATTCTGTTCATGCAGGGAGGCGCCTCGACACAGTTTTATCAGGTGCCCCTGAACTTCCTTAGTGCCGGTAGGACCGCGGACTACCTGGACACGGGTGCGTGGGCCGCGGCAGCCGTCAAAGAGGGCAGAAGCGTGGGCAATGTGAACGTGGCCGCATCCTCCAAGGAGACTGGATACACGTCCATCCCGGATCGCGGAAGCTGGCAGTTGACCGACGGCGCGTGTTACGTGCATTTCACGTCCAACAACACCATCCACGGGACGGAATTCGCGGGCGATCCCGAAACCGATGCGCCCCTGGTATGTGACGCGTCCAGCGATTTTCTCAGCAGGCCCGTCGATATGACGGGCTACGGGCTGATTTATGCGGGTGCGCAAAAGAACCTCGGACCGGCCGGAGTCACCATTGTGCTGGTCCGGGACGGGTTTATGGCCGGGCGGAACGCAGACGTCCCCACCATATTGGATTACGCGACGCATGCCGCCAAGCTGTACCACACGCCGCCCGTCTTTTCGGTGTACATGGTTGAAAAGGTGCTGCGCTGGATAGCCACCAACGGAGGCCTGGAGGCCATGGCCGTGCTGAACGCTGCCAAGGGCGAGGCGCTCTACGGCCGCATTGACCAAACGGACTTCTTCAGAGGCACAGCCCAGAAGGATTCTCGATCGCTTATGAACGTGACCTTCCGATTGCAGTCCGAAGAATTGGAGGCGAAGTTCGTGGCGGAGGCAAAGACGCAGAACCTTGTTGGCCTCAAGGGACACCGAAGTGTCGGCGGAATCCGCGCCTCAACGTACAATGCGGTCGGGATCGAGTCTGTCCAGGCGCTGATCTCGTTCATGGATGACTTCGAGGCAAGGAACGGCTGACGGCTCCGTCAGGGGAATCCCCGATTGCATGGTCGTCCGGACGCGTCTACCTTGAGCGCAAATCGGAAACCGGCACACGAAACTGCATGTCCTACACAATCGGCGTACCGAGGGAGACCAGCCCCGGTGAGCGCCTAGTTTCATTAACTCCGGAAGTCGTAGGCCGCCTGGTGAAAGGCGGTGCCACTGTAAAAGTTGAGCGTGGGGCGGGCGAAGGTGCCTTCCATGGCGATTCTGAATTTGAATCGGCAGGAGCACAACTGGTGGACAGAGACGCGGCATTCGCATGTGATGTGGTCACCAAGGTTCGTCCGCCGGATTCGGCAGAGATGAGCTTGCTCCAGAATGGAAGTGTTCTGGTGAGCTTCCTGAGCCCTCTGGACAATCCCGAACTGGCTGCGGCGCTCGCTGCTCAGGGCGTGACAGCGCTCGCCATGGAACTCGTTCCGCGTATTTCGCGCGCGCAGAAGATGGACGCGTTGTCCGCGATGAGCGGAATAGCCGGATATCGCGCGGTTCTTGAGGCCGCCACTATACTTCCCAAGTTTTTCCCGCTGCTGACCACGGCTGCCGGAACCGTCAAACCGGCCAACGTGCTGGTTCTGGGTGCCGGCGTGGCAGGGCTGCAGGCCATTGCGACGGCGCGACGACTGGGCGCCCGGGTGTCGGCCTACGACATTCGTGAGGCGGTCCGCGAGGAAATCCAGAGTCTCGGCGCCACGTTCGTCGAACTCCCCATCGAGACTGGCGAATCGCAGGACTCGGGCGGGTACGCGAAGGCCCTGGTGGCTGAAAAGGCCAAGCAACAGACCAAACTGCTGGTGCCATTCATTGGCAAGAGTGACGTGATCGTGACCACGGCTCTCATCCCGGGCCGGGCGGCGCCGATACTGATTACGGACGAGGCAGTGCAAGCCATGCAGCCTGGATCTGTCATCATCGACATGGCGGCGCCCAACGGAGGAAACTGTGAACTCACGGAGCCGGGGAAGACCGTTTCCAGGCACGGCGTGACCATTGTTGGCTCACTCAACCTGCCCGCGGAAATGCCGGTGCACGCCAGCCAACTCTACAGCCGTACAGTGTTCGCCATCCTGCAGGACTTCACCGGGGAAGACGGGTTCACACCCAATTTCGAGGACGAGGTGTTCAAGGGCGCGTGCGTCACCCACGGTGGCGAGGTAGTGCACGAACGCGTGAAGTCGCTTCTTCAAACAGCCTAACCAGAAATGTTAGACAACATTATCGTGTTCGTTCTCGCCTCCTTCGTCGGGCGGGAAGTGATCAGCAAGGTGCCGCAGACGCTGCACACGCCCCTCATGTCGGGCTCCAACGCCATCAGTGGCATCACCATCGTGGGAGCGATGGTTGTGGCTGGAATGGTGGAGGGGAGTCCTTGGGCAACCTGGATTGGCCTTTTTGCCCTCGTATTTGCCACGATCAACGTGGTAGGGGGCTTCCTGGTGACGGATCGCATGTTGCAGATGTTCAAGAAGAAGGCCTGATAAACGATGAATCTTCTAGAACTGATTGATGTCGCCTACCTCGTAGCGGGCATCCTCTTTATCACGGGACTGAAGCAACTCACCTCGCCGGCAACAGCTCGGAAGGGGAACCAGTTGGCGGCAATCGGGATGCTGATTGCCATTGTGGCCACCCTTTTCGTCAAGCAAATCCTGACGCCCGCCGAGATGTTGGGCGGCCTGATTGTCGGAACGGCCATTGGCATCTTCCTGGCGAAGCGGGTTGAGATGACGGGTATGCCAGAACTGGTGGCCGCATTCAACGGCTTCGGCGGCATCGCCTCTTCTCTGGTAGCCGGAGCAGAAATTGCCAGGCTGATCGCCGATGGCGAGCCGCTCGGCGTAGCCAGTGCGGTGACCATCTCAATCTCGGTGCTGATCGGCATGATCACCTTCACGGGTTCGTTCGTGGCCTTCGGGAAGCTCTCCGGGAAGATTAGCGGCAATCCGATCTCGTTTCCTGGGATGCGGCTATTGACCGTCCTTGCTGTGGTAACAGCGGTTGGCGCAACGGTCTGGATGGCGCTTGGGTCAGGCGTGTTTCCGGCTCAGTCCGACGGTGTTGTCAACGGGGTGATTGCAGTTACCGCGGCCGCCTTCCTGCTGGGGATCCTTCTGGTCATTCCCATCGGAGGCGCGGACATGCCGGTTGTCGTCGCCTTGCTGAACTCGTATTCGGGTCTGGCCGCCTCCGCGACAGGGTTTGTCTTGAACAACACGGCGCTCATCATTTCGGGCGCGCTGGTTGGTGCTTCCGGTCTGATTCTGACCAACATCATGTGTGTTGCCATGAACCGGTCGCTGTTGAACGTACTGATAGGCGGTTTTGGGGGAGACGCAGCTGTGGCATCGGCCGGCACGAAGTCCCTGGACGGCAAGACGGCCACAGCCACCAGCCCGGATGACGTGGCGATTCTTCTGGCGTATGCCGAGAAGGTGATTGTGGTGCCCGGTTACGGTATGGCAGTCGCGCAGGCCCAACACGCGGTGCGTGAGATGGGTGACGAACTCCAGAAACGGGGCGTTACGGTCAAGTACGCCATCCACCCCGTGGCAGGTCGGATGCCGGGTCACATGAACGTGCTCCTGGCCGAGGCCAATGTCTCCTACGATCTCCTGTTCGAGATGGACGACGTCAACGGGGAGTTTGATACCTGTGATGTGGCCATAGTGATTGGAGCCAACGATGTGGTGAATCCGGCCGCCAGGCACGATACCGCCAGTCCCATCTATGGCATGCCCATCCTCAACGTGGACAAGGCGCGGACATCAATCGTGCTGAAACGGTCCATGCGGCCGGGCTACGCCGGAATTCAGAACGAGCTGTTCTTCAATCACAACAACCGGATGCTCTTTGGTGACGCCAAGGACTCCATCACGTCCGTTGTCGCAGAATTGAAGGCGCTCGACTAGAGGGCTAGGAGTCTGCCTGGACGGTTTCTGGCGGGGTCTTGACCGCGGCCAGCGCCTCAATGAGGTAGGGCTGAACGATGTCGGCTACGCGGACGTGGCCGGGACCATTCGGGTGGATATTGTCTGACTGCATGAGGCTGTCGACGCCGCCGACCCCATTGAGGAGGAAGGGTATCAGGAGGCCGTCGTTCCGTTCGGCAATTTCGGGATACATCTTGGCGAAGGACTCGGTGTAGTCGAGCCCCAGGTTAGGGGGCATCATCATGCCGGCCACGACAAGGACCATGTCCGGATTCTGCGTGCGGGCCTTGTCAACGATCCCCTGGAGATTGGTACGGCTGGATCCCAGATCGATGCCCCGAAGGCCATCATTACCACCCAGTTCAAGCACAAGCACGTCAACGTGACGCTGTAGGAGCCAGTCGATACGCCGAAGGCCGCCGGCGGAAGTCTCACCACTCAACCCACCGTTAATCAGGGTCGCGGCCACACCCAGCGCCTCCAGGCGGCCCTCCAGAATGGCCGGGAAGGCCTCCTGAGGCTCGAGGCCATACCCCGCGGTGATGGAGTCGCCCAGAAAGAGGACCGTCGGACCGCCAGGCGCGGAAGATTCCCCAACGGGCGGGGTAGCGTTCGGGGGCTGTGCCGACACGTTTGCCGGTGATGCGGAGGGCGTGTCCGCGGCAGGTCCGGCCGCAGCGGCGCCTTCGCCAGAATTTGCCGGGCCGCACCCCGCTCCCCCGAGAACACCAACCAACAGGAGTGTGTATAGCAGGCCAATTCTCATGGTAATCGCGTTTGTTCAGTGCGGATACCTGTCCGACGACTGTACGGTTTCATCTGTCTATGGCCCACGTTCTGGAAGTAAAAAATCTAACCAAGACGTACATGAGCGGCGGAAAGCCGCTGAGCGTGCTGCGTGACGTTTCTTTCATACTGGAGGATGGAGACACCTGTGCGATCGTGGGGCCCTCCGGCAGCGGGAAAACGACACTCCTGGGGCTTGCGGCGGGGCTGGATGCTCCGAGTTCGGGGTCAGTCCTGCTTTGCGAAGAAGACTTGGGGAGCCTGTCCGAAGACAACCGGGCACGGTTGAGGAATAAGTACGTCGGTTTCGTTTTCCAGTCTTTCCGACTCATTCCGACGCTGACTGCTCTCGAAAACGTGATGGTCCCTGCAGAGCTGCGCGGCGATGCGGATTCGGTTAGCCGTGCCGCTACTCTCCTTGACCAGGTGGGACTGGGGGACCGCGCAGATCACTATCCGACTCAGCTCTCCGGCGGCGAGCAGCAACGGGTGGCCCTGGCCCGCGCGTTCATCAATCGTCCCCGCGTCCTTTTCGCCGATGAACCCACCGGCAATCTGGATACCGAAACCGGCGTCAAGGTGGCCGACCTCTTGTTTGACCTGAATCGGACTGCTGGAACAACCTTGGTTTTGGTCACGCATGATCTGGAGATCGCACGGCGGACCGGCAGAGTCATCAGGCTGCGGGCGGGCGCTGTTCACGAGGATTCGGGTGCTCAAGTGGGTTCTGAATCAGGCGTGGTGGCCTGATATGGCACACTGGACTTTCAGTATGGCGTGGCGGGACAGCCGGGGTAGCCGCCGCCGGATGATCCTTTTTGTGGCCTCTATGGTGCTGGGCGTGGCTGCGCTTGTCGCCATCAACTCATTCGGCGCCAACCTTCGGAGCGCCATTGACGAGCAGGCAAAGGCACTCCTGGGAGCCGACATGTCGGTGGAGAGCGGAAGGCCGTTTGCGGACTCCGTCGAGGTGATGATCCGGGATATAGGCGGCGACCAGTCCCGCAGAATTTCGTTCAACTCGATGGCACTGTTTCCACGGGTAAATGGCACTCGGTTGTCTACGATACGGGCGCAGGACGGCGTGTATCCGTGGTATGGAGAAGTGGAGACTGACCCCCCAAGTGCCGTGAACGGCTGGGTCGAGCGGGGAGAAGCGCTGGTCGATCGCACGCTTATGCAGCAGTTTGAGCTGGTTACGGGCGATACCGTCCGTGTAGGCGGTAAGGACTACAGAATTGCCGGTGCGCTCCTCCAGACGCCTCGGGAATCCTCCGGGGCAGGCCTGTTTTCGCCGCGTGTCTATGTCCCCCTGGCGGGCCTGGACTCCACACTCTTCAGCTTTGGCAGCCAAGCGGACTACGAGGTCTACTTCCGCTTCAATGACGGCCGTGATTTCGAGGCGCTGGCCGACTCCATAAGGCCGGGTCTCCGGGAGGCCCGGATTGGCGTAGACACCATCCAGGAAGAGCGGGACAACTGGGACTCGGCGTTGACGAACCTGTACCGTTTTCTGAGCCTGGTCGGCTTCATTGCTCTTTTATTGGGAAGCCTTGGGGTAGCCAGCGCGGTTCATGTTTACATCCGGCAGCGGATTGACACAGTAGCCACGCTGCGGTGTTTTGGTGCTTCGGGGTTTGAGACCTTGAGCATCTATGCCATGCAGGCACTCGGGATGGGGATGGTCGGCGCGGCAGGAGGTGCACTTCTGGGGGTCGCCGTCCAGCTGGCAGTACCCTCCGTCCTGGCGGATGCGCTGCCCGTAGATGTGTCCTTCGCCATTTCGTGGCCGGCGGTACTCCTTGGCGCTGGAATCGGGGTTGGGGTCACAGTCCTCTTCGCGCTTTTACCTCTCTTGGCCGTTCGAAAGATTTCGCCCCTGAGGGCCATCCGCTCTCAGGTGGATGAATCGGCGCAGGGAGACACCGATGCCTTTACTTGGGCAATACGCGTCCTGGTAGCGGTGGGGGTCGTGCTTTTTTCGATTCTCCAGGCGCCCACGGCCATGTTCGGGCTGGCCTACGCGGCGGCAATCGCCGTGGTGTTCGGTGCTCTGGCGCTGCTGGCACGCCTGCTCATTTTGGGAGTAAAGCGGCTGCGCAACCCGGCGCTCCCCTATGTGGTCCGGCAAGGCCTGGCCAATCTCCATCGGCCGAACAACCAGACGCTCCTTTTGACCCTTGCGCTGGGACTGGGGACCTTCCTCATCGGGACCATGCTCGTAACCGAGCAGACACTCCTGTCTCAGGTGGACCTGGCGGGCAGAGAGGGCTCGGCCAACCTGGTCCTCTTCGATATCCAGAGCGATCAGACCGCCGGCGTACTGGAAGAACTCTCTGGTGCCGGCGTCGATGTGGTCGACCAGGTACCGATGGTGACCATGAGAATCGAGTCCATCAACGGCCGGACTACACTCGACATTCGGAACGATTCGACCCGTCAGGGCCCGCGATGGCCGCTCACCCGGGAATACCGGTCATCGTATCGAGATCACTTGACGGTATCAGAAACGCTGGTGGAGGGCCAGTTTACCACGGTATCGTCTCGGGATGCTGATGCCGTCCCGATTTCAGCCGAGCGTGATGTGGCAGCAGACCTTGGTGTCGTACTGGGAGACACGCTGGTCTGGAACGTTCAGGGTATCCCGGTAACTACGGTCATTGGGAGTATTCGAGAGGTAGACTGGAGACGCATACAGACCAATTTCTTCTTCGTCTTCCCAAGCGGCGTCCTGGAGGATGCCCCCCAATTCATGGTGGTCCTGGGCAACGCTCCCACTCAGACCAACTCTGCCTCGGCGCAGGCCGCCGTGGTCCGGCGTTACCCCAACGTGTCGGCCATCGACGTTTCGCTGGTGCTGACCGTTTTCGAAGCCATCTTTTCGAGGATAGAGTTTGTGATCCGCTTCATGGCCCTGTTCTCCATACTGACCGGTTTTGTAGTCCTGTTTGGAGCCGTGGTGATCAGCCGCATACAACGCATATCGGAGACCGTGCTGCTGAAGACGCTGGGCGCCTCGCAGTGGCAGGTCATTCGGATCATGCTCGTGGAGTACGTCGCTCTGGGGGCGTTGGCCTCGCTGACCGGCTTGGGATTGGCCATAGCCAGCGGGTGGGCGCTTGCCTTCTTCGTGTTCAAGACGCCGTTTACGACCGGTGGTCCGGCGATGCTCTGGATCGTGGCGGGCGTGGTTGGATTGGTGGTCCTCATCGGGCTGGTGAGCAGCCGCGGTGTCTACCAGAAGCATGCGCTGGAAGTACTGCGCTCCGAGGCGTGAGTATGTCTGCGGATCGTCACCAACTTGCCGAGAACCTGGCGTCTGTCCGACGCAGAATGGCCGCCGCCTGCCTGCAAGCTGGGCGAGATTCGGGAGAGCTTACCCTTGTCGCCGTTTCGAAGACCTTTCCGCTGCAGGCCCTGCTTGACGCCGCGGAAGAGGGGCAGTTGGTATTTGGAGAGAACAAACCCCAGGAATTGGCCTCAAAGAGTCTGGAATGGGCGGATCGACCGGCCGACGTGCGGTTGCACATGATCGGACATCTTCAGAGTAACAAGGCCGGTCTTGTCGCGGAACACGCCGACGTATTTCATGCCCTGGATTCCATCAAACTTGCCGCGGCGCTGGACCGGCGGTGCCAGGAACTGGGAAAGACCCTGGAGTGCTACGTTCAGGTGAACGTCTCCGGAGAGGACTCCAAATTCGGGTTGGCTCCCGACGACCTGTATCCGTTTCTGGATTCGTTGTCCGGTATCCAGAACTTGAGGATCACCGGACTGATGACTCTTGCGGCACCGACCGCGGTTCAGGAGGAGACAAGAGCGCAGTTTCGTTTGTTGCGAGATCTGGCCGCCGGCTATTCGGATTCCGGCCCGGTATCTCTGAAGGTGCTCTCCATGGGGATGAGCGGAGATTTTGAGGTCGCGATCCAGGAGGGAGCGACACACGTGCGGGTAGGAAGTGCTATCTTCGGCGGCAGGTAGTACTAGTAGTTCAGATATGTTTCTTCTTGTGATCGGAGTGGCTGTAGGCTTGGTTATCACTGGCCTGCTACGGGCATGGACCCGGTATGAGGCTCAAAGCTCGGCAGCCCTGCACGAGGACATGGAACTGCTGCTGGAGACGGTACAGACCTTGACGGAACGTGTCGAGTCGCTGGAGGCGATTGCGACCGAAGCCGAGGTGCCTGAGCGAATCGACCTGGACGCGATCGTCCCGGACAGTTTCGAACAGACTGCCCCCAGGCAGAAACTGCATCCCTTGAAATAAGTGTATGAGGCCATGAAGCTCACAGCACTTCAAATCCGAAAGCACGAATTCGGCCGAGCCTTCCGAGGCTACGACACGGAAGAGGTCAACGCATTTCTGAGCATGGTTTCCCAGCATTGGCAGAGCCAATCCGAGGACATGCGCAGGCTCGAGGAGCGGCTTGAGGAGCAGAATCAGCGGGTCGCCCACTACCTCAAGGTCGAGGAGGCTCTCGAGCACGCGCTGGAGAATGCTCGCTCAGCGTCTGAAGCCAAACTGGCCAAAGCCGATGCGCAGGCGGAGGAACGCGTACTGAATGCGGATTCCGAAGCGGAAGAAGCCGTTCGGACCGCGGAAACGCGCGCGAACGACCTGTTGGGTGAGGCCAAATCACGCGCTGCAGAGACCATTGAAAACGCCGAGTCGCACGCCGCAAATGCTGTCAAGCGGGCCGCCGAGCGAGCCGACGCCACCATTGCAGAGGCAGAACAGCGGTTGCAGGAGTTGGTCAGCGCGGCCGACGCGGCCCGTGCTGCCGCGCGCCAGGAGTTGGGTCAGTTGGAGTCTGAACGCCAGCGCGTCCTGACGGGCCTGGGAGATCTTCTCCGGTCCAGTCTGTCCAGCATGCAAGCCTACGATGCGGCAGAAGAGCCCGAGGAAGTGACTGCGTTTCAGGCTGTCGTGGGCGTTGCGTTTGCGGCCCCCCTGGACCGTGAAGAGGTTGAACCGTGGCAATCCGCCGCGCAACCCGACGGGGACGCGGACGGAAACGAGACGGATCCTGAGGAGGCCATGGCTCTGGTGGACCTGAACGCGGATTCTGCGCCGGACGCTGACGGGCACATTGGAGCAGAGGCGCAAACCGGGGCAGACGAGGACGCAGTCGATGAGGCGGTCGATGAGACCCAGGCCAAGCCAGGTCCCGAACATGCCGGTATTCGCCTGATCAGTTCCTCAGAAGCGGTGTTTGAGGGATTGCCCAGCGCAGACGACGGGTTTGAAGAGGAGGGTGGTACCTCCGGGAAACGTGGTGGATTGGCTTCTACTTCAGATCCGCAATCGAAAACCAAGAAATTCGGTGCAGACGAGGAGATCAAAAAGATCCGCCGGATCCTCGAGGACCTGGATAGTTGACGCCCGTGTCCACCGAGGACCCGCCCAGAGTGCTGAGTACTCCGGATTTTGTAGCTGCGGCCGCGAGGCTCGGAGAGGCAATCCGCGAGGCCGCCGGCGTGGCTCCACTGGTAGTGGCCTGGGTTCCTGATCCGGCGTGGCTGGAGGACCCGGCCAGACAGCGGATTGGCAATGTGGGTGTGACCGCGCTCGCGGGGAACGTCGTGTTGTCCTCCCTGACCGGGAACAGGGCCGATCAGGGGGTTCTGGCTGCGCGGGCCGCGGCCCATGCCGGGGCCGACATCTTTGTGGTATTGGACACATGCGCCAGTTTCCCCAGACCCACTGCGGAGGGCGGCAAGGAGCGCGTTGTGGTGTCCGATCATATCAATCTTACCGGCGAAAATCCGCTTGCAGGACCCAACGTGGCCGCCTGGGGCGTTCGTTTTCCTGACATGACCGATCCCTACACGCAGGCACTCAGGATCAGGCTGTCCACGATCGGTCGTGAAGTTGTTCTGGCCGGAATCCCGGCAACCCCGGCAGGCGTGACCAGGCAGGATCTGGAACGCGCTGACCAGCTCGGAGCGACCGCTGTCTCGTCGGGAGTCGTTCACGCCGTCATTGCGGCCCGGCATTCCGGACTCCGGGTAGCGGCCTGCTGCGTGGTTCAGAAGCGTCCCGAGGCCACGGTGCGCGCTGACGGGCGTGCCCTGGTAACCACGGTCCTCGGACTCTTGACTGAATAGGCCAGCACGGCGCGCGTACGGGGACTTCGTCTTCCATCTGTGGGCGCGGGGCCGTCCGTGAATCGACCCCATCGGTATTCCCGCACCCTTCGTCCCAGAAGCCGACTTTCGAGAGTATTTTGTACCAGTAAACCTGTCACGAACTGACGCTTGATTGCTCGTATGCCACGGTTCAAAGAAATAAAGCATCTGGATCACCCGACCCTCGAAAAGGAGGTACTGGCGTCCTGGGAGGCACAGGACATCTTCGGTCAGAGCATCGAGCAGCGTGAGGGCGCCCCTGCCTTCACATTCTACGAGGGTCCCCCGACAGCAAATGGTCGTCCGGGTATCCACCACGTGATGGGCCGCACCATCAAGGACGCCTTCTGTCGCTACAAGACAATGAAGGGCTTCCAGGTGATGCGCAAGGCCGGCTGGGACACCCACGGGCTTCCTGTTGAGATCGAAGTAGAGAAGGAACTGGGCCTCGAGGGCCGCCACCAGGTTGAGGAATTCGGGGTCGAGCGCTACAATCGCGCGTGTCGCGAGAGCGTTCTCCGCTACAAAGATCAGTGGGACGAACTGACCACGCGCATCGGCTTCTGGGTCGATCTGGATGATCCCTACGTGACCTTCAAGGCCTCGTACATCGAGTCCGTCTGGTGGCTTCTCAAACAGATCCACCAAAAGGACCTGCTCTACAAGGGGTTCAAGATTCAGTGGTACAGCCCCGGGTCGGGCACTGTGCTGTCGTCCCACGAGGTTAGTCTCGGATACAAGGAGGTGCAGGACCCGAGTATCTACACGCGTTTCAAGCTGCGGGATGAGGAGAACACGTACTTCCTGGCGTGGACTACAACGCCCTGGACGACAATTTCCAATGTCGCCTTGGCGGTCGGTCGGAAGATCGACTACGTCAAGATTCGTCTTACCACCCAGGATGTGGGCGTTCACGACATGATTCTCGCGGAGGCGAGGCTCTCGGTCATCAAGGAAGAGTACGAGATCGTTGGCCGCATGAAGGGCCAGGAACTGCTTGATGTGCGGTACCATCCGCTGTTCGATTACTTCCTGGGTACCGAAGGCACGGAAAACGCGTGGCGGGTGGTGGATGCAGACTACGTCTCGACCGAGGACGGGACAGGCATCGTGCACACGGCCCCTGCGTTTGGTGCCGAAGACTTCGAGACGGCAAAGAAGGAGGGCCTGCCCCTGCTCAATCCAGTGAACCCGGATGGTACGTTCTCAGAGGAGATCGACATTGTTGCGGGCATGTGGTTCAAGGACGCGGACAAGGTCCTCTCCCGAGACCTGAGGGATCGTGGCTTGATGTACCGCCACGAGACCTACCTGCACAACTATCCGCATGACTGGCGAAAAGGCACGCCGCTCATGAGCTACCCGGTGGACTCCTGGTTTATCAAGACCACGGCCATAAAGGATCGGCTGATCGAATTAAACAATACCATTAACTGGCAGCCCAAAGGCATTGGCACGGGTAGGTTTGGCGATTGGCTTGTCAACAACGTGGACTGGGCACTCAGCCGGCGCCGGTATTGGGGTACGCCACTTCCGATCTGGGAATCCGACGCCCCGGACTCCGAATACCGGGAAGTGATCGGCTCGATCGCCGAACTCCGCGAGAAGTGCGGGGGGCAACTCCCGGAGTCAGACGACGACCTCGACCTGCACCGACCCTTCGTGGACCATCTCACATGGCCCGCGCCGGATGGAGGTACGATGCGCCGCGTCGAGGACCTGATCGATGTGTGGTTCGATTCGGGAGCGATGCCCTTCGCCCAGTGGCATTATCCGTTCGAGAACAAGGAGTTGTTTGAGAGAAACTTCCCGGCGGACTTTATAGCCGAGGGGGTAGACCAGACCCGGGGCTGGTTCTACACGCTGCACGCCATAGGCGCGCTTGTGATGGACTCGGTGGCTTACAAGAACGTCGTGGTAAACGGGCTCGTTCTTGATGAGAAGGGCGAAAAGATGTCCAAGAGCAAGGGGAACGCGGTAGACCCGTTCGCCACCATCGCGCAACATGGCGCGGACCCGGTTCGCTGGTACATGATGAGCAACGCTCCGCCCTGGGAGAACCTGAAGTTTGCGGAGAAGGGCCTCGCGGAGACCCAGCGGAAGTTCTTCGGGACGCTTGGCAACGTCTACTCGTTCTTCGCCACCTACGCCAACATCGACGGTTTTACGGGCCAGGAGGACGAAATTTCCGTTGCCGACCGCCCGGAACTGGATCGGTGGATTCTGTCGCGGCTGGCCGAAACGATCCAGCAGGCAGACGAGGCCTACGAACAGTACAACCCGACCAAAGCATCCCGCACCGTTGAGGCGTTCGTGGACGAGCTATCCAACTGGTATATCAGGCGGAACAGACGTCGATTTTGGTCAGCCAAGACAGGCGATGAAGATACCGGCTCCAAAATCGCTGCCTATCAGACGGTTTCCCGGTGCTTGTTCGCGGTCTGCAAGATGATGGCCCCGATCGCTCCATTCTTCAGCGACTACATCTATCGCTGTCTGGGCGGGCCGCTGGCGTCGGTCCACCTGGAACTGTTTCCAGACGTTGACGAGTCCCACGTGGATGCGGCTCTCGAGCATCGAATGGATCTGGCCCGGACGATCTCCTCCGTGACCCTGGCGCTGAGAAATCAGAGTGCCATTAACGTGCGTCAGCCACTAGCGCGCATCATGGTGGTCACCGGAGTTGGCGTCGAGGAAGATGTGGTCGAGAGAGTTCGCGACGTGATCATCAGCGAAGTGAACGTCAAGGAAGTGGATTATGTATCCGGAACCAGCGCGCTCGTGAAGCGGCAGGCCAAACCCAACTTCAAGAGACTCGGGCGGCGGCTGGGACCCAAGATGAAGACGGCCGGGGAAATGATTCGGGGCATGGCGCCAGATGCCATTGACGCCTACCTGGCTGCGGGCAGCGTGGTGTTCCAGCTGGATGGGGAAGAGGTGAGGATCGAAGGGGACGATATCGAAGTGATGTCCGAGGGGATTGACGGCTGGTTGGTCGGACAGGAGGGGAGCGTCACTGTCGCGCTCGATGTGGCCCGCACACCGGAACTCATCGCCGAAGGTTTGGCGAGGGAGGTCGTCAATCGCATTCAAAACATGCGAAAGCAGGCCGGATACGAGGTATCGGACCGGGTGACCGTGCAGTTCAGCGCGGCAGGCCAGCTTCTTGCAGCCGTCCAATCCTTCACTGAAAGAATCCGGAACGAGACATTGGCTCTTGAGTTGGTAGCCAGCCGGAGTCCGGAAGGTGATCTTGTCGAAACATTCGATATAGAGTCAGATCAGCTAACGATTTCGGTTACCAGAATAGACTAATAGGTGAAGGCGCTTAACCTGTTTGGCATTGAGCCGAATGATCTTGGGAGAGAATAGATGAGTGATTCTAACAAAGTGGACACTGGCGTCGTCGCGTACTCGGCCGCGGACCTTGAGCACTTTCGCCTCTTGATTGAAGGGAAAAAAAAGTCAGCCATGGCTGACATCACGCAGATGCGTGAGCAGATGGCGGACTCGCGCGACCACGCGGAAGATGACACCGCGTACAGCTTTCACATGGCCGACGCTGGAACCGACGCCATGGAGCGCGAGAAGCTTTACCTGATGTTGGCTCGGCAGCAGAAGTACGTGGGTTATCTGGATCGGGCGTTGGATCGCGTCCAGGCCGGCACCTACGGCATCTGCAAGGTGACGGGGGGATTGATCTCCAGGGAACGCCTGGAGGCTGTGCCGCATACCGAGATCTCGATTGCTGCCAAGTTGGACCAGAACAAGCGCTAGGGACCCATCTTGAGCGATTCCCCCCAAGGCAGTGATTCCGAGTCAGACGAAGACGTCACCCCGGTCGTAGAGACACAAGGGGGACTGCGCGAGTATCGCGTCATCGCCCTCATTGCGCTGGTAATCGTGATCATTGATCAGGTGTGCAAGATCACCGTCGTCAAGACCATGTATCAGGGGCAGTCGATTCCGGTCCTGGGTGACTGGCTGCGACTCACGTACACCGAAAACGCCGGGATGGCCTTCGGGATCGAGTTGGGCGCCCCCGCTCTGGTGACCATTTTTTCTATTGTGGCCACGGTGCTCATCGTGATGTATCTCGCCAAGGTTGGTCGCCTGTTTGCACCCTATCGCTATAGCCTGGCCCTGGTGTTGGGTGGCGCTTTCGGCAACATCATTGACCGCGTGCTCTACGGCAAGATCATCTACGACGAGCCGCTGTTCCTGGGCCGCGTGGTGGACTTCATCCACGTCAACATGTGGCGCGGACATATCCCTGACGGCATTCCCTTCATCGGCGGAAACTACGTGGCCCTGTTTCCGATCTGGAACGTCGCGGACATGGCCATCGTGGCTGGCGTAGTCGGGATTCTTGTGTTCCAGCGTTCCTTCCACAAGACGCTTGAGGAAAAGGCACTGGAAGCTGCCGGCCTACCAGTTCAGCCGGAGGGCGAAGGTGACGACCCGCGGCAGGAGCTCACGGACTCCCCGGTCTAGAATTCCGGATTCCGAAGGGTCTCCCGTTTGCCCAAAGTAGCGGTCCTCGTCGTAGACGAAGCGCCAGTCTGCGGTGTTGGCGCGTCCAAGCACGTTGATAATGTCGATCCGGACCTGCAGTCCGACCGGGCCCAACGGGAAGGAGTAGCCAGCGCCGATGTCCATCTGTACTAGCGCGGGCAGCCTGTGCGATTCTGGATCGGTCAGGGCATAGAACTCCGCCTGTCGCTCGATCCTGGCGCGCGCACTGGGGTCTATGACGCTGTCCAGCACGCTGTTCAGGTCGTTGAGATAGGCACCCATGAAGTCGTAGTAGGCCTGCCTGAAACCCCAACTGCGACCGGCAATGAGACGCCATCGACCCAAAAGTACCAGTCGCTCTGCCGGCATCACGTCTGCGGTGAATTCCAGCCGGTGGGGCTCGTTCCAGGGTACATCAAGGAGCCTGTCCTCAAAGAGGCCGTTGATCTGTCTGCGCCCCCGGGTGTACTCGTACCTGGCCTGGAGCGACCCAAGTCCCAGAGAGCGCTTGACGATGGCCGCGTACCCGAACGTATGGCCTTTTGAGGCACGCAGGAAGTCGGACTGTACAAGATCGGGGACCGTGGTATCGGACGAGTAGTCGATCGAGAGGATGTGATAGTGGCGCTTGTAGTGGGTCTCGGCGCTCACTGTCCATTTGGGCGACGGGCGCCACAACATTTCTGCGGCGAGGTGTCCCGACTTGGCCGGCGTTACCGTGGAATCGACTGCCATCCAGAAGCGAGTGGATGAGACGAACGTCCTCGGGCTTCGGCTGCTCACATCGAACTGATTCACGAACTGCCGATAGATTCCACTTCCCAGGTAGAAGGACCAATCGCCGCTCCGTGTACCCGGGAAATCCAGGCGAGCGGCGAGTCGAGGCTCCGCGTAAAGGGATTGGCGGGCAGACAGGAACGTGAAGCGTGATCCCATCTCAAGGACAGCGTGGTTGCCCACCTGCATTTTGTCCTGCAGGTAGGTTGCAGCCCTCCAGCCCCTGAATTCGTGGTTTAGGGGCAGTTGCTGCGAGCCTGCGATGCGGACGCGGTCGCCGGTGAGAATCAGCTCGGCACCAACCTCGGTGTAATGTCGATCGGCCATGGCGTAGTCGAGCTTCGCACTGAAGCCCGCTTCAAACATGCGGTTGCCGTCGTCCTCGGGCGATGCCAGGGTGATCGCGTCACGGGCTACAAAGTCGTGGCGCAGTCGGTACTGACTGAACCTGGCCTGGAGCGAGCCCAGCGTTCTTCCTGTCAGCACGGCATCGTAGCTGACCTGGGCAGTGGCGTTCTGCCAGTAATAGATGTCCCGAAACTGGGCGATGCTGGAGGTTGCCCCAAGCGGATCATCCACAGGGGCGCCGGCCAGGTCGTTCCCGAGTCTACTCCCGCCTACAAAGGCCGAGGCGCCAAAGGTTTGAAGTCCCGTCTTGATCTCCCCGGCAACGTGCATGTCCGCAAAGCCAATCTCCGGGGCGCCAACCGGTGGAAAGTCAGAAAACGGCGTGTTGCGATCGGCGAAGGCAGAGAGCAGGAACGAGTCGATTCGATTCCAGCTGTCCAGCAAACCGGTAAGTGAACTCGGGGCGAACAATCTCCAGATCCCCATCCGGGCCGCGGCCATGACCGATCCGCGGAGTCCGGACGGAGAAACAAAAGAGCCGGAATGGCGCGCGTTGACGCTCAGGGGATCCGCCTGGACCAGCGTGCGCGCGCTGTAACGCCGCCCCGTATCGGTCTGGGCGCCGCCGTACCGGAGATCATGCCGCGCCTCAATGACACCTGAAATGTGGCTTCCCAGCGGGGCTCCAAACCCCGCCTTGTTTATGCGGATGGAGCCCAGAGCAAAGGGACTGAAGGGTCCAATAAACGAAGCCACGTTCAGCGGGATAAAGACCGGTGCTCCGTCCAGTCTGAATTGGTGCTCTCCGGCATCGCCGCCCTGTATGTGTATGTCTGCGGTGGCATCGTTCACGCGAACCCCCATGAGGCCATCCAGGCCCTGCAGGGCGCCGCCCAGGCCAATCCGGGACGTGAGTTCGTCCTGCTCCATCATAGCGAACCCAAGGACCGTAGAGGACGGCTGCATCGCCAAGCCCTCCAGAACGATGGGAGCAAGCAAAACGGCCTGCGCGTCCAGCGCGATTTCAGGTCGGACCGAACCCCCGGGCTCAATCGATATCTGCCTGGAGACGGTCCTGTATCCGATATGGGAGACCCGCACCGCGTAGTCACCCGGAAGCAGGCGATCGAAGGCAAACATCCCGCTCTGATTGGCCACGCGTCCGCGCTGGGCCTCAGCCAGGTAGATGTGCGCCGAAGGGACGGGCTGCCGAGTGCCGGCATCCACGACGATCCCCCGCATGTTACCCCAGAGTGGAGGCGCCTCGACTGCAGGCTCGATCACGTAGGTTCCGGAGGATCTCCTGAAAAAGTCCAGGCCCGTGCCCTTCAGGACACACTTCAGGACCTCTTCCACCGGCTCCTGCCGAACCACACAGTAGACTCGCTTTCCTTCCGCCAGGACCGGAATCCAGACGATGTTCAGAGCCGTCGCGGTCTGTACCTGACGGAGTGCGTCGTCCAGGGGCACACCGCGCCAGGCGAATGTGTACACCTGAGACACCTGACCTTCAGCCTCGGGGGCAAAGGTCAGCGCAAGCGCAGCCCCCAGAATGAAGAGGCGAGTGCAAAAATTACAACGGTGGCGGCCGGATCGGTGCATCCTTACGGGTACGACCTGAAGACAAATCTCCCCCCTGCACAAACTCAGACAGGAGGACTCCAATAATACCGCTCAGAATACCAACTAATTGGCCGGATCGGGTCTTTCTGGGGGACGTTTCCTGGTACCCTCCAAGGGGCCATCACACGTCCTTTGCGGGGGTTGGTGCCGCTAATTGCCTGGCTGGTAGACCTGGAACCCGTTCGCCGTTCGGCGAACCTCGACGTCAATCGCGTCGGCAAGGTCAGCAAGGACACTTCCCGCATCTGCCGGGGACTCCCGCCAGTACGAAACTTCGAGACGGCGGATAGACTCGGGCGCGCTGACACCTACGCCAAACAACCGCTCGACCTCATCAAAGATGGCGCCCATGGGCACGGAGTCAAACGCAAGATTGCCGTTCCTCCAGGCTATCGCACGGGTAAGGTCTGTGGCCTCGGGATCAGAAGGGGTTCCGCTGGCGGACACCATGCTGCTTTCGCCACGCTCCAGGAGTATTGCGATCTCCCGGAGTGAAGAGGAGGCAACGCG
Organism: Rhodothermales bacterium; assembly: GCA_047619685.1. Classification (GTDB taxonomy): domain Bacteria; phylum Bacteroidota; class Rhodothermia; order Rhodothermales; family UBA10348; genus JABDJZ01. The sequence goes on from JBLHLC010000001.1 coordinate 157,058, forward strand.
GACCGCACCGTGCTCAACCACCACACGGGTATCAGACTCTACGTCGCTCTGCCAGGCTCGCACATTGAATGCGGTGCCCACAACCTGAACGGAAGCGTTGAAGGTCTGGACTTCAAACCCCAGGCCGTCATTCTGGGAAGCCGGGGTAACATCAAAAAACCCTTCGCCCTCCAGACGTACCACACGGGATGCAAAGCCAAAGTCCTCGGGGACCTTCAGGAGCGTCCCGGGTGCCAGTTCGACCTGGGTGCCGTCCCGCAGTGTAGCAGAAACCGGCCGGCTACCGTCTTTATTGGAAATAAGGGCGTCCGTTGGGCGACCCAGGTAGCCAAGCGCCACGAACAGAAGGAGGGAGGCCGCGACCGCAAACCGGGAGAAGGACGAGAACTCAACGACACGAAGCCGCGGCAATGGACGGGGCTCCCGGGCCAATCTCGGGGCAGTGCTGATCCTGGCAACCACTCTGTTCCAGTTCATCGCCCTGATACGTGATGGCACTGAAACGGCATCGCCCGTCAGTTCCCAGGCCTCCTTCAACTCTACCTGGTCGGCATACGGCTGGTCCACGAGGATCTCCTCGATCCGGGCGCTTCCTCTGTATGATTCCAGGTGGTTGTTCAAATTCCGTGTCTCCTACTCGCCGAAAACGCCGACCGCCCTGTGGGCTTCGAGTTTCTTACGAATATGCTGGAGAGCAAGTACGATGTGGTTATTAACTGTTTTGGGAGCCAAATCCATGAGCTGCGAGATCTCCTCATGGCTTAGCCCCTCCCGACGACTGAGGAGGAACGCCTCGCGGCGCCTCTCCGGCATGGCGTCGACCCAGAGGTCTATCCGCTTGCCAAGGGCATCGGCATCCAGAACGTCTTCGACAGAATGCTCCGTCGAGGATACTTCAAGCCCGAATTCAAGCCCCTCCGTTCTGCGCCGCTTTTTGTGGCGCTCGTGGTTGAGCGAGAGATTACGCACCATTTGAAAGAGCAACGCCTTGAGAGAACGTTCCGGATCCAGGGTTTCCCGCACCTGCCAGACCTTTACGAACGTCTCCTGAATCAAATCAGCTGCCGCCTCCGGGTCACGCACGATGTATTCCGCATAGCGGAACAACTGATCATGCATCTCCCCAAAAAGGGCGGCGAAAGCTTCTCGATCCGAGGACCGTATGGCGATCGACCATGCGCGGAATTGCCCGTCCGTTGCGTTCTCCATCAGGACAACATCCGATCGGGTGTAATACAAACAAAACCGCGCGAATACCCAATGGCACTCGTCGTTCTATCGTTCACCTTGTTGTAACGGATTGTGATAAGCGCGTAAGACGTTGTGGCCCTTAGGGGGCATCTAAATGTCAAAAGGAACCGGATGATCCTGAAGGGACAAGATAACTTGCGCTTTGTGTCATGTGCAGTAGCCTTCGGAACACCACTTACGGGTGGCGATTATACGCGCCACTTCTCCATCGGCGCTGCACCCGAGTCGTGCCCCTGTTTTGGTGGAACGGCGTTTGCGCTGTCATCAGTATCTGTACACCCCCCAAAGGGCTCCAATGAGCTACGACCCCCGCCGGATCCGAAACTTCTGCATTATTGCGCACATCGACCACGGCAAAAGCACGCTGGCCGACCGGTTGCTTGAACTGACGGGTACGCTTACCTCCCGGCAGATGGAGGCACAGGTCCTTGACTCGATGGACCTGGAGCGGGAGCGAGGCATCACGATCAAGAGCCACGCCATTCGCATGCAGTACAAGGCGAGGGACGGGCAGCAGTACACGCTGAACCTGATTGATACCCCCGGACACGTCGACTTCACCTACGAAGTATCCCGGGCACTGAAGGCGTGCGAAGGTGCGATTCTGGTAGTGGATGCTGCACAGGGCATTGAAGCCCAGACGATATCGAACCTGTTTCTGGCCTTGGAGAATGATCTGGAGATCATTCCGGTCATGAACAAGGTGGACTTGCCCGGCGCCAACCCGGACATCGTGGCCCAGTCCATAGAAACCCTGATTGGCGAGCCTGCGGAAGACATTCTGCGCATAAGCGCAAAAACCGGAGAAGGCGTCGAAGAGCTGCTGGAGTCCGTGTTGGCGCGGGTTCCAGCGCCAAAGGGGGACGCCGACGCCCCCTTGCAGGCGCTCATCTTCGATTCCGTATTCAATCCCTACCGGGGGTCTATTGTCTACGCCCGCGTCTTCGAGGGGACCCTGCGGAAGGGACAGCGCATGCGCTTCATGTCCAACAACAAGGAATACGACGCCGAGGAGATCGGTTTCCTGCGCCTGAATATGGAGCCGGCCGATGTGCTGAGGGCCGGCGAGGTGGGATACATCATCGGTTCCGTCAAGGACGTGCGCGACACGCGCGTTGGCGACACGATCACGACCCTTAAGAACGGGGCGGAGCATTCCATCGGGGGATTCAAGGAAGTCAAACCCATGGTCTTCAGCGGGGTCTATCCGACGCAGTCGGAGGATTTTGAAGAGCTTCGTGCGTCGTTGGACAAGCTGCAACTGAACGATGCCGCGTTGACCTATGAACCTGAGACGTCGACGGCCTTGGGCTTCGGGTTTCGGGTTGGTTTCCTCGGGCTGCTGCACATGGAGATTGTGCAGGAGCGGCTCGACCGGGAGTTCGGTCTCGACATCATCACGACCGTCCCCAACGTCAAGTACTCTGTTCTGCGGACGGACGGCGTGCTGCTGGAAGTGGACAACCCCAGCCACATGCCCAACTCCGGGGTGATTACGGAAATTCGCGAACCCTATGTCAAAGCGGAGATCATCACCCCGACCGAGTACCTCGGGAATCTGATGAAACTCTGCCAGGAGCGGCGGGGCACATACAAGAACACACAGTACCTGGACACGGAACGGGTAAACCTGGAGTATGAGCTCCCGTTGGCCGAAATCGTATTCGATTTCTACGACAAGCTAAAGGGCATGAGTCGCGGTTATGCCTCGTTTGACTACGAGTTTATCGACTATCAGATCAGTCATCTGGTGAAACTCGACATCATGATCAACGGCGAGCCGGTGGATGCGCTGTCCACCATTGTGCATCGGGACAAAGCCTACGATATGGGCCGGAAGTTGGTCAAGAAGCTCCGGGAGCTCATTCCCCGCCAGATGTTCGAGGTCGCAATTCAGGCCGCCATTGGCTCCCGAATCATCTCCAGAGAGAGCGTCCGCGCCATGCGCAAGGACGTGACTGCAAAGTGTTATGGCGGCGATATCAGTCGCAAGCGCAAGCTCCTTGAGAAGCAGAAGGAAGGAAAGAAGCGGATGAAGCTGGTAGGCAGCGTTGAACTGCCCCAGGAGGCCTTCATGGCCGTTCTGTCGATGGGTGAATGAGACCCCTGCATTTCGCACTGATTGGTCTTCTGCTGGCATGTGCTGGTGATGCCCGTGCGCAGGATCTTGTTGACCGTTTTCGACGCGCACGCATATTGCGTGTGGCGCAGGAGAGCTTCGATCGGGAGGCGTACTACCTGAACCCGGCACCCGCGGCGCATCTGCCAACCCGCGGAGACACGCTGGCCGCCTGGATCGCTTCGCTTCAACCCCGGCAGGCTCCGGAGGCAATTGCAACGCCGCCGCCACCGCCGTTTGAGGTCGAGAGCCTGCGGTTATACGGAAAGTTGGAGAGGATCAGTTTCCTGAATCTGTATGGGCAAACCCGGTGGGCGTTCATGCAGGGACGACGCACGGCTGAGATCGACACGACAAGAACGACGGACATCCGGGCGCGCCTCGAGGCCCGGTTTGGAGGTCCCACGCTCACGGTGGCTGAACTCGAGAATGTTCAGACCAGGACCGAGGAGGAGATTATCCAATTCGAGTACTGGATGGTGCTCAATGACTCGATCCCCGTCATGGTCCTGGACGTAAACGGCCCGTTGGAGCGTGGTGTCGTTGTAGCCACCGATGCCAGGTGGCGCGAGGAACTTGACGCCATTCGTTACGCGTTGCTTGGCGGGCTCTTCGAGGAGCCCATCAGGGCGCCCTATGTGGACTATTTCTACCAGGCGGCCACTTCGACGTGGTATGCGACCGGTTTCGATGGAGCAACGTTCTTCCATCGGCGTATTGACCGCCCCAACTTAAAGTTGGGACGCCCCGTACTCAGCGGATACGTTTCCTCAGATCCAGATCGTTAGGCGGGCTACAGGCCGCCTCATTCACGCAAACATTGCCCGTGTCAAAGTCAAACACATCGCGCGAGGAGCGCAGAAAGCGCCAGGCCGAACGGGCCAAGGTGGGAGATCCGGGGAAACGACCACAAAAGAGCAAGCTGCGCGAGTGGCTGGATGCCCTGATCTTCGCGGTGGTAGTGATGACGATCGTGCGGACCCTGTTCTTCGACCTCTTCAGGATCCCGACGCCGTCCATGGAGAAGAGTCTCCTGGTGGGGGACTACCTGTTTGTGTCCAAGCTGCACTATGGCACGCGTACCCCCAAGACTCTCGGTATTCCGTTTACGGGCATCTATCTACCCGGCCTGAAGTTGCCAAACACACGATTCCCGGGCTTCGGCCAAGTGGAGCGCGGCGATGCCGTCGTGTTCAACTGGCCCGCAGACGAAGGCCCGATCGATCGACGGGAGCACTACATCAAGCGGGTGATTGGACTACCGGGAGAAACGCTGGAAGTCCGGGAGAAGGCTGTAATTGTAGACGATCAGCCCATTCCGCTCATGGCGGCGATGCAGCAGACCTGGGAAGTTGTCAAGACGGAGCCTCGCGTACAACTGTCCGGAGCGGCCCTGAGCGACCTGGGTGTCTCTCAGTTGATCCAAACCCAGGATCCGGCAGTGGTGCGGATCGCTGGCACAGAGGCGGCGGCCTCGGAGATTGGCGGCTGGCCCTGGGTCGAGGCGGTGCGCCCGGCCATAGCGGCTCCAAGTCCTGGTTTATCGGCGCTCATATACCCGGGTACCAAGGGCTACACCCCCGATAACTTTGGCCCGCTTCCCATTCCGAAGAAGGGGCAGCCGGTGACCTTCACGCCAGATAACTGGGAGTTCTTCGCAACGCCGATCCGACGCTACGAAGGCCACACGTTTGAGGCGCGCCCGGATGGTACCTACCTGATTGACGGCACGCCGGCAGAATCCTACACCTTTACGCAGGACTACTTCTTCATGATGGGCGACAACCGGGACAACTCGGAGGACAGCCGGTTCTGGGGCTATGTACCCATGGACCACGTGGTTGGTAAGGCCATCCTGGTCTATTTCAGCTGGGATGCCGCAAGGAAGTTACCCCGCTTCGGGCGCCTCTTCTCCATGATCAAGTAGACCGGCGCAGAGACCCGGATCGGAACGCCCGGCTCTTATTGGCCGGACCGGACCCGGTCGAACATGCGCTGCTGAGACGTACCGGGCGCGATGTCGTATGGGCTTCCGGGCAATCGGACCCGGCGCAGGATCGGAAAACGCGCGCGCTCGATGAAAGGCTCCGGCTCCCCGACAGGGTCGGTTCCCAGGACTAGAACGGTGGTGCCGGGCTCAATGATGCGGACGCTGGAAGAGTTCACCATGCCACTCCCCGCCGTGGTGCGCCAACTGTCCGCCCAGTCATAAATCCACTTTGCGTCCTCTTCAACCAGGCGCACGCATCCGTGGCTGCTGGGGCCTCCAGTTGGCATGGGGTACTGATGAATGTGGATACCCCGCTCCTCTACGAAGTTGAATACCCAATACATCTCCCAGCGTTCACCCGGCGGCGACATGGACGAGACGCGGTACTCGGTCTTCCAATTGAAGTTAAACCGGCCGTTTGGGGTCGGGGTGATCTCGCCACCCGTATTGACGATGCCCCAGCGAGCCAGGCGCCCGTTCTGATAGGCTGCCCAAGCCTGGACCGATTTGTCGATGACAAACAGCTTGTCAAACTTGGCTCCACCCTCGTAATACTTCGGAAACGGCGCGTAGGCGCAAAATTCCAGGTCAAAACGGGACGGAATAACCAACGTATCTCCGACGCTTGAGCGCTCGATCAGCGTTCGATTGAGCATCCCCACCAATTTGGCCCGGCGGCGGCCGACAGTCAGATTGCCATCGCCAATTACCTTGTAAAAGGTGTTCCTGGCCAGCACGGAGTTGCCTCGACTGCTGTACATGACGAAGTACTCGTAGTTGACCTCCGGCAGGGACATCACCTTGGGGCCGCAGGGAGTGAGTATCTCTGCCAGCGCCTTCTGATTGATGTACTGAGCGTCCGCCGCCTTGGGGGCAAGGACGGCGATCAGGAGGGTCAAAGGGAGTAGTCTTCTCATCAAGGCTATTGTTTGATCAAGCGGATGTTTGCGCACCGCAACCCTCTTCCCGCACACGCTGAACCATTTCGGAACTCCCCAGGACTACCAGGGAATCACCGGGCGTCAACACGACATCGCCCTTGGGATTAAACGCCACTTCATCTGTTACAGCGTCGATGATCGCCACGACGATGGCATCGAAGTTGGCTCGGAAGTTACTGCTCGCCAATGTGGCACCGGCAAGCGGTGAGCCCTCCTCGACTTCGACCTCTTCAAGGTTCATGGCCTCCGTGTCCCGGACCATTTCCATGAACTTGTCCACGTTGGGCTGGAGAATGACCTGGGCCATCCGGTGCGCACCGATCTCATAGGGCGAGACCACCGTGTTTGCGCCCGCGTGCAGGAGCCTTCTCTTGTTCTGGTGTTTGTCTGACCGAGCCAGAATGAACACATCGGGGTTCAACTCACGCGCAACAAGCGTTACAAAGACATTTGCCCGGTCCTCGGGCAGCGTCAGAACCAGGCCCTTGGCCCGCATGATGCCTGCCAGCTTTAATGTCTCTTCCTCTTCGGCATCGCCTTCCACGTAGAGATGCTCTGACGCCACAATCAGTTCGAGTTTTCGTGGCGTGTTCTCGATGACCACAAAAGGAACCCCCCGCGCGGCAAGGTCTGCTGCAATCTTGCTCCCGATGCGGCCATAGCCACAGATGATGTAGTGGTTGTTGGTGTTCTCGATCATCTTGCTGAGTGTCCGTTCTCGGTAGCTGCGTCTGGTGAGAATAAGTTGGGCGGACCTGGCAGCGATAAATGCGACGGTCCCGATGCCGCTGGCGCCAAGAAACATGGTGAAAACCCTGCCGGAATTCGAGAGGGATGCGACCTCGGAAAACCCGATGGTGGTGAGCGTCAGGAACGTCATATAGAGGGCGTCCAGCCATGCCCACCCTTCGATGAGGACGTAGCCGAGTGCCCCAATTCCCAGGAGCGACAACAGCAGCAGGTTGGCCAGGAAGAGCTCTCCCCGCTGTTTGTCCCCTGCAGTGCTCATGCCAGCGACTTGTCGGCCGTGAGGCCAAACACGGTTCCGTGCCAGGAATCACCCAGGCGCTTCTCCAGGCCTGATTCCATTTCCGCGACTCGCACCACGGAAAGGTCTATTACGGTCGTGTCCTGTCCCACTTGGTTGGCCTTGACCAGCTTCCGAAATGTTGGCCGATCGGTAACCTGAATGGCGCCGTCGCGGTCCCGGAAGGCAATCGAAAGGCCAGCCAGCCACTCCACACCCATCTCGCGGCCGATTTCATCCAGAACGTGGGCGGACTTGTCTATTCCACATCCGGAGATGTCGCCGTTCGGTACCACCGCGCCCATGGCCAAAATCCGGCCCTCGGCAATCTCCGACATCCCGAGTACCGAACGTCCGTGGCTGGACCAGCCGTCCACGAATCGGGACAGCCGCGCTTCCACGAGGCCGCACTCGACCTGCGTGAGTTGTCTTGACGCGGCGTAGAGCCACACGTTGGCATCGGCAGGTAATTGGGACAGCTTGGGGAAATCAATCATTCTTGGCCAGTAGGAAATGGTAGGTCGGGGGCAGCGGTCGGTCCCGGTTCATCTGCGGGCTCATCCAGTGTCCGCCGAAGGCGTTCGACACGCTGTTCGGCCTGATTGAGGCGTGACAGGCATTCCTTCGCAAGCTCGGTGCCCTTCTCAAAAAGATCAATGGCATCTTCGAGGCCCGTCTCCGGGTTCTCCAGCCGGGCCGTCAACTCTTCGAGCTGAGACAGACTGGATTCGAAGCTTGGGGACTCTGGTTCTTTCGAAGACATGGCGTATAAACGTATTCAGGGGTCTTTTACCGCCAGTCGGGCCGAAAGATCGCGTATACTCGCACCCAGAAGAAAAAGAGCGGAAGCATGGATCTGGGAATGCAAGGCCGGGTGGCCATCGTAACAGGTGCCAGTCGCGGTATCGGACTGGGAATCGCACAATCTCTTGCGGATGAGGGCTGCAATCTCGTCATCTGTGCGCGGGGCGCGGAGGCACTGGAGGAGGCAGCGACAGGACTTCGCGGAGCCGGTGTAGAGGTGCGTACGCTGGCGGGAGACGTCACGTCGGATGCGGGCGCAAAGCGGGCCGTTGAGTTGGCAGAGTCCGCTTTCGGAGGGCTGCAGGTCGTAGTGAGCAACGTCGGCGGCAACCGCCGCGGCCGATTTGACCAGACGACGGACGAAGACTGGGAGGCAGTCCTGGACGCAAACCTGCGCGGCCACATCCGTCTGGCTCGACATGCGATTCCCGTGATGGTGTCATCCGGTGGCGGGGCGATCACGTTTACCGCATCCATTTTTGGGCGTGAAGGTGGCGGCCCCGGGCTTTCCATCTACAACAGCACAAAGTCTGCGCTTATATCGCTAAGCAAGATCATGTCGATGGAGTTGGCTGAGAAGAATATTCGGGTCAACTCCATTGCGCCGGGGTCAATCCGTTTTCCAGGTGGAAGTTGGGACAAGCGTTGCGTCGAGGATCCAGAGGGAATGGCGTCGTTTATTGCCGAAAACCTGCCCTTCGGACGGTTTGGGTCTGTAAAGGAGGTCGCGGACGTTGTCGCGTTCCTGTCTTCTCCCCGGGCGAGCTGGGTGAGCGGAGCCTGCCTCAACATCGACGGAGTCCAGTCCAAGTCGCTGATTTAGGCCATCTTCTGGAGAGACCTAAACGTAGCGCGTATACGTCACGGCTACGCGCCGGACGCCACCGGAGGCCCGGCGCCATTGTACCAGGATTGGGCTCTGGTACGTGCCGGCGATAATCCGTCCGGGCGTATCTGCTCCGGCACCATCCACGACGAGGCTGACTCCGCGCTTCATGCGGAGAAAACGCTGGGCGGGTACCTGCACGAGTTTGTCGATGATGCGCTCGATCAGGGACTCTGACAATCCGGCTTTGTCGATGAACTTGTTCACCACATGGACCAGGTCGTACTTGGCGTAGTCCTTCGCCTTCTCCTTGATGGACATCGGGTCCCGCAGCATGTTGCGCCCGCGCTGCGCCATAAACCGGATCGGACTTCTCAGGACGTCGGCCAGATCATGCCGCATGAGCATGGTCTCATATTCGTTGACCGTTAGTCCGGTATTCCGTTCGTTTGGATCCAGGGCGATGTCGATTCGGCCCCGATCCAGGCCATGAATTCGAATCAGCTCGTGCAGGCGGTCGAAGAGCCCCAGAGACGGGTCCCACAGGTTGATGGAGTCAATCGGATGGCTGGACACCGGGATCTCGATGTAGAACTGGTCTACCACCTCGTCCTTGTTGTATCCGAGCGCCGTCGTCCTTCTTGTCCTACGGCTATTCCTGGATACCCCATCCAGATCCACAAAATAGACGGGGTTTTCCGGCTCGTTCTTGTACGTGACCGTGCTTTCGAGGCCCGAACCTATAAACGTCAGGTGCGAATCGGCATTGAGCGGCTCTACCAATTTTTGGTCTTCGGTCAGCTCATCCCGGTATTCCATCTGGTCGTGCCGATAATCGGCACCCTCGGGAAAAAGACCCTGAAAGGACCCCAGATAGGCCTTCATCGTCTCCTTATTGCCCAGCCTCTTGGCGAACACCTGCTCGAAGTACCCCGCTGTCGTGTGATACGACGTGTAGGTCGTCTTGGGGTAAGCTTCCAAAAAACCAGGGGCTGCCTCGCGAATCTTGTTCGAAACGTCAATGACGTCGATACGGGATTCCGGTTGGATATCCAGGGTAATTTCTGCGGGTTCCTGGGCCATGAGCAATGGTGGGCGTACTAAACAACGGGGTCGAATTCAGACCCAGGCGACATCAACGAGCCTGGATCTGGACCGTTCCGATCTTGGGTTACGCGGACCGCGCCGTCTCGGAAACGGATGCGAAATGGTGCGGTGAGGGGGACATCTGAAACTCTGGAAATACGCATGCTGCCAGACTCGACAAGGGCGAAACCAGAGTCGAGTGGACGGAGCGGATCCGAGGCCCGGAACGTGGCTAATTTTGCGGCCAAGATGAGCTTTGCCCTCTCCAAGGTACGAACCGCAGAGGCTTCAAGCCGCTCGACGGCGGTGTTGGCCAAAGCCTGCGCGCGACTCAGGCGTGCGGCGGGGTGGCCATACTCCCTTACGCGCCCCGCTCGGTCTAGAAGCGCGCGCGCACGCCTTATGCGACCCGCAACTGACGCATGATGTGTGTTGATGCGCTGCGTGATTCGAGCCGTCAACTCGGCCGCATCCGGAGTTGCCAACTCAGCGGCCATGGACGGTGTGGCCGCACGGACATCCGCGGCCAGGTCAGCAAGCGTGATGTCTGACTCGTGGCCAATTCCCGCGACTATCGGTATCCCCGAGGCGTGTACCGCCCGAACCGTAGGCTCTTCGTTGAACGCCCACAGGTCCTCTAAAGAGCCCCCTCCGCGCCCCAGAATAAGGAGGTCAGGTCTCTGGGGGCTGCCGGTTGGAAGCCGGTTGAACTCCCGGATCGCTCCCACAATGTCTTTGGACGCCCGATCGCCCTGGACCAGCACCGGGCACACAACGACCTTCGCGGTGGGGTAGCGTCGGCCCAAAACGGAGAGAATGTCACGAACCGCGGCTCCCGTACCCGAAGTGATCACTCCAATGGTCCTCGGGTAGGCAGGTAGGGGGCGCTTCCGGGCCTTGTCGAAAATGCCCTCTGCCTTCAGGCGCCTCCCCAATTCGGCGAATGCCTTCTGCAGATCCCCAAGCCCGGCTGGCTCCATGCTTGAGACATTTATCTGCACGTCCCCGCGCGACGGGTAGACGGTCAAATCCCCCCGAAGCTGGACGGCCATACCGTCGGCCGGCCGGAAGCGGAGCCTCTCTGCATTTGATACGAACATCACGCACCGGATCTGGGCGGCGGAGTCCTTGAGCGTGAAGTAGCAGTGCCCGGATGACGGGCGCTTGAAGTTGCTGAGTTCGCCCTCGACAAAGAGGGACTTGAACTCCGCGTTCAGCGCCTGTGACAATCTCCCAACCACACCGGAAACCGTTGCGGGCGCATCTGGCTGCGTCGAATTGGAGGATTGGGCGTATCTTTCAGTCAACTCAAAAAATACAGGTCAATGGGAAAGGGAGACAAGCGCACGCGGCGCGGCAAAATCAGAGCAAAATCATCTGGCAAGTGCCGTCAGAAGAAGTCCAAAACGGTAGTTGCAAAGAAGGCGTAGGTCCAAGAGATGGAGGACCGTAACTCCGTGATTATACACCGGCAAGGCATTGTTGTTTGGCTAACTCTCGCCGCTTTTGGGGTCATGGGCCTGTTCCCGGTGGTTGCCGTGGCTCAGGCCATGGACCTGAGCTTTCTCACGACTCGTGCGGAAGCAACGGATTACCAGGAGACCACCCGGTACGATGAGGCCATTGGATTTCTGGAGGTGGCCGCAGCGCAATCGTCCGATCTCCACCTGACAACCTTCGGCTATACCGGGGAAGGAAGGGCGCTGCCTTTGGTGATTTGGGGGACGGATCACCCCGATTCGGGGGCCATCCTGGAGGATGGTCGCACCCGGATCTTCATTCAGGCAAATATTCATGGGGGTGAGGTGTGCGGAAAGGAGGCCATGCTGGCTCTCATCCGAGACCTCGCCGCCGGCCGCTATGATCACTGGAAGGACTCGGTCATCCTTCTTATTGCGCCTATCTATAACGCGGACGGCAACGAGCGCGTAAGCCTCTACAACCGCCCTCGCCAGTATGGGCCGGTTGGGGGAATGGGGCAAAGGCCCAACGCGGCTGATTTGGATCTCAATCGGGACCACATGAAGCTAGCGAGCCCGGAGGCTCGGTCTCTGGTGCAGGTGATGAGCACCTATGATCCGGAGGTGCTGGTCGATTTGCATACCACAAACGGGACACGGCATGGGTACCACCTCACCTATTCGCCGCCGCTGAACCCGAACACGGCGCCGTCCATCGACGGACTTCTGCGCAACGAGGTCCTACCGAAGATCACCAGCGTGATCAAGGAGAAATACGGCTGGGACTTCTACTACTACGGCAATCTGCCCTTTCGGGGCGACGAGCCTGGGTGGTACACCTTCGATCATCGGCCGCGGTTCAACAACAACTACGTTGGCCTGCGAAACCGGGTCGCTATCCTTTCCGAGGCCTATTCGTATGCCAGCTTCAAGGAACGCGTGCTGGCCTCGCGGGCATTTGTCGAGGAGGTAATCACCTACGTGGTCACACACCCGGGCGACATCCGCGATGCCATTTCCGAGGCCGAGGCCGTGGACCTGGTCGGACTCCCATTCGCCGTCCGAGCCGAGCACAAGCGGTCGGAAGCGCCCGTGGATATTCTTATGGGCGGGGCGAATCAGGAGCGAAACCCCTACTCGGGCGCGCCGATGCTGGTGCGGACGGACGAGTCGCGCGTGGAGTCCATGTACGAGTACGGCACCTTCCAGGCCACCGAAACGGTGCTGCTCCCACAGGCATACATCATTCCTCCTGGCCTCCGCGGCGTGTCCGACATGCTGGACGACCACGGAATAACGTATTCGCGCGTTGAAGGCCAACGTTCGTTGATGGTTGAGGAATTCCGGATTGACTCCACAAATGTGGCTGGACGGGAATTCCAGGGCGTAAAAGAACGCACGCTGTTCGGCCAATATCTGTCCACGCAGAAAACGGTTGAGGCGGGGGCGTTGTGGGTCCCGGTTGCCCAACCGCTGGGGAGACTTCTGGCGTATCTGGTCGAAGCCCGATCGGACGATGGCCTGGTAACCTGGGGGAAACTCGAAGCCGCACTGAGCACTGCCGCGACCTACCCGATTCTTCGCGTCCCGGCTACCGACAGGCCATGAGTTCGGCGGCTCAGGCCGGGATCGTGGCTGGCGTTCCGTCGGCCGACGAAATCTTCAGCGTGTCCCCGGCGGATTTTGGGGCGTTGGAGGAGCGGGTGTTGAGGTATCAGGGCCAATCGAGTCCGGTGTATGCCCGCTATTCACTGGTGGGGAAGTACCTACCCATCGAGGCATTCAAGTTTGGCCCAGTCTGCGATCACGACTCCGCGGACTCTGAGCGGATATTCCTGAGCAGCGGCACCTCCGGGACGAGGCGCGCCCGGCATTACGTTCGGCGCCTGAGCCTCTACAACCGAAGCATCGAGGCCGGGTTTGAGCGGGTCTTTGGCCCCGGGCCCTTTCGCGTGCTTGCCTGTTTGCCCAGTTACGCGCCGGAGTCTTCGCTCGTCTACATGGCGGCCAGGTTGATGGAGACATTTGGCACCCGGGGATCTGGTTTTTTTCTGGAGTATTCAGATCTGCTGCGGGAGGCCGTGGACGCACCAGGTGCACCAATCCTGATCCTGGGAGCTGCATTTGGTCTGCTTGACCTCCTCGAGAAGGAGGCTGTGCCTCTGCCGGACGACGCCATCGTCATCGAGACCGGTGGTATGAAGACCCACCGGCGGAGTATTGCGCGGACGGAGTTGCATGCACGGATTGGCGAGGGTTTCGCTCTCCCGGAGTCCCGGATCTGGTCGGAGTACGGCATGTGCGAGATGCTCTCGCAATGTTATGCGCGGGCGGGTGAACCATTTCGGACGCCGCCATGGATGCGGGTGTCCGTGAGGGATCCGCATGATCCGTCTCTGGAGCTGCCGGACGGAGTACCGGGCGCCCTCGCGGTCGTCGATCTGGCCAACGCGCATTCTGTGAGCGCTATTCTGACGCAAGACCGTGGTGTGGCTCGGTGCGGCGGCTTTGATGTGTTGGGCCGTCTCTCGGGCGCAGAACTGCGTGGATGCAACAATCTCTTGGAGCGCGCATGATTACCGTCGAAAGGCCCATCCATCCCAGTGTGGTAACGCTGACCGTCAACCGCCCGGAAAAGCGCAACGCATTGAACGCGGCCGTTGCCCTGGCTTTGACAGAGGCTTTTGTGGAGGCGGAGAATGATCCGACCGTTCGTGCGGTGGTCCTGACCGGCGCGGGAACCACGTTTTCCTCTGGCGCAGACCTCGCCGCACTGAGTGCGCTGGCAACGGCGACTTTCGAGGAAAATCTCCAGGACAGTCGCGTACTCGCCGGCCTGTTTGAGACCATTTACACGTCGAACAAGCCGGTGATCGCTCGCGTGAACGGCCATGCCATTGCTGGCGGCTGCGGACTTGCCGCGGTTTGCGACTTTGCCATCGCGACGTCCAAATCGAAGCTTGGCTTCACGGAGGTCAAGATTGGGTTTGTCCCGGCCATTATCTCTGTGTACCTCCTGGAGCGACTGCCAGAGTCTGTTCTTCGTCCCGCATTTCTCACTGGCGCCCTCTTTTCGGCCCACGAGGCCCTCGCCATGGGCCTGCTGCATCAGGTGGTAGAGGCAGAGAGGCTGGACGAAGCCGTGTCTGGACTTGCGCAAACCCTTGTCCGAGACGCCAGCGGCCACGCCCAGGCTTCCACCAAACAGCTCCTGAGAGAACGGCACGCCCAAGCCCACGGTCCAGCGCTTGAGGTGGCTATCAGACGAAACGCTGAAGCGCGCGGGACGGAGTCCTGCCGGGCGGGTGTTACGGCATTTCTGGAGAAGAACGCCTTCCCGTGGCAGCAGAAATGGGAGACCAACGCATGAGTCCGCGCGAGACAGCGAGCAAGTGCCATATGCCCCGATGAGGGTATTCGGCCCTGAGCGGTTTCCCGGCGATGGCCATGACTCAGCCGCGGCGGTCTGGCAGTGGTATGACGCCTGTCGTCGAATTCAGGCGGCGGACGTGACTCGTATCCGCAGCGGCGAGGCGCCCCAAAACGTTCCAAAGCTGACCTGGAGTCGTGTCGAGGCGACATGCCGGAAGCACGGAATTGAGACCGGCGGATTGGCCGACAGGGCAGAAGCGCTCAATCGGCTGAAGAACGGACACGTGGCCGCAAGCGGGAGCGAACTCCATGCGCTCCTCGACCTGCTGGTTGGTCGTCATGCCCGGATGCTGGCCAGGATAGGCGGGTTCCGGGGCTCCTGGCAGCAGGAAGCCGCCGCGTCTTTTGCTGCGGGCCTGGCGATTCTGGAGCACCTGCTCAATGCCCGGGGCTTCGCCCAGCAGGGTTGGACACTGTTCTGTGGGCCCGAGATGGACGCCGCAGGGGTGACCCTGACCGGCCTGGCTGGTAACAGCGCACCCGCCGGCTACAGGAGCCTTGCCTGGAAGCAGAACATTCGAGCGCGCCATGCGCTGGTTGGTGCACGGCCCCTGATACTGGACATGGGAATTCGGGACCGCCTTTATGCAAAACGGATCTGGCTCGGGGCGCTCGAGTTGATCCATGAGCTGGACAGGACGGACTTTGACATCTGGACGCACACGCCACGGCTGTCCGCCATCGCCAAGGCCCGGGTTGGGATTCAGAGTATTTTCGGCCGAACTGCATTCAGCGGCGCTTGAGGAGGTCCTTCGAGGTCTGTCCTCGCCGTACATTTCGACGGTCGAGATACAATACACCTGCTGTTACATGAGCACTACCTACAAGGACGCGGGCGTTGACATTGCCGCCGGGGAAGAAATGGTCCGGCGCATCAAACCCCTTGTCCGCGAGACCTTTACGAAGGGTGTTCTGGCGGACATCGGCGCCTTCGGCGGCTTTTTCCAGTTGGATGTTTCGGCCTGGAAGCAGCCCGTTCTGGTGTCATCGGTGGACGGAGTCGGCACCAAGCTCAAGGTGGCCTTCAAGTCCGACAAGCACGATACAGTCGGTCAGGACCTGGTCAACCACTGCGTTAACGACATCGCTGTCTGCGGCGCGACCCCCCTTTATTTTCTGGACTATTTCTCGACGGGAAGCCTGGACACGGAGGTGGCTGTCGATGTGATTTCGGGGTTTTCCGTCGCATGCAAAGAGAACGGCTGCGCCCTCATCGGCGGAGAAACGGCCGAAATGCCTGACCTCTACCAGCCGGGCGAGTACGACCTGGCCGGCACCATCGTCGGAGTCGTCGAGAAAGACAACATCCTGGACGGCAGCCGTGTGAGGGAAGGCGATGTGCTCGTCGGACTTCCCTCTACCGGATTGCACACCAACGGCTACTCGCTGGCCCGCAAGGTGCTGTTTGAGCATTTTGAAATCACGGACCGGCCGGACGCGTTGGGAGGGCGGTCAGTGGGGGAGGCGCTCTTGGCAGTACACCGCTCCTACCTGTCGGCGGTCCAGGCGCTGACAGCCGAAAGCCTGGCCAGCGCGTTCGTGCACGTTACCGGCGGAGGCATCCCGGGCAATACGCAACGCGTCATGCCAGAAGGCCTGACGTTCGAGGTTGATTACTCCACGTGGGAACGTCCAGCGCTATTCAAACTTATTGGGGACCTGGGCAGTGTTCCGGAAGAGGACATGCGAGGGGCATTCAATCTGGGAATTGGTCTCATTGCCATTATTCCAGAACGGAACCTGTCCGCCGCGTTGGACATATGGATTGCTGCTGGCGAGACCCCTGTTCAGCTTGGCCGCGTCGTGACTGAGACCTTGGGTTAATACGTTATGCTATCCGTTGCCACCATAATTGTGCTCAGCTATCTGGTCGGGTCTATCCCGGGCAGTTTGTCGGTCAGCAAGCTGTTTTACGGTATCGAGCTGCGGGAGCACGGATCGGGGAATGCCGGGGCAACCAACACATTTCGGGTCCTGGGCTGGAAAGCTGGCGTAGCGGCAACCATAATTGATGTTGGCAAGGGTTTTCTGGCAGCAGGCCTGATTGCGACGATCCGATTTGACGTGATCCCCCCAGGCCTGGGGTTTTGGCAGGTAGACACGGTAATCCGCCTAATTGCGGGGCTTGCCGCTGTAACGGGCCATATGTACCCCGTTTGGGCGGGTTTTCGAGGCGGGAAGGGGGCCAATACTTCGGCAGGCGTCCTTTTTGCCCTCTCGCCAGTTTCGATGTCTATTGCCCTGGTGATTTTTGCATTGGTCCTCTTCACTTCCAGGTACGCGTCGTTGGCCAGCCTTGCGGCCACCGCTTCATTTCCGGCGTCGATCGCGATCCGCAAGTACGCATTGGGGATTGAGACGCTGGATGCGAGTCTGCTGTTTTTGAGCCTCCTCATGGCCGCGGCCATTTTCTATGCGCACCGCGCCAATATTGTCCGCTTGCGAACAGGGACAGAGTCTCGTATCAATAGCTTCAAGCCCGCCAATGGGATGCAAGGCAAGGGAGAGCTCTAAACAGTCCGGGACCCGCTAGTGGATGATCGTATCGCTGTAATTGGCGCCGGAAGCTGGGGTACGGCTCTGGCAATCAGCCTGGCGCTGGGCGGAAGGGATGTCTCCCTCTGGGCCCGCCGGCACGATGCTGCCGAGATTATGCGTGTGGAGCGGCATAATCCAACGTATTTGCCCAATGCAGTCATCCCGGATACCGTGCTGGTCACGGACAACCTGGAGGAGGCCATCAAAGGCCGAAACGTCTGGCTGTTCGCGACCCCGTCGCAGTCCGTACGTGATGTTGCGGAACGGCTGTCCGCTCACGCTACCCCGCAGCATATCCTCATCTCTGTTGCCAAGGGAATCGAAAACGGTACGCTTCTCACCACAACCGGGGTGCTGGGGGACGTAGTCCATGCGGTCCCGAAGGGTCGCCTGGGGGTTATCTATGGGCCCAGTCACGCTGAGGAAGTGGCGGCAGCGGTCCCCACGGCCGTTGTCGTGGCGGCGAACGACCTGAAAGTGGCCGAACATGTGCAGCGCCTGTTCATGTCGCCGCGTCTGCGGGTGTATGTGAATCCGGATCTGAGGGGTGTGGAGATTGCGGGTTCGGTCAAGAACGTTCTGGCCATTGCGACGGGCATCTGCGATGGTGTGGACTACGGGGATAACGCCAAGGCGGCGCTGATTACCAGAGGTCTGGCTGAGATCAAGCGCCTTGGGACGGCCATGGGGGGCAGGGAAGGCACGTTCTCCGGTCTGGCTGGAATTGGCGACATCGTAGTGACGTGCATGAGCAAGCACAGTCGGAACCGATACGTGGGCGAGCAGATCGGCCGCGGGCGCGCGCTGGAAGACATCCAGGCAGAGATGAAGATGGTGGCCGAGGGCGTTCGTACAGCAATGTCCGTTCACGAGTTGGCGGCCCGGCAGGGGGTCGAAATGCCGATCTCAGAGGCGGTCTACTCGATCCTGTTTGAGGGGAAGTCGCCCCGCTCGGCCGTCCACGACCTCATGACGCGAGATCCGAAGCACGAGGACAGGTTCTACGTGGATGCGACCGGCGACACGGAATGAGCTCCGAAATGCCCCTCGAACGAACGCTCGGACTGGCGGATGTCCAGCGCCTGGCCAGTATCGGGGAAGGACAATCCATCGAATTCAAGGCGCGCATTCCTGACGGGCGCCGGCTGGCCAAGGAGATTGTGGCCTTTGCCAACTCGACGGGCGGCCATCTCCTGGTTGGTGTGTCCGACGCCGGGGATCTGGTTGGTTTGAGGGATCTCCATGAGGAGTTCTACTCGCTGAAGAAGGCGCTTGCCGACCATTGCGATCCTCCGGTGCCATATACCGTGGAACGGGTGGAGGTTGCCCACCGCCGGGAGGTGCTTGTGATACGGGTTCAGGAGAGCGACCAAAAACCCCATTTTGTGATCGATCCCGAAGACCCGGGGGAGCGAAAGGCCTACGTGCGGGTCCGTGATATGAGTCTTGCGGCAAGTCGGGAAGCGCGCCGTCTCATGAGGACCGGGACCGACAGCAATACTCGCTTTGAGTTTGGAGAGAAAGAGCTTCTCCTCATGCGCTATCTGGACGAATACCAGCGCATCACCGTCGGCCAGTTTGCCCAGCTGGCCAGCATCAACGGCAAGCGCGCGTCCCAAACACTGGTCCTCCTGACACGCGCAGAACTGCTACGGCTCCATACGGCCGAGACGGGAGACTACTTCACGCTGGCCCGAAATCGCGTGGCTTAGGAATCTCTTCCGGTTGGTTACGCACACCGACGTGGAGTTGTCATACCCCTTGTGTATTTTGATTGTTTAAGGGTGCGCCCGTTATTGCCTCCACTGCATGCCTATTGTCGATGTAGTCCCGCTGCACGAAACGACCAGTCAGCGGTATCTCAACTACGCATTATCCGTTATTACCAGCCGGGCGCTCCCGGACATTCGGGACGGTCTGAAGCCGGTCCACCGAAGGATTCTGTACGCCATGTACACGAATCTACACCTCTATCCTGACGGCAGATTTCGGAAGAGTGCCACTGTGGTCGGAGAGGTGATGGGCAAGTACCACCCGCACGGTGACTCAGCCATCTACGAGGCCATGGTGCGGATGGCGCAGGAGTTCTCGCTCCGGGCACCCCTGGTGAATGGGCACGGTAATTTTGGCTCCCTGGACGGGGACAGCCCGGCCGCCATGCGGTACACGGAGGCCAAGCTCCAGCCCCTGGCCATGGAGTTGCTGCAGGAGATCAAGAAGAACACGGTGGCGTTTCGGCCCACCTTCGACGGCACGCTCAATGAGCCTGTCGTACTCCCTGCACGTTTTCCCAACCTGCTGGTGAATGGTTCGTCCGGGATCGCGGTTGGAATGGCCACGAATATCCCTCCTCATAACCTCGGAGAGGTCGTGGACGCGCTCATCTACATGGTGGGTAACCCACAGGTGCGTATCGCCACGCTGGTGGAGAAGTTCATTTCGGCTCCAGACTTCCCGACGGGAGGGCGGATTCTCAATACTCCCGCCCAGCTTCTGTCGATATACGAGACTGGGGACGGGCCGGTTGAGGTTCGCGGAGAATATGAGGCGGAAGGGAAGTCCCGCGTAGTCATAACGTCCATCCCTTACGGCGTTACCAAAAGCACGCTGATCGAGCAGATCGCGGACCAGATCATCAAGGGCAAACTGCCTCAGGTGGTGGACGTGCGGGACGAGTCCACGGACATCGTTCGGGTTGTGCTGGAATTGAAGCGCGGTGCGCGGGCCGACGTGGCGATGGCATATCTGCTCAAGCACACCACCCTCCAGACCCGCTTTCACGTCAACATGACGTGCCTGGTGCCGACAGACAACCCCGAGGTTTGTGCGCCGGAAAAAGTGCACCTGAAGACTGTTCTGCGCCACTTTCTTGACTTCCGGATGGAGGTGGTCGTCCGGCGTCTGCGGTTTGATCTCCAGGAACTCGAGAAGCGGATACACATTCTGGAGGGCTTCGAGAAGATCTTCAATGGCCTGGATGAGGCCATCCGGATAATCCGCGCGTCCGAAAACAAGAAGGACTGTGCCGCAAAGCTGATGCAGCGGTTTGACATCGATGAGATTCAGACCGAGGCCGTTCTTGAAACCAAACTCTACAAACTCTCCAGGCTGGAGATAGACTCTATCCGCTCAGAGTTGGAAGAGAAGGAGGCCAAGGCGGCTGCGCTGCGTGAGCTTCTGGATGACGAGCCCGCCCGGTGGAGCCTCATCAAGTCAGAACTCAGGGAGATCCGAAAGGCCTTCGCCAACGATCGACGATCATTGATTGCCGGTCCGGACAAGGACATTGAGTACTCTGTGGAGGACTACATCGTAGACGAAGAGGTCTACGTGATTGTCACTGAGGACGGTTGGGTCAAGCGCCAGAAGTCGTATACAGGGATCGAGTCAATCCGAGTGCGCGAAGGGGACTCGGTGCGCTGGGTACTCCCGGGCTCGACCCGGAAAACAGTGGTCTTCTTTACCAATACGGGCACTGCGTACACGACCCGCGTGGAGGCCTTGCCCTCCACGACGGGACATGGCCACCCCATCCAGAAGCTCTTCGATTTCTCGGACGGTGAGCGCATTGTAGGCGTTATCTCCAACGACCCGGCTGCGCTGCCCAAGGAGGTGGTACCGGAAAACGACGCCGAACTGGAGCTCTTTGCCTCCAACGGGGAGCCGGCCAAGGAAGGACCCTTCTTCGTTTGTTTCTCCACGGGCGGCCAATGCCTCAGGCTGCCGCTGACTGCTGTTGCGGATCCATCTACCCGCGTGGGGCGCCGCGTCATGCGACTCATTGGCAAGGACGTCGTACTAGGTGTGGAGGCTGCATCGGGTGGCGAAAACGTATGTCTGGCAACTGGTAACGGCTTTGCACTCATCTATCCCGTAAGGCAGATACCGGTGATGAAGGGTGCCGCAAAGGGCGTCATTGCGATACGGCTGGGCGCCAAGGACAGTGTGCTCGGATTCATGCTCTCCGATGCTGCACGCAAGGGTCTGGAGGTTGAAACCAGCCGGGGCCGCAAGGAAGTGGTGCGAACCACCAAGTTTGAAGTGTCCAACCGGGGAAACAAGGGTCGGCTGGTCATTCAACGCGGGACGCTGGTTCGGGCCATAAAGGACCGGGTAGAGATCAAGCGCAACGGAAACGGATCGGCTTAGGCAATTTTATGGCAGCTGCCACGGAATCATATACAGGCGCAGACATCCAGGTCCTGGAAGGACTGGACCCGGTCCGGTTGCGGCCCGGGATGTACATCGGAGGCACCGGAAAACCCGGTCTTCATCACCTGGTTTGGGAGGTGGTGGACAATGCTGTCGATGAGGCCACCAACGGCTACGCAACCCAGATTGACGTGGTGTTGCATGCAGACGGACGCAGCATCACTGTCTCGGACAATGGGCGGGGCATCCCGGTAGACAACCACCCCATCAAGAAGAAGCCCGCCTTGGAGGTCATACTCACCACCCTGCATGCGGGAGGGAAGTTCGACTCGAGCAACTACATCACCTCTGGCGGCCTCCACGGCGTGGGCGCCTCGGTGGTGAACGCCCTCTCCGAGGAACTCGTCGTCCGGGTCAAGCGCAACAACAAGACCTACGAGCAACACTATTCCCGAGGTGTCCCCCAGACCAAGCTCAAAGTTGTCTCCGAGAATTCCAGGGGCACGGGGACAAGCATGTTCTTTCGGCCAGATCCAGACATTTTCGAAACCGTGGATTTTGACGCGGACTGGATCGCTGAGAAGCTTGAGATCAAGACCTACCTGAACGGCAGCCTGCGTATCTCCTTCAAGGATGAGGCCAGCGGCTCCGCGTACGAATACCACCACGAAGGCGGGATCGCCGAGTACGAGGCGCATCTGCTTGATACCCTCAACGCAAGGACCGTTCACGACGAGCCGTTTCTGGTCAAGCAGAAGTCTGCGGCGGACGGGAGCCGGGTTGAGATTGTGGTTCAGTGGACGGAACTCCCCAGAGAGCACATCCGGAGTTTTGTCAACGGAATCCCCACACCTGACGGCGGGACGCACGAGGCGGGCCTCAAGGATTCCATCCGCAGCGCAATCAGGGCTTACATGGACACGCACGAGATGCTGCCCAAGAAGCTCGAAATATCTGCAGAAGACATTCGCGAAGGCATGGTCGGCGTGATCAACCTGTTTATGGTGGATCCGCAGTTCCAGGGTCAGACAAAGGAGAAACTGAACAACCCGGAAGCGCGCGCACTGGTCTCTGGCGCCATGCGTCTTGAACTGGAGCAGTACCTCAACCGAAACCCGTCAACGGGTGAAGCCATCGCGGCGCGTGTCATACAGGCCGCCCGCGCGCGACACGCAAGCCGGGCCGCCGCCCACAGCGTGCGTAGGGCCTCCAGCGTCAGCCACAGGCTCAACCTCCCGGGAAAACTGGCAGATTGTAGTTCCACGGATCCGGGCGAGAGCGAGATCTTCATCGTCGAGGGTGATTCGGCCGGCGGATCGGCCAAGCAGGGGAGGGATCGGAGATTCCAGGCCATTCTCCCGCTGAGGGGCAAGGTGCTCAACGCGGAGCAGGCCACCCTCAAGAAGGTGGTGGAAAACAAGGAACTGTCAAACGTGGTGCAGGCCCTCGGTTGTGGGTTGGGGGAGCATCTGGCGCTGGACAAGCTCAGGTACCACAAGGTGATCCTTCTCATGGACGCCGACTCGGACGGACATCACATTTCCACCCTTCTGCTGACGTTCCTCTACCGATACATGAAGCCGCTCATTGACGAGGGTTTCGTTTATCTGGCGCAGCCGCCGCTGTTCAGAATGGACTCGGCCAAAGACACGTTCTGGGCACTTGACGAAGCGGACCGGGACCGAATCCTGAAGAAGATCAAGCGCAGGAACCCCAACGCCAAAGTGGAGATGCAACGTTTCAAAGGGTTGGGCGAAATGATGCCGGCTACCCTCAAGGAGACCACGCTGGATCCAGAGCGTCGTCGTCTGCTTCGAGTCACCATACCGGATGGCCAGCGAGTCGTGACGGAGCGCACGTTCACGGACTTGATGGGCAAGGATCCCGCGCCCCGGTTCGCGTTCATTATGGACCACGCCGGCGAAGTAGACGAGTTGGACGTGTAGCAGCAGCGCGAGCAGTAAGGCCGGGGCGTCCATGGAGGTAGGCGAGCGGTTGGACGCGCGGCTTTTTCCGGGGCGACCGAGGTTTTTTCCGTCGCACGGATCCCGAAGTGCCCGCTTTCGCGCGCATGGGCCTCATGGCTCCCTTGGATCAATATTTGAAGGCTTTGTGAACGCGCGCCGACCGTGCAATGGTAGCACGGAACGAGCGTCGCAGGACGAGGCCCGATATGTTGCCATCAACCCCGCATACGAGAACCTGGATGACCGCCCTGGTCGTCGTTCTGGGGGGGTGTGAACCGGCACCGGTGGATCGCCTTTCGGCCCGTAGCGACCTTGTGTTTGCGATTGCGGAGCAGCCATCGTGGCCCGCTATCGGTTCGCCCGCCGCTTGGCCAGAAGAACCGTGGGGAGTCGAGCGAGTCGGGGGTAGCGCCGCCGTCGATGGGGCGGTTTGCATCATTGACTCAGGCGTGGATCTGAATCATCCTGACCTGAACGTGGACGTGGCAAACAGTCGAAGCTTTATTCGACACGGGCCCGAAAAGGGCGATCCCATGGACCGAAACGGTCACGGAACGCACGTAGCAGGAATAATCGGGGCGAAGGACAATGGCTTTGGCGTCACCGGAATCGCAAGTGGTGCCACAATCGTGGCCGTCAAGGTGGTGGATGCCAAGGGTCTGGGATACACGCGCGATGTGATTGCTGGCATCCAGTATGTCAGCACTAAGCTCAAGAACGGAAAGCCGCTCTGCGACGTGGTGAACTTCAGCATCGGCGCCGTCCGCGACCCTGCTGTTGACAAGGCCGTCGTGAAGGCGTCCCGGGTAGTTCCATTCGTGCTCTCGGCGGGGAATCAGGGGTTACATGTCAGGCACTTCAGCCCTGCACGGGTAGACGCCAAGAGGGTCTACACCGTAACGGCCATCGCCGAGGGGGACCGCTGGCCCATGTTCTCCAACTATGGCTCCGGCACCATCGATTTCGCGGCGCCTGGCGTTCACATCAGATCTACCTGGAAGGAAAGCGGGTACAAGGTCATAAGCGGGACATCCTCGGCTGCGGCGCATGTTTCGGCCATGATTCTCAGAGGGGGAGCGGTCCCGGACGGTCTCGTAATGGACCCACGGGGGCAAGCCTACGTCATTCCAGTGTCCTGGCCTGCCGAAGCGGCAGTTTCAGTACCGGCAATCGCGGGTGCCGCGGCCACCCGCGCTCCCGACCAGCGGTAGCCGCCGGTCTGATTTCCGGATTTGCCGTGAAGGAAGTCGATCAGGGGATCAGACTAGCAGAGGGTAAGTTTTACCGCGCTGATAGGCCCGTAGCTCAACTGGCAGAGCAGCTGACTCTTAATCAGCGGGTTCGGGGTTCGAGTCCCCGCGGGCCTACACCGAGAACCCCTTTTCAGGGTGTTTTCGATGATCTACCTCCGGTGCGGTGGTGCAAGAATGCAACCATCGCTGGAGAAAACGCTGGAGGTAGACAGTGGCAAGCTTGTTCAAGCGCGGCAAGAACTATTACGCGCAGTTCGAATCTGGGAGAAGCAGGAGACAGATCTCTCTCAGGACTCCAGAGAGAAGGAAGGCAGAGCAAGTCCTGAGACGGCTTGAGGTAGCCGCTGGGGCAGGTTCGTGGAATCCGATGCTGGCACTCTGCAAGACCTAGAGCGTCCTCCAGTGCAGCGCAGGACACTTGGAGAGGAAATCGAAGCCTTCATCGATTCCAGAGGGTTTCTTAGTCCAAACACGGTGACTTCGTATCGAAAGGTGTTATTCCTTTTCTTACGAGAGGACTGCGCCGTAGCCGAGTTTCTGGGCCGACGCTCCTCAACTAGCTGCCGGACCTACCACAGGCACCCACGAGCCTTCTACAACTGGACAATTGCAAAAGGATGGCGCGAGTCCAACCCCTGCGATGAGGTCCTCTTGCCCAAAGTTCAGCCGACAGAAGCTCATTTCTTCTCACGCGATGAGATCGATAGCGTTGTTTGCGCGATCCGAACAAGCGGATCAAAAAGCGAAAAGGAGGTCTTGGTCCCGGTGATCCGATTCGTTTGCCAGACCGGTCTTAGACTCTCCGAAGTGTCCGCACTCAGGTGGACTTGGATTGAAGATTCCAAGCTTAACCTGCAGTCCCGGAACGGGTTCAGGACCAAGAGCGGGAGGGATGAGAGGGTATTCCTAACGCCGGAGGCTCTCACGGTCTTGCGAGAGGTTCAAGAGCGACCAAGCAATTCAAACGTATTCGCGGCACCGTCGCCAGAGTGGCTCTCAAAGCGCTTTACGGTTTGGCGGAGCCGGGCCGGACTTCCACGCGGCAGCTTCCATAGCCTTCGACACACTTGCACATCTTGGATGGCGATGAACGGAGCCAGTGCCTACGTGATCAAGAGGCATCTGCGTCACAGTTCGATTACGGTGACGGAGCGGTACATGCACCTGACGCCGGGGAATCTATCTGCTCAGGTCACAGCGGCCTTGACCTCGTAGACGGGGAAATCCACAGAGTCGGCGTAAGCCAAATTGGCCAGACCGTTCAACGTGGCAAGGACGGCGACCATTAGGATTCCCTTCCTGCGCAGGGCATAGTCGGATTAATCTGTCTTCTCTGCGGGGAGATTAGGAAAGTCGACCTGTGATTCTTCCAGTCGGTCCAGCGCGATCACGGTTGCGAGGGTACTCCTGATCCTTTCGTCTCTCCTAACTCTCAGGAGGCCGAAGATCGAACCAGCACCTACCAGATAGAGGATCGCCGACATATCTGCCGGGTCGCCACCCGGAATGATCTCCAGAATGCGTAGAACCTGCCAAAGGCCTACTCCGGCCAATGCAACCGCAATCACAATAGCCGAGAAGGTGGCGGTTCTTCCTTTCTGCTCAATACTGCGAATCTTGACACCGAGTGCGTCAAGGTCGCCATTTTGCAAGGCCTTTCGATCTGCGAAGTCCCAAGAATTACTAGGGTCCAGTTCGGTCAACAACCATTTGCCTATGGCTTCCTTCATTTTGATGCGGTGTGAATCGTGGTGGCCCCTCTTGTGGAGTAAACGCAAAGTGAGGAAATCATCCGACAGGGTACATGCATCTAACGCCGGAGCTAGCCAGCCAAAGTCGCCGACGCGGTCTGTCATCCACCCAATTAGGTGAGTGATGCCGCCCCCCGATTCCATGAATTGGTGCGGGCGACGGTTCAGGTTCGATTTGACTAGGTGTGAGTAAATCTCCGTCGTGCTCATCTGTTGAGGCCCTAGAAGGCTGTTGAATAAGTGGAGTATGCCAGGCTACGAGCGCCGGAATGTCAGATGTAAGGCGTCCCGACGAGTAATGGCACCGCCATTGCGAGGAGGGATAACGCAGCAGATGGCGTTCCGCCGCCGTAGAATGGTGTGCGCCACTTATTCAACAGCCTTCTAGAACCTCTTGCACCTGCGCTAGGCCAAAGACCCCCGTGGCCCCATCCGTCGCGCGGACTTCGTAGTCCCCCGCGTCCGGGCCCGCGACGCATTGCCCGGTCTGATCGATCACGCCACCGGTCGCGGACCACGCTGTTGTCCAGGGAATGGATACTGCATTCATGTTGAATCCGGTCGATGTGAACTGAAGCGTATCTCCAGGCGAGACATTCACGTCGCCCGGCTCGATTTCGACACGAGCAACCGTGCCCGCCGTCGCGTTGGTCAGATCGAGAAATATTGGAACGGGATAGGTCACCGCATAACCCTGCCGGCTGAGAGTAACCATACCCGAATCGGCGTATTGACCCTCCGGAAGCCTGGCCGCCCCAAGCGTTCAGGTCAAGGTGGCAGGCGTTTGTCCGGACGCCAGGTCGAGCGATATCCAGCTCGCGAGAGTGGTCGCACCTGGATGACCGGGCGCGAGAAGAAGCCCGGGAGGGTTTCGGCCGTCAATTCAACCGCGCCGGGTTCGACTGCTGCAGGGAAATCGCCGCCCGAAATGCTTGTCCACGCCGCAAAGAGCAGCGCGATTCCGAGAGGTGGGATCAATGGTTTTATGGCGCAATCCTGAATCTGATCAGGCAGCCAGACCGCTGTAGTGGCGGCCGTATGGGCGAGCCCGCTGTTCACTCCAAGACGAAAGTCCTCTTCCTCTCCCCCGTGTTCGCCCGTCGCCTTCACGGCGTGGACGTACTGCCTGACATCCTTCGTTCGGCCATCTTGAGCCCCACTATAGCTGAGTTGTACGCGGAGAGCGTTTTCTCTCAGCAGGCTTGTTTTCCCATGCGGCGGATGGTACTGATGCTTGAAAAGACCGAGACGCCATATGGAACGAGTACGGTCAGTGCCATCTGTGCGATGCGTGTGACTTCGACGTCACCGCGCAGAATCGCATCGCCGTGATTGATGACGATGAGGATAAAGCCCACGATAACCGCGAATTTCAATCCGCGTTTCACGATCGACCTGTCGGTCAACAGTTTGGGCCAGGAGTCAGGAGTGTCTTCCAGGTCTTGCTTGCCGGTTAATGATCGAGACATTAATAGGTGTTCTTGGGCAGGAATGTGTTTCAATGGTCGTAAATCAGGAAATTGGGACCACGCGTCCGCCTAGAATGTTTTGTCTATGAAAAAACACCCACAATCCCCAGAGGAAACCTCAACTCAGCCGACTGCGGGGTCCTTGCAACGCATGATGGCAGAGTTTCCGGATATGAATCCAGGACCGGTGCTGAGGTTGCGTATGGACGGCACGATCGAAATGATGAACAGTGCGGCGCGGATAGTGTTGGGGGAGAATGGTGTTGAGGGCGAGTGCTGGGTAGATATTTGTCCTGATATGGATCGGAACACCTGGAAAATAATCCAGGCCAGTACCGAGCCGGTTCAGTTCGAAGCCGGTACCATCGAGCAGTGCTATCTCTACACGCATACGTGTCGCCCGGATTCAGGGCACATTTTCGTTTTCGGAGCTGATGTCACCGCCCATCGTCAGGCTGAACGGTTGTTGGGAGAGCAGCAGGCAAAGATTACCGAAATGGCCAAATTCCCTGACATGAACCCGGGACCGGTCGTCCGGTTCACGGAAGACGGATCCATCAAATTGGCCAATCGGGCAGCGCGGACGCTATTCGATAAGGACTCGCTGGTGGGTCTGAAGTGGAACGAGGTCTGCCCTGGCATGACCGACGAGCTCTGGGAACGGATCACGAAAACCAACCGAGACGTGCTGCATGAGGCCAGAGTCGGTGATCGGACGATTCTGTTCGCCCACACTCCCAGGACGGAAGCCGGTAGCAGCTTCGTCTTTGGATCGGACATCACGGAACAGAAGGAGGCTGAACGGCTCCTTACCCAGAGCGAGAAGATGGCCACACTTGGGACCCTTTCAGCCGGCGTGGCACACGAGTTGAACAACCCGGCAGCAGCCACCCAGCGGGGGGCCGAGCACCTCAAGGCCGCGTTCGGAAAATTTCAGCGAGTCATGGTTCGAGTCGGTCAGCTCAAATTGACGGATGCAGAATTCGCCCGACTTCTGGAACTTGATGAACTGGCACGGGAGCGAGCCGGAGCGGTTTCTACTCTGTCAAGCATGCAGCGCATGGATCTTGAGCAGGAATTGGAGGACTGGATGGGAGCCCGTAGTGTGGCGGACCGTTTCGATTTGCTCGACGAACTGGTCGACGCACAAATCTCGGTTCAGGAACTTGAGGCATTGTCAGATGACATTCCCGAGGAACACCTGGACCTGGTGCTCGAGGCGTTGGCGCGATCATTCTCTGTCTACCAGTTACTGCAGGAAATCAACCACGGTGCAAAGCGCATCTCGACCATTGTCGAAGCTCTGAAGGACTATTCCTATCTCGATCAGGCGCCCATCCAGGACGTCGATGTCAACAAGGGAATCCGGAATACCCTCATCATCCTGAACTCCAAACTGAAAGGGGGCATTGAGTTCGTGGATGAAATGGAGGATAATCTTCCCAGCATCGAGGCTCTCGGCAGCGAGTTGAACCAGGTGTGGACCAATCTGATTGATAACGCTATCAGTGCCATGGATGGGCGCGGCAGCCTGAAAATCCGGAGTATGGTTAAGGATGGAGGCGTCTGTGTGGAAAT
The DNA here is from genome assembly GCA_047619685.1 of Rhodothermales bacterium. Taxonomy (GTDB): domain Bacteria; phylum Bacteroidota; class Rhodothermia; order Rhodothermales; family UBA10348; genus JABDJZ01. The sequence goes on from JBLHLC010000001.1 coordinate 186,702, forward strand.
CGAAGACACTGGCCCCGGGATCCCCGAGGCCATCCAGAACCGGGTATTCGATGCCTTTTTCACAACCAAGCCTCAGGGCGAGGGCACGGGTCTGGGATTGCACACCTGCTATTCGATCGTCGTCGGTAAGCATGGCGGCAGACTGACGCTGTCTTCGAAGCCGGGTGGGACCTGTTTCTCGGTCTGGTTGCCCATGACGGTTAACGTCAAGGATTGAACTCATCTTTTATATCAAGCCAGGCTCGTATTCGGACTTTACTGTAGGGACGGGTTCTACCCCGTTTCCGTGGACGGTTCTAAGACGGCCGATATTGGTGGGTATTACTCGGTTAGTCCTCTGACTAACCCGCCAGGCCCCAGCGGTGACTTTCCCCGGGGAGGGCTATCCAGCCTTGGAAACTTCGGAAACCATCTCGGAAATAGAATCTGATTGGAGGCACTAATCCGCGTTATAGAGCTTGCATCGACGATTAGAGCATGCTTTGCCCCATGACTTTTAATCAGAGGGTTCGGGGTTCGAGTCCCCGCGGGCCTACAAGACGAGGGTTGTTTCGCGACGTTTGGCGACACCAAGGCAAAGAGTTCTTCGCGAAGGGATTCGTCCACCAGGCGCCCATCCAGTTGCCGGTGCTCGGCGTAGGTGCGCTGCGCCTCTTCCAAGGCGCGCAGCTTCTCATTCCAGCCGGCAGCCGGCTTCCAAGGAATCGGCAACCAGCCGATTCTCTGGATCGACGTTCATGAACCGGCGCCGAGATAGTTCGCTCTCGTAGCGGGATGGCTCGACATGCTGAAGGCGCAGCTGGTCGGCCTCCTCGGCCCGAGCTGCCAGTTCAGCCTGCCCGGCAAGGGTGACCTCAATGCTGGTCGTGGTCATCAGAGAGAGCAGTAAGGTGGCCACAGCCGCGTCCACTTCGCCACCAGGCACGATCTGGCAGGCCGCCTGGCCCTTCTCGACCCGGTCCCGCGCACACGTGTAATCCGGTACTTCCTGGGCACCACGCCGGTGATACCGTACGCTCATCCGGCGGCCGCACCGCCCGCAGATGGCCAGCCCCTGCAAGAGTGTGTATTCTGGTCGAATGCGGCCACCCATTCTGGTCTAAGCCGGCCACCTGTTCTGGTTCAAGCCGGCCACCCATTCTGGCCTAATCCGGCCACCTGATTCTGGCTCCAAGCCGGCCACTTTTTGGTCGGACGCCAGAATGAGCGGCCGGTTTGCGCCAGAATGTCAGCGCTTTCGGCTGTCGTGGAGGACATCCGTCCGGGCGGGCCTCGTTCTTCCTCTTCTTATCCACTGAGAAGAGGTCCCAATGTCCGCTCACCGCCTGTCCATATACACAGCGCCTACCGGATCACGCTCCGCGGCGAATCCATGCGCAAAACCACCGCATCTTTGGAGGAAGGTGTCCAGGTGCCGTAACTACAACCACCCTGCCTCAGACCGTCCGCAGACTGGAACTCTTCAAGCGAAACGGCTGGACACCTTCGCTGAAATGCTCAGCCTCCCGCAAAAACGGCTTCCGGCACCCCATGCACGACGAATTACCGGTCCGAATAGTCGCATACGAAGACAGGTTCGCGAACGATTTCGCGCACCTCAACAGGGAGTGGCTGGACAAGCATGAGCTGTACGAGGAGGAGGACGGAGTGCAACTCTATTCGCCTCGGCAGACCATTCTGGAGAAGGGTGGGGAAATCTACATTGCGCTCCAGGGCGACCAGGCGGTCGGGACCGTTGCGTTGGTGCGGACCTCACCATCGGTGTTCGAGCTTGTGAAACTCGCGGTTGCGGATCAGGCGCGCGGGAGGGGCCTGGGGCGGCAGATGACAGAACTGGCCATCGCGCGCGCCAAGGAGCGGGGCGCGGACCGCGTGGTCCTGCTCTCCAGCAGCAAACTCACCGCCGCTATTGGGCTGTACGAGTCCATTGGCTTCAAACACAAGGCTCTGCCAAAGGAACAGCCGTACGTCTCGGCCGATGTCTACATGGAGTTGGACACGAGTCAGAGGGCCTGACTTCCGCGAGCCCCGATTATATTGGGCGGCTCAACGTACTAGAGGCTACGATGGCAAGGATTACCGGAATCGGGGGAGTCTTCTTAAAGTGCAAGGGCGATAACGCCGCGCTGGCAGCGTGGTATCAGAAGCACTTGGGCCTGCAACTGGAGGACTTTGGCGGAGCCATACTCAAATGGCCGGACGACAAGGCGGAAGATCAAGGTCTCACCGTGTGGCACCTCGCGGGAAAAGACAGTCAATGGTTCAGTCCCAGCGACTCTTCCTTCATGATCAACTATCGGGTCGACAACCTCGACGAGATGCTTGCGCAATTGGCCGCGGCCGATGTGGAAGTTGTTGGCGGCCCAGAGTCACACGAGAACGGCAAGTTCGCCTGGATCATGGACCCGGACGGAACCAAGGTTGAGCTTTGGGAGCCGATGCTCTGGGACGACAAGAACAAGGGTGCCTGACGTCCTGGTGGTCATGCGCTAGTGGCTGATCCGCCCCTGAAAGCTATTCAGCGAGATTCGTACGGGCCTCCATATTCGTCGCGGAGTTCGTCCGTCCGGGTTCTGAGTTCATTCAGGACCCCGAGATACGCTGGGTCTCCCGCCAGATTCAGTGTCTCCAGCGGGTCTTCGAGAAGATCGTACAACTCCTCGTAGACCGGCGATTGCTCGAAGTACCTGGCATATTTGAAGCGCTGCCCCCTAACACCCTCGTGCTTCGGGATGTCCGGATGATCGAACAGGTGCTCGACGAAGAAGTCTTCCCGCCAGTCATCTGGCGATTCTCCAGCCAGGAGCGGCGTCAAGCTGCGGCCCTGCATGCTCGAAGGCGCCTGGATTCCAGCGAGATCGAGCAGTGTGGGAGCGATATCAATGTTCAGCGCCGGCAGCGAGGGCGTCCTTCCCCGGGAGTTCGGGACGGCGCGCGGATCGAATACGATCAGAGGCACCCGAATGGACAGATCATACGGCAACCACTTCCCGGCGTAGCCACGCTCCCCAAGGAAGTACCCGTTGTCTCCCATGAGGACCACTACGGTTTTTTCGGCGATTCCGAGGGACTCGAGCTCGCCAAGAATGCGCCCGATGGCCGCATCAACGCCGCTGATCATCCGGAAGTGACCCTTCGTCATCTCCGTGGCTTTTTCGGGGGTATCGAAACGCCAATACCAACGGATCCGGTTCAGCGATGCGTCCCTGAGGAACTCCGGGAGGGCATCAAAAAATTCAGGCTCTGAGAGGGGTGGCGCCGGGATCGGCGTATCCGAATACAGGGCATCCATGGCCTCAGGCCATATGAACTGCCGTTCATCCCCGTCATCGGCATGAGGAGCATTGAAGCTCACCGTCAGGGCAAATGGGCCGGCGTCTGCAGCCGATCGAAGGTATTCGATGGACTGGTCGGCGGTAATGTCGGTCAGGTGTCTTGTGGTCCCGTCCTCCTGGACTTTCAGGTAAGGGGCGGGCGAGAGAGGGGCGAAGGCCTCAAACATGGTCCCGGTAGCCCCGGGCTCCGTGTTGACTCCGAATTTCCCGATGAACCCCGTGTGGTAGCCGCCCTCCCGAAGGAGGGTCGGATAGCTACTGTCAGTGAGCCGGGCCGCCAACGGGGGCGTGCCGAATGTGTATTCATGGGAACGCTCAACCAGGCCGGTAAGAAGACTTGCCCTGCTTGCGGCACAGATCGGTGTGGTCACGTAGGCCCTTTCGAAGCGGACACCTTCCGTCGCCAGTCGATCCATGTTGGGCGTCTGAAGCACCGGGTTCACTACCCCCAGCATATCGAAACGCTGGTCGTCGGTGATAATGAACAGGAGATTGGGTGGCTCAGCCGGAGTCGTTGACTCCTCCGGCGTAGAACAGCTCACGACCAGCAGGGAGAGTATCAGCGCGAAAGTCTTTGACATGATCTAAAGTAGTAGCTGTCGCCGTACCCGGTCCGCCGTCGCACTCTCGATCAACCTACAGCATCTCGATCGCGCTCAGGAACTCAATATCGGGCTCGTGCTGCATGGTGTAGCCCATTTTCCATTCGGACTCGGCCATGTAGGCCAGCTTGCCTTCGGAGTCCTCGGCGAGGGAGCCCGCGAATTTCTTGGTGAAGGCGGCCAGTGCGGCCTTGTTGGAACTCTGGATCCAGCGGGAGGCCTTGTACGGCAGGGAGTCCAGGGATACCTCGACGCCGTACTCGGAGGATAGCCTCTCGGCGACGACCTCAAACTGCAGCTGGCCGACGGCTCCCAGGACGTAGTCGTTGGAAAGGACCGGACGGTACAGCTGGATGCTGCCTTCCTCTGTGAGATGACGCAGTCCTTTCTCGAGCTGCTTCATTCGCAGGGCGTTGCCCACGCGCACTTTCCGAAAGAACTCGGGCGCGAACGACGGGATACCGGTAAATCGAAACGGCTCCCCCTCGGTGAACGTGTCGCCGACGCGGATCGTGCCGTGGTTCGGAATGCCGATAATGTCGCCTGGGTACGCGAATTCGATACCCGATCGCTCTCCGGCAAAGAAGGTCGACGCGTTGGCGACGCGCATGTCCCTACCCAGCCGGTCATGGCGCAGCTTGATTCCGCGCTCGAAACGACCGGAACAGACGCGCAGGAAGGCGATGCGATCGCGGTGATTGCGATCCATGTTGGCCTGCACCTTGAACACAACACCCGAAAACGCCTCCTCCAAGGGAGAGACGGTGCGGGCCGTTCCTTCCGGGGTCACAGCTTCCCGTGGCAAGGGAGAGGGCGCGATGTCGACGAAGAGATCGAGCAGGGAGTCCACGCCAAATCCCGAGATGGCGGACCCGAACAGGACAGGGGTTTGGCGCTCGGCCAGATAGGCCTCCGCATCGTATTCGGTCCCGGCGCCGGCCAGGAGTTCGAGGTCGTCGCGCAGTTTAGCGGCGCCGCTGCCAAGCCATTGATCGATGGCAGGGTCATCGAGACCGTTGACAGGGATGACCGTCGGTAACCCGGTCGCAGGGTCTACAAGGTGCAGGGCGTGGTCGATGAGGTGATAGGTCCCCCGGAAGTGGGTCCCAGAGCCGATGGGCCACGTGACCGGTGCCGCCGCAATGCCCAGATGCTCCTCGATGTCCGACAGCAGTTCGAGCGGGTCGAGGCCCTCGCGGTCCATTTTGTTGATGAACGTCAGGACGGGCGTGGCTCGCAGGCGACACACCTCCATGAGCTTGCGCGTCTGGCTTTCGACGCCCTTCACGCTGTCGATCACCATCAGGGCGCTATCGACGGCCGTCAGCACGCGGTATGTGTCCTCCGAGAAGTCGTGGTGACCAGGGGTATCCAAAAGATTGTTCGCGCATCCCCCGTACTCGAAAGACATCACGGACGACGTCACCGAGATGCCACGCTTTTGCTCGATGGCCATCCAGTCGCTGCGAGCGGCCCGACCAGTCTTGCGGGCGCGAACGTCACCGGCGGCCTGGATGGCGCCGCCCAGCAAGAGCAGGCGCTCGGTGAGCGTGGTCTTGCCCGCATCCGGGTGACTGATGATGCCAAATGTGCGCCGTCGAGTGACCTCATCGCGAAAGCCACGGCCGTGCAAAGACGGCCTGATAGATGTCGTGGAAGGTTCTGTCGATTCTGGATTCGGCACGAAAATCGGTTCGGGAGCGGGAGGGAAGGACGGCCGGACCATTCTGGCGGGTCAATCGACCGCGAGAGAACCGGCATCAGCAGGATGATGGGCGCGCAGTCCCGTACTCATTCCTGACCCAATCGGATTCCCTCGCGCGGTAATACTAGCGCTGACTCTGGCCGTCCAATTCGTATTCTCCGGCAATTCCCCGGCTGGCATGTGGCCGCTGGTGCTCCCAAATCGCCCCTCAAGATGACCAAGATCGTCCACGCATCCGATCTCACAGATCGAGAAAAACGCCTCCTGTTCTGGGCCAGCTTCCTGGCCTTGGCCGCGGCCGGGTTCGGGTTTGCCTACCGCGTCGCCATGGGCGGCGCATATGGTGCCGCGCTCTCACTCACCGAACAGCAGGTGGGCGAAGTCTTCGGCGCTTCGCTATGGCCCATCGCGATCACGATGATCGGCTTCAGCCTGGTCGTTGATCGCACGGGCTACAAGTGGCCGATGTACGTAGCCTTTGCGCTGCAGGCCATTTCCGGGGTCGGCACCTTCTTCGCCGAGACCTATGGCGCGCTTTACCTGTTCGCGCTCTGTGCGGGACTGGGACACGGGATTGTCGAAGCGGTCATCAACCCGATTTGCGCCGCGATTTATCCGAAGGAAAAGACCAAGTGGCTGACCATTCTGCACGCTTCCTGGCCGGCCGGCCTGGTCGCGGGCACCCTGCTCATTATCGGTGGCGACTGGATGTTCGGTGGACTCGCCTGGCAGACCCACGCACTGTGGATTCTGCTACCAGGCGCCGCCTACGCGTTCCTCTACCTGCCTGCCAAATTTCCGGTGGATGAGCGCGTTCAGGCCGGTGTTCCGTACAAGGAGATGCTCCAGCAGGTCGGTTTCCTTACCGCCTTCCTGGCTTCCTTCCTGATGATCTACGAGATCGGAAACCAGCTTGATCAACTTACCGGGTGGGTCAAGCCAGATGGCTGGTTCAATATCAGTCTGATGGCTGGCGCGTTGGTGGGAGGGACCTTCGGTTTTGCGGTGAAAAGCCTCGGTCGTCCGCTCTTCTTCCTGCTGTGTCTGTTGATGATTCCGCTGGCGACCACCGAACTCGGGACCGACGGCTGGATCAAGGGCTTGATGACGCCGGTGCTGACCGGGATGCAGATCAACCCGGCGATGGCCCTGGTCTTCTCGGCGTCGATCATGCTCATCTTTCGCGTGTTCGCAGGGGGCGTGCTCAAGTTCTTCAGTCCACCGGGATTGCTGTTTGTCAGCGGCATTTTCTCGGCGCTGGGACTCTTCTGGCTGTCCACGGCGGCCGGCGCGGCGGTTTTCATCGCGTTCATTTTCTACGGACTCGGCCAGACCTACTACTGGCCATGTGTGCTGGGCTTCACGTCCGAGCGCTACCCTCGCGGGGGTGCATTGACGCTGAATACGGTCTCGGCCATCGGTCTGCTCTCCGCGGGCATCATCGGTACGCCGATTCTGGGGGTTGCATTCGACCGGTCCATCCATGACACGGTGGTGGTCGAGGCCCCTGCCTTGGCGGAGGCCGCCAGCGTGCCCGGCGGGTTCATGTGGATGAAGCACGAGAAGATCGATCCGGTCCAGGCCGACAACTTCATCCAGAACCTCACCGAGGGTCGTGGGGAGGTACAAGCGGTCTACAGCAACGCCCAGCCGCAGGGTCTAGCCCAGGCCGGCGCGGGCCGGGATGTCCTGCGCTATGCTGTGCGCTTCCCTCTGATCCTGTTGGTAGTCTTCGGCGCGATCGCCCTCTACTTCCGCATGAACGGCGGATATAAACCGATAGAACTCGATACCGGCGGTTAAGCGGCCCGAAAATGGTTTCCTACACCATCGGAATCGACTACGGGACGAACTCGGTTCGCGCCGTTGTCGTGTGTTGCCAGGACGGGCGTGAGGTCGCGACAGCGGTCTTCGCTTACCCGAGTGGGCAGCAGGGCGTAATGCTGGACGCGCGCGATGACAACGTGGCGCGTCAGCACCCCGGAGACTATCTGGCCGGGTTGGAGGAGACCGTGCGGGCGGCACTTGTCCATGCCGCGCTTGAGGTCGCGGACTTCGATTCGAGCCAGGTCATAGGGATTGGTGTCGATGCCACCGGGTCGAGCCCGATCCCCGTCACGCGAACCAATGCCGCGTTGGCGCTCCAGCCCGGGTTCGAAGACAACCTGGCGGCTCAGTGCTGGCTTTGGAAGGACCACACCGGGCACGTCGAGGCAGCACGCATTACGGAGCTGGCGAGAGAGATACGCCCGGCGTACGTCGGGCGGTGTGGCAATACCTACTCCTCGGAGTGGTGGTGGAGCAAGATCTGGCATTGCCTGAATACCTCCCCGGATGTATTCGAAGCGGCTTACAGCTGGGTTGAATTGACCGATTGGATTCCCTCTGTACTTGCGGGGATTCAGGACCCCCGAGAGGTGAAGCGCGGTATCTGCTGCGCCGGCCATAAGGCACTCTACGCCGACGACTGGGGCGGCCTGCCGGACGCGGATTTCTTGTCGAGGCTCGATCCCAAGCTGGCGGATCTCCGCGCAAGGCTCTATGAACGTGCGTACGACGCCACGCATTCGGCGGGCCATCTGTGCGATGATTGGGCCGACCGGCTCGGGCTGCCCGCCGGAATTCCCATAGCGATCGGGGAGATGGACGTGCACTACGGCGCCATCGGATCAGGGGTAAAAGACGGTGTCCTGGTCAAGGCCATCGGCACCTCGACCTGCGATTGCACCGTGGCCAGCGCAGAACACGTGGAGGATATCCCGGGCATCTGCGGAATCGTGCCAGGAGCCATCCTGCCGGGCCATTACGGTATCGAGGCGGGGCAGTCCGCCGTGGGAGATATCTTCAAGTGGTGGGTCGAGGTTGTATGCGAAGGCGACGACGCGTTGCATACCAGGCTCACCCAGGAAGCCGCTGCGGCCCAACCAGGAGCATCCGGGCTGCTCGCGCTTGACTGGAACAACGGCAACCGAACCCTGCTGGTTGATCAACGACTCACCGGTCTGCTCATCGGGCAGACGTTGCAGACCTCGCGGGCCGAGATCTACCGCGCCCTGATAGAATCCACCGCTTTTGGCGCGCGTATGATTCTGGAGCGCTTCGCGCAGTACGGCGTGCCCGTGGAGCGTATTGTCTGCTGCGGCGGCATCGCCGAGAAGAACCCCTTCCTTATGCAGACATACGCCGACATAACCGGGCGAGAAATGCAGATTGCGGCCTCCGGGCAGGCGTGTGCCCTGGGTGCGGCAGTGGCCGCGGCAGTCGTGGCCGGACCGGCGGCAGGAGGCTACGCCGACTTCCCGGCAGCACAGCAGGCGATGACCGGCGTGCGGGATGTGACTTACCGGCCCAACCCGGCGCACCGCTCCGTGTACGACGAACTCTTCGGTCTATACAGCGCCCTCCACGACTCGTTTGGGGGCGTTCAGACCCGTGAACTAGGCGGCGTGATGAAGGATTTGCTTCGCATCAAGGACGCAGGGCGCGTGGCCGTCGCCCAGGGGACGTCATCATGAACTTCGAGGCGATACGTATAGCGTGCTCCCGTGCCAACCGGCGCCTTCCCGGCACCAGGCTGGTGGACTTGACCTTTGGCAACGTCAGCGTGCTCGATCTCGAGGCCGGTGTCTTTGCGATCAAACCGAGCGGCGTCGACTACCATCAGCTTTCGCCCGAGAACATGGTGATCGTCGGCCTGGACGGCAGCGTGGTCGAGGGGGACCTGCGGCCTTCATCCGATACACCGACACATCGAGGCCTTTACCTGAAGTTTGCCGAGTACGGCGTGCGTTCGATTGTGCATACGCACTCGCACTCGGCCGTCGCCTTTGCCCAGGCGGCCCGCGACATCCCGTGTCTCGGTACCACACACGCGGACTACTTCCGTGGCCCGGTGCCGGTTACGCGCACAATGACTCCGGCCGAAGTCGAGGGGGATTACGAGTGGGAGACCGCGGGTGTCATCATCGAACGCTTCGCGGACTTGAACCCGGCGGAGATCCCGTCCGTGCTCGTCCGCAATCACGGACCGTTCTGCTGGGGCTCCGACGCTCCGGGGGCACTTGAGACGGCGCTGGCGCTCGAGGCAATCGCCGACATGGCGCGCAAGACACTGACGCTGGACCCGGAAGCCCCGGAGATGCCACGGCACTTGCTGGATCGCCACTTTCTCCGCAAACACGGCGAAGGCGCGTACTACGGCCAGCCTGCGAAAAACTCAGAATCGGGCACCTCATGAGTCGCATGCGAATCGCCTGCCAGACATACACCTGGCAGATGTCAGGTAACTATGTCGGTCAACTCGATCATATTCTAGGTGTGCTTGGCACGACCGGATTCCGTGGCGTGGAGCCAGAAACGCAGTTCCTCGGACGTCTGGAGGACCCCGCAGCGCTCTCCCTGGCTCTTGCGGAGAACGGCGTCCTACTCGCAGCGCTCTGCCTTGTCGAGGACTGGTTGGCGCCCGAGGAGGGTCCGGATGAACGCCGCCGCGCCGATGACTGCCTGGAGCTTCTGACGCATTTTCCCGGAACGCTGCTCAACCTGTGCCAGATGCCGACGACGCGCCCGGCGGATGCGGCATCCCTCACCGAACGCCAGGAAAATCTATTGGCGTGCGCGCACTCCGTGGCAGGCCGCGCCGCCGAGCGGGGTATTACCTGCGCCTACCACCCTAATTCTCCCGACAGCTCCATCTTTCGCACGGCCAGCGACTACGAGGTGTTGCTCGCGGGTCTGGACGACCGATTGGGTTGGATTCCCGATTCCGGGCACATTGCGCGGGGCGGGATGGACCCTCTGGCGCTCATAAAGAAGCACACCGCGCTGGTGCGGCACATCCACTACAAGGACATGGACGCCAGCGGCAATTGGGCCGAAATGGGCAAAGGCGTCATCGACCATGAGGCCATCACGCGCTTCCTGGCCGAGAGCGGCTACACCGGCTGGTTCGTGGTCGAGGACGAAAGCGATCGCGCAATTCCTGAACCCGACCAGGTCACGCTTGATGACTGGAAATGGATCGAGCGCCATCTCGTCCCCCTCGTGCAATGAGAATCCCCCGCTTTTCCTTGGGCAGCTGGGCCTTTTCCTTTGGGCCCTTTGAGAACGACCCATGGTCCTTCGACCGCTTCCTCACGTACGCGGCCGAGGCCGGATACGACGGTGTCGAGATTAACGGCTTCCAGCCTCACCCACATCCTGACGATTACGCCACGATCGGGGCATGCCGGGAGTTAAAGGTGCGGATCGACGGCCTTGGTCTTGGTATCTCGGGTTATGCGCCGGACTTCCGAAGCGTTCCGCCCGCGGAGGTGGGGCCCGATGCCTACAACGCGGAGCTGGACAAGGTGCTTGCCTTCTGCGAGCGCCTGGACATCCAGACACTGCGGGTCGACTCGGTTTCACCGCCGCTGGCATTCGCGCCGGGCGAGTACGCGCGGCGCTTCGATCAGATTGTGGAGACCTGGCGCGCCGCCGCAGTTCGAGCGGCGGACAAAGGCGTGACCATCGTGTGGGAGTTCGAGCCAGGATTCTGGTTGAACAAGCCCTCGGAAGTCATTGCCCTGGCGGAAGCCGTCGACCACAAAGGCTTCAAATTGCTGTTCGACACCAGCCACGCGCATATGGGGGCGGTCATCGGAGCGCGCCAGACGGGCGTGCCCCAACTCCTCTCGGGAGGGGAAGCCGAATACGCCGAGCTTGCTCTGGGCCACATCGGCCACGTGCACCTGATCGATTCCGACGGCACGTTGCACAACCGCGAAACCAGCACGCACAGCCCCTTCGGGACCGGAAACGTGGACTTTCCCGCGGTCCTCACGGCGCTGGCGCCTATATGGGACGATCTTGAGTGGTGTTGCTTCGACTTCTGCTTTTGCCCGACCACGGAGACCGACGCGGCCAAGGCGATCCCCTTCGTGCGTCAACTCCTGCAAAACCAGTAGCCTATGCCTGCCATCACCACAAGCGACGGAATCCAGATTCACTACGAGTTGCGCGGCTCCGGAACACCGCTGCTGCTCATCATGGGGCTCGGCGCAGACGGTAGCGTCTGGGCCGACCACGTGGCGGAATACGAGCAGCACTTTCAGTGCGTTCTGATCGACAATAGAGGCGTGGGGCTGTCCGACAAACCCGCGGGGCCCTACACGTCGCGGCGCATGGCCCTGGACGTGGCTGAGGTCGCGGGTGCGCTCGGGCTCCAAAAGGCACACGTAGCAGGGATCTCGATGGGCGGCATCATCGTGCAGGAATTGGCGCTTCTGCGCCCCGAACTCCTGCTATCGGCCGTGATCATCAGTTCATGGGCGCGTCTGAACGCCTATGCGGTTCGGGTATTCGAACACATGAAGCCGGCCCGCGCGCATATGCGGCCCGAGGACTTCATGGAACTGATCCAGCTCTGGATCTTCAGGTCTCCGTACTACGAACAGCACGGTGAGGATCTTGCCCAGGGGCGCGCCGACGCCGGCGCAAATCCTTCCCCGCAGCCGCAGCACGGATTTGAGGCCCAGGCGGATGCGTGCATCACGCACGACTGCCTGGAGCGAATCGGTTCTATCACGACGCCGACCCTGGTGGTTGTGGGCGAAGACGACATCTTTACTCCGCTGGCCTTCTCTAAGGAACTGGCCGCTGGCATTCCCGGTGCCGAACTTGCCGTCTACCCCGGTGCCGGGCACGCCGTGCACTGGGAGGTGCTGAGCGCGTTCAACGCCCGTTCCCGTGACTTCCTGCTCTCTCACGACGCCTGAAACTGTAATGCGCTTCGGATTCAATCTATTGTTGTGGACCACCTTCGTCGAACCGGAACACGCCTCGCTGATGGAGAGGATGAAGGCGATCGGTTACGACGGGGTCGAGATCCCCGCCGGCGATGGCCCTGTCAGCCACTACCACGCCGTGCGCAGGATGGCGGATGACGCCGGGCTTTCGTGCACCGCGATCGCAATGGCCACGCCCGAGGCCGATCCGATCAGTCCCGACGCGGCTGTGCGCGATGCCGCCCTTGATCGCTTGAGATCACGCATCGAATGCGCGCACATCCTCGGCAGTCCCGTGCTCGGCGGCCCGCTTTATGCGGCACACAAGCTGTTTCACGACGATTTGCCGGGTGAGGAAGAGTTCAAGCGTTCGGCGGAGGTGCTTGCCCGAGCAGGAGAGTTTGCCGAACAGGCCGGCGTGACGCTGTGCCTGGAGCCGCTGAACCGGTTCGAGATCCAACTGGTCAACACGACCGCAGACGCCCGTCGCATCGTGGACCTGGCGGGCCACCCGCACGTGGCCGTCCACTACGACACGCACCACGCCCACATCGAAGAGGCCAGCCACGAGAACGCCATAGCAAATTGTGGCACCCACCTGGGGCACGTGCACTTCTCCGAGAGCCACCGCGGAACCCTGGGAACCGGCATGGTGGACTGGGCTGCGGCAGGGAAGGGGCTTGCCGCTTCGGGCTACGACGGCTGGTGTGTGGTTGAGTCCTTTGGGACCTACGTCGATGGCCTGCGGCAGGCGGCGAACGTGCACCGCAATTTCTTCGCCTCGCGGGACGAGGTGCTGGAGCAGGCGCTGCCGTTCATGCGGCGGTGTACGGGCATGTAGGACGGGCATCCGGGCCCTTACGGGGCCGTCCCGGGCCATCCGTGGCCCTTGCACTCGGGTGAGGCCCCTAATCGTCGCCAGTCACGTCCTCCAGGTCATAGATGGTGTTCTGTACCACGCCATCGAACGCCTTTCCGTCCTTGCCCGTCAGCGAATAGGCGATCTCCATAATCCATGTGGGCCGGATGTCCGGCAGGGATATCGTAACGGTTTTGCCGTCAGCGGACACAGCGACTTCGTCGATCGCGAGCTCCCGGGTATCGTACCGGTCTGAGCCGTAGTTGCGCGTTCGTTTGAGCTCCCAGGTCGTGATGGTGTATCGGCCCGGGCCTTCGGCCACCGACTTGTCCAGGGGCGAGGAGAAGGTCAGCTGGATGCCGGTGGTCAGCGCCTTCAGTTCGACTGGGAGGTAGAGGCTCTTGTCGGTGTAGCGCACCCGGTACAGTCCCCCCACCTGGAGATTCTGGTTGGTGGCCCAGGCCGACATCCCGATGGCGTAGAGTTGACCGTCTTCCGGGTTCATCCGACCCCGCATGATGCCGGTCGGGAAATGCGGAATGGGCATTTCCACGATGCCGCCTTGCCGCCTGCCTTTAACTGTTTGAGGCATGACCAAGAAGACCTTCCCGGTCCCGTAAGACAGGCTCAGCAGATGCCCGTTCAGCGGACCCCACCGATCACTCTCCGCCCACATCAGTTCGGCCGGGGAGCGATCGTACTTCTGATCGATCCAGACGAGGGGCGGAATCATCGCCTCATCGGAGGAATCGGCCGGCGCGCCGTATCCGTACATGTTTCCGTAAAAGCCGCCTTCTTCGACCCAGTTGACCCGGTTCATGGGATTCCAATGTCCCTCCTGGTCGGTGACGATGAAGGTGCCATCCGGATTTATCGCGACACCGTTGGCGGCGCGAAAGCCGTTTGCGACGATCTCAGAGGTACTTCCGTCGGCACTTACCCGGATGAGCGTTCCGTGCTGGGGGACCAGTGGAGTGCGGGCGTGTCGGGCGGACTTGGCGTATAGGAAGTTGCCGTCGTCATCCGTCTGCAGGCCCATCGCGAACTCATGAAAGTGTTCTGTGACTTGGTGGTCGCTGTTGAAACTCTCGTAGAAGTCCGTTTCGCCGTCATCGTTCAGGTCGCGAAGAATCACAATCTGATCCCGGCAACCCACGTAGATGTCGCCCTTGTGATACCTGATGCCGAGCGGTTGATAAAGCCCCGTGGCGATGCGCTTCCAGGTGATGCCGTGCTGCCCGGCATCGTCTCCGAACAGGCGAGACATCCAGTTGCCCTCGTCCTGGAGGAGCCCGTCTACCCGCCACACTTCTCCGTCCATCGTGCTCACGACCGCCGCCCGGCCGCCGTCAAGGAAGTCGATGCCAGTAGGGCGCATCTGGCTCTTCCACGGGTTTTCAAGCGGCAGCGTCAGGACATCGGTCACGTAGGCTCCGTCTCCTTCACCCTGGACGACTGGCGTCGTCAGGACCTGCGGGTAGTGCATCGGCCCGCCTTGGGTGTACTGGCCGAGGTCGGCCGGCGGCCCACCCGCGGTTGCCATTTCCTGCAAGCCGGCATTGGCCTCTCCGGAGATCCAGAGCTTTGCCGTGACGGCTGTGTTGGCCGGGACCATCAGGACGTGGAATCCGGCGTCCTCTGCTAATGCAGCCCCATTCCCGACCAGCTGGACCGATACGTCGGAAGGAGCAACCCGCATCCGCAACGCGGTCGAGGACGGCGAAATGTTCAGGGTACGGCTGATGACAGCGGAGGGCTGCCCATTCTCCAGATCGTAGGTCTCCAGGACAACCGCATCGGCAACCGTGTATTTGATGACAACCCGGCTGCCGTGGTGATACAGGCCCTTGTAGTGCGCCCACGCCCGCGGAAGCGGCCCAAACGGCCGGCCATCAACGGCAACGAATCGAGGGTCTTCGAAGTCATCTGTATCGGGATTCGCCCAGCCCGGTGTGATGGGGTTCTCGAATTCAATCTGGCCCACTGTGCGGGGGAAGATGTTGTGCTCGCCATTGAGCAGGATGCTCCGATAGTCCATGAACCCGTCGCCGGTCCAGAACCCGGTAAGCCGCATGAGATCATGATCAAAAAGAACGAAGGCGTTTCCGGCCGCAATGCCGCCCTCGCCCTCATTCAGTCGGATCGCGATGCCTTTGTACGCAAAGTTGACGTCCCGAAAATCTTCGTTGGGCAGCGGGCTCGGTCCTCCCGAGATCCCCCTGGGCGGATCGTCCGAGTTGGCCAGCTCATAGGTGTGGATGAGGAAGTCGCCGTAGTCCATATCGGCCCAGGGCCGGTAGGGCGTAGGATCGGGGCCGAGCGTGTCTCCCTGGGGTAGTGTGTCGATCCAATCTCCCGTGATCGCGAATAACTGATCGGGGTTCTTTTCCTTGACGAACTCCTCCCGGATGAAGTGAATGACTTCATACTTCTCGCGGGGTGTCAATCGGACCTGAGGCGGCATCTGCCCAAAGCCACGGGTCAGCGTTTGATACTGGGAGAACGGATCTGAGCCGTTCTTGAATGCCTCCGACCAAAACCGGCGGGAAGTAGGGATGGACCCGGGTGTCTCGGCATCGCCATGACAGGCATGACACGTGGTCCGGTAGGTCACGCGTCCTCTGTTGTAGGCTCCCCGGCTAGAATCGGCTATCAGTGCCCCATGATCAAGCTGCTCCTCGTAGTCCGGCAAGACGGATTCGGGAAGCAGGAGCGAAGCGGGTGGCGGAGCCGGGGACGGTGCCTGGCAGGCAAACATCGGGAAGACTGCCAGGCAGATCAGCGTGAATCGCATTCTTTCCATGGGGCCATTGATCATTGACTGCTTTTCGATCACGAGCAATCTAGGCATTCGGCGTGCTACATTGGATCGGAGTTGCATCACTATTTAGAGAGACCGGAGACGCATGACAACGGATAGCGCGGGCAAGACAACCGAACGGTTTTCATCCAGGTGGGGCTTTTTCCTGAGCGTGCTTGGCATCGCGGTAGGGACGGGCAACATTTGGCGATTCCCGCGGATTGCGGCTCAGAACGGGGGAGACGACGGTGCCGGCGCTTTCCTGGTGGCTTGGCTGGTGTTTCTCTTTGCCTGGAGCATTCCCTTGATCATGGTCGAGTATGCATGGGGGCGGAAGACCCGTTCTGGCGTGGTCTCCACCTTCATTCAGGAGGGCGGGAAGAAGTTTGCCTGGATGGGCGCGTTTGTCGCGTTTGTGGCCACGGCCATCACGTTTTTCTACTCAGTCGTGGTGGGGTGGTGCATCTATTACCTGATCCAGATGATCGTATCGCCGCTTCCACAGACCACGGAAGCGGCCATGGCGGTCTGGAATGACTACCAGAGCGGGGGATGGCCTCTGTTGTTTCATGCGCTCGCGATGGGCCTGGGCGCCCTCGCCATATGGAAGGGCGTTGCGTCCATCGAGCGGGTCAACAAGGTGCTTGTGCCCACGCTTCTTTTCATCGTGCTGATCTCGGTTATCAGGGCGCTCACCCTTCCCGGGGCATGGGAGGGCGTGGCCTATCTCTTTACGCCGCAATGGAGTCAACTGGCCCACCCGAAGATCTGGATTGAGGCGCTGACCCAGAATGCGTGGGATACCGGTGCGGGCTGGGGGCTCTTCCTGACCTACGCCGCCTACATGAGTACCAAGCAGGGCATCGTCAAGAATGCCGTTGCCACCGCCATCGGGAATAACGTCGTCTCGTTGATGGCGGCCCTTATGGTTTTCGCTACCGTGTTTGCCATCCTCCAGACCGAAATGGGGATGAGTCGCGCCGAAGTTTTGGAGGTCATGAAAACCAGCGGGCCCGCTTCCACCGGGTTGACCTTCATCTGGATGCCGCAGCTTTTTGCCCGGATGTTTCTTGGGAATCCGTTGGCGATCCTGTTCTTCCTGGGCCTGACGTTTGCCGGATTCTCGTCTTTGATTGCCCAGCTTGAACTGCCCACGCGCGTGTTTATCGACGCGGGGTTGACCCGGCCGAAGGCCATCGGCATGGTGGTCGGGGTGAGCTATCTCCTGGGCATCCCGTCCGCCGTCAACCTCAATATTCTGAGCAATCAGGACTTCGTCTGGGGCGTCGCACTCATGCTGTCTGGCGCGATGGTCTCCTTTATCGTCATCAAGAATGGTGTCGAGAAACTGCGCGCGGAGCGCCTTACCGGCCAGGAAAACGACTGGGACGTGGGCTACTGGTGGGTTTTGGTTGTGAAGTACTTCATTCCCATTGCCGCAATAGTCTTACTGGTCTGGTGGCTTTCGCAGTCGGTGACCGATACGTGGTATGATCCGTTCGACACGGGCAGCCTCATGACAGTGCTCGGCCAGTGGGCCGTGATTCTCGGGCTGTTGATTGCGGGGAATGGCTGGATCAACCGGCGGATGGATGCCAAATAGCGGCGGCGCCGGGGGTCACGACGGGGAGGCGACGGGCATGTGTAGGGTGCCCGGAGCCTAGCCGCCCGTCGTCTCAACGGCGAGTTCGTCTGAGCCCTGTCGACCGGTCTCATCGCGACATACGCCCGTAATCAGCCCGTCGCTTGTCACGGTCCAACGAAAGTGGACCGTGGCGGCGCGCCCTGTGATCTCAAACTCCTGCGTGATCGGCGTCTGGCCCGTGGCCGCAAACGTGATGCTCGCAAAGGCTAGGTCAAAGTCCGGATCCGCGCACGCCATCAACACCTCGGCATCTGCGTGGCCATCTACAAAATCGAACGCCAAGCCGTGGAGGCGGGCCGTGGGGGCGACGGGCGGGATCTCGTCCGATGTGTTGGCACCGGATCTGGAGTCGCATGACAGCCCAAGAAGTGCCAATGCTGCAGCACATAGGCTGCGGTGGGAAAGCCAGCGCATGTGAGTAAAGGATGCCAAGCCCATGCAGGTTACGTCTGCCGCAATCTAGACATTACTGGCCCGTATCCCCTCCGGCGAGACTTTAACGGCCCATTTCCGTCCCATGTAAACGGGCTGCATCGATGCGCTGTCTCTTGACCAACAAACGCACCGATTCACGGGCGCCGAATGCTTGCCGTCACCCAAACGCTAGTAATGGACAGGTCGTCCAAAAGAGAGGCTGATACGCTGATCGATTTCGGTACGCTTGTGGAGAAGTACAAGCGGGGAATCCTTGTGCTAGCCTACGATCTGACGGGAAATCATCACGACGCCGAAGACCTCGCACAAGAGGTCTTTATCAAGGCACATCGTGGCCTGGCGGGATTTCGTGGCGAGTCCGGGATTTACGCGTGGCTCCACCGCATTGCGGTTAATGCCCACCTGAACAAGAAGCGGAAGAAGGCGCTGTCCTTCATGCGGCTCATGGGCGATGTCGAAGGCACGGACACCTGGAGCGAGCCCGGCCCAACGCCAAATGAGGACGCAGAGGGGAGTGACACGCGCGCTCACATAGATCGCGCATTGGACGTTCTGGCTCCCAGGGAGCGTACGGCCTTTGTGATGCGCCACTACCACGAGTTGTCGACGAAGGAAGTCGCTGACGCCATGGGCATAGCGGATGGGACGGTTAAGAGCCTCGTTTTCCGCGCGACTTCCAAGCTCAGAGACTCGCTGCATTTTTTGAGGCACGACGCATGAAACCGACCAATAGCAATCAAAATTTGGCCTGCGCCCGTTTTGAGACGGTGATCGCGGACATGCTCTTTGGCGATGCCACCGAGGCACAGGAGCAGGACTTCCAGCGGCACGCGGCGGAATGCCCCGCCTGCCATCAGCAGCTGGCTTCTCTTCAGCAGACGCTGGTTGAGGCCTCTAAACGGGCGGTTGTGGAGCCTCGTCCGGAGGCGCTTGCGGGTTTCGCCGACAGGCTTGACGCCAGAATTCGCTCCGATGGCCTGATTTCGACGCCCGGCGTGGTCCGGCCGATGCGTCGGAGCGGGGTTTCGCTTGTGCGGAGCCTTCCCCGGTGGAGCCTGCAGATTGCCGCGGGGCTCGTACTTCTGACGGTTGGCGTGTTCTGGGGGCGCTCACTCGGCCCGGTTGAGCCCGGTCCATTTGCGGGCACGGACACCATTGATGCCGAATTGGTCGCAGTTGAATCGCGGGCCCACTCCTATCTGGATCGGTCGAAGACCTTACTGCTCGGACTCGTCAACTTTGACGCAGCGAGCGAGGACCCGGCTTCTCTGGGCGGGCCCCAGAGGCAACAAATTGCCCAGGAACTGCTCAGCGAGGCCTCCTTCCTGAAGTCCCGGCTGACACAGTCGGAGCAGCAGCGACTGCGGTCCCTGGTGTCTGACCTCGAAGTCATTCTTTTGCAGCTTGCCAACATGGAGCGGCAGCTGGATATCCCCGAAATCGAAATCGTCCGCGCGGGCGTGGATAGGGGTGCACTCCTGTTCAAGATTGACGTGGAGAAAATGCGACGATCTGACCCCGCAACTACGGGCACGCAGCCCAAAAAGGCGGCACAACGAATCTAGACGGCCGCAGGCCCAGGGCCTGGCGGACGACCATCACTACAAGACCTACGCCGGATTTTGGCCGGCCATACCATGAGAAACTCCAGAGACATATCCGTATTCGCCCTGTTGCTGCTCGTTGCGGCTCCAGTGGCGGCGCAAACCGCCGAAGAGTCTTACCGAGCCGCCAACGCCCTTGTGCTTGACCAGCGCTGGGCCGAGGCGCGCGATGCGATGTCAGCATTCCTGCGTGCCAATCCCAAGGGTGACCGCACGGACGATGCAGCCTTCTATCGCTGCTACGCGATGGATCAGTTGGAGTCCGGATCCGAGTCCGTCTTTGGCTGCTACTCGTCCTTCGTGGATGACCACGCCAGCAGCAATTACGCCGACGACGCCAAGGCAAACATGGTCCGCGTGGGCCAGGCGTTGGGCCGCGACGGCAAGCCACAATATTTGGAGCAGATTCGGGAGTTTCAGGAAGAAACAGACGAGGATGTCGCCCTGGCCGCCCTTTATGCGCTGCAGAATCTTGGGGATGAGCAGGCCCTCTCCACTCTTATCAGCGTCTTTGAGCGCTCGAATAGTGAGCGGGTCCGCGGCCGCATCGTCTACATCCTGGGGGACATCGAGGACGCAGCTGTCATTCCACGGCTGGCCGAGATCGCCCGCACGGACGCCTCCGTGACCGTCCGAAAGAACGCGGTCTACGCCTTGGGGAATAACGAAAGTAAAGCGGCCATGGACGCACTGACGGCCTTGCTGACGGGCGACAATCACGCCGAGGTCCGGAAGGCTGCTGTGTACGCCATGGGCAATCTGGATATGGTGGGTGTGTTGCCGGTTCTACGGAATCTGGCGATGACCTCGCGGGATTCTGAAACCGCCAAGGCCGCCACCTATGCCATGGGGAGTATTGACGGCGCCGAATCGGGGGCGGCCCTGAAGGCCATTGTCTCCAGCGATGCGGACATCGACGTGCGGAAGGCTGCACTCTACTCGCTTGGAAACCGCGACGATGCCGGTTTGGTGTCCTTTCTCGCCGACTTAGCTATGAAAGAGTCAGACGTAGAGATGGCCAAAACGGCCACCTATGCGATCGGCAACAGCGATGGTACCGAGGCAGACAAGGCGCTCCAGACCATCGTTTCGGACGGCCGGTTCATGGAAGTCCGGAAGGCGGCGCTGTACACCCTGGGAAATCGCGACGGCATCGAGGCCATTGCGCTGCTCAGAAGGGTCGCAACCACGTCCTCGGACGACGAACTGCAGAAAGCCGCGGTCTACGCCATTGGTAATTCGGACGGAGAAGCGGCCAGCCAGGCCTTGTCGGCCATCTATTCGTCCGCGGAGAGCATGGAGGTTCGCAAGGCTGTGATCCACAGCATGGGTAACCAGGGCGGGGAGTCCGCGAAGACATTCTTGATGGATGTCGCGACGGCGGACGGAGAACCTGAGCTGGCCAAGATCGCGGTGTACGCATTGGCCAACGTGGTCGAGGATGACGATACCGAGGTTTTCCTGGAGGTCCTTCGCAGGGCCAAGAATTCGGATGTGCGACAGGCCGCGCTTTACGCGGTCGGCAATGCAGGCTCGGCCGTGAGCGTGGATCTGCTGTCAAAAATTGCCAAGGACGATGCGGATCCCAAGCTCCGAAGAACGGCGGTAATGGCACTGGGCAACACGGAAAGCGATGCGGCAGTGGCGGTTCTGGTGGACATCATCCGGAACGACACGAACCGTCAAGTCCGGACAAGCGCGGTTCAGGCGCTTGGCAACATCGGCTCGGAAAGTGCCCAGGCGGCCCTGATGCGGATTCTGGAAGGCAACAACTAGAGCTATTTCGGGCGAGCGAAAGCAGCTGTTTATGCGCTCGGCAATTCGCTGGAGGAGGAGGAAGTCGGGCTGCTTTTCTCCGTGGTCACAGACGCCAAGCACATCGAGGTTCAGAAGGCCGCCTACGCCATCGGCAACGTCGGCGGCACGCAAGCCCAGGACTTTCTGAGAAAGATGGCGATGGGACATTCTGAGATCGAGATCGCCAAGGCTGCAGTCTATGGGCTGTCCAACATGTTGGAAGACAACGATATCAGTCCATTGCTCCAGATCTTGAATGAAGCTGAGAACGTCGAGGTGCGGAAGGCCGCGCTCTACCAGATCGGCAACTCGGAGAGCGATGAGGCGGTGGATGCCCTGGCTACGGTCGCCCGCGGATCCGACAACGTCGAACTCCGGAAAGCGGCAGTCTACGCCCTCGGAAATATTGGAAGCGACGCCGCTCGCAAGGTTCTGGTTGAGATCGTGACAACGGAAGCAGGGAAGTGAGACAACTCTCAAGGCTCCTCGCCACCCTTTTTGTCTTGATCGGCCTGAGCGCCCTTCAAGGCGTCAGCGCCCAGACGATTGTCCGTTCTCCTGATCAGCGCGCGCCCTTGGCGGATCGCTGGGAATGGGCCGTAGACCAGACAGAAAGCAGGTTTGTGGTTGGCTATGCCACGGTCGGTACGTCTACCTCCGGGTGGATAACCGGCGGGGACGGGATTTCACTTCGCGACCTTCTCGGAGAGCCAGTTGGTACCCGAACTCACATGGCAATTCTGGTTCGGTTCATGGACGGGAGGGTCGAAGGGATCGATGCTCTTGACAGCCTCAGCACCTTCCAGTCAGAGTCCTCGAACCTTTATTGGCTGGGGGACGCCAGTCAGCAAGACAGTTTTGACCTTTTACAATCGCTTGCCCTGACTGAGAATGCGGAGGAGAATCGGGCGTACGTGTTGGGAAACCACCGTTCAGTCCCAGAAGCCGGCACCCTGCTTCGGGGTCTCCTGGAGTCCGCCCGTCGCGACGATCTTCGAAAGGCTGCCGCGTATGGATACGGAGCGTTTGCCGGCTCAAACGGGTTGCCCTTGCTGAAACGAACGGCGGTTTCTGACCGCTCCGATGATGTGGCAAAGGCCGCGACTTATGCGGTATCCAACGTCGACAACGACGAAGCCATTACCGCGCTCGAGTCTATCCTGGCCGATACAAATCGGCAGGAGGTCAAGAAGGCGGCGGTTTACGGGCTAGGCAATATCGGGACAGACCGGGCCAGGCGTGTTCTTCTGGGCCTCATTCTGGACGAAGGATGAGAGCGGTCTATGCTCTCGCGCTGCTCTGGTTCTATTCGGCCAGACCGCTCCGGCGGGCGCAAAGACCGTCTGGCGGGCCGAAGGCGAGAGCTTCGAGCAGCGGGTGAACGCTGCAATGAGCTGGGGGGCCGAGTCCGCCAGCGGTGAGTTCTGGATGGGATACCAGATTCCGAGGCGGATGTATCCGTATAGCAGGATCGGTCATTTCGGCGGGGACTCTCCAGTCACTCTTGCTGAGATCCTGGCCGGGGACTCGGAGGCGATGGATGGAGATCAGGCCGTGCGCCGTGAGATTCTCAGGGTTCTTGAGCCGGAAGAGGACAGCCCCGATCGACTCGTCACGAAGCCTCTCGCCATCCTTCTTCGTATTTCTGGCGGTCAGGTGGTGGATGTGGATGTCTCGACGCTGGACGCGTCGATCGGTGACGACATCGATGAGCTTGCATGAGCGGGGGAGTCCACGCAGTTTGAGAGTCACAGCTATCTGATGTCCCTTTGGCCACGGGCCTCGGAGGGCTTCAAGGAGGACCTTGTGGCAGCCATGGGAATGCACCAAGCCGTTCCCGAGGTGGAAGGCTTCCATATCACGGGCAGGCCAATACGAGGTCAGACGGGGGCGTTCCCCTCTTCGTACGGCTGACCGGTGCAGGAGTGGACTCCGAGGTGCGCCGGCATGCGCTGCTGCAACTCGGCCACAGCGACGGCCCCGCGGCTCTTGACGCGTTGGTCAGGCTGGCCGAACGGCGCTAGCGCGCTGGCTAGATCTCAGCCGGGATAAGCCCCGGAAATCATGTTCTCCAGATGCGCTGCCTTGGCTTGGGTCTCGGCCAGAGTGGCCTTCACGATGTCGCCAATGGAGAGGATGCCGACCAATTCACCGTTCTTGGTGACGGGAAGGTGGCGAATGCGGTGCTCCGTCATGACCGCCATGCAATCTTCCAGAGAGGAGTCCGGATTGACCGTGAGAAGATCGGTTGTCATGGCCTCGCCTGCCAGTGTATTGCGCGAGGTTCGCCCCTGTAATACGATGCGGCGCAAGTAGTCGCGTTCCGTGAAAATGCCTACGGTCTTGGGGCCTTCGGTCACGATAATCGAACCGACGCGCTTGGCCTCCATTATTTCGATGGCCTGATAAACCGTCGAATGGGCATCAATGGTAATGACACTGCCGCCTTTGCGGCGCAGAAGATCTTCAACGGTAGTTTTCATGGGCGCTAACTTTGTCTACCTCTATAAATCAAAGAAATACAAGGACAAAAGCAAACTATTTGGAAAATTAAGCCATTGGTCTGGTAACGGAAAACACGGAGAGCGCTCTCAATATCTTCGTCTCCAATCCCAAATCGCGCCCGTTTATGCCTGAGTCCGCCACGATTTCAAACCCGGCAGTAGTCGCGGCTGCGTCCGATGCCGAGACGGTTTCGCGAACCAGAGCAGGACTTTCAGTCGAGGACTTTATGGCTGGCTGGCAGCACCTTGTGGAAGCCCCGCTCAAGGGTTTGGGCAGGGAGGAGAGGAGGACCCGCCACTACATTCGGTACAACTGGGACAGATTCCAGCGAGTGAGCGCCGCGTACCGAATGAGCCCCGAGGCACAGGAAACCTTCGGCGCGATGCAGGGCCAGCAGACCTGGCTTTTTCTGAGCGAGTACTGGTGCGCAGATGCGGCGTATAGCCTTCCGATTGTGTTGGCCGCGGCGAAGGCCCATGGCAACGTGGAGGTTCGGTTTCTGATGCGGGACGAGAATCTGGACATCATGGAGCGCTACCTGACCAGCGGAGGGCGCGCGATCCCGATCCTGGCGACGTTCGATGCGGACTCCCAGGAGCGCATCAAGTGGGGCTCAAAACCTGGGCTGCTGGCCAGACACCGGAAAGCGCTCCAACAGTCCGGCTCGGACGGCGCGGCGGTCTCGGCGGCAACGATCGACTGGTACGAAGCGGAAGGGTGGCTCGAGGTTGAACGTGAAATACTGGCTCTGGCACGGGTTTTACCCTAAGCAAGGGTTATTTTGATGGTCTTGATAATGCATCCGACCGATCTGTGAGCTCAAATAACGACCAGTCCAAGTCCCGCAAGAACGCGCAGGACCTTGCCCTCATTTTTATCGCCTTGGCGTACGGAGCGGACGCCGAACTGACCGATCGGGAAATTGAGCAGGTTACGGCGGCGCTTCAGCGCTGGCGGCCAGACGATAGCCCAGACATTATTAGTGAGACGGTCGTTGGGGCCCTGGCCATATTTGAGCAGGATGTCAGCGGTGACGAGGTTGTCCGGGCAATCGAGTCGTTGAACGACCAACTGGAGGCACCCTCCAAGCTGCGCGCGCTGCAGGATGCGATGCTTATTGCGGAGTCTGATGGCCTCTTGTTGAGCTCGGAGCGGGCGCTGATTTCGGTGCTCGCAGCCTCATGGGATATGCGCGCTGCCGAAGCGGAGCTTCTGGCTGCCAGCACCGCTACGCTGGATGATCGCCCTGTATGGACGCTTCTGCACGATATCGCGCTGCTGGGGATTGCCATCGCACACGGATCTTCCGGGAGCCTGGACGCCGGCGAGATCAAGAGTCTTATGGGGCGCCTGGGCGGCTGGCGCTCGGATTTGGACAACGAGGATCTGGAGGACGTCCTGCGCACTTCGATTGAGGTCTATTCCACGGTGAATCTCACAGCGGGAATCCAGCAGAGCGCAATGTCCATCCGCGATCGGCTGCCACACGCCCTGAGACTGATTGTTCTCGATGACCTGATCACGGTCGCAGAATGTGATGGCATTATGAACCGCATCGAGTCCGACATGATCGGATCACTGGCGCAGGCGTGGCAGTTGGGCGTTCGGCTCGAGGCTTAATCGTACTCGCGCCTCCCGACTCGTTCTTCGGCGTCTGCTACAACTTGGGCAAGGGCTTCGCACTCGGGAAAGGTGCGCGACTCCCGCTTCAGTCGCGCCAATAACGATGGCCCTATGGGGACGCCAACTATTCCCGGCCCGGCGAACCTGTCGTCGGTATTGCGCCAGTTGCTACCATAGGCAAGGTTTAGTGCGCGGTTATTCGAGGGATCTCCGTCGAGGTGTCGAATGACCACGGGCTCGTCGGATCTTGGCTCCGGACCCAGGAACGCCCAGGCGACGAGTTGATGCATAAAGGGACGTGCTCGGGGTGCATCTTCTGTTCCGCGCCCTCCGATTAGGCAGCTGATGTGACCCTTGTACTGAACAGATCCAGATAGAAACCGGAACCCTACGCCGATTCTGGGCAGCGATGCCAGTCGCCCCTGGTCCGAGACCAGATAAGTGTCATAGACGAAACCGTCTCTTGTGACGACGTGTCTCCATCGCTCGTCAGGCCTGCCAAACAGCCGCTGCATTAGAGGCGAGTTCATTTTAGGATTCAGGCGCTGCAGGTGAACGACGGTACAGTCAGCTAGTGCAGTCGCGGCGACTGGGGTTTGTTCGGACGCTTGGTTTGATACGATATCCGTCAGGGGAGAATCTGTGGCGGAGGGCCACTAAAGACCCCGCCATTTATACCGACATTTCCGCGTATACGAGTGATAACAGGAGCAGCAGCCCTGAAGTAGGCCCAAGAACAGCAGGACGAAAGCAGATACTATTACTGGTGGAGTGCAACCAGGTTAGAGTAATGGCAATAAATACAGTAACACAGCTAGGCATCTGACACGGAATCACATAAAGTGCTACTTAGCAGCCTTGCGGTTGATAATAACGGTTATACTTCGTATAGTGTCATATAGAGGCCGGGAGGGCACTTTCCTGGTCGCCTGATAACACCTGCCTAAAATAGGAATCCACTGCGAGCATGGCAACAGACAACTCTGAACGCAGCACTACCCAGCTCGTGGCCAGTCCGGCCATGGGTGCGTTGCGGGATCGCCTGGCGGCGCCGGACACCAATCTTATCGAGGCGTTCCTGCACCGGTTTGACAACGAGCGCACCCGGCGATCCTACAAGAACGACCTTCGCCAGTTTTTTGGCGACTCGCAGGTGCCTTTGGCTGTCGCGCAGGGAGTCACGTTTTTCCACGTCAACGACTATCTGGCGGGTCTCACGGACGAAGGCCTCAAGCCCGCAACGCTTCGCCGCCGCATGGCCGCAATCAGAGGCTTCTACGATTGGCTGGACGCCCTGGGTCTCATTGCCGAGAATCCCACCAAGAAACAGCTCATCCGTCGGCTACCGGGCATCCGCGCGTCAGACCGGGCCATCTTGGTATTAACGGCGGCGCAGGCTTCTGCGCTGCTAGAGGTTGCCGCTGAGTCGCCCACAGCCGGCGTGAGAGACAGTACGCTCTTGAAAGTCCTCCTGTATCTGGTTCTGAGGCGTTCTGAGGCCTCGGCCATGGATGTAAACCACATTCGCAGCGTTGGCGGGTATTGGGTTCTGGATCTACCAGATACGAAAGGCGGCCCCGATCAGTACGTAAAGGTGCCCGATCATCTGGCGGTGGCGATTCAGGAGCACCGGGAGCACTACGGAATCCATTCGGGACCGCTCTGGAGATCGTTCAGCCGGTCGAGCCCTGGGCACCGGCTTACCCCTAATTCGATCTATCGCATCGTGAAGGGTCATGCCCAGAGTGGCGCGCTTCCAGACATCGGCGCCCACACACTTCGCCACACCGGGTGTACGCTCGCCATTGAGTCTGGTGCGTCACTCCAGCAGGTTCAGGCGCACGCGCGGCACAAGAAGCTTGAGACCACAATGACGTACATCCATCAGCGCGACCGGCTACGGGATTCCGCGGCTGATTTCATTCACATCGGGCCTGCCGGGAAAAGCGGACGACGTGGACAGCCTGACTCTGATTCATAAACCAACCGACGCCATGATCTGGCCAGTCTACCTCGAGGCCCTCTCCGTAATCCTGGCCGTCGCGGTTGTCGCGTGGGTCGCGAGCATCGCCAAGCGGGACGTCAGCTTCGTAGACAGCCTGTGGTCGCTGTTCTTCTTGATCGCGGCAGGCGTATTTCTCCCGTCAGAGGGACCGCTATCCGTCCGCGCCATCCTCGTATTCTGGCTGGTAGCCGTCTGGGCTCTGCGCTTGTCCGTGTACATAACCGCACGCAACTGGGGCAAGCCTGAGGACTATCGCTACCAGCAGATTCGCAGGAATAACTCCCCGGGCTTTGCCTGGAAGAGCCTGTACATAGTCTTCGGTCTTCAGGCGCTTCTTGCCTGGATTGTCGCACAGTCACTCCTCCCGGCGCTGCAGTCTCCGGCCCAGCTCACCTGGCTTGACGGCGTGGCAGCATCACTCTGGTGCGTGGGTTTTGTATTCGAAGCCGGAGGCGACTATCAGCTAAGCGCTTTCCGGCGCGACCCGGGCAACCGCGGCAAGGTGCTTGACTCCAGTCTTTGGCGCCTCACGCGGCACCCCAACTACTTCGGTGATTTCTGCATCTGGTGGGCCTTCTACCTTTTCTCCGTGTCGGCGGGATCGTGGTGGACCGTGGCGTCTCCGCTGCTCATGTCGGTTCTGCTCCTGAAGGTATCCGGTGTGGCCATGCTGGAGAAAACGATCTCGGACCGCCGGCCCGGATATGCCGAGTACGCCCGGCGCACGAACGCATTCTTCCCCTGGCCCAAACGCAGCCGCACCGCCCGCTAGCACTCCGGGCCGAGGCAACTGCCACTATGGCAGTCCTCCTGGTTTCCTCTCATCCGTAGAGCAATACGCCCATACGAGCCCCAGCGCCGCATTACGCCTATCCACAGTTGCGCAATAACGGACCACGAAGTCGCCAATAACGGATCCCCCCAGGCCCAATAACGGGTCCCTACCTGCCCAATAACGGGTTATTCAAAACCCGAAAACGGGCTCCCCACGGCGTATCTTGAGCCTCATCGAAGCCCCAACTCGTTGTCCATATTCGGTAGTCAGATTCCTTCTATCACCGTCCGCGAACTTGCCGATCGGCAGGCGGAACCGGATGCTCCTTTCGTTCTCGATGTCAGACAGCCGCACGAGCGGGAGTTTGCTTCCATCGGTGGCCTGCATATCGAGATGTCCACCCTCCCCGACCGGCTGGGTGAAATAGAGGAGCACAAGGACAAAGAAATAGTGGTCTATTGCCGATCAGGACAGCGCTCGGCAAACGTCGTTCGCTTCCTGCAGTCCAACGGGTTTCCCAAGGCGCTCAACCTCGAGGGCGGAATCCTGGCCTGGAGCCGCGAGATTGACCCGGCCATCAAGCAGTACTAGGTGCCCATGGGACCGCGGATTCCTCTAATCACGGGACCCACCGCGGTCGGCAAATCCTCCGTAGCTCTTGCGCTGGCCGAGTCCCATGGCGGTGAGATTGTCTCCTGCGACAGTCGGCAAGTGTACGCGGAGTTGGAAATCGGCACCGCGCGACCCACCTCTGACGAGATGGCGCGCGTCCCCCACCATCTTGTGGGCGTCGCTACGCTCTCTGATCCCTGGTCCGCTGGCCGCTTTGGCCGGGAAGCTGAAGTTGCCCTCACCGATATCAAGGCCCGGGGCGCGCAGCCCGTGGTGATAGGGGGCTCAACCCTCTATATCCAGGCGCTCGTGGACGGATTGGCGGATATCCCGGCCACGGATCCAGCCGTGCGGAATGCGCTGAACGAGAAGCTCCAGATAGTCGGTTCAGAAGTCCTGTACGAGGCTCTCTTCCGCGTTGACCCCGTTTTTGCGGAGACTCTTGACGCCACCAAGAGTCAGCGCATAATCCGGGGTCTCGAAGTGTATGCCTCCACGGGCCACCCGCTGTCTTACTTCTTTAAAACCGTCCCCCCTCCCGCGCACAGCTATCGGGTAATAGTTCTGGACCGCGACCGCGAAGATCTCTATCGACGCATCGACGCCCGCGTGCACGCAATGATGGACGCCGGCCAGCTGGACGAGGTCTATCGTCTCATGCAGCAGGGCTTCGACCCGGAAGAGAATCCCCTTCGCACCATCGGCTATTCCGAGTTGGCCCCGGTCCTGCGAGGAGAGACCACCCTGGAGGAAGCTGTCATCCTTATCCAGCGGAATTCAAGGCGCTACGCCAAGAGGCAACTGACCTGGCTGCGGGGCAGGCCGGATGCGACGTGGCTTAATGTGGAAGCAGAAGACTCCGCAGAATCCCTGGCCGAGCGCATAGCAGAATTGATGGAGGCGTCCGGGGATTAATCCGCCTTGGATTCCTGCGTCTCAGAGTCGGACCTCACCAGGCAAAACAAGTGCTTCTTGTGGAAGGGATTGTACCGCGCCGATTCGGCCACGACATCCAGACCCAACCTCCCAAACAGAAGCCGCCACTCCAGGACCGTTCGGAATCCGGGTGCCGCCCTGAAACCTTCCGAAAACGGTGCGCGGACACCGTTGGCCAGACGGTCCAGAGACCGAAGAAGGAATCGCCCCCTTGCCGTGGTGTAAACGCTCTCCACAATGACAAGTGGACCCGTGGCCACCCGCATAAACTCCTTCAGGAGGGCTTCCGGGTTGGCGTCGTGGTGCAGGGCGAAGACCGCGATCCCCGATGCGTAGGCTCCGTCCTCGAACGGGATCCGGGTCCCATCGTAGAGTCTGTAAGGCACATCGACAGCGCGCGAGTCTTCCACCTCCAGGACCTCGACGCTTTGCCCCATTGCTTTGGACAGTTCCTCCGCGACGTAACCCTCGCCACCTCCAAGATCCAGTACTGAGCTAGACGGTCGGTATCCCCCACCCTCTCCCCAGGTGGTAAATGCCTGCTGGAGATAGCGTCCCACCCAGGCCGCCTTCCACTTCGCCCGTCTTCGTAGAATGAAGGCCAGTACTCTCGGCCGCTCCTCAATTACCACCAGGACCAGAAGGCCCAGCCACCCCGCCCAGACGAAGGGCCAATACGGTCCACCTGCGTAGAACAGGTAGGTGCCAAGCGAGCATACCCCCAACCAGTGCCATCCCCACGACGGGCGAGAACGCAGCGCTCCGAGCAACAGCACCGGGTACAGATACCACGGATGGATAGTCGTCGCAGTCAGAAGCTGGAGGGTGGCAACCGCAAACAGGACCGATTCCAGCGGCCATTTGCGCCGCCACGAAGCCAGAAGAACGCCACCCAGGACGATCAGGTAGATCTGTCTGAAGGCAGGGCCCAGTTGCTTGCTCCAGTCCTCGCCAGTCACCAGGAAGAACGCCTTCTTGATGCCGTAATACAGGCCGCTGTTGAACTCGAAATAGCGGACATAGAGGTCCAGGGACGTCGCAACGTTCGGGATGACAAACGACGCCCAAAACGGAAATGCCAGAACAATCGCCACCATGGCGCCCGCCAGAACACCGCGCCAGTGCCGAAGGAACACCGGCAGAACCAACGCGGGCCAGAGTTTTATCGAGGCCGCGAACGCAATGGCACCGCCAGCCCAGGTCCACTTCCCGGAACGGGCTGCCTTGACAGCAACCACGATGAGAAGCGCCAGGAGCACGTCAGAGTGCGCCTGGCCCGCGCTCTCCAGGACTACCAGCGGGCTCCAGGCAAAGAGCATCAGCAGGCCCGGGGAGACCATTCGGGCCAGGAGCAGAAGCGCAAGCAGTTCCAGGCCTACCACAAAACCCTTCCAAACAAAGAACGCCCTCGGGAATCGGGAATCAGACAGGCGATCCGCAACTGAAAACAGGTGTTGACTCGCCGGCGGGTAGATGGAGATGAAGTCTTTCGAATTCAACTCATCGTAAACGGGGTGGCCCTGAAACGCGGCCAATGCCGAGTCGGAGGGCGGGTACCTGTACGGATTGATCCCCTCGGCGACAATCATTCCATCCCATGCGTACCGGTAGCTGTCGTCGGACAGCGTCGGCGGCAGGGTGATCCAGAAGAGCCTGAGCAGGACTGCAACCACCAGTATCGTGCCCGGCCTGGGCGCTCCTTTCAGGTAAAGGACCCCCGCCACGCCAAGCATCAGGAAGGCGGTTCCGGACATGATCGGCCAGTGATCCGGGTCGCGAGCGGACCACGCCATCAAGGCGCCCAGAAGCAGCGTCAGCCCGACCAGACCCCATCGCGCGGCGGAGTCGAGGGAGGACGCGTGGACCTCTTCTTCCCCGATGGTACTCCGGTTCACACGCCCGGCGGGCTAAAGTGGCGTGTGAAAACGCATGACGATGGCCCGGCCGCCCTTTTCGTAGGTAATCTCATCTGCCAGTTCCCTCATGAGGAATATGCCGCGACCTCCCTCAGCAAGGAGATTCTCCTGGGCAAGGGGGTCGGGAATGTCCGACGACGTGAATCCCTCCCCTTCATCTTCGACGGTTACCCGAACACCCACCTCGTTCGCTTCGAACACGATCACAACGGTTTTGGTGTCGTCCATCGCGTTGCCGTGCTCAATGGCGTTCGTAACGGCCTCCGTGGTGAGCATGACAATGTTATAGGCGAGCTCCTCATCGAGCCCCAATGGGAGCAGGAAGGCCTCGGTTTCCTCCACCACCCTATCCAAATGGTCCCAAGAACTCTGTAGTTCAAGCCGTCGATGGAGGCGCATGGTGCTGGTCAGTGATTCGCATGAGGTGGCCGCAAACTTATGAAGTAACACGGTCTAGAACAGCCGCCAGTTTCTTCGACAGATAAACGCGGTCATGTTGGCTCAGGAATTCGGCGGACGGACTGGGCAGCAGATCCTCCCGCCAGAGGTCGACGATGGTCTGTAGAGCCCGGTCTATCTCCTCGGGCCGGTCTGGATGGGCCAGCCAAGAGGCTCCGTAGGCCTTCAGGTCCCGGGCCGCCGCACCCTGAGGCACAAGGCCAAGAATGGGTTTGCCAGCGCCTGCGTAGGCGTACAATTTGCCCGTAGAGATCTGGTTCTGGCCGGGCCCGGCCCCGACGGTGAGCCAGGCTACGTCCGCCTGAGAGACCATCTTCATTGCTTCTCTGTGCGTGGCGTACGGCAGTACGTGCACTACGTCGCGAAGGCCGAGTCGGATAATTGTGTCCCGGCCGACCTGAGGGAACAGGCCCACGAAGGTGGCTCTGAAGTGCGGTCGCAGTCGAGGCTGTTCAGCCAGGAGCCTCGCCAGCCCCTCCAGAAATGGCACCGGAGTCTGCTTGTCATAAAACACGCCGGCGTAGAGCAGCTCCAGGCTCCTGGGCGATGTCTTCCCATTGGTGACACTCTTGACGCCATCAGCCGGCCGAGGACTTCCAGTGGCTTCGTAGTCTTCCGGGTCAAAGCCTTGGGGGATAACGACATGAGGTGCCGCACCGCGCGAGCGTTGGCTCTCCGAGATGGCGGAATTGATACACACAATAGCCTCGGCAGAATGCGAGGCATAGGATTCCATCCGTCGGTGAAGCCACTTATGGAACGCGGTCGGGTAGTGGTGACGGGGGTTTCCCACCCAGTCATCCCGATAATCCAGTACCAACGGCAGCCTGTGTTTCCGGGCCAGTCTGGCCGCGATCAGGTGACCCGAATAGGGCGGAGCCGTGGAGAGGATTGCGTCGAATTGCCCTGCCCTGATGAGTCTTGAGCCGGCCCGAAGTGCGAAGGGAAGCCAGCCGATCTTGTTGTCCGGGACGAATAGCCACTGGCTGAGGCTTGACAAGGCCTGGCGCTTCTGCTCATCGGGCAGCGCCACCGACTTCTTGGAGCCGAAC
This sequence comes from Rhodothermales bacterium, assembly GCA_047619685.1. Classification (GTDB taxonomy): domain Bacteria; phylum Bacteroidota; class Rhodothermia; order Rhodothermales; family UBA10348; genus JABDJZ01. The sequence continues at coordinate 220,131 of JBLHLC010000001.1, forward strand.
AGCCGGGTCGGATCCCATGAACGGGTGCGATGGACCGGAATGCCCCGTTCTTCCAACTCCTGCAGAAGCTGCTGATCGAATGCGAAGTACCCCCCTGGCTCGACCGTGAGCACAACAGGGTCCCAGCCGTGATCCGGGAGGTATTTGACAAACTTGGCTGTCCGCTGCACGCCGCTGAGTCCCATCGGCGGGAAATAGTACGCTACAACCAGCACGCGCTGGCGCCGTGGAGCCGTCTCAGTCAAAGAAACGGCCGATGAAGCGCGCGAACCCGTACTCATTTCACCGTGGCAATTTCCTGGACGGTCTTTCGACTGATATCGGGGACGCGAGCACTCTCATCGGCATGGCCCACGACCAGAACAAGGAATGCCTGCTCCTGCTTGGGCCGCCCCAGGATCTCCGAAAGGAATCCCATCGGACTCGGTGTGTGCGTTAGCGTTGAGAGGCCGGCCGCATGCAGCCCTGCGATCAGCATGCCCGTAGCGATGCCGACTGACTCCTGGACGTAGTAGTTCTTTCGACGGGAGCCGTCCTCGGTAACGCCGTACCGTTCGGCGAAAATGACTATGAGTGCCGCGGCGGTTTCCAGAAAGGGTTTCTCCGCGTCTGTGCCCAGCGGCGCCAGGGCTTCGAGCCAGTCATCGGGGGCCCGCCCGCTGTAAAAAGCCTTCTCCTCCTCCTCTGCTTTCTCTCTGATCTGGCGTCTCACATCGGGGTCCTGGACAACAACAAAGTGCCAGGGCTGCCTGTGCGCGCCGCTTGGCGCGGTCCCTGCGCCCCGAATGCACTCCAGCAGGACTTCGGTATCAACCGGCCGGCTCGAATAGTCTCGAACCGTCCGCCTGCCATCCAGCATTTGGCGAAACGCCTTGGCGCGCGAAAGTCTCTCCTCCTCCGAGCACTGATCAGGGTGCCTGAAAGGAACGGTCCGCAACGAATCACTCATTCTGGTGCCTATAAAATGACAAGGTCATGCGCCAGGTTCGTCAGGGTATCGGAACCTCCTGGCCGGAGAACCACGATGTCTTCAATTCTCACCCCAAACTCCCCGTCAAGGTAGATGCCGGGCTCCAGCGTGATCGCAGCGGCTTCCGGTAACACAGCGGTTGACCGGTAGGAGACGGCTGGCGCTTCGTGAATCTCAAGACCGACGCCGTGGCCCAGGCTGTGGGAGAAACGGCCCTCGTAACCGCCGGCCGTGATCACGTCTCGCGCTGCGGCGTCAAGGTCGCACGATCTCATTCCGCTGCGAGCCGCCTCATGAGCGGTCTGCAGGGCCTCTCGGACCAGGTTGAACACGGACAGGAATCTGGCGCTTGGTTTGCCGAAGGAGACCATGCGGGTCATGTCGCTGGCATATCCTTCGACGAAGCCCCCCATGTCAATAAGGATGGGATCACCGTTCCGCAACGCTCGCGGGCCCGGCCTCCCGTGCGGGAGTGCCGCATTGGGGCCAAACGAGACGATGGGGTCAAATGACATCCGTTCCGCCCCTCCCTGAAGGTGTCGAAAGACGAGCTCTGCAGCGAGGTCCTTCTCCGTCATGCCCTCCTTTATGGCAGGCAGGACGTCGTTGAACACGTTTTCGGTGAGCCGCTGCGCGGTCGTAATCGCCTGAATCTCGCCCTCGTCCTTCGTGGCTCGGAGGCTTTCGAGCAGTCCAGCCTTTTGGGACCAACGGATCTCCGGGCCATGTTTGGTCAATTCGTCAAACTGGGCCAGGGTCAGTACGTCCGGCTGAACGCGAACCGTCTCTTCCGCCGCAAGGAGTTCACGCACCGCAAACCCAAGTTGCCCCCCTTCAGGCACGTGGACATCCGCGCCGCGCACCTCCCTGGAGGCCTGATGGCGATACCGGCCGTCGGTGACGAAATCAGCGCGGCCCTCGCGCACTACCAAGACGGCGTTTGACCCGGAAAAACCCGTGGCCCAGCGAATATCTGGCAGCGAGGTAATCAGCAGAGCATCGGCTCCGCTCAATTTGGACCGGAGCGAAGCCAGACGATCCAACCCGACGGTATTCGGTGGTTGGGAGGGTGCCGGTCCGCTCACCGCCTGGAGGCGTAGTTGGGCGCCTCCTTCGTGATCTGGACGTTATGCGGATGACTTTCCGTCACGCCCGAGGCGGTGATCCTGATAAACTTGGCGTCGTCACGCAGTGCCGCAATCGTCGGGCACCCGCAGTATCCCATTGCCGCGCGAAGACCTCCCATCATCTGATAGGTGACCTCGTGCAGTGTACCGGAGTACGGTACACGTCCTTCGATCCCCTCAGGGACCAGTTTCTTTATGTCGTCCTCCACGTCCTGGAAGTACCGGTCTTTGCTACCGTCCTCCATTGCGCCAATGGATCCCATTCCGCGGTAACTCTTGAACTTGCGACCCTCAAGGAGGATCGTCTCGCCAGGGCTCTCCTCGACCCGCGCGAAGAGTCCGCCGATCATGACGCATTCCGCGCCCGCTGCCAGGGCCTTCGGGATGTCGCCGGTTACCTTGATTCCGCCATCGGCGATAATGGGTATGTCTGCCGCTCTACCCACGGCGGCGCAATCCATGACCGCCGTCAGCTGTGGGACACCCACACCAGCTACGATGCGCGTCGTGCAAATGGATCCGGGTCCGATGCCCACCTTGACGGCGTCTGCGCCGGCTTCGATAAGGTCAGCGGTCCCGCGCGCGGTGGCCACGTTACCGGCAACAACATCAAGGTCCGGATAGGCGGCCTTGACCGCGCGTACGGCGGCGAGGACGCCCTCGGAATGGCCGTGTGCGGTGTCCAGGGTGATGAAGTCTACCTCGGCAGCCACAAGCGCGGCTACACGCTCCATGGTGTCCTTCGTGATCCCGACGGCAGCTCCGACGCGGAGGCGACCACGCTCATCCTTGCAGGCGTCCGGAAACTGCTTCTTTTTCTGGATGTCCTTGAAGGTGATCAGGCCCTTCAGGAGTCCCTTGTCATCGACTACCGGAAGCTTCTCGATCTTGTATTCCTGAAGAATCGCCTCGGCTTCCTTCAGTGTGGTCCCCTTCGGAGCGGTAATGAGAGGCGCCCGGGTCATAATGTCCTCAAGCCGCGCGGTACTGTCCGCCTGGAACCGCAGATCCCGGTTGGTCACAATGCCAACGAGCGTACCCTTGGCATCCACAATCGGAATGCCCCCAATGGAATACCGCGCCATTTGAGCGCGAGCGTCTGCGACGGTCTGGTCAGGAGAATTGGTTATCGGATCGACAATCATGCCGCTCTCGGAGCGTTTCACGCGCCGCACCTCGGACGCCTGCTGCTCGATGCTCATGTTCTTGTGCAGAACGCCGACGCCTCCTTCGCGCGCCAGGGCGATGGCAAGATTGGACTCGGTGACGGTGTCCATGGCCGCGGAGGCCAAGGGGATGTTGAGCCGGATCTTCCTTGTCAATCTGCTAGACGTCGAGACGTCGCGAGGCATGACCGAAGAGCGATCAGGGATCAGCAGTACGTCGTCGTAGGTGAGTCCCTCCCCAACTATTTTCGATGTCATTATGGAAGCCGCCTTGTCCAAGAGATCGATTGGCTGCATTAGTCTAGAGCTTCATTTTGACGGCCCGATACAAGCGTCGGACTTCCTTTTCCGTGAGTTTGCGCCACTTTCCCTTCCGCACGCCTGCGGATGTCAGGCCGGCGTAGCGAACCCTCTCCAATTCCTTTACGTCGTGTCCCAGGGCTTCAAACATGCGCCGTACAATCCGGTTGCGCCCCGAATGCATGGCGAGTCCGACTTCCTTCTTGTCTCCGGGCGTCAGGTAGGTGACCTGATCCGCTTTGGCAATCCCGTCTTCCAGTTCCAGACCGTCCACCAGTCGCTGTAACTCAGGTTCGCTGACGTTTCGGGTAGTGCGGACACGGTAGAGCTTCTCTACCTCGAAAGACGGATGCATGAGGCGATGAGCCAGATCTCCGTCGGAGGTCATCAGAAGGACACCGGTGGTCTCCCTATCCAGCCGACCTACGGGAAACAATGCACCCTTTTTGTCCTCGCTCAGGTCCACCAGGTCAATGACGGTTTTTCGCCCCTTCTCATCCGACTTGGTTGTGATGGTGTCCGAAGGCTTGTTGAGAAGCAGATACAGTCCTTCGACCGGCGTCACCTGTTTCCCGTTGACTTCCACCTTGTTGGTCGCATCCACCTTTGTCGAAAAGTCCATGACCACGGTCCCGTCCACCTTGACGAGGCCTGCTTTGATCATCTCATCCGCCTCACGTCTGGCGCAGACTCCCGCTCTGGCGATGAATCTGTTCAGCCTCATCGGGCCGTTTTCTGCGCCCGCTGGCGGGGCCGAACCGGCTGGTCTGCCGCCCCCAGCCGACTTCTGACCGGACTTTTCTCCGCTCCTCTCGTCGGTGCGTGGCTTACTGCGATACTTCCGTTTCCCGGGCGACGGCTTCTGGGCGTCAGCGTCAGCGCCCGCCTTGCCGTCCGATCCAGGCCTACCAGAAGATCCAGGCCTACCGGAAGATGCGGGGCGAGAGCGGCCGGGAGGGCCTGACTTGGTGCGGGAATCAGGTCGTTTCATTCTCAGATTCCGTGTCAGGGTTTTGGTCCAGTGGATCCAGTTCGGGTCTAGCCTCGACAAGCCCGTTCTTCATCATCAGCAGTGCGCGCTCCCTGTGGAATGCCGGATCATCCAGAATGGTCTCTATTTCCCGCAGATTTGGGAGATCTTCGAGCGAATTCAGACCAAAGAGCTCCAGGAATCGGGAAGTCGTTCCGTACAGAAGTGGGCGCCCGATCGAGTCAGAGCGGCCGACAACGTCGATAATGGACATCTCCATGAGTCGCCGAAGCGAATAATCGCAGTCCACGCCACGAACAAACTCCACCTCGGGCTTTGTGACAGGCTGGCGATAAGCGAGGATTGCCAGCGTCTCCAGGAGAGACCGGCTCAACCTTCGCTGGCTTTGTTGCTGAAAGAGCGCCTTGATGAAGGGCGCTACTTCCGGAATCGTGGCCATTCGAAAGCCGCCGCTCCAGGCCTCAATCCGCATTGGCCGGTCCTGCTCGCGGTACCGCTCATTCAGCGTATCGATGGCTTGGGAGACTTCGGACTCAGACGGCCTGTCCTGTCCCGCCACGTCTCCGAATATTTCGGCCATCCGATCGGCGGATACCGGAAGTTCGGCCGCAAAGACAAGCGCCTCTACCACCTGCTCCAGCCGGTTACTGCCGGTCGCCCCCCAGGATGGGTCTTGGATATTGTCGATGTGTTCGCTCACGGTTCTACCACCTCACTCTGCGTCTGGCCTTCCGGAGCCGCCAGATAGAAATCGAGCGCCGAGCGCTCCACAAACAAACTCACCAGACCGTTGCGTACCATTTCGAGGACCGCAAGAAAGGTAGTGATGATGAAACCCCTGGGATGTCCCGTCACCAGTTCCACAAATGAGCGCCGCTTCCCGTCGGACAACGCGTGAACGAGATACTGCTGCTGGACCTCCAGCGACCAGGCCTCCGCTTCGACCTCGTGGACGACCTCGACAGCATCGCTTTCGGTCAGAACCCGCCTTAACGCCTGCACGAGGTCAAAAATACTTGCCTCTGCGATAGGTTCGTCGGCCTCTGTAAAAGCAGATTCGTTTTCCAGCGCCGTTCCCCGGGTGAACTGCTCCTGCCTGCGATCGTGTGCGTCGGACAGCGCCTCCGACGCCTCTTTGAACCGGACGTACTCAAGAAGGCGTTCTACCAGTTCCCGCCTGGGGTCAATGGGCTCGCCTTCGTCGTCATAATCCTGGATCGGGAGTAGCATGCGCGTCTTGATGTTTATCAAGAGTGCAGCCATGTAGAGGAAGTCCCCGACCCCATCCAGATCCACCTGGTCCAGAAGACGGACGTAGTCCAGAAACTCGTCGGCTATCGACGCAATGGGGATGTCGTAGATGTCCAGCTCATCCCTTCGGATGAAGAAGAGCAGCAGATCCAGCGGCCCTTCAAATTGCTGGAGTCTGACGGAATACATCTAGGTGCCTGTTGGATAAGTGGAGTATGCCAGGCTACGAGCGCCGGAATGCCAGATGCAAGGCGTCCTGACGAGTAATGGCACCGCCATTGCGAGGACGGACAACGCAGCAGATGGTGTTCCGCCGCCGTAGAATGGTGTGGTCCACTTGTTCAACAGGCATCTAGGCGTCGACCGCCTCCCGGCGTCTCCTGAACCACTCGAAGGTAGCCGCCAGACCCTCCTCGAGGGAGACAGTGGGGTTCCAACCAAGGTTGGCCTGGGTCTTTCCGTATGCGAGAACACTTCGCATCTGTTCGCCGGGCATCCCGGGACCATGAATCTCCGGGAGCGCCGGGTCAACCAGGTCGCGAAGGGTTCTCCAGAGCATGTTCACGTCCGTTTCGACGCTGGTGCCGACGTTGAAAATGCCGGACCCGTCGTAATCGAGGGCGGCGAGGTTGGCCGCGACGACGTCCCGCACAAACACGTAGTCTCGCGTCTGAAGGCCATCGCCGTTGATTCTGGTGGGCTCACCGGCAAGCATGCGCTCCGCAAAAATGGCAACGACCCCGGCCTCTCCATGCGGATTCTGGCGTGGCCCATACACGTTGGCATAACGAAGGGCGACGTATTGCACGCCATACTGCTGCAGGTAGAAGTAGAGATACTTCTCGCTGGACAGCTTGGCTATGCCATAGGGCGACAAAGGCTTAAGCGTATGCTCTTCATCCTGTGGCACATACTCCGGCTCCCCATAAATGGCCCCGCCGGTTGAAGCAAAAACAACCTTTTCCAGGCCATTCTGACGGCCAGCCTCCATGAGGTTGATCAGGCCGCCAATATTGATTTCGGAATCAAACCTGGGATCGGCGACGCTTTTGCGCACGTCCATCTGGGCGGCGTGATGGACCATGATCTCGAAACGATGCTCCGCGAAGAGAGCATGGATCTCGTCGGATCGGATGTCCAGGACGTGCAGCACGGCCCCGTCCGGCACGTTCTCCCTCTTTCCCGATGAGAGGTCGTCCAGGATATGGACCTCCCACCCTCTGGCAACCAGAGCGTCAGAAATGTGAGAGCCAATAAATCCGGCTCCACCGGTGACGAGTACACGCTTCATTAAACCGGAATATCAGGCTGCCTTGGGCAACAGTGTGATAGTCGAAAAGTCATCTTTCCTGAACAACTCCTGGGCCACCATCAGGATTTCTTCCTTGGTCACGGCCTCCACCTGCTGGATTATCTCGTCCAGCGTGGTGTACTCGCCATAATAAAGCTCCTGGCGGCCCAGGCGCATCATACGAGAACCCATGCTCTCAAGACCGAGCATGATCGACCCCTTGACCTGGCTCTGGGCTTGTTTCAGCATTCTGTCGCTGACCGTTGTCTGGGCCATCTTGTCCAGCTCACGAAAGATCAGTTTTTTGGCCCGCTCTACTTTTCCGGGGTCCGTGCCCATATAGACGCCGAATTCTCCGGTGTCGGTATACAGGTTGGTAAAGGAGTAGATGTTGTAGCAGTAGCCGTAGCGCTCCCGGATGTTCTGATTGAGCCGGCTCGACATCCCACCGCCCACGATGGTGTTGAGGACAGAAAGAGGGATTCTCCGGGGGTCAAAGACGTCGTACGCCCTTCTCCCCAATATGAGGTGAGCCTGCTGAATACTCTTGGCCTCGCTGATGTGGGTGGGCGTCGCTTCCTGGGCCCTGGAGCGCACGTTCTCGCTGGGGGCAGCCGCCACGTCCTGGAAGACTCTGTCCACCAGTTGGACAACACGGGCATGGCTGGCATTCCCGGCTACCGAAATGACAAGCCTGCCGGGGGTGTACTGCCTTGCGATGTAATCCAGAATCTGCGGACGGGTGAAGGCGCGAACCGTCTCCTCGAAGCCGATGACAGGCCTCCCCATGGAATGATCAGGATAGAGCGCGGTCTCGAAACGATCAAAAATTACATCCTCCGGCGCATCCTCGTACATCCGCATCTCCTCGACCACTACGTCTTTCTCCTTTCCCAGCTCTTTCTCCGGAATGCTGGGGCGCAGGACAAGATCACAGACGGTGTCGATGGCGCGGGCCAAATGTTCGTCCAGGGCGCGTGCGTAGAAGCAGGTATACTCTTTGGCAGTGAACGCATTCAGATACCCCCCAACGGATTCCATCCGCTGGGCAATCTGATGCATGCGCCGTTTTTCCGTGCCTTTGAACACCATGTGTTCAATAAAATGGCTGATCCCGCTCTCTGGAGCGGTCTCGTCCCGACTTCCGGTGTATATCCAAGCTCCGACAGAGATGGACCGAACCGACGGGATCCGCTCGGTGACCACTCGGACACCGTTGGCGAGAACTGTCTTTTGAAACTGGGGCAATTCCGTTGCGGGCACAGGCTTCGAGGTCAAGACCTGGAATGTAGGACTACGGGGATTAGGCACTCTTCCCGGAGAACGGTATAAACCACACGCCCGTCCATGCAATGGGCGGGCGTGTCGTAATACTCAGTTGGGAGAGGTTTCCGGCCGCCAATCGGCGGCCGGAAACATCCACACTATACAAGACGCAGCGTCTTAGCTGTCTCCCCCATCGCTGTCGCCCTTGGGGGCAGCATCGCTGGAGCCGCCATCACGGCCGCCTTCGGAGCGCTCACTACGACCGCCGCCATCGCGTCCACCGTCACGTCCGCCACGACCACCGTCACGTCCGCCACGACCACCGTCACGTCCACCACGACCACCGTCACGTCCACCACGACCACCGTCACGTCCGCCACGACCACCGCCACTGGAGCGCTCGCGGGGCCGTTCGACCCAACCCTCGGGCTTCTCGAGAAGAGGCTTGCGGCTGAAGCGAAGCTTGCCGTCGGGGCGCACTTCGATAAGCGCCACCTTGACCTTGTCTCCGACCTGCATGTAGTCGTCAACGTTGTCTACAAATCCGTAGTCCAACTCGGAAACGTGCAGGAGACCTTCCTTACCTGGCATGATCTCGATGATGGCGCCGAAGCCCTCCACCTTCCGAACCGTGCCTTCGTAGATCTCGCCTTCTTCCGGCACAGTCACGATGCCCTTGATGATCTCAAGAGCCGCAGCTGCATCGTTTTCGTTCGTCGCGGCCACCGTAACAATACCAACGCCACCTTCTTCCTTGATGTCGACGGAGGTGTTGGTGTCCCGCTGAATACCCTGAATGATCTTGCCGCCTGGGCCGATGATGGCGCCAATGAAGCTGGTATCAATCGTGATCTGGGTAAGGCGAGGGGCGTGTGCAGACAGTTCCTGGCGCGGTGCGGCCAGCGTCTGCTCCATGATGTCCAGAATATGTAGACGTCCGGCGCGGGCCTGCATGAGTGCCTTGGAGAGCAACTCTCTTGACAGACCGCGGACCTTGATGTCCATCTGGCAGGCGGTGATACCATCGCGGGTACCGGTCACCTTGAAGTCCATGTCGCCAAGGTGATCCTCGGTGCCCAGAATATCACTCAGGACAGCCGAACGATCTCCATCGGCGATGAGGCCCATCGCGATGCCACTGACAGCCTTCTTTACGGGCACGCCAGCATCCATCAATGCAAGCGAGCCGGAGCATACGCTGGCCATTGAGGACGAACCGTTGGACTCCAACACATCCGCGTTAATGCGGATTGTGTAAGGGAATTCCTCCGTGCTGGGAAGCATCGGTAGCAAGGCGCGCTCGGCGAGCATGCCGTGACCGATCTCGCGACGGGAAGGTCCTCTCAGGAATTTGACCTCGCCAACCGAGAACGGCGGGAAACTGTAGTGCAGGTAGAACCGCTTGTCTTCCGTGTCGAAGATTTGATCGACAGGCTGCACATCCTTGGACGTGCCCAGCGTGACAGACGAAAGGACCTGCGTTTCTCCACGGGTGAAGACGCTTGAGCCATGGACGCGCGGGAGGTAACCCACGTTGCACCAGATATCCCGAATCTGATCCAGGGAACGCCCGTCAATGCGCCGGCCGTCATCAAGAATCATGTCACGAATGACACCCTTCTCAACCTCTCCAACAGCTTCCTTGATGTTCTTGGACGTCCAGCCCTCTGCGGTAACGTCGACCTTGTCGTCGCCCGAGCCCAGCAGTGAGGCGATGGCCTTGGCCTTGATATCGTCAACACCGCCGTAGAACGACTCCTTGTCGTAAGGCGCACGGATGTGTGCGGCCAGTTCGTCCTTCATCAGGTCGCTGACGCGATCCACAACTCCGTCGGGGAGAGCGCGAGGCGTAAACTTGAAGGCCTCCCTCGCTCCTGCTTCGGCCGCCAGGTCTATCTGACACTGACAGAGGAGCTTGATGGAGGCATGCGCGACGTCGAGCGCTTCCAGCATCTCGTCTTCGCTCGCTTCATCCATCTCTCCCTCGACCATCACGATCGCGTCCATCTTGCCCGCGACGATGAGGTTGAAATCGCTCTCCGCAACTTCGAGAAGCGTCGGATTGACCACAAAGTTGCCGTCAACTCGTCCGATGCGAACCTCGGCGATGGGGCCGTCAAACGGAGCGCCTGCCATCACAAGGGCTGCGGATGCGCCTACTCCGGCCAACACGTCGGCGTCGTTCTCATTGTCCGCGGACAGCACGGTGCAGATCACCTGAACTTCGTTGAAGAAGCCGTCCGAGAAGAGCGGGCGAATCGCCCGGTCGATGAGACGTGAAGACAAGGTTTCCTTGTCTGTCATCCGGCCTTCGCGCTTGAAGAAGCCGCCTGGAATCTTTCCTGCGGCGCAGTACTTCTCCCGGTAATCGACAGATAGTGGAAACCAGTCCTGTCCCTCCCGGACCGAATTGGCCATTGTGGCGGTGCAAAGCACCATTGTGTCGCCGAGTCTGGCGATTACTGAACCACCTGACTGCTTCGCGAGCAGACCGGTTTCCAGTGAGATTGTCTTTCCTGGCGCGAACTCTATTTCGCGCGTGGTTCCATTTGCCATGGAGTCTTTTTCCTCTGCGGTAATCTTCGTTTTTGCTTCTCCTGCACCGCTCAAATCCCCTTACCGATACGGGATTCTTGCACATAGAACAAAGCGCCATCCTCAGGATGAGGACGACGCCATGGATCCGTTACTTACGGATTCCCAGTTCTGCAATGACAACACGATAACGCGTGATGTCGTTGTTCATGAGGTAGTTCAGCAGCCGACGGCGCTTACCTACCAACTTCAAGAGGCCACGACGGGTCGAGTGATCCTTCGGATGGCGCTTCAAATGTTCTGTCAGCTCAGTGATTCGCGTGCTGAAAATGGCGATCTGGACCTCGGGCTTGCCCGTGTCCTTATCGTCAGTTCCAAACTGCTCAACCAGTTGGCCTTTTCTTTCGCTCGAAATCATGGGTCCGCTCTAAATTCTATCATGTTAGAGTAGGCCGGGCGGTGGCCGATCCGATTTTCGGATCTGGCTTTCTGCGCAGCATATTGCCGGGGCGGATGTGGAATCCGCACAGTCAGGCTATGGTAGCCCTTCCAGCAGCGATCTGCAACGCGCTTCGTCTTCCTTCAGTTGCTTGATAAGGGACTGAACTCCGTCAAACCGGCGCTCGTCGCGCAGTCTTTCCCGGAATTCCACAGTCAGGACGTCGCCGTACAGCTCTCCCTCGAAGTCGAACAGGTGCACCTCCTGGCGAACGGCTGTCCCGTCAAAGGTGGGGCGTGTTCCGATATTCATCATACCCCTGCCGGAGGTCCCATCCGGGAGCCGCACGGTCACAGCATAAACACCCGTCTTGGGGATGACCTTTCTGCCGGCAATGGGCTTCAGATTGGCGGTTGGGTATCCGATGGTTCGACCACGTTTATCTCCTTCGACCACAAGGCCTGCCCAACGATAAGGCCGGCCAAGCAGGTTGGCTGCCAGGCTGGCGTCACCTTCGTCCATCAGGGCGCTCCGGATTCTGGTAGAAGAGACGACTCCGTCCTGAAAACGTTGGGCCGGTATGACGTCCACATCAAATCCCATGACCGGTCCGAGCGCCTGCAGCAATGAACGATTCCCTCGGCGGCCGGCACCAAAACCGTGATCATAGCCGATGACCACGCAATGCGCGTTGATCCGGGCTACAAGAATCTGCTCCACGAAGTCCTCGGCGGACATCTGAGCCATGGCCAAATCGAAGGGAAGGACGATGGTCTCCTCAACGCCGTACTCCGCCACAAGAATGGCTCGCTCCTGGGGAGTCGTAAGGATGGGTAGCGCCTTGCCGGAAACCACCTCGCGCGGATGTGGATCGAAGGTTACCAGCACCGGGCTTGCGCCGCGGGCGGTGGCCCGCTCCAACAGGAATGACAAAATGGCCTGGTGGCCGCGATGTACGCCATCGAAGGAACCGACGGTGACGACGCGGCGACGCTCTTGGTCAGCCATTTTGGTCCTCCAGCGCCCCCAACAGCGCCTCAAACTCCCAGGCGTCAGCAACGGAATGAGGTCCGATGGCGGTCCGCCTGAGGGCAACCAGGTGGCCGCCGACACCCAGGTCTGCACCCAAGTCGTTGGCCAACGACCGGATATATGTGCCTTTGGAGCACTCTACGACGAAATCCACGTCCGGACCGACCCTCGGTGAGGTCTCAAACCTATCCACGCGGACGTGTCGGGGCGGGAGGACAACATCTTCGCCGCGCCTCGCCTTCTTGTACAGCCGTTCGCCCCCAACTTTCACGGCCGAATAAACAGGGGTGGTCTGCACAATCTCGCCGGTGAGTGGCCGGGTCCCAATCTTGATATGCTCGTCCGTGAGATGATCGACTGGCACCGCGGTTGACGCTTCGGTCTCAGCATCGAAAGACGGGGTGGTTTGTCCCAGCCGTATCGTCCCCGTGTACACCTTGTCCAGTCCCATGAACTGTTCCATGGTCTTTGTCGCCCGCCCCACCAGGACGATCAGAAGACCGGTTGCCATGGGGTCGAGGGTCCCGGCATGTCCGACCTTTCGCACGGGTACTCTATGGCGAATACGCTTCACCACGCCAAACGACGTGAGCCCCTGCGGCTTGTCCACCAACAGAACGGCTGCTTCCCAAGACTCAGGTAGCGCCCTCTTTCCGAATACGGCTGGCCCCGGAGGACTAACCATCGTCACCGTCATCCTCCGTCTCTGACCCGCTTTCGCGTCCACTCCGCTCCTCGCGGATCTTGTCGAAGAGGCCTTCGATCTGTTTGGCCTGATCCAGGCTCTCGTCAAGGAAGAAGCGGATGTTGGGCACTACCCGGACCTGATGGCGGATGCGCTGGGCCATTGCATGTCGAATGCGCGGTTTCAGCTCTTCAAGGCGCCCAAACGAGGCGTGCCGCTCGGCCTCATTATCGCCGAGAACGCTTACGTAGGTATACACGATTCCGAGGTCTTTTGTCACCCGAGTGCCGGTGACCGTGACCATGCCGCCCAGTTGCTCACCGAAATCGCTAACCAACAAGCCGGCAATCTCCCGCTGAAGCAGACGGGCGACCCTTTCCGTTCTAATGCTCATTCAAACCGCTCGAATACTGGTGATCAAGCCTCGAGCTTTCGGGCTGTCTCCACGATCTCGTAGGCCTCGATCTGGTCGCCAAGCTTGATGTCGTTGTAGTTCTCGATACCGATGCCGCACTCGTACCCGCTCTGAACCTCGCGGGCGTCATCCTTGAATCGCCTGAGCGAGGCCAGGCTTCCCTCGTAAACGACAACACCGTCACGGATCAGGTGAACCCGATCCTTGCGCTGAATCTTGCCATCGGTCACGTAACAACCGGCCACTGTTCCAATCTTGGGGACCTTGAACAGGTCGCGCACTTCGGCGGTGCCGAGGATTTTTTCGGAGCGTTCGGGGGCCAAAAGGCCTTCGAGCGCATCGCGAACCTCTTCGATCGCGTCGTAAATGACGGAGTAGAGTCGAATATCGATCTCTTCCTGCTCGGCCAATAGCCGCGCAGACTGCATGGGTCTGACCTGAAAGCCGATGATGACGGCATCCGATGCGGAAGCCAGCATGACATCACCATCGTTGATGGCACCAACGCCCTTGTGGACGATGTTGACCGCCACCTCTTCAGTGGAAAGCTTCAGGAGCGAATCTGCAACGGCCTCGACCGAGCCACCCACGTCTGCCTTAACGATGATATTGAGCTCCTGGAAGTCTCCAAGCGCCAGACGGCGACCAATCTCGTCCAGTGTGATGTGCTTGCGCTGCCGCAACGCCTGTTCACGCTGAATCTGCTCGCGTTTCTGTGCAATATCACGGGCGTCACGCTCTTCATCGACGACAAGGAATCTGTCGCCAACATTCGGCGCGCCCGGAAGACCCGAAACAAGCACTGGGTGCGATGGGCCCACGGATGTTACCCGACGATCGCGCTCGTCGTACATAGCACGAACACGTCCAGAGAAAGGACCGGAAACGAAGATGTCGCCCACCTTTAGGGTTCCGTTCTGAACGAGAACCGTGACCACGTTGCCCCTTCCCTTCTCAAGGCGGCTCTCGATCACGAATGCTACTGCATTCCGGTCAGGATTTGCCTTCAGGTCCAACTGCTCCGCCTCTGCCAGCACTTTTTCGAGAAGGTCCTGGATACCCTCGCCCGTTTTGGCCGACACCATGGCGCACTGAACCTTGCCGCCGTACTGCTCCACTAGGACCTTCTGATCCGCCAACTGTTGTTGGACCCGATCAAGGTTTGCACCCGTCTTGTCGATCTTGTTGACTGCGACCACGATGGGCACTGATGCGGCGCGTGCGTGGTTGATGGCCTCAATGGTCTGAGGCATCACGGCATCGTCCGCAGCCACAACCAGAATCACCACATCGGTGACCTGTGCACCACGGGCACGCATGGCGGTAAACGCCTCGTGACCCGGGGTATCCAGGAACGTCATGTTCTGGCCACCGGCAAGTTGCACGTTGTAGGCGCCGATATGCTGGGTAATACCACCCGCCTCGCCGGCAACCACATTCTCGCTCCGGATATAGTCCAACAGCGACGTCTTTCCATGGTCAACGTGTCCCATGACCGTAACCACAGCCGCTCTAGGCTTGAGGTCGGCGGGATCGTCCTCCAAGATTTCGACATCTTCTTCGTCGAACTCGGCAATAAACTCTACGGCGAATCCAAACTCGTCCGCTACGATGGTAATTGTATCTGCATCCAACCGCTGGTTGATGGACACCATCATCCCGGAGTTGAACAACGAGCTGATCACCTGGGTGACGGGGACGTCCATCAGGCTTGCGAGTTCACCAGTTGAGAGGTATTCGGTGACCCGAAGTACTCCTTCCTCCTCACGGCGACGTTCGCTTTCCCGATCTCTGTCGGCAGCACGCTCGTCACGCCTCTGGCGCCGACGCCGCTGACGAACGCGACTTGCGCCCTGCTCCAGGTCACGCAGCGTTTCTTGAAGCGTCTTCTCAACGTCGGCCGCATCGACCGTGGGGCCCTTGGACTTGGTCGCGGTCCTGGAGACCGCAGGTGCCCCTTTCTTCGGAGCGGGTTTGCCCTTGCCGCCACCGGCGGCAGTGCCGGGTTTCGGAACATCGGGTCCCTTCGCGATCCGCTTCCGCTTGCCCTTCTTGACGTCATTCCGCTGAACGGAGGCCAGATCGATCTTGCCCAGCACCGTGGTGCCCGTGAGCCTGTAACGATCTGCTGCAAGCGTGGCCGCAGGCACTGCGGGAACCACGACCGATTCGGCGGCCTTCGTTTCCGGGTCGGATTCCGCGGTTGGTTTACCAGCCGCGGGCGAATCCCCCTCGGCGGCTTGAGCTATCTGGGGTGCCTTGGTTGTTGCATCTCCCGCAACCGCATCTTCTGAGGCGGGTGCCGAAGCCTCTGCCCCAGCCTTTTCGGCAATGGCTTGAGAGGCCGCAGGCTCAGATCCTTCTACTGCGTCGACGCTGGTCTCTGCGACTGGCTCGGCAACTGGCTCGGCCTCGGGGACCGCGGCTGGTGCCGGATCTACGGGTGCTTCGGCGACGGGTTCAGCAGCCTTCTCGGCGACGGCCTCCACGACCGGCTCTGCAACGGCTTCAGCGACGGCTTCAGCGACGGGCTCAGCGACGGGCTCAGCAACGGCTTCAGCGACGGGCTCAGCAACAGGTTCAGCGACGGGCTCTGCCGCAGCCTCTACCTCAACCGCCACTGGCGCTGAAGGGACTTCGGGCTCTGCCGATGCTTCGCTTGCCGGGGGCTGGTCCGCAGGTGCCTGATCAACGGGCTCTGCCTCGACCACGACCTCAGCGACGGCCTCTACAGGTGCTTCCGCAACTGCTTCGGGTGCCGGTTCCGGTGCTGCAGGCTCCTGCACAGGGACGGGCGCCTCCACCCGAATCTGCTCGCCCTCTTCGTCCAGCTTGGCCTGACGCTTTTTCCGGATTCGCGCGGCAATCTCCTTGTCCTCCGCGAATTCGGCCATCAGCTCGAGGTAGGCATCCTCATCAGTGATGGCTGCATTAATTCCGGAACCGGTCAGCGCGGCTGCGTGACCAGTGGACTCCAGATGCTCTACAAGACCCTCAACGGTGATGTTTAAATCCCGTGAGACATTGAAGAGTCGGACTTTCTTGAATTTCGTATCTGGCATGCTGTTCAATCTGGGGAACCTACCCTTCGACCTCTTCTTCGGTCTCGTCCTCGAATTCGGTCCGGATAATTCCGAGAATATGACGCGCCGTCTCCTCATCTAGAGAAGCCCGCCTCATAAGCTCTTCCTTGGACAACTCGAGTACCGCTCGGGCTGTATCACAACCAATGTTCCGCAGCTTCTGCAGGACATCGGCTTCAATCTCGTCTGAAAACTCATCGATCGCGACGTCTTCCTCGTCTTCGGCGATCTCCCGATAGATATCGATCTCGTAGCCGCACATGGCCGACGCCAGCCGAATGTTGATTCCGCCGCGACCAATGGCCTGACTGACTTCATCTGCCCTGACCACAACCTTGGCGCGCGGGGGCGTCAGGTCATCGTTGAGCACCACATTGACCGGATTCGAGGGCGACAGGGCGCGCTTGATCAGTTCGTGTTTGTCATCGGTCCACTGGACCACATCAATGTTCTCGTTGCCGAGCTCGCGAACCACGGCATGGATACGTGAACCTTTCATCCCGACGCACGCGCCAACTGGATCGATGCGCTCATCGTAGCTCACTACGGCCACCTTGGCACGATCTCCGGGCTCTCGGACGATGCGCTTGACCTCAACGATCCCCTCGTCGATCTCAGGGACTTCCAACTCAAAGAGGCGCTCCATGAAAACGGGCGCCGCTCTGGAGATAATCACCTGGGGAGCACCCGCGGGATCGCGGACGACCTCCTTGATGACCGCTCTGATCATATCGCCCTTGCGATAACGATCACGGTATATCTGCTCGGTGCGCGGGAGAATCAACTCGACCTTGTTGTGGATCACGAGCACCTCGCGACGGCGCATCTGGTAGACCTCGCCGACTACGACCTCGCCAACGAGTTCGGTGTACGCCAGGAACACATTCTCCTTCTCGATATCGCGAATGCGCTGAGAGAAGTTTTGCCGGGCCGTCATGACGGCACGGCGACCGAAATCCTGGATGTTGAGTTCTTCGGCTACCTCGTCTTCAAGATCAAAGTCCTCATCGATCTTCTTTGCGGCGGTCAGATCAATCTGCGTCACCGGATCGACTACGTCCCAATCCTCGACAACCTCGCGGATATGCAGAATCTGCATGTCCCCGTGGTCAGGATTGAGAATGATCTCAAATGAGTCGTCAGAGCCATAGCGCTTCTTGATCATCAGGCGGAACACGTCCTCCACAATGAGCTGCAACGTGTCTCGGTCGATCCCCTTTTCTCGGGCGATCTCCGCAAACGACGAAACAAGTACTGAACTCTGCATTCGTAGTGTCTGTTTTAAGTCTCTGCCCCTACCAGGGAAGAACGACCTTTGCCTCCTGAATTCTGTCGAAAGCCAGCGCGGTTTCGGCCTTGTCAACCTCAAGGGTGACAACACCGTCCTCCGCCCGACTCAACAGGCCGCGAACCTCTTCGCCACCCTGCATCTTTACGGCCAGCGTGCGGCCGATATGCTTTGCATACTGACGCATCAACCGGAGTGGCCGTTCGGCACCTGGTGAAGACACGTCGAGCCTGTAGGGCCCGCTCATGATCTCCTCGCTCTCCATCAGGAATCCTACCTCACGGCTGATTCGCGCCAGTTCTCCCACCTTGACCCCGTTGTCGGAATCAAGGAAGACCTCAACCAGCCGCGTACCAGCACTTCCCTTGATTTCGATATCAACGATATACACCTCGTCACCGGGGACCACCGTATCTACGATGTTCCGAATCCGATCTTCGGTGGCTAACGCCATTGTTGTCAAGTGCTGCATTTGCACTGTGCAAATCCCATGAGTGCAAAAAACGCCCGGTCCACGAGTTGGACGGGCGCCTTCCGGCCGCAATAAAAAAGGGTGGTTGTCATCAACCCCCCTCTACCGCAAGCCCAAAGATACATAGCGAACAGTCGAATTGGCAACGCCTGGCCTAAGCCACACGCGGACAGCCCACTTCCCGCCGTCCCAATCTGACCTCCTGCCCGGCTGAATGTTCCGATTGGCGCCTCCCCGAGGCGCGCGAAACGGAGTCATCCTCGGCGACGGGATCAAATGAAAGTCGACCTCCTTTCGGCCTCGACCGGCTCTGGATAATCTGTCATATAGTGCAATCCACGGCTCTCCCTGCGCATTGTGGCCGACCGGATGATCAGGTGCGCGACCGCAATCATGTTGCGCAACTCGCAGATGGGCGTCGACACCCGCGACTTTCGGAAGAACTCCTCCATTTCCTCGTAAAGGAGGCGAGTGCGCCTGGTCGCACGGCCTAGCCGAAGTTCCGAGCGGACGATGCCGACATAGTCCCACATGATGCGCCGCAGTTCCTCCCTGTTGTGAGAAACCAGGACCCACTCTTGTGGGAACTCGGTACCTGAGTCGTCCCAGGCTGGTAAATCGTCGCGGGTGGTGGCCTCAGACGCTGTCTGGACGGCCGCCTCGACCGCACGGTGAGACAGTACAAGGGCCTCCAGCAATGAATTGCTCGCAAGCCGGTTTGCCCCGTGAAGCCCGGTATATGTGACCTCGCCACATGCCAGGAGACCGTGTATCGACGTTCGTCCCGAGGTGTCCGTCACGACGCCGCCGCACATGTAGTGAGCCGCAGGCACCACCGGAATGGGATCGGTTGCCATGTCGATCCCGAGCGATGCACACTTCTCGTAGATCATTGGAAAGTGCTCCAGGAGTTCATCGCGGGACTCATGCGTGATGTCCAAAAGCACATACGGATCTCCGCTCTGCTTCAACTGATCATCAATGGCCCGAGCCACGATATCTCTGGGTGCCAACTCGGCGCGTGGGTCGTACAGCGGCATGAATCGCTGCCCATCCATGCTTCTAAGCAGCGCGCCGTGCCCTCGAACCGCTTCGGAGATCAGAAAAGAGTCCGCCTCGGGCATGTAGAGGGACGTCGGATGAAACTGGACGAACTCCATATTGGCGATGCGGGCCTTGGCCCGATACGCCATCGCGACGCCGTCACCCGTTGCAATGGCAGGGTTTGTCGTATGTAAATAGACCCGGCCTGCCCCGCCGGTGGCAAGCATGGTGACTTTGGCCAGAATGCGGTGAACCCGGCTGGTCTCCTCATCCAGGACGTAGGCGCCGTAGCAGTGCATGTCAGGGCGCACGCGGGTGACGTGCAGACCCAGGTGATGCTCGGTGATGAGTTCGACCGCGAAATGGTATTCGAACACCCGGATGTTGGGGTGCGCACGCGCCTGATCCAGCAACGTAGTTTCAACCTCCCGCCCGGTGGCATCCGCCGAGTGCACGATCCGGTTGGCAGAATGCCCTCCCTCCCGGCCCAGGTGGAGCTTCCCTTTGGACTCCGTGAAGTGCGCACCCTGGCTCCGGAGTTCCGCAATTCGGGCGGGGCCGTCTCCGACGACCATCCGCACCACCGCCTCATCGCACAGGCCGGCGCCGGTTGTCAGGGTGTCCTGCACGTGGCTCTCAAGCGAGTCCGCAGAATCCACCACCACGGCTATGCCACCCTGGGCGTAGTTGGTGTTGGACTCCGCCGACTCCTTCTTCGTCACGACTCCAACCGTGCCGTGCTCGGCGACGGCAAGCGCAAACGACAGACCTGCCGCACCACTCCCAATGACCAGGAAATCGAATCGGTCGGTCATTACTCCGCGGCCTGAAGAAGAAAAGCGCGAATGAATGGATCCAGCTCACCCTCCATCACCGAGGCCAGATCTGTGAGCTTTGTCTCAGTCCGGTGGTCATTGACCATGGTGTAGGGCTGAAACACGTAAGACCGAATCTGTGAGCCCCACTCGATCTTTCTCTTTGTGCCGTTGATCTCGTTTTTGGCCTCCTCCTGAATGTCACGCTCCAGCTGATAGATGCGACTCTTGAGCATCTGCTTGCATCGTTCCCTGTTTTGGAACTGGCTCCGCTGTTCCGTGGATTCAGCTATGACCCGCGCGTCCTTTCCGTTGCTCAGTTTGCCCGTCCAAATGAGTCGGGCCCCGGTCTCGACCTTGTTGACGTTCTGTCCTCCCTTTCCGCCAGAACGGAAGGTCTGCAACTCGATGTCGTCCGGCGAGAGGTCTATCTCGATGGTGTCGTCGATTTCTGGATACACGAAAACAGACGCGAAAGAGGTGTGACGCCTTCCGCTGGAGTCAAACGGCGAGATACGGACGAGTCTATGAACACCCGACTCTCCCTGAAGGTACCCGTAGGCGAAGGGCCCAGCGATGGAAATAGTGGCGCTCTTTATGCCGGCACCATCGCCCTCCTGGTATTCAAGAAGCGTCACCTTGTAGCCATTCTTCTCTCCCCACCGCATGTACATGGTGACAAGCATGTCGGACCAATCCTGCGCCTCGGTACCGCCAGCTCCGGGATTGATGTTGACGATGGCGTCCCGCTCATCGTCGGCCCCGCTCAGCATGCGTTTCAACTCGAGCGAATCGACTTCCCTCAGCAGCACGGTACTCTCGGCGGAGATGTCGGACGCCAGATTGGCATCTTGGTCCTCGTTCGCCATCTCAATCAAGGTTTGAATATCCTCGATTCGAGCAGCGATGGACTCCCATGCATCAATCCATGCCTTGTGAGCGGAAATCTCCTTTTCCACACGCTGTGCTTCGGCGTTGTCGTCCCAAAAAGTGGGATCCAGCCGCAATTGGCCCAGGCTTTCTACCTCGATCTGTCGTTGGTCAACGTCAAAGGAACCTCCCGAGCGTGAACGAACGCTCTATCAATGCACGAGTTTGTTCGCGGTCCATATGGGGACTTGGTTGAGTGTGGTCTGTCACTAAAACGCCCGGGCAGGTCCCGTGGCGCAAGGCGCAGGTTAACGGCGCACCTACCTAACAATGTTTCGGACCGCCGCGCCAAAGGCTCCACCCGCAGCACCGAGAAGTGCCGCAGTTACTAGTGTAGCGACCACGATGGCAAAAGCAGGGAGTCCACCGGCCAGTTCCCCCAGGGCCCGGGTCATCTCAAGAGTGGGTCCTGCTGCCACCACGAAGCTCCACAAAACAATCAGGCTCCACGACAACAGGATGGCGCCCAGCCCGGTCAGCCAGCCCCTCTTGAAGTGCAAGGCTCCCGCCAGGACCGCAACCGGGATAACGGCCAGCCAACCCAAAGTGAAATGGGCAACCGTGGCGACGGCCGCCGAAAGCAGAATGACCCAACTGCGAGCCACCGTCAGGCCACCGTGGCTTCTGAACGACAGCGCTCCGTAAATCGCTGCACCCCGATAACGGCGGCCTCAATCTTGTCCAGTGACGCGGCATACGAACAGCGAACGAACCCCGCCCCGCTGGGGCCGAAGGCGTCGCCCGGAACGACGGCTATGTGTTCGCTCTCAAGCAGCCCTTGTGCGAAACTCTCCGAGTCAAGCCCGGTGGATGTGATGTCCGGGAAACAATAAAAAGCGCCTTCAGGCTCAAATGTCGGGCAACCGGCAGCCCGAAATCCATCCACGATCGTCCGGCGTCTGGTGTCGTACGCCAGCCGCATGTCTTCGACATCGTCCTGGCAGCTCAGCAGCCCGGCCAGCGCACCCCACTGCGCGGCGGTAGGCCCGCTCATGATTATGTACTGATGAATCTTGTGCATCATGTCGTACACAGGCTTGGGGGCGCACGCATAACCTATTCTCCAACCCGTCATGGCGTACGCCTTGGAAAAGCCGCCAAGAAGAATCGTCCGGTCGCGCAGTGCCTCGATGGATGGGAGGCACGTGTGCCCCGCATCGTATGCCGATCCGTATATGAGCCTGTCGTAGATCTCGTCCGAGAGCACGATCAGGTCATGGCGCACAATGACCTCGGCAATCTCTTCCAGCGTCTCCCTTCTGAGAACGGCACCCGTAGGATTGGACGGGTAGGACAGGAAGACCATCTTGGTCCGGTCGGTAATCCGGGCTTCGATGTCTGCAGCGGTCACCTGAAAGTCATTCTCAACCGAGGTGGGCACGAAGACCGCCTTGGCGCCCGCAAAAATGGCGGTCGGCCCGTAGGAGACGAAACACGGCTCCGGGATGAGGACCTCATCGCCGGGGTTCATGATCGCAAGCATGGCCAATTGAAGCGCTTCGGACACGCCCACCGTCACCAGGATCTCCGAGGCAGGATCATAACGGACGCCGTAGAGGCGATCGATCTCATGGGAGATCGCGTCACGGAGCTCGATGATTCCGGCGTTCGGCGTGTATCCGGTCTTCCCCTCGTCCATGCTGGCTTTGGCAGCATCAATAATGGCTTTGGGGGTAACAAAATCCGGCTCGCCGATCCCAAGCGATATCACGTCCTTCATCGAGGCGGCGATATCAAAGAATCGCCTGATCCCGCTGGGAGGGACAATCAACACCCTGTCCGCCAGTCTTGACTCGAAGGAAAAACGCGAAGTTGATGTAGTCATAATGATCTTGCGCCTCTGCAATGCGGTCGGAAAAGTAGGGCTCACGGCTGAGATATTCGAACACTTTGCTCCCCACACCACAAGAGAGGGCCGGGCGCGGTGACCGGCAGACAGTTTGAAGGGCCTTTTTGCCGAAGTCCGGCAGTTCTTAACATAACCGTCACCCCGGGATTGCCTGATAACAGTAGCGTAACACAACTCTAACAGTCAGGTAACCTGGCGTCGACAAATTGCGGCTGCCCCCTTAAACACAATCAATGAAAATCCCCTTTGGCATCGCGATTGTTGTCGCTGTGCAGCTTGCAAGCGCAAGCCTAATGCCGCGGCAGACGTCCGCGCAGTCCCTGAAGTCCTCCGATGCTCTGGAGCTTAGCGGAGTCGCGTATCTGGACTACGCCTACGTGCTCAGCGACCCCGGTGATGCTGCCGGGGACAACGGTTTCGGCTACCGCCGGATTTACCTGACATCTGACTACAAGGTCGCCGCAGACATGAAATTGCGCGCCCGGCTTGAGGCCGGCGATACATCAACCAACGAAGACGGCAAGCCCGCCCCCTTCATGAAAGACCTGTACCTCCAGTGGGATAACGCGCTGGCGGAAGGGCACCGCCTGACCATCGGCATCTCTTCGCCACCGTCATTCACGGTTGCTGAAGGTTTTCTGGGTTACAGATCTCTTGACAAGATGATACAGGACCGGGACAAGATCGTGTCCTCCAGAGACATGGGCGTCAAGATGTCGGGTCCCCTGGGAGGTGCGCTGAAGTACGCGGTGATGTTCGCGAACAACAGCGGCACAAAGGCCGAATCCAATCGCCATAAGCGCGTCTATGGGCAGATCGAGGCCTCTCCGACGGAAAGGGTGCACATGACCATTGGCGCCGACTATGCCTCCCTTCCAGGTGGGTCTTCGATGAACACGAATGCCTTTATCGGGTATAGCCTAGACAAGGTTCGGTTTGGGGTCGAGGGGTACTACAACCCTGTGAAACCTGAGGATAACACCTCCGACATGGACAGGCTTGGCGTGTCCGTCTTCGGGGCAGCGACCGTCAGCGATGCCGTCGAACTGGTTGCCCGCTACGACAACACCTCGGTCGAAGACGCTACCGGAGAGACCACCGACGGATGGTTCGGTCTACTTGGGCTTGCGTGGCAGGCAAGAGATAATGTTCGCTTCATCCCGAACGTCATCCTCGACAATAAATTGGGTGCTGATGAGGCTCGGGTAACCGGCCGCGTCACCCTGCACGTTGATTTCTAGGCGACTCGCTGTCGCTCTCATACCATGAATACCAAACTCCATACAGGAGCCATGAATAACCGATTCCCCCTCTCCCTCATCGTATTGGCCGTCTTTCTGATGGCCGGCTGTAGCCGCCCCGGCGATGCGGGCCGCCGCGTGGTTCTCGAAAACAAAGGCTCTGATACGCTCGTGAACGTGGCCCAGGCCTGGGCTGAAGCATACCAGACCGTCAATCCCGAGTTGGCCATCGCCGTCACTGGCGGTGGTTCAGGTACCGGTATTGCGGCCCTGATCAACGGCACTGTGGGCATTGCGAACTCCAGTCGGTCCATCAAGGACTCAGAGATCGAGCAGGCCCGCGCAAACGGTCAGGAGCCCATTGAATTCATCGTCGGGTACGATGCCCTTGCCGTTTACGTGCACAATAACAACCCGATGACCGAGATCTCTCTCGAGCAGTTGGCCGGCGTCTATGGGGAGAACGGCACGATTGTGAGTTGGGACCAGCTGGGGCTCAACGTACCTGGCTGTCGGGAACAGGAGATCATTCGCGTTTCACGCCAGAACAACTCCGGTACCTACGAATATTTCCGGGAAGCGGTATTGGGCGACCAGGACTTCAAACTCGGCTCCCGGGACATGCACGGTTCCAAGGACGTGGTCGACCTGGTGCAGTCAACGCCCTGCGCCGTCGGCTACAGTGGCCTGGCCTACGCCACCGAGGAAGTTCATATGCCGTGCGTAGTCGGTCCGGAAGGCTGCGTTTTCCCTTCCGTTGAAACGGCTATCGACCGCTCCTATCCCATTGCGCGTCCTCTCTTCATGTACACCAATGGCGCGCCTACTGGTGCCGTGAAGGAGTACCTGGACTGGATTCTGAGCGACGAAGGCCAGTGCATTCTTCTTGAGAAAGGATATGCGCCTGCCACCAAGGTCACCTGCGACGCGCCGAGCGCTTAACATACAGGACCGGACCCAGTGTCGGCTCGGCCCGTTCAACTTTCCGGCTCAAACGCGAAATGTCCTACTACGAACAGCGGCTTTCTGAGGATACCGCGCTTCTGATGCGCGAGGTTGCCAGCCTGGCACAACTGGTAGACCAGAGCCTCCAGAATGCCCTGAGAGCGCTTGCAACCGATGATCGGGGGCTGGCCTACCAGACCGTTCTGGAGGACGGCCCGATCAACCGACTCACCGAGAAGGTTGAGTCGGAAAGTCACCGATTCATGGCGAAGCACCTGCCCTCGGGCGGGCACTTGAGGCGTGTGAGTTCGATCATGCGCATAGCGGTACTCCTGGAACGTGTTGGAGACTACGCGTCGACCATCTGCCGGCATGCTGCATCCATGAAGAAGCCCCTCGAGGGCAGCTTCAAGAGAGATGTGGCCGCGATGGGGGCTGATGCTCTTCAGATGTACCGCCAGGCTCTGGACGCCTTCACAAAGGAAGATGCCTCCCTTGCCCGCGGAACGATGGGCTTCGCCGAGCAGGTGGACCGGGACTTTGTGAATGCGCTGGCCTTCCTTCGGGACAGCGTTCCGGAGAAGGGTGAGGTCGACGACCTGTTTGCGAGGTTGGTCATCATTCGGCAATTGGAGCGGGTAAGCGACCAGGCAAAAAATCTCTGCGAGGAGACGGTTTTCGCGATCACCGGAGAGACCAAACGGCGCAAGCCCATGGAAATCCTGGTGGTGGGCAAGACGGACGATGGGGCCACACAGTTGGCAGCCGCAATTGCCGCGCGCCTCCACGCGGGGAAAATCGCACTGAGCACCGGTGGAGAAAAAGCAGCCGACAGTGTGCGGCCAGATATAGCAGCGTTCCTTTCGGAGAAAGGGTATGAGGTCGCCGACCTGCAGCCCACCGACCTTGACGGGCTTGGTAGGCCCCTGGGCAGTTTCAAGATCATTGTCAGCCTGGATGGCCCAGTGGCCGAGCGGGTAGGCGCGGTCCCGTTTGAGTGCGTGGCCCTGGAATGGGACTTGGGTGACAGCAGTGATGTTGAAACGTGCTATCGCGAACTGGCAGCCAAGCTGGACGATCTCGCCCGCGTAGTTCGGGGCTGAGCATGAGCAACGTGAACAAGTCCGGATCTCCCCTGCCCCAGGATCGCATTGATGCGGCCTGGGTCACCGACAAGGTGGTGCAGGTTCTCATGTTTGTGGGCGGGATTTCGGCCATCATTTTTATCCTGGGCATCTTCGCGTTCGTGGGGCGAGAGGGCCTGACATTCGTCTTCGACCGATTTGACTTCGTGGAGTTTTTCGGGTCAATCCGGTGGGCGCCCACATCAAACAACAACGCCACCTATGGTGCTGTTGCCCTCATTGTCGGGACAGCCAGTGTGACGGGAATGGCGATGCTTATCGCCATTCCGTTTTCTCTGGGCGCCGCGATATACATCTCCGAGTTCGCAACGGGCCGGACCCGGGAGACCCTGAAGATTCTGGTCGAGATGTTGGCCGCCATTCCTTCGGTGGTCTGGGGTTTCATCGGGCTGACCATCATGAACGGTCTCATCATTGACCTTTTTGATGTGCCGATTGGTCTCAACGTGCTAAATGCGGGCGTCATCCTGGGGCTCATGGCCGCCCCGATCATGACGACCATTGCGGAAGACGCGCTCAAGGCCGTTCCGGACCGTTATCGTGAGGCGGCCGAAGCCATGGGGGCTACAAAGTGGCAAATGATTCGGCAGGTGATCCTGCCGGCCGCCAGAAACGGCCTGGTTTCAGCGGTCCTGCTGGGTGTCGGTCGCGGGTTTGGCGAGACCATGGCCGTACTCATGGCCTCCGGGCACGCCATCAACCTGCCTGACAGTGTGTTCGATTCGGTGAGGGCGCTTACGGCCACCATCGCAGCTGAGTTGGGAGAGACGGCCGTCGGCTCTGATCACTACGGCGCTCTGTTTGCCCTGGGGATTTTCCTCTTCCTGATCACATTCGTAATCAACCTGACGGCCGATTTGGTCGTCAGAGGCATCAGGAATAAATAGATGTTTCAGGCCACTATTCTAAACGAACAGAATGATCGGGTGGAGCGCCGCTACAGGCGTCTCTTCCTGATGATGACCGTGCTGCTGGTACTCCCGGTCCTCATCATTCTGACCCTCCTGATTGTTCGCGGCGCACCGGCCATATCCCTGGAATTCCTCTTCTCGTTTCCGAAAGATGGCATGACGGCCGGGGGAATATTTCCGGCCCTCCTCGGCACCATTTTTCTTGTTGTGATGGCCCTGCTGTTCTCGGTGCCCCTGGGGATTGCGGCTGCGATTTACCTCAGCGAGTACGCGCCGGACAACTGGCTGACACGGGCCATCAACCTGGCCATCATCAACCTGGCAGGGGTACCGAGCATCGTCCATGCGCTCTTTGGCGTGGGCGCATTCGTTCTCTTCTTCGGTTTTGGTACCAGTATTCTGGCCGCAAGCCTCACGCTGGCCATCATGGCTCTCCCGGTGGTCATTGTGGCCACCCGCGAATCCCTTCAGGCTGTCCCGCATGCGTTCCGGGAGGCATGCTGGGCCATGGGGGCTACCAAGTGGCAAACCATCCGGAGGATTGTCCTTCCGAACTCAATCAGCGGAATTCTGACGGGAATCATACTGGAGGTCTCCCGCACCGCGGGCGAAACGGCTCCCATCATGTTTACGGGCGCGGCCTTCTTTCTGCCGTTTCTGCCCGAGAGTGTCTACGACCAGACGATGGCCCTGTCCCTTCACCTTTTCGTGGTTGCGACGCAGGTCCCTAACGTTCCAGAGCACTTGCCTTACGGTGTGGCACTACTCCTGGTCACTATCGTGTTGATCATGAACGCCACGTCCATAGGCTTCAGGACCTACCTGCGAGGCAAGAAGAAGTGGTAGACGCAATCCAGACGCCCTCCGAAACGCCTGTGCTTCAGGTTCGGGACCTCACGGTCAGCTATGGTGACAAGCGGGCCCTCAGTGATGTCACCCTGGACATTCGCGAGAATGAGATCTTCGGCATTATTGGACCGGCCAATGCGGGGAAGACGTCCTTCATTCGTGCCCTCAATCGCATGGACGAGTTTGACGTCAATATGCACGTCTCGGGCCAGGTTCTCTTCCATGGCGATGACATCCGCAGCTGGCGCAACCCGTACGCCATTCGGCGGCGCATTGGCGTCGTCTTTCCGTTGCCTGTCGGACTCCCGCTCAGTGTCTACGAGAACGTGGCGTTCGCCCCACGCATCCGCGGCGTCCGCAACAAGGCAGAACTTGACGTGATCGTTGAACGCTGTCTGCGGCGGGCAGCATTGTGGGATGAGGTGAAGGACCGGCTCGAATCGCTTGGGAGCCTCCTCTCCGGTGGTCAGCAGCAGAGGCTGACCATTGCGCGGGCGCTCTCGCAGGATCCGACCATTCTGATGCTCGACGAGTTCTCGATCGCCGTGGACCCCGTCACGACCATGCGTATTGAGGATGTACTGAAGGAATTGAAGGAAGAGATGACCATTATTCTGGTAACAAACCTGGTTCAACAGGCGAGCCGCCTTGCCAGCCGAACCGCCCTTTTCCTGGACGGCCGATGCCATGAGATCGGAGATACTGCCGACCTTTTCTCTGGAAACGTCCAGCATCAGGAGACCAAGGACTACATCGAGGGGCGTTTTGGTTGACCAACAGCAGACCGTCTCGATCAGAACCCAGAAACTCAGTCTCTGGTACGGCACCTTTCAGGCGCTGTTCGACGTCGATTTTCAGGTCAAGCAGGGCATCATCACCTCCTTGATTGGGCCGTCGGGATGCGGCAAGTCCACCTTGCTCCGATGCGTGAATCGCATCAATGAGCGGCTGGGTTATGTTCGCACCGAGGGTCGAGTAGAGGTCTCCGGTGAGAACATCTACAGCGAGGGGATTGAGCTTGCACAACTCCGCAAGCAGGTCGGCATGGTGTTTCAGCGACCCAATCCTCTGCCCATCTCCATTCGGGACAACGTCCTTTTTGGCACGCGCCTCCATACGCCTAAAGCCGAAACCCTGGACAAACGTGGCGAGGAGGAGGTGCTGGAGACGGCCCTCTCTGAAGTGCTTCTCTGGGACACCGTAAAGGACCGGCTTGACGACACAGCCACCAGGCTGTCCCTCGAGGAGCAGCAGAAGCTGTGTATCGCGCGTCTTCTTCCGCTGAGGCCGGAAGTCATTCTGATGGACGAGCCTTGCTCAGCGCTTGATCCCAAGGCCACCGAAGCCGTGGAGGAACTGATTTGGCAAATGAGGGGTCGATTCTCCATTCTGCTGGTGACTCACAACATGGCGCAGGCACGCCGGGCCAGCGATGAGTGTGCGTTCATGCTCATGGGGAAAATGGTCGAACACTCCCCCACTGCCGACCTTTTTGTGACGCCCCGGGATCAGCGGACGGCCGACTACATCGAGGGCCGGTACGGTTGATCTGAACCTCGTAGATTGAGGGATCCAGACTATCCAGATGCCGTGGCTACAAATCCGCTGAAGGGACTCTTTGGTCCCAGTCCGTTCCGGGCTCTCCAGGCGCACATGGGCGCCGTCGTTTCCTGCGTAGAACACGTAGTTCCCCTGTTCGAGGCGCTTGAAGCCAACAACAACGAGGAAGTCGACCGGCTAAAGGAGTTGATCTTTCAAGCCGAGGAGTCGGCAGACACCATCAAGCACACGCTGCGCCAGCAGTTGCCACGTGGGCTCTTTCTTCCGGTCGACCGCCGTGACCTCGTTGAGGTTCTGGATATGCAGGACTCGATTGCGGACGTCGCGCAGGATATCGCCGGACTCCTCGTTGAGCGTCGAATGTCCGTACCCAGGGCTCTGGCCGATGGGCTCCTGCCCTACGTGCGCCAGTGCGTGGAGGCGGTGCACCTCTCCTCCAAAATCGTCCAGCAACTGGATGAATTACTGGAAACCGGGTTTCGCGGCCGGGAAGCCACGATTGTGGATGATCTGATCTCGAGTCTGAATGCGCTCGAATCGGAAACAGACCTGAAGGGACTCGCCCTGGCCCGGGCCCTCTTCGATCACGAAGACGACATCAAACCCGTGTCGGTGATCTTCTGGTACAAACTCCTGGAACTCACGGGCGATCTAGCGGACTACGCCGAGAAAGTGGGTAACCGACTTCGACTCATGATCGCGCGCTGACATGGAAATCATCGCAACGTACGGGCCCTGGTTCATCGGCCTGGCTGCCGTTTTTGGTCTCTACATGACCTGGGGCATTGGGGCAAATGATGTCGCCAATGCCATGGGAACGTCTGTCGGGTCGGGCGCCATCACGGTCAAACAGGCCATTCTCATCGCGGCGGTCTTCGAGTTCGCCGGTGTCATGCTGGCCGGCGGGCACGTGACGGAGACCGTTCGGAAAGGCATAATCGACCCCGCCCCGATACTGGAGACCCCTGAGCTCCTCATCTACGGGATGTTGGCCTCCCTGTTGGCCGCAGGTCTATGGCTTATGATTGCCTCCGCAAAGGGGTGGCCTGTGTCCACGACCCATTCCATTATTGGGGCCCTGGTCGGGTTCGCCCTCGTCGGGATAGGAGAAGACGCGATACAATGGGAGAAAGTCTGGCAGATCCTGGCCAGTTGGGTGGTGTCCCCGCTCGTCGGCGGCACCATTGCCTTTCTTGTGATCATCAGTATTCGAAGGCTCATTCTGGACACGGCAGAGCCCTTCAAGAACGCCAAAAAATGGGGCCCTGTTTATGTATTCCTTGTTGGCTTCCTGATATCTCTGGTCACGCTGTTCAAGGGGCTGACACACCTGGATATTGAGCTTACGGTCTCAATGAGTTTCTTCTGGTCTGTGGTAATCGGCGCCGTCACCGGCTTCATTTCGTGGCTGTTCATCCGGCGCAAGCAGATTGACCTGGAGGCTGACCGGGAATTTCAGTTCTCCAGTGTGGAGCGCGTCTTTGTCCCCATGCAGGTCTTCACGGCCTGCGCCATGGCCTTCGCGCACGGATCCAACGACGTCGCCAACGGGATAGGGCCGCTCGCCGCGGTTGTCAGCATCGTGAATACCAGTGGCGAGGTGGCTCAGACGGCCGGCGTACCGCTCTGGATTTTGGCATTGGGCGGGGCAGGCATTGTGATCGGGCTGGCCACGATGGGCTACCGCGTGATGCGCACCATCGGTAAACAAATCACGGAATTGACCCCCACTAGAGGGTTTGCCGCTGAATTGGCCGCGGCCGCGACGGTTGTTTTGGCCTCAAGAACAGGGCTTCCTGTCTCCACGACCCACATCCTGGTGGGTGCCGTGATGGGAGTTGGCCTCTCGCGCGGGATCGCCGCCCTTGATCTCAGGGTGGTGGGCCGCATCGTCCTTTCCTGGATCGTCACGCTCCCTATCGGAGCCGGGCTGTCGGCCCTCTTCTTCTTCCTCTTACGCGGGATCTTCGGCTGATTGGTTCTTCGGCCGACTGAAAATGACGGCTGGGTCTCCGGCAAACTCCAGTTCAAGGTGGTCCGCGATGACGCGCATAATGCGACGAACCATCTCATCGGGCTCGCGCTCGGTGACGATCGGGACGTCGTGCTGGTCTGCTTCGGAGAGCAGGAACGTCTGCAGTTGCCAGATATCTTCGAAGTTCTCCAGGTAGCGCTCGGCGCGTCTGGACTTGACCGCGAGTCCTCGGCCAACCAGTTGCCGCTGAAGTCCCTTCTTTTTTATGGTAGCCAGAAGTACAGGGACAACGACGGCCTCGGTGGTCTCCGCAAGCGCGCGTTGCATTTGCGGATGCAGGTGTACGCCCTCAATGATCAGCGACACCTGCTCTTCCACCGCCCGGCGGAAGACGCCCTCAATACCAACGCCTACTTCACCGGCCTGGGTCAGGTAGCCGTCCACCATGTGCGGCTCGACCGGCGTCCCGTCAGATTGGCCCCACCGAGGAAGCGCTCGATGGGCCAGGAACGAGGATTCATGCAGTGAAGGGATCAGTCTCCGGGGAATCATGCGGCGCATCACCTCCCTCAGCATGTCCGTGGACTGCGATCGCACAATACCCAGGCGGTGAGCGGCCAGCGAGCTGATTGTACTCTTGCCCGTACCCGTGACGCCCCCGACGAGGAGAATAAGTGGCCTGTCCGTGTCGGTGAATTCCTGCCACCTGAGATACCGGCGAGACACGTTTTCGCCCACGGCTTCCAGCAGCAACGCGTATGTGGCCTCCATTAAGGAATGGGTAGAGACCTCTTGCTTCCCGGAGGCCAGCATCTGGCGCTCCACAGCAGCCGCCACTCCATACAGCGTCTCATTGGGTGCCGCGCAGACCTCCAGGGACTGAACTAGCACCGTCTTGGAAAACGGGACGACCGTCCCGTCACGTCCTCGCACATAGACGGAGACCCGCTCATTTCGGGGTGTCCTGTATTGACTGGCGACATCACCCAGGCCAATCTTTTCCAAATGCGAGCAAACTTTCCTGCGAAGCGTGAGCGAGGTCACTTCCCCCTCTTCTTCAAGTCCGACCCGCACATCCGTCGCCACAGCATACGCCTCGTCGAACGTGAGGCCGGCGTCCTGAAGCGAGCGGGTCAGAATCCCCCTCAGAAAGGGTACGCGGGTGTCCTCACCAACGTCAAATACTATGAGCTTACCCTTTCGTCCGGCCATTCAAGTCTGTGCTTCGATGAGCGTATAATACGCCCAACCCTCCACCGCGCTCCCCCGGCATCACATGAACCTTAAGGTCTTCGATTCTGACGCTGTCCTGGGGGCTCTGGATAATCCCAGCTTGATCGATGCCCTGGATCGGACCTTTCGGGCAGGATCTACGACTCCGCCGCGCTCTCACTTCGACACCGGCAAGGGTGCGTTTCTCGTGATGCCGGCCTGGGAAGCCGGTGCGTTTACGGGCGCCAAACTCGTTACGATTCACCGTGAGAACCACAAGCTTGGGCTGGCGACAATACACGGGCTGTACGTGCTTTTTGATGGCGTGAACGGCGTTCCGCTTGCCGTGATGGACGGGAGAATGCTCACGCTCTTGCGCACTGCCGCTGCATCCGCCCTGGCGGCTCGATATCTCGCACGGGCGGCCGCCCGGAACCACCTGGTCATTGGAGCCGGGGCGCTGGCTCCCTTCCTGGTCAGGTCCATGAGGTGTGTTCGCCCGATTGAGTCAGTCCGAGTCTGGAACCGCACAAAAAGTAAAGCCACAACAATGGCCTCGGAGTTGACGGCGGCCGGAATCCCCGCATGTTCTACCGATAATCTATCCGAGGCCGTCGCCTGGGCCGACATCATCTCCACGGCGACGCAGTCCACGACGCCACTGATTCATGCTGACGATCTCCGGCCGGGGACGCATCTGGATTTGGTGGGTGCCTATACCCCGGAGATGGCGGAAGCATCTCCGGAGGTGCTGAAGTCTGCCACCGTCGTGGTGGATACCTGGGAAGGCGCCCGCGCGGAAGGGGGTGACCTCATTCGGGCTGTTGCCGAAGGCGCGATTACCTGGGAGGACGTTGCTGGCGACTTGACAGCCCTTACCTCGGGCACGATCCCTGGCAGGTCGTCGGACGGCCAGATTACGGCGTTCAAGTCTGTGGGAGCTTCTATTGAGGACCTTGCCGCGGCCAGACTGGCCTGGGAGCGTCTCTCCGGCGAAGGAACGCCGGGCGGATGAACGTTCTGGTTGTCGGTGCCGGTGTCATGGGCCTCAGCGCGGCGCGGAGCCTGCTGCTGGCCGGGCATGATGTCACCATCGTGGACCCGGGTCCCGCCTCGGACCCCACCAGGGCATCATCGGATGAACAAAGATTGATTCGGATTCCCTACGGAAGGCGGGTCGGCTATCAGCAAATGGCCCGGGACGCGTTTGGGGCATGGGACCGACTGTGGGAGCAGTTGGGCCGAGTGGACTATGTGGAGACTGGTTCGCTGATCACGGGGCCCGCCGAGTCGGAGTGGATAGCGACATCGCTTGCCCATCTGGATCGGTCGGAAGTGCGGATCCTCTCGCCCAATGACGTTTTTCGTCTGGTCCCGGGTTTCCGGCCTCCGGCGGCCGATGTCTCCTTTCTGGTGCCACGCGGGGGCGTCCTGATGGCCGACCGGATTCTCCAGGGACTGAACGAGCTCACGGCGGCCGCACGAAGAAGGGCGGGCCTGGTGGTCAGCGTTTCTCCTGAGTCAGCCTCCTGTGAAATGGCCGATGGCACGCGACTGACGGCAGATCGAGTCATTCTGTCGTTGGGTGCGGCCGTTTGGCCGGCGGGGGCGCCGTCTGCGGCCCGCAATCCCTCGCGACAAACGGCCATGTATTTGAACGACCCGGGCTCGACGGATACCCGGGTGCCGTTCGTTCTGGATCTCTCGCCCAAGGGAGGCTTCTACTTCGTTCCGGGTGTAGACGGCACAAGCGCAAAGATGGGGACGCATACGTTCAGCATGCAGGGATCCCATTCCGACAACCGAGAATGTTCAGCACTCGAGGTAGATGCGCTCGAGAAGATACGCCAGGGTCGTGGCGCGTTTTGCGCAGACTGGTCGGTTCGCGACTGCAGGGCCTGCTACTACGATGTCACTCCGTCGGAGCGGTTCCTGGGGCTCGTAGACCGGAAGGCCATCTGGCTGGGTGGATTCTCCGGGCACGGATTCAAGTTTGCCCCGCTCATTGGCGAACGGGTTGTCGCCCTGGTGGACGGCCGACTTACGGAGTCGGCATTTCGAAACTGGCTGGGCGGACAGGCGCCGCACTAAAAAAGGGACGGCTGCAAAAGCAGCCGTCCCTTTTTAATGATCAGCAGAGCGGAGACTAAGCTTTCTTCTCCGCTTCAGCTGCCGCTTCCTCCTCGGCCGGGGCCTCGGTCTCAGCGACTGCTTCCGCCACTTCCTCCTTGGCCGGAGCCTCGGTCTCAGCGACTGCTTCCGCCACTTCCTCCTTGGCCGGGGCCTCGGTCTCAGCGACTGCTTCTACTACTTCCTCTGCAGGGGCCTCAGCCTTCTTCTTGGCTTTCGCCTTGGCCTTGGGCTTCTCTGCTGCTGGCTTCTCAACCACTGCAGGAGCAGCGGCTTCGGCCTCAGCGGCCTCCATCTTGGCTTTGAGGGCTTCCAGGCCGCTCAGCTCGCCCAGAGTCGTAGGCCCGGTGGCCGAAGCCTCCTGGGTGTACTTCTGGACTTCCCGAACTTCCTCTTGGCGCTCGCGACGCTTCTCGGCTCGTTCGGTACGCTCGGCGTTGAACTGCATCTCACGACCCACGGCTACTTCAGAGACGGTGATCTCCTTGTTGGCCATGTCGAAACGGATGACACGCAATGCATCGAGCGCGTCGCCTTCGTGATAGGAGGCGTCAAACGTCCCGGCGTTCTTGAGTTCGCCAAGCGGAATGAATGCTTCGACATCAAGCGGCAATTCGACCACAATACCACGGTCCTCGACGCGAACGACGGTACCGGATGTGTCCGTGCCAATTGCGTATACCTGCTGGAAGCCATTCCACGGGTTGGTGTCAACCTGCTTGTGACCAAGCGAGATGCGGCGATCGTCCGAATCGATGTTCAAGACAACGACGTCCATCTCCAGACCCTTCTTCACCATCTCCGAAGGATGGCGAATCTTCTTGGTCCAGGACAGGTCGCTGATGTGAACAAGACCGTCGATTCCGGGCTCAATCTCAACAAAGACACCAAAGTTGGTGATGTTGCGGACCTTGCCACGCATAACGGTTCCGGGGGGATACCGCTCGGCGATGTTCTGCCAGGGATCGGGCTCCAGCTGCTTCATGCCAAGCGAGATCTTCTTTCCATCGTGGTCGATGTTGAGAATCTTCACCTGGACGACCTGGCCAAGAGCCACCATCTGGCTAGGATGCCTGATGTGTTCGGTCCAACTCATCTCGGAGATGTGAACAAGACCTTCGATACCCTTCTCGAGTTCGACGAAGGCGCCGTAATCCGTGATCGAGACCACCTTGCCCTCGACCTGAGCGGTCGGGCCAAACTTCTCCATGATGTTCTCCCACGGGTGCTCATGCAGCTGCTTGAGACCCAGTGAGATGCGCTGACGCTCCTTGTCGTAGTCCAAAACCACAACGTTGAGCTTGTCGTCCAGTCCAACGAGTTCGGACGGATGCGTGACGCGGCCCCAGGAGAGATCCGTAATGTGGAGCAGACCGTCCACGCCACCGAGATCGATGAATACACCGAAATCCGTGATGTTCTTGACCGTTCCTTCCAGGATTTGACCTGGCTCCATCGTCGAGAGAATGCTCTCCCGCTGCTTCTGAAGGTCCTTCTCGATGAGGGCCTTGTGAGAAACGACGATGTTCTCGTTGGCAGGATTGAGCTTGACGATCTTGAATTCCATCCGCTTGTCCAGGTACGCGTCGAAGTCGCGCACGGGGCGGACGTCGATCTGCGATCCGGGAAGGAATGCCTCGAGACCTTCGAAGAGCTCTACGATCATGCCGCCCTTGATACGGCGAACGATCGTGCCTTCGAGCACACTCTCTCCTTCGAAAGCGTCCTCGATCTTGCGCCAGCGGCGCACGGTGTCTGCCTTCGTCTTGGAGAGAACCAGCTGACCCAGCCGATCTTCCATGCGCTCCAGGAAGACTTCTACCTCATCACCGATGTTCAGCTCTTCGTCGAATTCATTCTTGGCGACAATACCGTCGCTCTTGAATCCGATGTCGATGACGACATCCTTGTCGCCGATCGAAACGATCTTACCCGTGACAATCTGCTGCTCGGCAACCTCGGTGAACGTTCCTTCGACCAGGGTCCTCAGCGCGTCATAGGCGGGTCCGGAAGAGAAGGTCGTGTCATCGGCGTCAATCGCGTTCAGCTCATCGAGCTTGTAGACCTTGCCGGTGATTTCACCCTTATAACCAATCGACAGCCGGACCGCCGTTGCCGCAACTTTGGCAGCGGCCTCGGGCTCAGCTTCGGCAGCGGCCTCGGGCTCAGCTTCGACAGCGGCCTCGGGCTGAGCTTCGGCAGCGGCCTCGGCGACGGGCTCAGCTTCGGCAGCGGCCTCGGCGACGGGCTCAGCTTCGACAGCGGCCTCGGCGACGGGCTCAGCTTCGACAGCGGCCTCGGCGACGGGCTCAGCCTCGGCGGCGGCCTCGGCGACCTCCGCTGCGGGCTCAGCTTCGGCGACTGCTTCCGCAATTTCTGCGGTGGCTTCCTCGGAAGGTGCGTCTTCGACTGCGGCCGTTGTTTCGGCTGCTACTGTTTCGGGGGGATCTGGGGGAGTTTCGGTGGTGACCTCGCTGGTCACTTTAGTCCCGGTGTCTTCTTGTTCAGCTGCCATATCGGCGGCAGCATCCGTTTTCTGCTGTTCGTCAGCCATGTGTTGTTAACCGATCCATCGGAAAGCGCCAGGTGTGCAGGGAACCGCTTCCTCCGAGAATCTACTGGAATGTTTAGTTATTGATATGACGACCTCCCTGGGGTCGCCTGAAGTGGTGCTTAATCATTTCGGCAAAGCTAATGTCCTACCGTTCTGGATCTGCGGCGTTCCCCGGCAAGTGACACGATTCGGGATACCTGCTCCTTGAAGCCAATCGAGGTGGTATCAATCTCTATGGCATTCACCGCCATCTTCAACGGCGAAGCGTCGCGCGTGGAGTCGCTGCGGTCTCGGTCCGCCATTTCCTTTTTGATCTGGACCTCGCTTTGATTGCCCGGGGCCGCGGCCATCTGGGCACTTCTCCTTGAGGCCCGCACGGCAAGATCAGCGGTCAGAAAGATCTTCAGATCCGCGTTTGGAAAGACCACCGTGCCGATGTCCCTTCCTTCCAGAACAACGCCCCGACCCGCCTCTGACTCAACGGCGGCAAGCCTGCGCTGCTCGGCCACCAACCGGCTCCGAACGACTTCCAGTTTGCTCACTTTGCTGGCCATTACAGAGGCTTCGGGTTCGCGGATGGCATCGCTGACATCAACGCCGGACAGGAACACGCGGAGACCGTCCGTCCCGGGCCGGAGATCCAGGTCAAGCTGGGCGAGGGCATCCTCGACATTGTCTGCACTCGGCTCCAACCCCTGACGCATGAACAGCAGGCCAACAGCGCGATACATTGCCCCGGTGTCCAGGTAGAAAAAACCCAGACGACGCGCGACGGCGCGCGCAGTCGTGCTCTTTCCTGACCCTGCGGGCCCGTCTATGGCTATAATCATTTCGCGATCCTAAAACTTAAAATACGTAAGCTCTGAAGCTATCGTTCGAGGATGGACCCCGGCACGAAATCACTTGTAGAACGGCGTGAATTCAGGTACTCGTTTGCGAAAGCTGGACACATTTGAAATTCCCCGAGTCCCCGAAAGCAGGATCGGCGACGCCCGGCGTCATCCGATCCGGATTGTGGTTGAAAATGTACGGTCGGCGTTCAACGTCGGATCCATTCTCCGTACCGCAGATGCTCTTCGGGTCGAGCATGTCCATCTCGTCGGCTTTTCGCCCCAGGGAGACCACAAGGGCGTAAACAAGGCCGCACTTGGCGCCCAGGATTCTGTGCCCTGGAGTCACGAACCGGAGATTGGCCGGACGCTCGAGTCGCTGAGACGCCAAGGATTTACGTTGGCCGCGGTCGAAATCACAGACTCTCCCAGAGACCCCAGGTGCCTGGAACCAGGGGACTTTCCCTTGGCCCTGGTGGTAGGAAACGAGGTGAGCGGGGTGTCTGACGAGGCCCTCGCCGCCTGTGACTTCGCGCTCGAATTACCTCAATTCGGGGTCAAGCACTCGCTGAACGTAGCGGTCGCGATGGGCGTAGTAGGGTATGACGCCACGAGGTGCTGGAAGGAACTCCAGGAGGCCGAATCCAATGAATGAGACTATGAAGGGCACCGCTTCCCCAAGCCCAGAGGCACTCGACCTCGCAGGCCATTTTTCACCGACGACCCAGGAGGCGTGGCGAGAACTGTTCCTTCGAGATCTTGGAATCGACCGGATCGAGGCCGCATCCACCGGCCTGGATGGCGATCCGCCCGTGCTCCCGTATTACACCCAATCGTCGGCCCATGATATTGGTGGTACTGCGGGCTGGCGATATGCCGATTTTGTAGACCTGGGACCTGCAGGCTCTCGTGATGTGCCCGGGAATGATCCCGGGGCTGACGGAGCCGCGGATCTCGTGATTTTCCGCCTGGATGGACCCTTCGACGGACTGGATCCGTCACGGCTTGCCCATGCGGGCCCTCATCTTGTCTGGGCAACCGGCGCGGGCGCGGCCGACCTCTCGGGACTTGACCGGGAGTCTCTCATCCTGGACCCGATGGCCGAGGCGCTGCGCCACAATGCCCCTGTCGACTTCGGCCTCAGCGACTTTGGAGGATCCTTGCCGTGTTACGTGGACCTGACGGCCTGGGATGCCCGGGCTGCGCCCAACTCCTGGCTGGCTGCCGCGGCCTTTTCCTCCGTCTCAGAGTGGATGGTTCAACTGACGAACGCAGGGGTACCCCCGGAGCGTGCCGCCTCTCGGATCCGGATCATTATTCCCCTTCGGACCGAGTTCTTTCCTTCGATCGCCCTTCAAAGGGCCATAAGACTCGGGACCCGCGAGGTGCTCGCTCACTTCGGAGCGGTCGGGTGCCCGCCCCACACGGCAGTCGCCTCCGAGTTTGCCCTTTCACCGCAAGACACGTACACGAACCTTCTGCGCAGCACGACCATGGCCGCCGCTGCGGCGGTTGGTGGCGCGGATGTGTTGTGCCTTCTTCCCTACGACCATCATGCAGGAGGCAGCGAACGCGGGCGTAGGCTCTCGCGGAATATCTCCCATCTGCTACGTTACGAAGGGCACCTGGGTCTTGTGGCCGATGCGGGTGCGGGGTCACACTATGTGGAGACGCTGACGGAAGAGACTGCAAGACTCGGGTGGGATCATTTCAAGGAATGGGAATCCCGAGGCGGTCTGGCGCGCATGCTTTCCGCTGGGGAAGTGCACCCCCTTCTTGAACCGTTTCACCTCCGGGCCGAAGCCCGCGTGGCCAGCGCAGAACGTGTTGTCGTCGGTCTGAACCGGTTTCAACCGCCAGCCGGAGGGGCAGCATAATGCGGCCAGATTTTGCGAACGCCCCCTACCCTGCTTTACCCGCCATCGAGTCCGAACCGGGCCGCTCCTCCTCTGAACCGCGGATGAGCAAAGGGGACGTCCCATCGGCCGGATATCTGTCCGCCGAGGGCATCACAATCAAGGAGCATTTCGGGCCGACTGACCTCCAGGACGCGAGCCACCTGGACTATGCGGCGGGGATCCCTCCTTTTCTCCGCGGGCCTTACCCCACCATGTATCTGACCAGGCCCTGGACGGTCCGTCAGTATGCCGGCTTTTCAACGGCCGGAGAATCCAACGCGTTCTACCGACGAAACCTGGCGGCTGGACAGCGCGGTCTGTCGGTGGCGTTTGATCTGGCCACTCATCGGGGGTACGATTCGGATCACGAGCGCGTCCGTGGCGACGTGGGAAAGGCCGGAGTCGCAGTGGATACGGTTGAGGACATGAAACTCCTCTTCGACGGAATCCCTCTGGACAAGATGTCGGTCTCGATGACCATGAACGGCGCCGTCCTGCCCATCATGGCTTTCTACATCGTGGCCGCCCAGGAACAGGGCGTGTCGCTGGATTCCCTCAAAGGGACCATACAGAACGACATCCTGAAGGAGTTCATGGTCCGCAACACCTACATCTACCCGCCGGCTCCGTCCATGCGGATTGTGGGTGATGTGTTCCGGTTTACCGCGGCTCACATGCCCCGCTTCAACTCCATCTCCGTCAGCGGGTATCACATTCACGAGGCCGGGGCCCCCGCCGACCTCGAACTCGCCTACACCCTGGCCGACGGCTTGGAGTACCTCCGTACCGGCGTTGCGGCGGGACTGGATATCGACGGTTTTGCGCCACGGATTTCGTTCTTCTTTGGTCTCGGGATGCACCATTTCATGGAGGTCGCCAAACTTCGGGCGGCGCGCGTGTTATGGGCCCGGATCGTAAAGCCGTTCGGCCCCAGGAACGAGCGGTCCATGATGCTCAGGACGCACTGTCAGACATCGGG
The DNA here is from genome assembly GCA_047619685.1 of Rhodothermales bacterium. Classification (GTDB taxonomy): domain Bacteria; phylum Bacteroidota; class Rhodothermia; order Rhodothermales; family UBA10348; genus JABDJZ01. The sequence goes on from JBLHLC010000001.1 coordinate 261,309, forward strand.
TTGGAGCCTGACGGCACAGGACCCCTTCAATAATGTCGCCCGGACCACGTTGGAAGCACTCGCCGGCGTTGCGGGGGGTACGCAATCCCTGCACACAAACGCACTGGACGAAGCCCTGGCGCTGCCCTCCGAATTCTCGGCCCGCATCGCACGTAACACGCAGCTCTATTTGCAGTACGAAACCGGCCTGACGGGTGCCATCGACCCCTGGGCAGGCTCATTCTACGTTGAGCGCCTGACACACGAACTCATTGAGCGGGCCTGGGAGCGGATTCAGGAGGTGGAGGCAGCCGGAGGAATGGCCACGGCCATCGAGAGCGGGTTACCCAAGCGACGGATTGAGGAGGCTGCCGCCCGGCGCCAGGCGCGGATTGATTCCGGGGCCGACGTGATTGTCGGCATGAATCGGTTTCGCGCAGAGGACTCGGACGTGATCGACCTCCTTGAGGTGGACAACAATGCGGTCCGCCGAGAGCAGATTGAACGCCTGAATCAGGTTCGCGCGGGTAGAGACGAGAAGGAGGTCCATCGGACCCTGAAGGCACTGCGAGATGGCGCCGAATCGGATGACAACCTTCTCTCCGCGGCCGTCGATGCGGCCCGTGCCCGTGCCACGCTCGGCGAAATATCCAGCGCCCTGGAAGATGTGTTTGGGCGTCACGTAGCCGATATTCCGACGATAACAGGGGTTTTTGCTTCCGCGATGGCTGACAATCAACAGTTTAGTGAAGCCCGGAGAAGGGCTGACCAGTTCTCGAAGTCCCACGGACGTCGGCCCAGAATTCTGGTGGCGAAGCTGGGACAGGACGGGCACGACCGCGGAGCGCGGGTTGTGGCAACGGGATTCGCAGATGTCGGGTATGATGTGGACATCGGCCCTCTGTTCCAGCTTCCCTCTGAAGCGGCCAGACAGGCGGTGGAGAATGACGTCCATGTCGTCGGCATTTCCAGTCTCGCGGGCGGGCACAACACCCTCGTTCCCGAGATTATTGCCGAGTTGGCGGCGCTCGGGCGTCCCGACATACTGGTCGTTGCGGGCGGTGTGATCCCTCCCGGCGACTACGAGGCGCTGTTTGAGGCAGGTGTCGCCGCCGTTTTCGGGCCCGGCACGGTCCTCTCCCTGGCAGCCGTGGAACTGGTTGACCTGATAGAAACCAGGCTAGGCTGACCCAGTGGCACCTTCCTCCAGAAATAGGTCATCCCGAAACCAACCCTCCACCGTCGGTCTCCAGACGGGCGCAACGAACCCCGCTCTGGGTAAGGCCAGCCGGCCGCGACCCGATCCGGATGGGCTTGTGGCTGCCGTCATCCGTGCAGATCGGGCCGCGCTGGGGCAGGCAATCAGCCTCGTAGAGAGCACGCACCCTGACGACAGGAAAGCCGCCAGCTTGCTGCTGGACGCGTGTCAGGCCGCATCCGTGGAAAGCGTCCGAGTGGCCATTTCGGGCTCGCCTGGCGTCGGCAAAAGCACCCTCATAGAGGCACTAGGCATTCACTTAACTCAAGCCGGCCATCGTGTTGCGGTGCTTGCCGTTGACCCGAGCTCCGCGCGTTCAGGTGGCAGTATACTTGGTGACAAAACGCGCATGCCTCGGCTGTCCACAGACCCCAACGCGTTTATTCGCCCAACCCCGTCCGCCGGGGCGCTGGGAGGTGTCGGCCGGTCCACCAGGGCTGCCATGACCGTTTGCGAGGCGGCTGGATTCGACGTCGTACTCGTGGAGACCATGGGCGTGGGTCAGTCTGAAACGGCCGCCGCAGGAATGGCTGACTTCTTCCTGCTGCTCTCGCTGGCCGGAGCTGGCGACGAACTCCAGGGCATAAAGAGGGGCATCCTCGAAGTGGCAGACGCTGTAGCCGTCACGAAGGCAGACGGCTCCAATACCGATGCCGCAGCGACCGCGGCCAGTAGGCTACGCTCGGCCTTGAGCCTCTTCCCTCCCGACGATTCGGGATGGCGGCCGCGTGTCCTGACGTGCTCGGCCTTGAACGGCACCGGCCTGGACGATATCTGGGAGTCAGTTTCTGACTACGCTGCGGAGGCCCGGCGCAGCGGCTGGTTTACCCGGCAGCGTCAGAGCCAACGCGCCTCCTGGTTCGAGGACGAAGTGCTTCTGCTACAGTCTCAGGCCCTTGGCCTGGAACGCCAGAAGGAGCGGTCAGAGCTCTTGGAGCGCGTTATGGACGGCCAACTCCACCCGTACGCGGCCGCCGCAGAGTTCGTCAAGCCCCAGGAGACTGCTGACTAAGTTCAGCGGGTACCCGCCTACCCGGCGCAGAATTCGGTTCAGGCGCCGATGGTCTCGGCAGCCTTTTTCAGCCGGCGAATGCACGTATCGCCACCAAGGACGTGGAGCAATTCGAAGAGACCCGGTCCGAATGTGACTCCACTCACCGCCAGGCGGACTGGATGGATAAGCTGTCCTGCGCCAATCTCCCTGCCTTCGGTGATTTCACGCAGCGCTGCCTCGTACGCCTCGGGTGAGTCAGGACGGGCAGTGGCCAATACGTCGGCATAGGCCAGCACCAACTCCGGAGAATCTGCTTTCCAGCGCTTCTTGATGCCGGCTAGATCGTACGTCTGGGGATCCTCAAAGAAGTAACCCGTCGTTGTGACCAGGTCGGAGGCAAATACGATTCTGTCCTGCATGAGGTGAACGACGCCCTCAACCAACTCCCGGGAGGCCGGCGTTCCCGCTGCTTCAAGCTGAGCAATCGCACCTGTCACAAGCGACTCCGGCGCCTTCTTCCGCAAGTGCTGTCCGTTGAACCACGCCAGTTTGTCAAGGTCAAACTGGACACCCGCACTGCCGACTCTGGCAAGCGAGAACGCCTCCACAAGACCGTCCAGTTCGAATATTTCCCGGTCATCACCCGGATTCCAGCCCAGAAGGGCCAGGTAGTTGACGAGGGCTTCGGGCTCGTACCCGGCCTTCTCGTAGTCCTTCACCAGGACGGGAATTCCCTGCCTGTCCGCCGCCCGCTTGGACAGCTTTCCGCCAGTCGGACTGAGAATTAGAGGAAGGTGGGCCATCGTGGGCGCTGTCCATCCCAATGCCTCATACAGAAGCACATGTTTGGGCGTGGAAGAGAGCCATTCCTCACCTCGGATCACATGGGTGATTTCCATGTGATGGTCGTCAACCACATTTGCCAGGTGATAGGTGGGCATCCCGTCGGACTTTACGAGCACCTGGTCATCAACGACTTCGGATGCGAACTGGACCAAACCGCGAACCGCGTCCTCAAAACCGATGGTGCGCCCAGGGGTAACATTGAGTCGGATAACGTGAGGGACCCCGGCTGCGAGCAGTTTCTGGACTTCCGCGGCATCCAGCGTCAGCGAATTCCGCATCTGGCCACGCGTCACACAGTCATACCGGGGCGACGGATTCTGCTCGCTTTTGAGCTCGTCCTTCATCGCCTCGATTTCCTCGGGCGTGTCGAAGGCCAGGTAGGCGGAACCGGTTTCCACCAGCCTGGAGGCGTACCGGTGGTACAAATCCGAACGTTCGGACTGCCTGTAGGGGCCAAAACCGCCATCCGTGGAAGGGCCTTCGTCCAGATCCAGCCCAGCCCATCGCAGGGCAGACAAGATGTCATCCTCGGCGTCGTCCACGAACCGCGTTCGATCCGTGTCCTCTATTCGGAGGATGAAAGAGCCTCCCGTCTGGCGGGCCAGCAGGTAGTTGTACAGCGCGGTGCGGAGGCCTCCAATGTGGAGGTAACCCGTTGGGCTCGGCGCGAAGCGAACACGAACTTTGGACATTGTCGGTAGCGGACTGATCAGCTACCGAAAATAGGACTGCCCCCCCCCTCTCGGGCGCGTTCACCGTGAATCCGCTTTCTGCCTTCCGGTCAGACGGGATCAGGGACTTTCGATGTCCGAAAACCTGGGGCTTTCCACGGTCAGCCCGGGAAGGATGTAAATAGTATTCATGACCCCGAACACAGCCGCATCCAAATCCACCATTTCCTGCTCGCCGGTAGCCGATCCGGCCCGGGCAGGCTCAACCCCGATCCGCGGCACATAGAATCCCAGCAAGAACAGACAGGCCGCCATGAATACGGTGGTCCCCAGGCTGACCGTCGTGCGAGACTGCCAGAGGGGTTGCCGGTCTCCTGCCCGATCCACGCGGTCAACCCGCACCTTCAGATCGGCAAGACGGTCCATGAACATCTCGTCTGCGGACTGCGGGACGGCTATGTATTCTTCCCTCGCGATGCGCCGAAACGACATCACCGCTTCCATGCTGGCCCGACAGGAGGAGCAGACCGCCAGATGCGAAAACAGATCAGGCTGCTGACCCAGCGGTAGTTCGCCGTCCAGAAACCTGTTGAGCGTCTCTTCTACGGCCGTCCTGGCTGAGCCGGGAGCGGAGCACTGCGATCTTCTGTGACTCGGTGTCATATCTGACCCTCCGTCTTGGCGCTGTGTACCGGTGCAACCGCCTCATCTTTCCAAACCGGACCCAAGAGCACGGCCAGCTTGCGCCTTGCCTTGAAGAGCCGGGATTTGACGGAGCTCACAGTGGACCTTGTCACTGCTGCGATCTCATCGTAAGAGAGGTTCTGGTACTCGCGAAGAATCAGGACCTCCCGGTACTCCGGGCTGAGGCGCATGAGGAACTCGCCGACCAGCGCGATGCGTTCGCTCTTCTCCATGGTCAGCACCGGCGTGGAATCGCCCTCCAGATGATCACCATGGTCTCCCATTCCCACCATGCGCTTGTCGCGTCGCATGGTATTGAGGCACTGGTTTCTGGCGATGGTGAACAACCACGACCGGAAACTCGTGGTCTTCAAAATTCTGTCCCGGTGCTCGTAGAGCCTCAGAAACGTGTCCTGCATGACGTCTGCGGCCACTTCCCTATCGGAAAGCATCTTTACGCAGAATGCATATACAGGGCCCTTGTATCGGTTGTACAGCGAAACGAACGCGAATTCGTCCCCCGCTTGAAAGGCCTCAATGAGTGGCTGGTCTCCGGTCATGTCAGTACGACACACGGTTTCCCTGAAAGTTGCCCCGCGGAGAGGAACCCCCCGCAAGCCCTTTGCGTCAAGGTGCGCGCTCAAAAAATGGGTACCTTAGCGCCGATTCGGATCACACAGCGACCTCATCTTATGCGACTGGCCTCTCTCCTTACCGCCGCTCTCCTGCTGGCTTCCTGCACCGGGCTTGAATCCAGCCAGGACTCTACTCAGCCTGAGGACCTGGTTGTCGCGACGATCGGCGACCAAGCCTTCACAATGGCTGAGTTCGAGCGCCAGTACGTTCGATCGATGCCAGACTCTACGACGGCGGCCAGCGATTCTCTTGAGCAGTATCAGGATTTCCTGGAACGCTACGTGGATTTCAGGCTCAAGGTGATGGAGGCCGACTCCGCCGGTTACGATACCCGGGAGGATCTCGTTACCGAAATGGCTCAGTATCGTGGTCAGCTTGCACGGCCGTATCTGCTGGAGCGTAAAGTGGTGGAGCCGCTCATCCGGGACTTGTGGGAGAAAAAGGCGGAGATGGTGGACGTGAGCCACATCCTCCTCCGGTTGGACCCCAGCGCCCCTCCGGCTGATACCGTGAGGGCCTACAACAGGCTAAGCGCTCTCATGGACTCCGTTGCCGCTGGTGCAGACTTCGGGGCCATTGCGGCCGAACATTCCGAAGATCCGTCCGCCAAGGACGCGCAGCGACCCGGGTATCGCGGACATCTTGGGTACTATTCCGGCGGCCGTATGGTGAAGCCGTTCGAAGATCGGATGTTCAGCACTCCGGTGGACTCGGTCTCCGAGATATTCCGGACCCAATTCGGATACCACGTGCTCCAGGTGCACGACCGTATCCCGAGTCGTCCTGACCGGCGCATCGCGCACATAATGATCCAACCCCGCGGACAGACGGCTGCCGACAGCCTTGACGCATCCGACAGGCTGGCATCGGTCCTGGAACGGCTGGCTTCGGGCGAGGAGTTCGCCGATGTGGCCACCGAGATGTCTGACGACAAGCAGAGCGCTCCCCGCGGCGGCCATCTGGACGCGGTCGCGTTCGACGGCTGGTTGCCGCCGGAAATGCGCGACACCGCCTTTGCCATCGACTCCGTGGGCGTCGTCTCAGCCCCGCTAACCACGGCATTTGGCCAGCACGTGATCAAACTTCTCGGCATCGATACGGCCCCGACCTTTGAGGAAGCCTACGAGGACCTGAAAAACGAGGTCGCCCGGCTCCCCCGTTCGAACCAGGCCGAAGCCGAATTCGCCGCCCAAATTCGGGTTAGGGAGAACGCCCGCGTGGACTCGGCCTGGGTGAATGAACTGATGGGGACAAGCTCCCCGGATTCTGTCCTCTTCTCATTCTCGAGCGGGTCGGGTGATCTGGAAATCAAGCGACGAGCCATCGCATTCCTGGGAGACTCCGTCTATTCTGCCGGCCAGTTTGGCCAGTTTGCTGCGGGATACAGCGGTGCGCGTGAGCAAAACGCCCAGCGTCGCTTCCATTCGGCACTGGACGCATTCCTGGACGATCGAGCCATTTCCTTCGAGGTGTCTATTCTGGAGGCAAGGGATGCAAACTTCCGCCGAACGATGCAGGAATTTCGTGATGGCCTGATGCTGTTCCGGCTCATGGAAGACTCTGTCTGGTCGGCGGCAAACGCGGACACGAGCGCACTGATGGAGCGATACGAGGCCAGCAAAGCCAGTTACGTGTTTCCAGACCGGGTCCGCATCCTCGGGATCGCATCGTCCTCGGATTCTCTAATGCAGGTGGTCCACTCTCTGCTGTCAGCGGGGACCCCGTACAGCGCGGTACGAGAGGCCTATATGGCAGATTCTACGTCCCGGGTGAGGTTCGACACCACCTACGTGGAGGGCGAAACGTCGTCCATTTACGATCAGGCTGTCTCGCTTGACCCAGGTGCAAGCACGGGTGTGTTGGCGTACTCCGGTGGCAAGATCGTGCTGATAAACGATGGAACGGAGCCTTCGAGGCCGAAGTTGTTCGATGAAGCCCGCGCCGAAGTTGTCGGAGCGTACCAGGAGTATCTGGAAGCCGCGCTGATCGAGAAACTCCGTGCGAGATACTCGGTGCACACGTACCCGAACCGGTTGGTCACCGCCTTTCAGAGGCTTCGGTGAGATCGCCAGGCCTACTTTTGGTTGTTGCGACGGCGTACGCTGGCTGCACGGGCGCGCCAATTCAGCCAGACTTTGTGGCCAGACTCGGATCGGAGTCGCTAAGCCGGGAGAGCCTCTCACTGGCTCTTGAAGGACTGGCGCTGGAAATGGACTCAACGGCTGCGGCGGATAGAGTGATCGACCAATGGGTCACCGGCCAACTCCTCTATTCGGAGGCAGTCAGGAGGGGCATCGATCGGAAACCGGAGGTCCGCGCCGGAGTGTCGGAAGCCCAGCGTGCCGTGGTCGTCGACGCCCTGATGGAGGACCTCTACGACGACCCCGCCGAGACTCCCTCCGACGCCGAGACTCAAGCCTACTTCGAAGCCAACCGCGTCCGGCTCAGGCTTGTAGAACCCTATGTCCGTGTCAGGTACCTGGTGACCGGCAATGCAAGCACCGCCAGAGATGCGCAACGCCAACTGGCTGCGATGGACAGCTCGGCCCACATCGAGTGGGAGGAGTTGCTCCTCTCAAGTTCGGACGAGCCTGATCTCTCTCGAACCCTGGCGCGCTCTCTGATTCCGGAGACCCGGGCCTTCTCTGAATACCCGACGGTCGGGGAAGCGGTGAGAACCACCAGGCCCCTTCGAACCAGTACGGTACTCACGGACCGCGGGCGCTACCACGTTGTCCAAGTACTGGAACGAATCCCGGCTGGCACGGTGCCGGAGCTCGGTTGGATCGAACAATCCCTGAGGCAGCAGCTCCACATGGAGTCCCGGAAACTGTTATATGCGCGTCTTGTAGAACGTCTTCGCAACGAGGCTCTGGCCCGCGAGCAACTGGACGTCCGATGAGGGTCCCGCTTTGCTCAGGACCTGGGCCCGGTCTCACGGCCCACACACGAACTGGAGTGGGCCATTCGTTTGTAGAAGCGTCCCCCTTTTTCTCCCGTTCCGCGACGCTATTCTGGATCTCTATGCAACGTTTCTTTCTGGCCCTCTTTCTCTCGCTGACTGTCCTCACGGTGGCAACGCCGGTTTCCGCGCAGGACCAGCCGGTTGTGGACGAGATCGTGGCTGTTGTTGCCGATCAGATTCTCCTGCGTTCTGAGGTGGATGCGGTCGTGTTCGGCCTCATGCGACAGCAGAGTCTCCAGTTCTCCGACCTGCTCTGGGCGAGCGCCCTTCAGCAATTGGTTGACGAAAAAGTACTCCTGATCCATGCCCGGCGGGACACCACGTTGATCGTCTCGGATGATCAGGTCTTCCAGATGTTGGACCAGCGTATCGGGGCCATGTCTGCCCAGGTTGGCGGACAGTCCAAGTTGGAGGAGGCATACGGGAAGACCGTCGTCGAAATCAAGGCGGAGTTGCAGGAGGATTTTCGGGAACAGCTTCTTGCCGATCAATTCCGGAACCGCAAGGTCCAGCAAATCAAGGTCACGCCGACCGACGTCCAGCGGTTTTTCAGACAGTTCCCGACGGATTCCCTTCCAACCCTTCCTGAGGCGGTGCGGGTTTCCCACATCGTTCGTTATCCCGCCGTGACCGACGACTCACGCGAGGAGACCCGCGAGATTCTGACCGCCATCCGGGATTCGGTCATCAACAAGCCGGAGACGTTCGAGGAGTGGGCGGCGAATTTCTCCGAGGACCAGGGCTCCGCGGAGAATGGCGGGCGATACGAGAGTATGGCGCTCAGCGAAATGGTACCCGAGTTCGCGGCGGTCGCATCCCGCGCTGCCCCAGACATCGTTTCAGGTATCTTCGAAACGGAGTTCGGTCTCCATTTCCTCCGCGTAAACTCACGCCGGGGCGACGAGGTCGATTACAACCACATTCTGATCCAGTTCGACGAATCGAAATCAGATCCCCAGGTGGCGATTGATTTTCTGTCCGCCGTGGGTGACTCGCTGGGGTCCGGAGCTGTCACGTTCGCGACAGCCGCCAGACGGCACTCGGAAGATCAGCGCTCCGCAGGGCAAGGTGGTCGGGTCATCGACCCGCAGTCCGGGGAAAGAGACCTCTTTGTTGAGAACCTGGGCCCTTTCTGGCAACAGGCACTTCGAGATCTGGCAGTGGACTCGCTGAGCGCTCCGCACGAGGTAGAATTGACCAACGGCAGGCGGGCGTACCATATCGTTCATCTTCAGCGGCGGACGCCCCCCCACCAGGTCTCCATCGACACGGATTACGCTTTCATTGAACAGTACGCCCTCCGGCAGAAACAGGCCGAGGTGATGACCGCTTGGCTGATTAAACTTCGCCGGGACGTATATATCGACTTTCGGGTCGAACTCCCGAGCGCCACAGCCTCCAACTGAGCACAGACTTCCTATGCAGCCTGAAGCACCCCTGACTACGCTGGACGACCTGCACGCTGGATTCAGCAAGTTGCGTGCTGAGGTGGCCAAGATCATCGTCGGCCAGGACGAGATCATCCAGCAGATCTTTGTCAGTCTGATCTGCAGAGGGCATGTTCTTCTGGTCGGAGTTCCGGGCCTCGCAAAAACCCTGCTGATCCGAACCCTCGCCGACGCTCTGGAACTCCAGTTTGCCCGCATCCAGTTCACCCCGGATCTGATGCCCAGCGATATCACGGGCACCGAGATCATCGAGGAAGACACAACAACCGGAAGACGCGCCTTCAAATTCGTGAAGGGCCCCGTCTTCGCCAACGTTGTACTCGCAGACGAGATCAACCGAACGCCTCCCAAGACTCAGGCCGCCCTTCTGGAGGCCATGCAGGAACACCGTGTTACGGCGGCTGGCGAGACCTACACGTTGCCCGAGCCGTTCTTTGTCCTTGCCACCCAGAATCCGATCGAGCAGGAGGGTACCTATCCCCTTCCCGAGGCTCAGCTTGACCGTTTCATGCTGAATCTCTGGCTGGACTACCCCCGGTTTGACCAGGAGGTAGAGGTGGTGCGAAAGACCACGGGCGCGTATTCCGCGAAGGTCGAAACCGTCATGCACGGTGAAGACCTGTTGTCGTATCAAGCCTTCGTGAGGCAATTGCCGGTCGCGGACAACGTGATCGAGCACGCGGTTCGTCTGGTTGGAATGACCAGGCCAGATGGAGACACCGCTCCCGACTTTATCAAGAACTATATCGGCTACGGAGCAGGCCCCAGGGCTTCCCAGTACCTCGTTATGGGTGCGAAGGCCATCGCGGCATTGGATGGCCGCCTGACGCCCGATATCGCGGACGTGGACAGCCTGGCCGTTCCGGTACTCAGGCACCGCATCGTTACCAACTTCAATGCAGAAGCAGACGGCGTCTCCCCGGTGGACATCGTAAACCGGCTTCTGGCAGCTCGCTAGGGCCAGGCCGTATGCCGACCCAGGGCCTGCTTGCAACTGCGGCGCTTCTCCCGGGTGGTTGGGCCCGCATGGTGGAGTTGACCTGGGACAGCAATGGGCTGCTAACGGATGTTCGTCCGGATCGGCCCGATTCTCCCCTGCCACGATCCCAGGGGCCCGTCATATGCGGCATGCCAAACCTGCATTCCCACGCCTTTCAGCGTGCGCTGGTTGGCAGGGTGCAGCAGACGCGGGGCGGCGACGACTTCTGGTCTTGGCGGGAAACCATGTACCAGGCGGTCGCCGGATTGACTCCCGAGAGCCTTCAGGCCGTCAGCGCCTGGCTCTTCTCCCAATTGGTCGCAAGCGGATACACGTCCGTCGTGGAGTTCCACTATGTGCACCGCCCGGGTGGCGCGAAGCCAGAGGAATCGGCCTCCGCCATTCTCCGAGCCGCACGTGAAACGGGGATCCGCCTCACGCTCGCGCCGGTGTTGTACCGTTGGGGCGGCATTGGCGGCATTCCCCTGAGCAAGCGTCAAGGGCCGTTTCACCTGGAGCATGCTGAGTATCGAAGGCTCGTGGAGCATATCCGGCGAGAGTCCCCAGACACCGCAGTGGCAGTCGCCCCCCACTCCGTTCGAGCCTCAGACGCCCGGGACCTGCGGTTCCTCTCCGATCTCGCGGAATCGTCCATGCCGATACACATCCACGTCTCCGAACAACCCGCCGAGGTTCAATCCTCGCTGGAGCAGTACGGAAAGACACCCATCGAGTGGCTGGAAAGCGAGGTCGGACTCGATCACCGGTGGGCCTTGGTTCATGCCACGCACGCCACGAGGGCGGAGTTGGACCTCATTGCCCAGGCCGGGGCGACAGTCGTTCTGTGCCCAACGACGGAACATGACCTCGGGGACGGGAGGTTTCCGCTCGAATCTGCGAGCCAGCTTTCGTGGGGCTTGGGTTCGGATAGCCATGTTTCCGTGTCCCCGGCGGAAGAACTCAGGCTCATCCTGTACGGAATGCGTGCGGAGTCGGGAAAACGAGCGGCCTTGCCGGATGCCCCCCTGTCGAACGGAACGTCCCTATGGCAAAAGGCTGCGTCCGCCAAATCCGCCGTCTTCGGACGACCAGTGGGTGTTCTCGATGTTGGGGCCACGGCGGACTTCCTGGTGCTCGATGGCCAAGCACCCATAATGGCCGGTCTTTCAGCGGATGAGAGCGTCAGTGCGTTCGTTCTTTCGGGGACCGCGCAGGACCTTGCCGAGGTGCGCGTCGGGGGCCGCGTGCTGGCCCGGCATGGAAGACATGTGCGGCACGACGAGCTTCTTCTTTCCTGGAAGCGCGCAACGACGGCTGTCTTCGGTTAACTCCGAAGGGCCGCGATTTCGGAAACCGACTCACTTTGGTGCACCGTGCCAGTGGCTTCGGGAGTCAAGTCCTTGGCTTCTTCGGCGCTCAGCGCCCGCTCCTCGGTCTCCGACCAGCCGCTCATCAGGATTGAGAAGGGACGCAAGGCCTCGACATTCTCAAAGACGATCTTGACGGATGCCGTAAGTGGGACGGCCAATACCATACCCCAAAGCCCCCACAGCCAACCCCAAAAAATGAGGCTGACCAGAATGAACAGGGGGCTGAGATTCAGGCTGAACCCCATGACCCGGGGTTCGACAATGTTGCCCAGCGTGGTCTGCGATGTCACCAGGATTACCAAAAGGACGATTGTGGTAGCTGGAGAGCCAAACTGAAGAAGCGACAGCACGACCGGAAACATGACAGCAACCAGGGAGCCGAAATTAGGGATGAAGTTCAGGACGAAGGCCAGGAACCCCCAGATGATGGGGAAATCCACGCCAAATGCCGCCACAATGACTCCAGTGAGAAGCCCGGTGGCCATGCTCACGGCCGTCTTGACCACCAGATACCGCCTCAGTTGTCCGTCCACATTGGACGCAACGATCGCAATCCTGTCTGTGTAACGGGCCGGAAAGGCGACGCGGATTTTATTGGCCAAGTCTCCGCTGCCGGCCAGTATGAACACCATAAACAACAGGACCAGGAACGTCGTCCCAACGAAGGACAAAAACGTTCCGACGCCCGTCGACAATACTCCGCTCAGGGAGGTCAACGAGAAAGCGCGGCTCCATTGGACGTCGGCCACTTCGATGTTGAACTTGGCCAGCCTGGCCACGATATAGGCCTCCAAACCGTCGAGATATTCGGTTACCCGGACCTCATAACGAGGGATCTCCTCAACCAGGGAGCCCGCAGCGGAAAACAGAAACCAGCCCAGAAGGAACAGGACCAGAAAAAATGCGATCAAGACGCCGACCAGGGACAGAGATGTCGGGAATCTTCTGGCCTTGAGATTCACCACTACCGGCTTGAAGATCACGGACAGAAGCATCGCCAACACAAACGGCATCAGGACAACGCGAAGCTCCAGAAGCGTCACGCCGACAACGAACACCGCAATGATGCCCAGAAGAACGCTGATGAGATTGAAATTGCGCATAGTCCGAAGCCCCATACGCCAACCATCCTCCAATTGATGCGCGGACTTTCTCTATTCCTCGCGCTTCTCCTGTTACCGTCCTCGTCCGGTGATCGCGAGGACTTTCCCAAGGATTACTTCCGCTCTCCGCTGGGAATCCCGTTGTCTTTGTCGGGCAACTTTGCAGAAATGCGGGACAACCATTTCCATGCGGGTCTGGACATTCGGACCAACGCCCAAACGGGCTTTCGCGTCTATGCCGCCGGAGGGGGCTCGATTTCGCGGATATCCGTCCAAGGGGGCGGCTATGGTCACGCCCTCTATCTGCAACATCCAAACGGGTATACGACGGTTTATGGACACCTGGAGCGTTTCGAGGAGCCATTGGCGTCGTACGTCAAGGAGATGCAGTACGCCCAGAAATCATTCGAGGTAGAGCTGTTTCCCACGGCAGAGCACTTCCGTTTTGTCAAGGGTGAGGTGATTGCCTACTCCGGCAACAGTGGCTCCTCGGGAGGGCCTCATCTCCACTTTGAAATCAGGGACTCCGGGACGTCGGAGCCCCTGAATCCGTTGTTGTTTGGCTTGCCGGTGGAAGATCACACGAGGCCGCGAATCTACCGAATCAACGTGTACGCCACCGACCCGAGAGCCGGAGCCGCCATTGTTTCGGGGAAGGGTGACACACTTTCCGTAGCGCGTCCCGGCAGGCCGGCATCGATCGGCGCCAGCGAGGTGTCTCCCGGGGTCTACACAATGGACTCCGGGGCCCACGTTGTAGCCGAGGGCCAAGTGGCCTTCGGCATCCAGGCGCACGACTACCACGACAGATCGCAGAGCCGCTTGGGTCTCTATACCATTTCGCTGGAGGCGGGCGAGCAGGAAATTTTTCGGTCCACCATGGAGCGGCTGAATTTCTCTACCCAGCGTTATATCAACGCGCATCTGGATTATTCCGAGCGGAGCACAAACAGGAGGTGGGTACAGCGCAGTCACCTCTTGCCCGGAAACCGCCTCAACTACTACAAGACGGAGCGTCGTGGATTCCTGGATGTCCGGCAGGGTGACGAACTCCCGATGCGCTATTCATTGTCGGATGCGTTCGGAAACAACACCACCCTCGCATTCTCCCTGAGAGGGGCCCGGATGAAGGCACCGGCACCGCCAGCCCGGGAGGGCTTTTACATCACGCGGGCACGCGCAGAGTCTTTTGTGATGCCGGGTGTAATAGTGCGCTTTCCCAGGGGGGCTCTTTACGAGGACATCGAACTCTCATACTCGGTATCTGCCCCACCGAGCGGCGTGTTCTCGCAGAGTCACAACATCCATCGCGCCTCAATACCGATTCATTCCGCAGTCACCGTTTCTCTGGAGGCCGATCAACTGCCTGCCCGGTTGCGTCCAAAGGCGCTTCTTGCCCGGGTGTCCGGCCAGCGACTCATATCTGCCGGAGGATCGTATGAGAACGGTTATATCACGGGCCAGACCCGGACGTTTGGCACCTACGTGATTGCCGCAGACACGGTCGCACCTGTTGTGAATCCGTCGAACATATCCGACGGCGACAACTTGTCCCGGGCGTCATCCATTCGGCTCAGAATGAGCGACGAACTATCCGGCATAGCCTCCTACTCCGGTTCCATAGATGGCGAGTGGGTCCTGTTCCAGTACGATCCCAAGCGTTCGCTTGTGTACTACGATTTTGACGATCGTGTCGGCCCGGGCCGGCATGAATTCACGTTCCGCGCCGAGGACGGACGAGGAAACGTGAAACGTTTCAAGGCCAACTTCACCCGGTAACGTCGGCGGCCAGGATCGCGGCGCGGAGGGCTTGACCTGAAGCGTCTATGCCGGCAACGGCGGTCTTGCGGTTCCAGAACGCCGCCAGGCTGGCGGGCACATCCGGCGTCAGGCCGGTGGCTTCCAGGATGGCCTCCGGAAACTTGGCAGGGTGCGCGGTGGACGCCACAACAATGGGCTCGGAGTCCGCCCAGCCGGAACGCAGCCGCCGCACAGCCTCAAGCCCCACGGCCGTATGCGGGTCGGCCAGATAGCCGGTCTCTCCATAGACCCTCCGCATGGATTCCAGCGTCTCGCTGTCGCTCACGGACACACCCTGGAACGCGGACGTCAGGGTTTCGCGGCCCAACATCCACTCCAGGCGCTCGAAATTGCTCGGGGCTCCGACATCCATGGCGTTGGACATCGTTCTCACCGAGGGGCCAAACCCGGCATCGCTCCCTCCCAGATACTGGGGAAAGAACTGGTTTGAATTGTGTGCGGCCACAAACCCTGACATGGGCAGCCCACCCCTCCAGGCAAGCACGGCGGCCGTCAGGTTACCCAGGTTTCCACTCGGAACGCAGGCGCGGAACGGCCGCCCATCCTGCAGCTGAATACCCGCCCAGAGGTAGTACAGAGACTGGGGAAGCAGTCGTCCGATGTTGATGGAGTTTGCCGACGAAAGGCCAACGCCGGCCAGGGCTGGGTCAGAGAATGCGCCCTTCACCATGCGCTGGCAGTCGTCAAAGGTACCTCGCACTCTCAGCGCGGTCACCCCTGGTCGTTCCACGATAAGTTGTTGCTCCTGGGTCCGACTGACCTGGCCTTCGGGGTACAGCAGTACCACGCGGACCCCGGGGATGCCAGAAAAGCCATCGGCGACGGCACTGCCCGTGTCACCGGAGGTCGCTACGAGGACCGTGAGTGTCTTACCCGCGGGGATGGAAGCAGCCATAAGCCGAGCCATCGTGCGGGCGCCGAAGTCCTTGAAAGAGAGCGTGGGCCCATGGAATAGCTCCAGAATGTGGACGCCCTCCCATGGCCCCTGAAGAGGAACCAGCGGCACTGGAAAAGAGAGTGCGCTCCGGGCGGCCGCGTCCACGACGGCCGGCGCGAGTGCACCATCCAGCCAATTCCGCAGGACGAGCGAACCAAGGTCGGCGAATGTCTCCTGCCGCTCCCAATTCTCCGGCAGCGCGGGGACGTCCAACGGGACATAGAGGCCGCCGTCGGAGGCAAGCCCCCCAAGAAGCGCCTCCACAAATCCGGTTGCTGAGTCCGCTTTTCCACGGGTGGACTGATAGAGGACCGGCATGCCTAGATCTCGAACGGTGTGGTCTCGAGCTCCGTAAGTCGGGCGCCCTTCAAGTCAATTTCCGTGGCCAACCCCCGGACCTCATGCCCGGCTTTGCGGGTGGCAGACAGCATGGCGTCCCGAACGGTTTCAGCAGATTGGTGGTCTGGGCAAACCGCAAACAAGGCTGGCCCCGACCCGCTGAGAGCCGCCCCCAATGCGCCGCTTTCCCGTGCCGCGTCCAAAATTTGAGCATATCCAGGGACAAGGCGAGCGCGAACGGGCTCGACTATTCGATCCTGCTCCATGGCTTCGGCGAACGCTGCCAGGTCTCCTGACCGAAGCGCATCAATCATGAAGGCCAGCGCCGATGCGTTGTGGACCGCGTCTCGCAGGGGTACAACCTTGGGCAACATGGCCCTGGCTTCACGCGTCAGGACGGCCACGTCCGGTCGGACTACGGCCAGATGAACCGAAACCGGAATATGTACGCGTCTGAATCTGGAAGGGTTGGAAGAATCGGCAAGGACGGCACCTCCCAGCAGAGAAGGCAGCACGTTGTCTCCATGGCGGGCCCCAGAGACCCCTGCCTCGCCTTCCAGGGCGGCGTCCACCGCTTGTTCTCGCGGCAGGTCTGAGAGCACCAGCAGGGCGCCCAGGGCGGCCGCCGACGCGCTGGAGGCGGAGCTGCCGAGTCCGGATCCGGGTTGAATGCCCTTTATAACCCGAAGCGTGAGGCCCGGAAATCGTCCTGGATGTTCCCTCAAGACGAAAGCCGCGGCCCGCGCGGCTGTGTTTTTGAGGACATTGGCGGGAGCCTCCCATACCCCTCCGCCCGGGAGCAGCTCTATCCCCGGCCTCTCGCTGCCAGAAACTTCCACGATGTCCCCAATCCGCTCAAGAGCGGCCCCCAGCGTATCGAACCCCGGCCCCAGATTCGAAAGCGAACCTGGCCCCCATATGCGAACCGATGATGGCATCAATCGTGCGGCTATAGGTCTCCGCGCAGGAACGCCTCGGCCATCTCGACCATCTTCGGGCTCCCCATGTAGACCGGCGTACGCTCGTGCAATGCGGTTGGAACGGTTTCCATGATCCTGCCGGACCCCTGCGAAGCGGATCCTCCTGCTTGTTCGACTATGAATGCCAGCGGATTAGCCTCGTACATCAGCCGAAGTTTACCGCTCGGATTTGCCTCGGTGGCCGGGTAGATATAAAGGCCGCCTTTCATCAGGTTGCGGTGGAAGTCTGCCACGAAGGACCCAATATACCTGGTACTGAAGGGGCGATTTGTGGCCGGATCTGGCTCCTGCATCCACTTGATGTATCGCTTGAGGCCTTCCTCGAAGGAATTGTAATTGCCTTCGTTAACCGAATACATCGTCCCATTCTCAGGGGTCCGGATGTTCGGGTGGCTGAGCATAAACTCGCCGATTGAGGGGTCCAGCGTGAATCCGTTAACCCCGTACCCGCTCGTGTACACCAGCATGGTGGAGGAACCGTACACCACGTACCCGGCTCCTATCTGGTTTACGCCCGGCTGAAGTGCCGATTGAAGACTGGGCTCCGCATTCTCCTCCGGTAGCCGGTAAATGGAGAAAATGGTCCCTACCGATACGTTGACCTCGATGTTGGACGATCCATCCAGCGGATCCATCAACACGATATACTGACCGTCCGCGCCCACATCGTTGCGGAGGGGAATGGCCTCGGCGTGCTCCTCTGAGCCTATAAGGCAACACTCGCCACCACGCCGGAGGGCCTGCACAAATTCCATGTGCGCCATCAGGTCCATCTTCTGTTGGACCTCTCCCTGAACGTTGATTTCGCCCGTCTCGCCAAACACGTCCGAGATGCCAGCGCGACGCATGTGGCTGTTCACGCTCTTGGCCGCGACTGACAGGTCACGGATCAGGCGGGAAAACGCTCCCGTCGAATGGGGTAACTCCTCCTGCTTGTCAATGATGAACTGCTCCAGGGTCAGTGGAGCTCGCCGCGCTTCTTCGGCAGCTGAATAATTCATGTGGCCTCTTTTGTCATGGGCAAAGATAGAACGCCCGGGCTGTCTGGTCTCAAAAAGTCGGCGATCTCAGTCCGAATTCCTTCCCTGAAGAAGAAAACGGACAGGAACGTCAAGCCGCAGTTTCCAGGCGGCCTCATCGTGAGCGGCGCCGGGGAATCGGCGAGTCATCCAGTCGCCCTCGCGGGTGTACCCTGAACGCTGCATCAGCCGGTTTACGGAATTCTGAAGGGCCTCATAACGCGCAATTTGCGCCTCAACGCCATAGTCGAAATACAATCGCACGTGACCCGCCTTGGGTAGCCTTCGCTCCAGA
Organism: Rhodothermales bacterium; assembly: GCA_047619685.1. Classification (GTDB taxonomy): domain Bacteria; phylum Bacteroidota; class Rhodothermia; order Rhodothermales; family UBA10348; genus JABDJZ01. Next base: position 279,633 of record JBLHLC010000001.1, read on the forward strand.
TATCGAAGCATGACCCGACTCCCGACGGTCCAACTGGTCGAAAGGCATGCGGCGCCCGAGAATACCTCCGGATGCTCGCAGATTGCGTAGAGGGACACGAGGCCTCCCATCGAGGAGCCCATGAGCCACGTATGGTCCCGACCGTGGAGCGTTCGATACGTCTTGTCGATGAACGGCTTCAGTTCCTGGACGATGAACCTCAGATAGGCGTCTGAGCTCGGTTTGCCGCCATAGGTGGCCTCAAAACGCTTCAGCGCCCTGGGGTCAGCCCACTCTTCCATGGGTCGCTGAGGCATGTACTCGGAAATGCGGTGCTTTGAATTCCAGATTCCAACGACAATGGCGCCGGCCAGCCCTTCTTCATCAGTCAACCGCCTCATGGTCTCCTGCACCCCCCACGTCACCCCGGCAAACGAGTGCTTGGGCTCGAACAGGTTCTGTCCGTCCTGCATGTACAGGACGGGGTAGGCCGTGTCGAACCCGTCATAGCCCGGCGGCAGCAAGACCTCCACATGCCGGGAGTCCACAAATTCAGAACCGAAGTCGGCATGCCGCCGCAGATCTCCCTTCATCACGCAGATACCAGCCCCAGATTCGTGAGCGCAGAACGTGTTTCGGCCGCGACGGACTCGCCGCTCTCCAACTCCGCCGTCAACCTCTCCAGATCCGCGGGCACGTCCACGTCATACCATTCGCCCAGAACCACCGGAGACACCCCCGTTTCTGCGAGCAGCAGATCGCTGGTTCGCGCAAACACGTCCGACCTTGAATAAGACATTTCTTCCAGAAAGGCAGGGTCCACCCCGTGCAGTCCGAGCAGGTAGTACCCGCCGTCCGAGGCGGGTCCGAGAACGGCACTTCCCGGCGATTTCAGGTGCCGCAGCGCTTCTTCCAGGACCCGGACCGGCAACGTGGGCGAATCGGTCCCGATTACGACAATTGCATCGCATCCGGCATCCATGGTGGCCTGAACCGCGCTCCGCATGCGAGCTCCCAGACTCTCGCCAACCTGGATATGGAACGAGACACCTCCCTCCTGCTCCACGAGCCGGGTACCCTTGAAGCCATCAACATCCGGGGTGACATACCAGCGGACGGCTGCATCCACTGACTTCAGCTTGGCAGCCGTGTCGGAGACAAACGCCGCGTAGAGACGGCTGGCCTCCGAGGCCGTCAAGGGTGGCGAAAGGCGGGTCTTGACCTTCCCCGGCTCGGGAACGCGTGCGAAGACCAGAATGGCCGGGTTCAAAGCGATGCCCTCACTCGGGTGATGACCTTGGCGGCAGCATCTATGGCATAGTCGATGTCCGCCTCCGTGGTACCCCAGCCGATCGAGAACCTGACGGCGGAGTCCTGATCGCGACCGATAGCTGTCAGGACATGGCTGGGGCTCAGGGCCCCGCTTGAGCACGCCGAGCCGGCAGAGACCTGAACGCCTTCCAGGTCCATGCCCAGAATCAGCATCTCGCCCCCGGTTTGTGGGGGGACTCCGGAAACGCCCACACTCAGAATATGGGGCGCGCATCCTTCTGAAGGACTATTGATCACAATCCGGTCGCCAAGGAGAGCAAGCAGGCCCGCTCTCAACCGGGCATTCAGTCTAGCCATCTTCTTTCGGTGGGAGGCGCCATACAGGGACTGCCACGTGAGTGCGGCGGCCATGCCGACTATACCCGCAACGTTCTCGGTTCCACCCCGCCGATCGCGCTCCTGACCACCCGCCGTTGACAACGCATTGAGCGGGCAACCGCTTCGCACATAAAGAATGCCGGTGCCTTTCGGCCCGCCAACCTTGTGCGCGGACAGGCTAAGAAGATCTACACCCAGGTCGTCCACATCCAGATTCAGAAAGGCCGGCCCCTGGATGGCATCACAGTGGATGCGCGCTCCCATCTCATGGCAGAGGTCGGCGACGGCCCGCACTGGGTTGATGGTCCCAAGCTCGTTGTTAACCAACATCACGCTTGCCAACCCGTCATTCTCCATTGACTTCGCCACGAGCGCAGGAGCCACGCGGCCGTCCGCGTCCGGCTGCACCCGGGAGACCCGGTGTCCGCGCTTCTCCAGCGCCTCGACAGGGGCCAGAATAGCCGCGTGTTCCGCGGTGGAGGTCACCACGGGACCCGAGCCGGACCATCCCAAGATGGCCAAATGGTTGGCCTCGGTCCCGCCGGAGGTGAAGATAATCTCTTCCGAACGGGCGCCAAGAAGCGTAGCAATCTTGTCCCGGGACTCCTCGACAACATGGCGCGCCGCCCTTCCCGCCGCGTGAACGGATGAAGGATTACCGAATCCCGCCTGCAGCCAAGGAATCATTTCTTCCAGAACAACGCCCGGAATGGGCGATGAGGCGGCGTAATCGAGGTAAACGGGTGTCATAGAGTCAGGTTGGGCGCGATCCCAACGCATCGGCTTCCTCTGTGATCCTTTATTTTGGTGCCCTGTCCCCGTATCATCGGGCGCGATCAAGGGGGGTGAATGGACAAACTGGTAGTACGAGGCGGAACGCCTCTTTACGGAACGCTCGAAGTCAGCGGTTCCAAGAACACGGCGCTGGCTCTCATGGCCGGGGCCCTGCTGGCGAACGGCAAAACGACGCTTGGTAATGTACCGGCACTCCGGGACATTCACACGTTTTCCAGAGTCATCCGGATTACCGGGGCCGGCGTTGAGTTCGACGAGGCCAATCATCGGCTGGTGATCGACGGAGCCTCGGCAGACAAGACGGTGGCGCCATACTCGCTGGTCAAGCGGATGCGCGCCTCGTTCTACATGCTTGGCGCGTTATTGGGGCGTTTTGGGAAGGCGAAAGTGTCGCTTCCCGGAGGCTGCGCCTGGGGTCCTCGTCCGGTGGACCTCCACATGACGGGAATGGCTGCCCTGGGAGCCGAAATTGATCTGGAAGAGGGCTACGTCATTGCGAAGGCCCCGGGCGGTCGTTTGCCGGGCGGCACGTTCGACTTGCATCCGTCTAGCGTTGGCGCCACCATCAACCTGGTCCTTGGCGCCTCCACGGCCCGCGGAGGGTCACGGATCGGAAACGCGGCCATTGAGCCGGACGTGGTCGAATTTTGCAACATGCTCGCCAAGATGGGAGCACGCATCGAAGGCATCGGCACACGCACGCTTGAGATTGAAGGCGTCGACGCCCTGCACGGCGTTGATTGGGAGAACTCACCGGACCGCATTGAAGCCGGCACCTTCATGATTGCCGCCGCCATTGCCGGCCGACCCGGCGAAACGATGACGGTGCGAGGGGTCAATGTTGATCACCTGGGCGCCCCGTTCATGGACGCGTTGCGCCAGACGGGTGTCGGGATCAAGGTGGACGGAAACCTGGTGCACATCACCCGGCCCGAAATTCTGAAGTCTGTTTCCATCAGCACCGACATCTTCCCCGGCTTTCCTACCGACCTGCAGGCGCAGTGGACGGTGCTCCTGGCCTGCGCAGAAGGCAATGCCCGCATTCGTGAAACCGTCTATCTGGACCGGTTCAAGCACATTCCTGAACTGCGCCGGATGAACACCAACGCCATTGTGATCGACGGCGAGGTGGTCGTGGAAGGTGGACGAACCATCAAGGGGGCCCATGTGATGTCAACGGACCTCAGGGCGTCGGTATCGCTGGTGTTGGCCGGACTCGTCGCGGAGGGTGAAACACATGTCTTGCGTGTCTATCACCTGGATCGGGGGTACGAGAACCTGGAGCAGAAGCTCAACAATGCCGGTGCTGACATCCGGCGCGAGCGGTACGACGAATGGGCGGATCCAGAAGGCGAGTAATCGGGTCCTGTTAACCAGGCGAGCGGGCCGAGGCTTGAGGGAGCGGGCCGGGGCTTGAGGGAGCGGGCCGGGGCTTGAGGGAGCGGGCCGGGGCTTGAGGGAGCGGGCCGGGGCTTGAGGGAGCGGGCCGGGGCTTGAGGGAGCGGGCCGGGGCTTGAGGGAGCGGGCCGGGGCTTGA
>JBLHLC010000002.1:0-204418 GCA_047619685.1 Rhodothermales bacterium
AGACGCATACGATTACTTCGGTGGAAGCGGCGAACTGGCGGAGTTCGTGACCGAGCGTGATCCAGCGCGGATTGGGATCAACACATCGCAGGCGATTGGCGGTGCGGACGGGTTGACCCATTCCGGCTATCAGGAGCTTGTCGAGGTCCTGGGCCAGGACCTGGCCGGTCGTCTCGTCTCCGCCGAGAAACTCGTGTCCGACTTCCGGTCCCGGCGCGTGGCAACCGAAATCATCGCGTTCGGCGAGGCGGGCGAGTTCTCGCGTCAGATTGCCGAGCGCGCTTTCTCCAACGAGATCATCACGCCAGGCGTGACCACCTTGGAGGACGTGGCCTGGTGGATGACAGAGCAGCAGTTCGAGAACGGGCTTGGGACTTCCTTCGGGTTTCCATCCGTCTACATCACGGGTGCGGATGGCGTCGAGGCCACCTCCTCCGACCGCATCATTCAGCGGGGAGACTTGCTGATGATCGACTGGGGAGTGGGCCTCATGAATTTCCACACCGACATGAAGCGCATCGCCTACGTGCTTCGGGAAGGAGAGACGTCCGCTCCGGCCGGAATTCAGAATGCGTTCGATCGTGGGCTGGAGGCGCGCGCCGTGGTGCGCCGGACCATAAAGCCCGGAAAGACCGCGGAGGCCATTGAGGAAGACGTATACCGGGCGCTTGTGGAGGCGGGCTTCGGAAAAATGGCCGGCTTCAACCAGCCTTCGGACAACGACTTGACCGAGATCGTCATCGGGTGCCACTCCGTGGGCAATCTGGGCCATGGCATCGGGCCTTCCATCGCCTTCTTCAACCCCGTGCGCAGAACGTACCAGGTCAAGTCTGGCAATTTGTTGTCCATCGAGCTTTTCGCGTACACAAAGGCCCCCGAATGGGGCGGCGCGAAGGTGCGCATTCCGTTGGAGGACGACGCCATCGTGACCGAGCGCGGCGTGGAATGGCTGTACCCGGTGAATCAGCGAATCCTGCTCATCAAGTGAAATGATGGACCCACGTTTTGCCAATCACGTAGCCTGGACCAGCGACAACCCCATCGGGCTGGTGGTCGAGCGTGCGGAAGGTCCCTACCTCTATGTCGAGGGGGGCGCGAGGATCACGGACCTCATCAGTGGCATCGCCGTGTCGAGTCTCGGGCACCGGCATCCCCAGGTGCTGGAGGCCATCCGCGACCAGTTGGATCGCCACCTTCATGTCATGGTCTACGGCGAGTTCGTTCAGGAGCCCCAGTCAGCACTCGCCGCGAGACTCGCCAGCCACCTGCCGGCGTCGCTCTCAACCGTCTATTTCACCATGACGGGGACAGAGGCTAACGAAGGCGCGCTCAAGTTGGCCAAGAAGCACACGGGCCGCACGCGCCTGGTGGCGTTCGAGAATTCGTACCACGGCGACACGCACGGGTCGCTGTCCGTTACCGGGAGGTCTGTCTACAGGGATCCGTTCTTGCCGCTTCTACCGGGCGTGCAGTTTCTTCCGTTTGACGACGTGGCGGCCCTGGACCAGATTGACGATTCGGTGGCGGCAGTTATCACCGAGCCCATTCAGGGCGAAGGCGGCGTGCGAGTGCCGTCGGACGGCTGGATGAGGCGCCTCCGGGACCGCTGCACGGAAACGGGTGCCTTGCTGATCTTCGACGAGATCCAGACTGGAATCGGTCGAACCGGCTCGGTATTCGCTTTTGAAGGCTTCGGGGTTGTCCCGGACATCCTCACATTGGCCAAGGCGCTGGGCGGCGGAATGCCTCTGGGAGCTTTCATTTCCTCGGCGGAAATCATGGCGGCCTTCCGAAGGGATCCGCCCCTGAGTCACGTCACCACGTTCGGTGGTCATCCCGTCTCCTGTGCGGCGGCAAACGCGGCCCTGCGCGTTCTGATCGATGACGATCTGCCTGCCCGCGCCGTTCAAATAGGCCAGCGTGTGCGCGCTGCCCTTGTCCACCCGGGTGTCGTTGAGGTACGCGGACGGGGCGCGATGCTGGGCATGGAACTGCGAACGTCGGCTCAGACCGAGGCCGTAGTTGCGGCCGCCCTCTCAGGCGGCGTGCTCCTGGGGTGGACACTCCACAGCAACACCCTGGTTCGAATCGCCCCACCGCTCAATATTCCGTGGGATGTCCTCACCGAAGCACTCGACGTGATTCGGAATGCGCTGGACAAAAGCCTGTCCGGCGTTTAGTTCTGGGACGGGAGGTATTTGGCCGGGATGGGAAGCGCCGGGGTCTCTGACTGCCAGAAGATGTTTACCACCCACCAGCGGCTTCCATCGTTCACGAGTTGGAAGCTGTTGATGCCGCGGGCAAACGGCTCGGTAGATTCAGCGGTGTCGTGAGACTCGTAGGTCGAGAACAGGTGGACCAGCGGGCCATACTGCTCCTGCACTCTGTGGATTTCCTTCTCGAAGAAGCCTCGGGTGCTGAACATCTGGGCGCCGAGTTCCGCGTATTCACCGGGGGACAAGAACCGCGGAAGCGTGCCTGCAGGCGAGGAGCCGATCGGAATCAGCTGTCCATCGGGCTGAAAGAGTGACCGGAAACGGTCCCAGTCCCGAGGGCCGGCGGGACCGGATATCACATCGTATACGGCGGCCATGATGGCGTCAACACTCTCGACATCGGCTTGGTCGGCGGTGGGCCAGTCCTCCGGAGTCTGAGCCAGACACGTGCCGACCAAAAACAGGGAAGCCAGAAGAGTGGAGAGCATGCGCACGTCGAGGGGGTGATTTGTTGGCGGCCGAATATACCTAGGAACGATCGACAGCGGGACCCTGGTACATGTCGTACCGCGCCAATCGGCCTTCCAGGGCCCCGTTCACGAGTATCTTCTTGAAGGTCGTCCGGAGGCCCACAGACTTCAGCAGTTCGGGTTTGCCCGCGTAGACAAACGCAGAACGGCCGGCGCATGCGGTCTTCAGCCAGTCCCCAAACTCCTTGATGAGCGCGGAGGCGGAGTCGTCATCGCCAAGACGGAGGCCGTAAGGGGGATTACAGATCACGATCCCGTCCGCCACGCTATCGATGCTTCGGAAGTCTCGCCGCTCCACCTGGACGGCCTCTCCGCCTGGCAGTCTGCCCAGGTTTGCCAGGGCCGCGTTTACGGCCATGGTGTCCACGTCCGAGCCGGAAATCAGTCCGTCGGGGACAGGAATCATACGCGCGTCGGCTTTGGCAGCGACCTCTCGCCACACGGCGGGTTCGAAGTCCGGCATGTGTTCAAACCCAAACTCCTGCCTGAGGTACCCAGCGGGGATCTTACCCGCCAACATGAAGGCTTCGGCAAGGATAGTTCCGGATCCACACATCGGGTCGAGCAGCGGGGTCTTGGCGTCCCACCCTGAAATGCGAACCGCAGCGGCGGCCACGGTCTCCTGCATCGGAGCGGCCAGCGCATTCTGGCGGTACCCACGGCGGTGAAGCGACCCACCCGACGTGTCTATGCTGATGGTGGCTCGGTTGGCGTGGATGTGCAGGTTCAGCCAGACGTCCGGGTCCGGCGTACGGACGCTGGGACGCTTGCCGGTGGCCTCACGAAACTGGTCTACGATGGCATCCTTCAGCCTTCGCGCCATGAACTGGGAATGGGTGACCTTGCTGTTCGAAATGGTCGCAAAAACCGCAAATGTCTTCTTGAGCGAGAGGATCTGACTCCAGTCGATCTTCTGGGCCTGCGTGTACAGGTACCGATCCGAGTGGCAGGTAAACTCCGTTAGCGGGGCCAGCACACGCGTCAGCAAACGAGACTCGTAGTTGACTCGGTACATCGTGGCCTTGTCGGCCTCGAAGAAGACTCCGCGATAGGCGTCGTCGGTCTTTTTTACTCCGAGTTCCCGGAGTTCTTGAGCCGCAAGCTTTTCGAGGTGTCCGGCAGCGAGTCCAAAGTACCGGCCGTTTTCTTGATAGAGTAAACCCACTCAGACCTTCTCCACGGGGAGTAGAATGAAGGAAAACAGGAAGACCGTCAGGCCCGCCGCGTAGGGGAGGAGGCCGCCCGTCGTTATAAGATGAACTCCGCCAAAGAGCGCCGAGATTTCGCACGTCACATGGCCAATGATCAGCAGTCGGGTGCGGCGGCTGAAGTCCTCCTCGTCCTCAAGCAACCGCCTGATGTAGAGAAGTGCCCCGGCTGCGGCGACAACCAAAAAAGCAACAACAGAGGCAAGTGGGCCGGGCGCATTCAGGCCAACGGTAAGTCCAGCGCTGCTGGCCAGGAAGGCAGCTACCGCTCCCCAGATGAGAATGCCCAGGAGGAGAGCGAACCGGATGAGGCGCATTTGCGGCGCGGTAGGAGAGGTGTTCATGGCTTCTATCGTCGATCTATCGAAGGAACGACTCTACGACCGCAAAGTCTCCATCATTTGGGGCAGGCGCCAGTCCAACGACGCGCGCCATGAGATTGTAGAGGTGGATGTTCTCGAACGGCTCGACCCTGACTCCTCTCTCAAAGGCGGGTCCGTACGCCACGAAAAGGGCGCGCATCCCCTCTGAATCTGGGTGGTAACCGTGATTGCCGGGGTTGGGCGGGCCGGAGCGAGCGGGAAATTCGCGGGTGGAGTATATCGTCCAGCCTTCATGCGCCAGCGCAATGACAGCTGGAATGCGGTAATGGCCTGAATAGTTAAACGCTTCCAGATCTGAAGCGCCAAGCAGGTCCACCCCCGGCATTTGGCTCAGTTGGGCCCGGACAGACGCCTCTCTGCCGCGCTGTGGCCGGATGGCCAAGACGGGCGAGTATTCAACGACCATTCCGTCTTCGGGATCAAAGTAGTCCTCCAGGAAGACGGTGCTGTCGGGGTCAACCGTTGTCATCCCGTGATCGGAGACCACCATCAGGTTGACGCTGTCTTCCAGCCTGCGGTCTTTGAGGCCCTGGAGCAGGCGTCCCATCAAGGCATCGGTCTTCTCGACCGCGTTCCGCGCACCAGCCGATTCCGGGCCGTGGTAGTGCGCCTGCGAGTCCACATCGCTGAAGTAGAGGGTGATCACAGTGGGCCGGTCGTCGGCGGGCAAGTCCAACCATGCCAGCACCTGGTCCACGCGCTCCGTCCCGGGCACGGATTCATCGTGACGAAACCAATACCGCGGCTGGATACCCTTTACGGGGCCCTCCGAACCCACCCAGAAAAAGGTGGCGCTGGTTTGCCCCTGCAGCTCCGCCGTCACCCAGATGGGTTCTCCGCCCCACCAGAATGGGTCCTCGACGGCCTCCCGGTCACTTATCCTGAACCACTCGTTCCGGCGTTCATCGAACATGGTGTTCGCCACCATTCCGGTTGAGGCCGGGTACATTCCCGTGGCGATGCTGTAGTGGTTGGGGAAGGTCTTGGTTGGGAAGACGGGCAGCATGCCCTCGTTCGCGTAGACGCCGCCTTCCGCAAGCGCCGAGAGGTTGGGCACGTCGTACAGATCCATGAAGTCGGCTCTGAACCCATCGATCGAAATCAGGATCAGTGTGGGCGCGCGGCCTTCGTCCGATCCTTGGGGAGTGCCCGGACTACAGGCGGCCAGAGCGAACGAGACCAGAACAAGGATGTAACGCATTCTCCAAAAGTCGGGTGTGGCCCCAATTGAAGAACGCCGGCCCGTCAAAACGAGCCGGCGTCCCGGAAATCAGTCAACTTGGGGCCGAATTCACTTCCCGAAGAACCACCACAGAAGGAGTCCGCCCAGAGGGAAGAAAACGATGATGAGGGCCCACATGGCCTTGCGGCCAAAACTCCAGTCCATGCCGATGACCTGAACCAGTGCCAGAATATCCAGAATAAGGATTATCGTCCCACAGACACCGTAACCAAGGATTCCGCCGCTGAGGCGCTGCACCAAGTTGGGGCCTCCGCAGCCGGCCAACACGACCGTCAGGCCGACAAGGAGAAGGGGAAGGGCAAATTGAGATACTCGTTTCATTGTAGCCTGGATTGTGACACGCCCCTCCGTATACGGGCCTTCGGCGATGGGTTGCACGGCTACTAACGGAACAGCGGGATTCGGGCTCTCGTTTGATGCGGCTGATCCCACACAATGCCGGCGACATTTCGCCAGACATGCAGATAGGTTCGATTGATCTTGGAGAGAGGCCGGTTTTCCTGGCGCCCATGGAGGACGTCAGCGATCCGCCGTTCCGACTGCTTTGCAAGCGGTACGGCGCTGACCTGCTCTACACCGAGTTCATCTCTTCGGGCGGCCTGGTGTACGGGGCAGGCGGATCACACCAGAAACTGGATTTCTACGAAAGCGAGCGGCCCCTGGCCATCCAGATTTTCGGTGGCGACATCGAGCAGGTTCGCGAGGCCACCAGGATCGTCGATCAGGCTGGTCCTGATGTGATCGACATCAACTTTGGCTGCCCGGTCAAGAAGGTCGTCTCCAAGGACGGAGGGGCGGGGATTCTGAGGGATCTGCCCAAAATGGAGGCCATCGCGTCCGCCGTGGTCGAAGAGGCGTCACGGCCCGTGACCGTCAAGACGCGCCTGGGTTGGAACGATCAATCCATCCGGATTCTGGAAGTTGCGCGGATGCTTGAAGGGGTGGGCGTCCAGGCGCTGGCCGTCCATGCTCGCACCCGCTCTCAGATGTACACAGGTGATGCACGCTGGGCCTGGCTGCGGCGGATCAAGGAAGAGAGCGGCATTTCGATACCGCTCATCGGGAATGGAGACGCCACGACGCCGGAGAAGATCGAGGCGATGTTTGATCAGACCGGTGTCGATGCCGTCATGATCGGACGCGGGGCCATCGGCAATCCCTGGATCTTCCGGGATCTCAAGATCTATCGGGAGACCGGCGAGGTGCCGCCTCGTGCGCCCTGGGATGAGCGCATGGCTGTGGTGGCCGAACACCTCACCCTCAAGTGCGAGTGGCTGGGTGAAAAGAAGGGCGTTCTCGAGATGAGGCGCATGTACGGCGGATACTTCAAAGGCTTCCGCGGCGCGAGTCGGCTACGCATGCTCATCATGGGCGAAGACACCAGGGCGGGCGTCTTGGAGGTCTTGCTGAACTTCCGCGAGGACGAGCCGGAGACCGTCGTCGCGGGTGCGGCCATCGCCCCGAAAGCGTCCCGACTGAGCAGTGCAATGATGGCAAAATTGCCCACGCCGGTAAGGCGAAAGGAAAAGAGTATCGTCGGCTGAGACGCTCCGAGAGCAGTCAGAACGAAGGTTTGGGGCACTAATCCGTACCCTGTGCACACCTTTTAGGGTCTATGGGTGTCTCCCTATAATGGCCTCTTTCGGGTGAGGGGAAAAAATTAGCATCCCCTGTAACTCTTAACGATCACGGCCCGTAGTCCGTCTCCAAAGCATCAGCGCCAGGCTGGCTTGAAGACCACCACGTCCCCCATCGATTTGTTACAGGCCATGTCCCGTCGTCACCGCTTCCTTCTCGCCGGAGTTCTCGCTCTCGTCCTCGTCGCCCCGGCTTCCGCACAGACTTCGCGCCCAGAGAGAGCACCGACCCTCGCCAATCCGGTGACGTTTACACCCAACATCCATCCTACCCTCGGGCCGCCGATGATGGAAGGTCAAATCGACATCGATGGTGACTTGAGTGACACCGGCTGGACGCTCGCCGACAAGGCGGTCAATTTTTCAGAAACCAACCCGGGCGACCAGACCGAACCGCCGATTGGTGTCGAGGTCTGGACGACCTACGACGAGAGCAACTTCTACCTGGCCTTTGTTATAGCGGATGATCCTAACGCCGTCCGCGTCAACATGAGTGATCGCGACGCCATCTGGCAGGACGACTACGTGGGCGTCATTCTGGACCCGTACGGCGATAGTGCCTGGGCCTACTTTCTTGCCTCGAACCCCATTGGCATTCAGGGTGATACGCGCATCGTGCAGGGAGGGAACGAGGACCTGGGCTTCAATATCCTGTTTCAGTCCGATGGCAAGGTGACTGAAAAGGGATATCAGGTCGAAATGGCCATCCCGTTCCGTAGCCTTCGTTTCCCCGACACCGACGTTCAGGATTGGAACATCAACTTTTGGATCACCCATCCCCGGGAGAGCCGCAATACGTACTCCTGGTCTGCAATTGATCGGGACGATCCGTGCTGGTTATGCCAGATGGGTTCTATCAACGGCATTTCTGGGGTTGCACCGGCCGGCAAACTCGAAATCCTGCCCGCCTTTACCGGGAGCCAGGGCGCCAGCCTACCGTCTTTCGACGACCCTACCGGCGGATTGAACAACGACCGGATGACCACCGACCCGTCGTTTGGCGCCAAGTACTCTTTCTCTTCAAATCTGGTGGCCGACGTGGCCGTGAATCCCGACTTCAGTCAGATTGAGTCGGATGCAGCCCAGATTGACGTCAACTCGACGTTCGCACTGTTTTTTGAGGAGCAGCGTCCCTTCTTCCAGGAGGGAAGCGATCTTTTCAATACCCCGACCCAGACCGTCTATACGCGGACCATCAACAATCCCAAGGCGGTCGCCAAAGTGACCGGTCGTTACGGTAAAACCAGTTTCTCCTATGTGGGCGGCTTGGACGAAGACAGCCCGGTCATTCTTCCTTTCGAGGAGCAGAGTCGGTTTGTCCAGGCGGGACAGAGCTACTCCAGCCTCCTGCGGGTGAAACAGAACTTTGGCACCAACTCGCACATCGGCGGCCTGATCACGGATCGCCGGTTCTCAGAAGGCGGCGGCGTGGGCTCGACCTTCGCGATTGACGGCAATGTCCGCCTAAGCCAGACGATATCCGTGTCAGGCCAGTTCACGGGCAGTCATACTGATGAGGGTATCGACGACGAACTATCGGAGCAGCTGGGCGAATTCACATTTGACGACGGAAACCACACGGCCGCTTTCGATGGCGAGACGTTTCAGGGTTGGGCATCGAACCTGACCCTCCAGCGGAGCAGCCGTCACATGCACACGCAGGTCAACTATAGTGCAATCAGTCCCACATTTCGCGCGGCAAACGGGTTCATCACCCAGAACAACACGCACCAGACGAGCATCTTTTCGAACTACACCTTCTTCTTCGACGACGACTCGTTCATTCAGCGCATATCGCCGAACGTGATTGCCGGCACCTGGTGGAATTTCCATGGCCAGAGGAAAGACGAGTTCCTCTGGACCGGAATGAACATGCAGATGAAGGGGCAGACGCGCGTCAATCTTCGCGTCCTCTTGGCGAGCAATGAGCGGTTCGCAGGCGAAGACTTCCGAGGCCTGCGCAGGGTCAATCTGAACGTCAATTCGAACTTCAGCCAGCCTGTCCAGCTGGGCACGAACATCAGCTACGGCCGGGCCATCGCACGGAATTCCTCCGACCCGGCAATGGGGCGGAGCACGCAGCTTTCCTTCTGGGGGACCGTGAAGCCCACGTCCCGCTTCTCCATCCAACCGCAGGTCAGCTATTCCCGCCTGGAGAATGAGGAGACCGGCGAGGAAATGTTCTCAGGCTACATCCTGCGAAACCGGTTCAACTATCAGTTCACAAAGCGCCTCTTTGTGCGTGTCGTGACGCAGTACAACGACTTCAGCAAGAGCCTCGAGGTTGACCCGCTGGTGACCTACAAGGTGAATCCGTTCACGGCCGTCTACTTCGGTTCGACGCACGACTTCGTTGATTTCGACGGCCGCTCCGAAGGCGTCTACCAGGGATTCTACCAGACCCAGCGCCAGGTCTTCTTCAAGCTTCAGTACCTCTTCCGGGTCTGACGATTCAGCCCGCCGAGTTTCGGCGGCGGGCACACTATCCGCGCGGACTCTCAATGGGTGTTCGCGGGTAAACTAGGCCGCTTCCAGGGAGGGTCAGCGGCCTATAGGGAGCATCACCTGTGTGGAGGTGGTGCTCCCTTTTTAATTCCGCTGGTCGGGGCTGGCTTACAAGGGCCTATTAGTAGGGCCGGACGGGTTGGGTCCAGGCTTTTTCGGTTTCGCCTTCGCGGTAGGGGTTGGGCATGAGTTCGTCCGAGATGATGGTGGCGCGGACAAAGAGCTCGTCTCCGGCGAGCTCGAAGCGAGCAGTTGTGCCTTTGGTCGTCTGGAAGACCTGGCCAGGCTCGCCTCCCGTGCGCGTGCCGACGAAATGGGTGACGTAGCTGACGCCATCCTTCGGGGCGATATGGACTTGCAGTGCCTTGCCGTCAAAGACGACGTCGCTCAGGGTCACGCCGGAGGAGCCATAAAAATCGCCGCGCTCCATGGCTTCGACGATTGCGCCGGGCTCCAAGATCTGCGAACGGACCATCACCCAACCCCGGAAGACGTTCGCGAGGCCGACTCGCTCTTCCTGGTAGTTGTGGGCATCGTCCACGGCCAGGCCGTAGAGGAGCTCGTTGCCGTCCGCCAGCCTCGCGGTGTTGATGTAGTCCCACATGGACTCGGTCCCGGGTCGATCATCATCGCCCTCGTTGTGGACGGCCGGATGTCCATTGTAGACCTCGAAGAAGTGCTCTCCGGTCAGGGGGACCAGATCATCTGGCGTGATGGCCCAGCCAAAATTGGGGTGGTTGATATGCGGGACCATGGGCTGCCCGGTCTCGGCGCGTTGGGCGAGGACGGCGTTGATGTTACGCTGCATCGCGTCGGTCACGCTCTCGCCACCCTGCGGATGGATGTGCTCCGCAATGTTGGTGGCGTTGACGTGTATAGACTTGCCCTCGAAGCCATCGGTGATTTCCTCCGACTGAATAACCAGGAAGGAGTCCGGGCTGTCGAAGCGGGCCGAGTATTCCGCGAAGGTCCGGAGCCTGACATCCAGTGTGTCGTGCCGGTCTCGCGTGTCCACCCAGTCGGACCCGAAGGCGCCCACGTACTTCTCGAAAGCGGCCCTGCGGCCTTCGTTGACCTCAATCCAGCGGTCGCCTTCGGCAAGGGTGTTGTGATCCGAGAGCGCGATGAAGTCATAGCCCTCGTCCACGTATCGCTGGATGATGGCTTCGGGGAAGTCGTCTCCGTCACTCCAGAATGAGTGGGTGTGGAGGTTGCCGCGAAGCCAGCGGTCGGGTTCCGGGGAGGAGCAAGCTGCCAGTGTCAGCAGCAGGAAGAGGGATAGGAGACGCATTGGGACGGAAGTCGCTTGAGCGGGAGCCCGTCAATCTAATGTTTTCGGAGTGCCGAAAGAGCCGGCCTCACCGCCCCATATCCGCCAGGTACGCTGCCCCCCGGCCCTTGATACGTTCGTCCCAGTGCTGCATCCAGCCAGCACCCTCCATCTCCAGCCTGGTCCAGTCCACTTCCATGGGAACGATGGGCGCGGCCATCCAGGCCGGGAGCCTTCCCGCTTCGATGTCGGTCCGAACCGGGATCCGGAAGTAGCGCTCGGCCTGGCGCACCAGCGCCGAATCCGTAGTCACGAACTCGTAAAAAGCCCGCGCAGCTTCCTGTGCGCGTCCGCCCTTGACGAGCGCAATCGCGTCATTCAGAATGGGTGTCCCGCTGGTCGGTACGGCAAATCCGAAGGGGTATCCGTTCAGTTCAGACTGAATTTCGGTGTCCGGCAGATTCCAGAGCGAGACATCGCCCTCTTCGCGTGCGATCTTGAGGTACAACTGCGTGGGGTCGGCGGTGTAGGTCTTGGTGTTCATGTCCAGCCGCGCCAGCCACGCATATCCGTCTTCGATGGTGGGTTGACGCATGATGAGCGCACCCCAGATGGTCCGCATCGTGCTGGACGCAAGGGGGTAGCGGACGATTATTCGATCCTTCCAGACGGGCTCCAGGAGGTCGTCCCAATCCGACGGGCGCTCGTCTTCCGCAACAGTCCGAGTGTTGAACAGGATGACCTCCGGCGTCAGATAGGTCGCATACCAACTGTCCCCCAAGCCGCGCGCATCGTCAGGAACAGCGCCTGCCCACGTGGGCCGATAGGGCTGAAGCAACCCTTCGGCGGCAGCCTTGGAAAACGTAGGGCCATCGCCGCCCCACCACACGCTGGCCTGAGGGTTCATCGCCTCGGTCCGAATGCGGTCGTAGGCATCCTGTCCGCCCATGTCGATCCAACGGACATCAATCGCCGGATGAGCGGCCTCAAACGCCAGTTCGTACTCGCCCAACATTTCCTTGCCGTGAGGTGAGTAGATGACCAGACGTTGTCGGTCATCGCTCGAGCAGCCGGCCAGCAGAATCAGGAGGAGGGGAAGGGCGCGCATTCGCATGGGGTTACTCGATTCGCTGAAGGTTGGCGAAGCGCATCATGAGTTTCTTCTGGCCTACTTCCTGGAAGAAGACCACGGCCTTGGCTTGGGAGCCTTTTCCCTCGATGGCAATGACCTTGCCTTCCCCGAATGAGGCGTGCTCCACCCTCATTCCTGCGGCAAGCTCTCCCGTGTAGTCTGTGTCATAGACTATGCGGCGACCGGCGGCGGTTGTGGGTTTGGGCTTGGCGGGTTTCGAGGCGAAAGAGGTGCGGTTACCTTCGCCTCCCGCCGCGTGATCTCGCCCGCGCTCGGATGGACCCTGCTTGCCTCCCAGCGGTCGGCGGTAATAGAAGGGGTCCATCTGCTCATAATTTCCCCTGCCACCTGATGCGCTGAAACGGTCAGATTTGGGCGTAAACACCTCGCCCGCTTCGGTCCGCAGGAGTTCTCCCGGCAGCTCGTCCAGGAACTGGCTCCGCATAGCGGAGGTGTGCTCCCCGTGGCGGTACCGGCTCCGAGCGTAGGACAGGAACAGGCTCTTCTCCGCCCGGCTCACGCCGACGTAGAACAGGCGCCGCTCTTCCTCGAGGTCGTCCGGGTTCTGGGCGGCACCGGACAACGGGAAAAGGCCCTCCTCCAAGCCGGTCACAAACACGGCGTGAAACTCAAGACCCTTGGACGCATGCATGGTCATGAGGGTAACCCTGTCCTCGGCGTCGCCGCCCGCGTCTGCATCTGTGAGCAGCGTAATGTCCTGCAGGAAAGTGCTGAGCGTGTTGGGTGTGTCCGGATTGTCGGCGAACTCGCGCACGGCGCCGACGAGTTCTTCCAGGTTCTCGCGTCGCACCAGGTTCTCGGGGGTGTGCTCGCGCATCAGTTCGTGCGCGAGGCCTGCCTCGTTGATGAGGGCCCTTACCAGGTCAGTCACATCCTCGGATTCGGCCCGGTCCGTGAAGCCCTTGATCATCCCGTGGAAGGTGGACATGGCGTTCCGCGCTCTGGACGACAATCCCGGCACGTCCGAAAGGCGGCCGAGTGCTTCCCATCCGGTCAGGCCTGACCTCGCGGCGAACTGCATCAGTTGGTCTAGCGACTTGGTGCCAATGCCACGCGTGGGGTAGTTGATCACGCGCCGCAGGCTGCCATCGTCGTGCGGATTGACCACAAGCCGCAGGTAGCTGACCGCGTCCTTGATCTCCTTACGCTGGTAGAAGGAGACACCGCCGACAATCCGGTAGGGCACGTCTTCCCGGCGAAGTGCTTCTTCAAGAGAACGGCTCTGCGCGTTGGTGCGGTATAGAACCGCAATCTGTTTGTACCGGATACCGCGGCGCAGGCACATGTCACGGATGCGGCGCTCAATCTTCTGCGCCTCATCTCGCTCGGAAAGAGCCTCGATAACAACAACGGGTTCGCCCTCATCATTGTCGGTCCAGAGCTTCTTCTCCAACTGCTTGGAGTTCTGCTTGATGATGGCGTCCGCGAGCTTCACGATGGCCTTCGTGGACCGGTAGTTCTGTTCCAGGCGGACCGTCTTGGCCCCGGGGTTATCTCGCTGGAAGGAGAGGATGTTGCCGATGTCAGCGCCCCGGAACGCATAAATACTCTGGGCATCGTCCCCGACTACGCAGAGGTTCTTGTGTCCGTCCGAGAGGAGCTTTGCCAGGATGTACTGCGAGTGGTTGGTGTCCTGGTACTCGTCCACGTGCAGGTAGCGCCAAAGGGCGCGGTACCGTTCCAGCGTTTCCGGGTGATTGCGGAAAAGCTCAATGGGTTTCAGCAGCAAGTCGTCGAAGTCCATGGCGTTGGACTTTCTCAGTAGATCCTGGTACGGCTGATAGATCTGGGCGGCTTTCTCCTGCGCAGGTCCAACCGCGAGCTTGTCGTACTCCGATGCGCCAATCATCCGGTTCTTGGCGCCCGATATCAGGCTGTACATGGCCCGCGGAGTGAATTGCTTCGGGTCGATGTTGTACTCGTTCAGAAGCAGGCGCAGCGCGCGCTTGGTGTCGTCCGAATCGTAGATAGAGAAGTCGGACGTGAACCCGATCTGCGCACACTCCTTGCGAAGCACGCGCGCAAACATGGAGTGAAACGTCCCGATGGTCATGCCCCGGGCCTCGTCACCAATCAGCTCGAACACCCGGTTTCGCATCTCGCGGGCGGCCTTGTTGGTGAACGTGATGGCCAGGATCTGATGGGGCTTGGCCTTTTTGGAGGCCAACAAATAGGCAATCCTGTGGGTAAGCGTTCGCGTCTTCCCGGACCCTGGTCCGGCGATGATCAGCAGTGGACCGTCCGTGGCCGAGGCCGCCTCTTGCTGCGCTTCATTCAAGCCCGACAGGATGTCCGCGGGGTCCAGCGCCGGTGCGGCCAATAGATCGGGTAAGAGGCTGTACTGCTTCATTCAGCTGGAGAGGGTGATCATTCACGGGCAGGCAAGGCGGTCGCGGGCCCTGGCCAAAGATGAATCGCCTGGGGCGGAGGGTGTTTCAAGATAGGGTCGTCGCCGTGCGGGCGGCGCGTATATTCGATTGATCTGCGTCGGACTTGCCGGCGATCCGTCAAACCAGTGGACGCGTGCTATGGAGTCGTATGTAAGGGGACTGATAGGGATCACCGTGATCCTCGGTGTGGCTCTCGCGGTGTCGAACAACAAGAAGCGGGTAAACTGGCGGACCGTGGCTTCCGGTCTGGGACTGCAGTTGGTCCTGGCCGTTTTTCTCTTGCGCGGGACGCAGATGGGCGCAGTGTTTAGTCCGCTGGGATGGCCCAAAGCCTTCTTTTCGTGGGTGAGTTCGTTCTTTGTCGTGGTCCTGGACTTCACCACGGCGGGCGCGGAGTTTGTGTTCGGACCTCTGGCACTGCCCCCCGGCACTGAAGGCAGCATGGGGTTCTTTTTTGCGTTCCAGGTACTGCCGACGATCGTCTTTTTTGGCGCGCTGATGTCGGTCCTTTATCACCTCGGGCTGATGCAGAAAATTGTCCAATACATGGCCTGGGCAGTCAGCAAGTTTCTGGGCACGTCGGGCGCGGAGTCTCTCTCGGTAACGGCCAATATTTTCGTGGGGCAGACCGAAGCCCCGCTTGTCATCCGGCCGTACCTCGAGGGCATGACGACGTCGGAACTCATGGCCATCATGACGGGAGGCATGGCGACCATAGCCGGTGGCGTGATGGCCGCCTATATTCAGATGCTCGGGGATCCGTACGCGGTGGCGCGCGGTCTTGAACTCTCCGTGGGTCGTCTCCTTTTTGCCGAGCACCTCCTAGGAGCGAGCGTCATGGCCGCGCCCGCCGCGCTCATCCTGGCCAAGATCATGATTCCGGAGATTGGTGAGCCGGAAACCAAGGGCATGGTCAAAATTCAGCCAGAGAAGACGGCCGCAAACTCGATCGATGCCCTGGCGTCCGGCGCCGTTGATGGCCTCAAGCTTGCGCTGAACGTAGGCGCCATGCTGATCGCCTTCCTGGCCATGATCGCCCTGGTCAACTATATCCTCGGCTGGGGTTCTGGCCTGTTTGGTCTGTCGCTCAGCCTTCAGCAGTTGCTGGGCTGGACGATTTCCCCCGTAGCCTGGCTCATCGGAGTCCCCTGGGCGGACGCGGTGTCCTTTGGCTCACTGCTTGGGACCAAGGTTGTGGTAAACGAATTCGTGGCCTACCTGGACCTCTCTACGGCCATAACCGCAGGCGCTTTAAGTCCCAAGGCGATTCTCATGGCGACATTCGCACTGTGTGGCTTCTCAAATCTTTCCTCCATCGCCATTCAGATTGGTGGCATCGGGCCGCTGGCGCCGTCTCGGACAGGTGAACTGGCGTCGCTGGGCCTGCGGGCGGTGCTGGCCGGGACCTTGGCCAACATGATGACCGCGACCATCGCGGGAGCAATCGCTATTCCATGACCGAATTCGTTCAACGCCTCGGGTGTACCCATTGCGAGACACATTTCCTGGCTTCCGATTTACATACGGTTTGTCCGCATGACGGTCGGCCCCTGGAAATCAGGTATGATCTGGAACGCCTCGCATCGGCGCGTCCCGGCCTCTCGTGGATGCAGCCAGAACTGGACAGCATGTGGAGGTACGGCCTCCTTTTGCCGGTTGCGGCACCCCCGGGCTTCCCCAGTGCCGGCTGGACCCCGCTGGAGCGACACTCCGGGTCCGAGGTCGAGCTGTACATCAAGGAAGAAGGCGCCCGACGAGCGGGTTGGGGCTGGAACGCAACCGCAAGTTTCAAGGACCGTGGTATAGGGATGGCCGTGGCCATGGCGCGGGAATTCAGCCTGCGTACGCTTTCCATTCCGACCCAGGGGAACGCCGGAGATTCGCTGGTCACCTTTGCGCGAGCCATGGGAATTGGCGTTTATGTGGCGATGCCCCAGAGCACACCGCACCCCATCCTGGACCGGGTCAGGGCGTTGGCGGAGACCGATCCTGACCTGCATCTGATTCTGGCGGAGGGGACCATTCGGGAAGCCGGCGCCATGCTGCGGAAGCATCTGGAGGGAAAGGAAGCATTCAGTGTGGCTACGTTTGCCGAGCCGGGTTGGCGCATCGAAGGCAAGAAGACAATGGGCCTGGAAATCGCAGAGCAGCTGGGATGGCGTCTGCCCGATGCCATCGTGTACCCGACAGGCGGTGGCACCGGCATTCTGGGCATCTGGAAAGCCTTTCAGGAGCTGAAGGCCCTTGGCTGCGTCACGGGCCCGTTGCCTAAAATGATCTCCATTCAGTCGGCCGAGACGACGCCTCTTGTAGACGCCATGGTTTCCGGTGCGGCCGACTCCACGCCCGCCGAGGCGGGGACAACCATAGCCACGGGACTTAACGTTCCTTACGGAATCGGGCATCAACGCGTGCTGGAAATAATCCGTGAATCGGGCGGCGATGCGATCGGTGTCAGCGAGTCGGCCATTCGGGCCGAAATGGACTCGAACCCTGAGCTCTGTCCGGAGGGCGCGGCCTGCATCGCAGCCATTGATGAGTGCCGGGATCGCGGCTTGATCGGGGCCGGCGACACGGTGGTCGTCCTGAATACTGGCTCTCCAGCTAAGTACGCCTAATCGAATCGGTCGACCACGTCAGAAAGCTGCAATGACTCAACTCGACAACGATCAGGTCCGAAATGCCTGGGAGGAGGGGCTCTCAGTTGAAGAAATCGCTCTGGCCTTTGAGGTGCCGGAGGCACGCGTCCGGGGGGCCTTGACCCGCCTTGGCTACTCGCCTCCGCCGCCACCCCCGGCGCCATCTCAGGCGCGACGGACCCAGGAGTACGATGAGGACCAGGAGCGTGACGCCGTCCACTACCTTCGGCATCTGGGGAGGGGAGAGCACGCGATTGCCAACATTCGTGGCCTCACGCTCGCCGTGGTCAAGAAGCTCCTCAAGGCCGGACCTACCCAAGGTTGACCCGCCGGCTCTCGTCCGTGGTCCGCAGCCCCCAGCCTCCAGCCCTAGTCCGGAAACTTGATCCGGAAACGGACCCATGACTCCAGTGGGACAGACTTTCGCCCCCTGAGCAGATATGCGGGTTGCCAACGCATCTGGAGGGTCGCCAGTAGCGCAATTCGGTCCAGAACAGGATGGATGCCACTGAGCAGCTCCACCGCCACGGGCTCGCCTTGCGCCGAGATGTACACCTGAAAGGATTCGGTACGACCGGCGGCCGTCCTGGTCAAGGAGTCGGGGACATCCACCATAATATCCTGACCGATCCGGAGAACGGTCCGAGGCTCATGGAAGTGGCGATAAATGGCGCGATAGCCATCTCGCTTGAACTTCGCCACGGCGCTGCCTGGATCTGAGGTGGCGCCTAGTTTTCTGATTTTCGGGGAGACCAACTCGTCGAAAAGGGAATCGACCACTTCCGGGCGATTCCGAAACAGAGGCAAGAGGCTCTGTTTTACGTAATGGATCAGGCGCTCTTCTCCAACCCGAGCCTGCCCGGACAGAGCAACCGTTGCATCGTAGACGATGGGCTCCATCTGGATGCCCATGGCCTGAAGCGTCTCAAGGTCTCGGAACACCAGTGCCGTATCCGCATCCGCCTTCCACCACCTGTCAACGTCATTGCCGATCCAGCCCTCCGGGATCGCAAGGCTCGGATGGGAATTGTCTGCGCAGCCGGCGACCAGGAGAATCGAGGCAGTCAGCAATGGCAGGAATAGACGCACAGAGTGCAAGGGTATAGACGATGAAAACCACTGTGTCCCGGTCGTGCTGGGCAGGTGAGACCTCCTGAAATGGACCCCTGCAGGGACAAAAAGTTGCGCGGCCTCAGCCTTGGGCCGGGTCCTCTGCCATGTCATCGGCCAGCCGGACAAAAAATCGGCGACGATCCATTGCGACCACGCGAACCCAACTTCCGGCCGCGATGAAGGAGCCCTCGGTGACCACTTCGATGCGGTCGGATTCAATCTCTACCACACCGGTAGGTCGCAGCGGGGTCAACGCAAGACCTTTTTTACCCAGATAGCTCGAACGCTGTTCGCTTTCCCCGGGCGGACCACCCGATCCCTGCTTAAGGGTTGTGGAAAGGACGAACCGCTCCCACGCCCCGGATTTCCACATGGCCCAATACATGGCACCGCAGCCGGCACTTGCACCGACGAGCGTGATGAAACCACCCAGCGGTCCCGACTCCGTGAAGACGTAGCCGACCGCGAACACGATCAGCACCAAACCCACGATCCCGAACACGTTAATGCCGGGGACCAAATACACCTCGGCGGCGATGAGCGCCAGCCCGAGTGTAATGAGTGCTATGGGTATAAGAATTTCCAAGAGGCTGTGCGGCAGTCTACGCGCTAGACGGTCATTGTTGCACCAATTAATGTGGGGCACATCAGCAGTACCGTAAAGCCAGGTACGCCTCTCGCCCGCCCCTTTAGGTGCTGATCTCGCGAACCTCGACTCGGGCACCCCGCGAGCTGATCACCCGGATGTCTGACCCGGAGTCGATGTACTCTCCGGCCGATATCACGTCGATACGCCGATCGTCTATCATCGCGATCCCGGCCGGCCGTAGCGGCGTGATGGCTGTGCCGGTGCGCCCAACCAGTGACGCGTCCGTGTTCGCCGACGTGAACCCCCCGGAGCTACGCATATCTGGAGAAAGTACCAATTGCCCAAAGCGCTCTGAGGTCGGCAGCCAGCGGCCGCCCGCAACGATCAAGACGACCAGCAAGAGCAGCGTTACGGCCAGCGTTCCGACGGACCGACTCACGATCTGGAGCTCCGGAAAACTGAACCCTACGTTTCCTACAAGCGAGACAGCCAGGGAGATCACGACCAGGACAATGCCACTGAGCCCGGCCACGCCAAACCCGGGCAACACGAAAATCTCCAGTCCGAGCAGCCCCACCCCGAGCACGAAAAGTACCAACTCCCATGACTCAACCAGACCCAGGACGTAGTGCGGACCAAAGAAGAATGCCGCGCCAAGAAGGGCCATGAGACCGGCGAATCCAACGCCGGGCGTCTGCAACTCGAAGTATAGGCCGCCGAGCATCATCAACATCAGGATGGATTGCATCACCGGCGAACCGAAGAACCGAAGCCCGGACTCCAGCCTTGAGACGTTATGCCTGACCAGCCGGGACTCCTCGACCGCGAGGGCCTCGACGAGCCTGTCCAGGTCATCAATCACGGCATCCGCCACACCCAACTCTTCCGCTTCCAGCGCAGAGAGAGTCAGCACTTGCCCGGCCTCTGAAATGCCCTCCACCACCAAATCCTCATCCACCATCGCCTCGGCGATGTCAGGGTCGCGGCCATTTGCCTCAGCCGTGGAGCGCATGAGGCCGCGCATATAACTCTGGTACTTGTCCGGGGCAGCCTCGCCACCGGCACCCTCGACCACGGTGGCGGCGCCCATTGAGGATCCCGGCACCATGACAATGCGGTCTGCCGCATAAGAAATGAGCGCCCCGGCGCTCGCGGCGTTTTTGTCAATCAAGGCGATGGTCACCATCGGCGCATCCAGAATCGCCTGTCGAATTTTGTCGGCGGCGTCCACAAGACCGCCAAACGTGTCAACATGGAAAATAACCGCGGCCGCTTCCGCCTCGGAGGCATCCGCCAAGGCCCGATCCAGATACATGGCAAGCCCGTTGTCAATCAGCCCTTCAATCGGGACGACATAAACAGGCCCCTCAGGCAGCACCGGTATCCACGTGTACGCGGCGGACTGACCGGCAGCTGGTAGTGCTACGGCAAGGGTCAGGAACAGGAATGAGGCAGTTCTCATTGTTCTCCTCACGGCTCTATGACGACGGGGGTGCCGACGTGAATAAGGTCCCATAACGCATCGATGGACTCGTTGAGGACCGCAATGCAGCCTTGCGTCCAGTTGGCTCTTCGGCCTGTGCCTTCCCCGTGGATCTCAATCCAGCCGCCTAACTCCGTGTTCATGGGCGGCATGGACACCATGCTGTCCGCCCGCACAATGGCTCGGTATTGACTCGCGGTGATGAGGCTGTCCCTAAGGCCGCGCACGGCGTCCTCCCGATTGGGATAGTTTAATACGAACGCCTTGTGGTACTGGCTGCGGGCATTTTTGTTGACCACGTAAAACACGCCGTTGGGAGTCCGCCAATGATCCGGATCGCGGACATCCCCCCGCTTCACCTTGTCCGAGAAGAAATTGTACCCAAGGTCGGCAGGAAGTCTCCGGATGAGTTCGTCCCCTCGGTAAACGAACAGGGTTTGAGATTCCTTTGAGATCCGGATCCAGATATTCGAGATGTCTTCGGATCGGATCTGTCCGCGGGCACCATCCGTGGTCCTGACCTGCGTCCAGTGGGAGTCTCCGCCGGTTCTGAAAACGGGCTCCCGGAGCTTCAGGGAGACATAGGGCCGCGTGGTGTCGGACAATTGGTACATCACCGCCGTCGACCGAACGGCGTAGTACAAGGCCTCATCGGGCGATTGACCTGCCACTGTCCCCGCGGAGCAGGCAACAAGAGTGGCGAGAATCAGGAGTTGTTGCGGTCCACACATATCCGATACGCTTCCAGAACTCCTGCACACACCGCGCCGGTCGTTACGGTTCCAACGGTCTGGCGGACTTCTGCGCTCCCATTGGCCGGCGCGAAGGAACTGCCGACCGCCCGGAGACCTCCCAGATCGCCATTGGTGTCACCAATAAACGCCAATTCGTCCAACTCCAAACCCAATTCCTGGGCCAGCCAAGCGAGTCCCTCACGCTTGGTAAGATCCTTGTGCATGACGTCCACTGAGATCTCCGTGTAGGCCACCCGGAAATCGGGAAAGCTCGTTCCGACAAACTCGGAGACCGTCTCAAGGGCCGCCGCAATTTCAGCCGCATCCGCGCCAATCAGTCCAGCCTGCGTGTACTTGCCGCGGTCTACCGCCATGCTTGTGCCCGGGACCAGCGTCTCAAGCCAATCCTGGATTTCGCGTCGGGCGGAGGCCTCGGAAGGGCCAAAGCTCGGATGCCAGGTCCGGACACCCGTGGTCATGTTGTACATGCCGGCCCCGGCCTCGAAGAGAATGGGGAGGCGAACGCCCAGGGCCTGTCCCACGGCCTCCGCGTACCCAAGAGGCCGACCGGTACACAACGTGAATTCCGGGGGCGCCAACGGGACTCCGGTCATCGAGCCCGTGGCTGCGAGCGCACGGATTTCTCCGAGCGTCTCCAGGTCAAACGGGACAAAAGGCTCAGAAATACAGCCGTCAATGTCGGAGACAAAGAGCTTTATCACGCGCTTCCCGAGCCTACTTGGTCAGGACATCATTCAGATCTGCAATGATCGCGTCCGAAATGCCCATGTTGTTGAATCCTCCGTCATGGAAGAGGGTCTGCATGGTGACCATTCGGGTGTAGTCACTCAGAATCGAGACGGTGTAGTCCGCGCAGGATTCCGCGTCCGCGTTGCCCATGGGGGCGATCCGATTGGCGAATTCGAACATGGCGTCGAAGCCGGTAATGCCCGCCCCAGCCGTAGTCTTTGTCGGGCTCTGGGATATCGCATTCACACGGACACCCCTCTGTCCGAGCCTGGAACCGTACGAGCGCACGATGCTCTCCAGCAGCGCCTTGGCGTCTCCCATCTCCGAGTACTTGGAGAAGGTCCGCTGGGCGCCGATGTACGACAGGGTGACGATCGAGCCGCCATCGTTAAGCGCGCCGGTCTCCTCTGCCGCGTGTATGGTCCGGTGCAGGGATATGGCCGAAATATCCAGGGTCTTGTGGTACCACTCGTACTTCAGGTCCTGGTAGGGCCGGTTCTTGCGGACGTTCATACCCATTCCGATGGAATGAACCACGAAGTCCACACCGCCGAATGTCTCTTTCGCCTCTGTAAACAGCGCCGCCAGGTCTTCGTCACTCGTGGCGTCTGCCCAAACGATCTTGCTTTCCGTGGCCTCTGCCAGGTGGTTCAGACCACCAAGACGCTTGGCAATGGGGGCATTGGACAGGATGAATCGGGCACCCTCGCGGTACGCTGCCTCCGCGACCTTCCAGGCGATCGAAGAGTCATTGAGGGCGCCAAAGATGATTCCTGTCTTGCCCTCGAGGAGGCCGTGAGCCTTTATAGCCATAATAATCTGAGTGGTGGGTGCCAGTTGCCGCGGCCCCAAGGATACGCTACAGCCGGACTTCGCGCATTTCGATAACCATCTCCATCATCTCTTTGTGTATCCGTCCATTCGAGGCAAGCACTTGCTTCGAGAACGCTGCATCGGGCGATCCGTGGTAGTCCGTGACGCGCCCGCCACCACACGCTACCAACAACATTCCGGCCGCTACGTCCCAGGGCGCAAGTCCCGTCTCAAAAAAGCCGTCGAACCGTCCACACGCCACCCAGGCCAGATCTACAGCGGCCGATCCGGGACGTCGGACACCTTGTGCTTCGCGCATGAAGCGTTTCAACACACTCAGGTAGGCATCGATGTGCGCATACTCGCGGAATGGGAAGCCCGTCGTGATGAGGGCATCGCCCACGGTATCGGTCTCACTGACTGATACCGGCCGCCCGTTGAGATGCACCGGACCGCCACGGACACCGGAAAAAAGCTCGTCCCGCGATACGTCGTACACCACGCCAACTTCCATTTGGGCGCCACACTGAACGCCGATGGAGACGGCATACGGAGGAACGCCGTGCATAAAGTTGGTTGTGCCGTCGATGGGGTCAATTATCCATCGGTACTCGCCCGCAGGTACGACAGGCACCAGGTTATGGACGGCGTCTTCTTCCGCGAGCACGTGATGGCTTGGGAAGTGGTCCTCTATGGCCGATACAATGAGGGACTGAGCGGCCTTGTCCACCTTTGTCACCATATCATGAAGTCCTTTCGTAGCAATATCATCCGGAGAAAGACGCCCCGATTCGCTCCGAATCAAGGCGCCAGCCTCCATGGCGGCTCCAATTGCGACATTCAGAATCTGGGACAAGGGATCAGTCATGCGTACCGCAGGGGAATCTTGAGAATCAACGAGGCGTATCGACGGGCATGAACCGGATCTTGAGCAAGTTGGTCCGCCCCAAGGGAGCCAAAGGCACTCACCTGGCTCTCGTGCTGGCGTTTTCGCTTTTTGCGACTGCCTGCAACGACGGCTTTTCGCCGCTGGGAAGGGAAGAAGCCGCGAGTATTGACAGCACGGCTACGCTTCTGAGCGGCATCGATGATACTGCGTTTCGCGCTGCCTTCCGGGGGATCTCGGACTACTCGTATACCCGGTACTCCAGGACGGAACAGTTCGACACGGACGATTACCTGGTCGCGTTCCGTGAGACGGTCCACCGGAGCACGGCCTTTGAGGGCCTTCGGCAGGTGGATCTTCAGGAAGAGGATTCTGCCGGCACCTTCGACTTTGGGCTGTTCGACCGGTTTACTTCCAGCAATATCACGGCGATGGATCCCGTGGATCTCGTTCCGTATCTGCTGCCAGACGAGCCTCCCTACCTGAAGGTACGCAACCAGAGCAAATACGAGTGGAGTTTCCTTCCCGACACCTTGTTGTGGGATACGCAGGCAAAGGTGATCGAGGTGAAGGCCCGGCGCCTACAGGGTGATGGCGAGAATATTCGGGTGGTCCGCCACTATGTGGATCGCACCACCAACGAGCTGATAGCGATGTACCTGGAGCGCATTGACCTGGCGCTTCTGTTTCGAGAGGAGAGCCAATTCTTTGTGCACATGCGCAGGGCGGGCGATGGGAAACTCGTCCCTCATAACACCCGGTTCTACACGCACATAAAGACGCCCTTCGAGACCGACAGCAAGTTCAGAACAGTGTCTACGTACTACGATCTTGAGCGACTGACCGGGCAGGAGGGTGCCACGCAATCCGCCGCCGAGCCACCGGAGACCCAGCCGTTGGCCGCCCAGGCCGAAGCCACGCTGCCGGCGTTAGCGGCCGAACCAGGCGGCTAGTTCGGGCCGAGTGGTCAGGGCTTCCAGGTCCTTGTCTCGGCTCACTTCTGCTGCTGAGAGAACACCGTCCTCGAGGCCGCCCGCAATAATCGTCGCGGCAGCGTCAGGCCTTCCTTTCGCAAGGAAAACGCGCGCCAGCTGATAGGCGGCTTCAGGCAAGGTCTCGTCCTGCGTGTGTGCCACTCGGGCGTAAGCCTCGGCCTGATCCAGTTCTCCCAGCAGCTGCGCGTTCTGAGAGAGCCGAATATGGAGGTCCGGGCCGCCAGTAATCAGGGCTGCCGCCCGGCCCAAGGCTCGCAATGCCTCGGCAACATCGCCCGACTCCCGAGCCGTCTCGCACACCAGAAGATGTGCCTCTCCGTTCCCGGGCATGAGTTCCGCCGCTAGCTTGGCATCGGCGAAGGCGGCCTCGGGCCGTTCCATTGCCAGAAGCACCTTTGCCCGCAGCATGAGGGCTTCCGCGTCGTGGGGAAGCCCTGCGATGACAAGGTCGAGTCTGCTCTTTGCCTCATTCGCACTTGAGCCCGCCCGAAATGCCCGTTCGGCGCGATGGAACTGGAGCCTGAGCTCCGGCGGGCGTACAATCTGTCCCGCTGCCTCCAGGTGGGGCAGCGACAGGGTGAACACAATAAGCGCGAGGCGCTTGAGCATGGCGGGACAGGCGTGTTTGAGGTACCGAATTGATGGCCAATAAACTTGAACAAGAACTGTGCCTCGGCCCTATTGGGGTCGGTGCGCACATTTATCCCGTCCGAACGTACACAATTGTAATCATGTAGGCCCGGAAAGTGGGCACCAAGACCGTCACATGCTGGACTGGCTCCAAATCACTCGAAGGCATCTCAATACCCGCTATGTTGGCAGGGAGATGGAGGGGCACGCCGTCCTGGGCTCAACCAACGTCCGGGCGCTGGCATGGGCGCTTGACGGGACGCCCGCAGGGTCGGTCGTCGTTGCGGACCAGCAGACGGCTGGCAAGGGGAGGCTGGGTCGGGACTGGCAGGGAGGTCAAGGTTTGTCGCTGTTGTTTTCGGTGGTTGCGAGGCCGAAGGTGGAGGATGAACGTTTTGGCCTCATCCCTCTGGTCGCAGGCCTCGCCGTGGTGGACGCCGTCCAACCCGTCGTCGGTCAATCCGCAGTCCAACTCAAAT
The DNA here is from genome assembly GCA_047619685.1 of Rhodothermales bacterium. GTDB lineage: Bacteria > Bacteroidota > Rhodothermia > Rhodothermales > UBA10348 > JABDJZ01. The sequence goes on from JBLHLC010000002.1 coordinate 25,647, forward strand.
GGCCCAATGACATCCTCGTCGAGGGCCGAAAGTCCGCTGGGATTTTGGTGGAGTCGGTCATGGTAATGGGCGGCGTTCCGAAGTCGCGTTGTGCGGTGATAGGAATCGGGGTCAATGTGAATCAAGAAGTCATGCCGCAAGGATTGGAGGCGACGGCCATTTCGCTTCGTCAGGCGACGGGAGCCATCATCCCGCGCCCGATTCTGCTGGCGCACCTTCTCGAAGCGTTGGAGGAGCGGCTGGACCAGTTGGAGGACGACGCGGAGGGTGTTATTCGAGCTTACAGTAACCGTCTGGCGGGTGTCAATCAGCCCGTATCCTTGTCACGCCCGGACGGCGGTCAGGTCCACGGCACCTCGCTGGGAATAGACGGCTCGGGCGCCCTGTGCATTCTGACCGCGAATGGCGAGCGAAGCGTGTTCACCGCAGGGGAAGTCACGCAAAGCCCGCGGAATCCATGAGACATCTGGTCATAGACGTAGGCAATACCCTCACCAAGGTCGGCGACCCTGGACCCGGGAATTCGTGGAAGGTGGAGCGCATGCTCTCCGACGATCTGGTGGGATATCTCCAGGGCCGGTTGGCAGGGGAGTCTCCGGAGAGCGCACGGGTACGAGTAGGGCTTTGTTCAGTGGTCCCATCGGCGGCGAAGGCGGTGCTTGATGTACTCGCGGGGCGGGCTCCCTTCGTGGTCTCCCACACCGTCCGCTTGCCTTTCGAGATGGCCTACGAGACACCGGAGACGTTGGGCAACGATCGTATTGCGGCGGCTTCCGCGGCCGTCCTGACCTACGCCGTGCCCAATCAACCCGTGCTGGTGGTCGACGCCGGGACGGCCGTTACGTACGAAGTCGTAGACGCTGGTCGTGTCTACCGGGGAGGCGCCATTGCCCCAGGTCCCACACTTCTTCACCGGGCCCTGCATGCCGGCACGGCGCAGTTGCCCCGAACATCCGGCCCGCCGCCAAACGGACCCGTTGGCCGCTCTACCGTCGATGCTATCAGGTCTGGCATCCATTTCGGCTTTGTCGATGCCGTCGCCGGGATGATTCGCCGGTTGAAACAAGAGGCCGGCGAGGGATGCCTGGTCGTTGCCACCGGCGGCTGGGCACCGAAGCTGGCGGCACTGATTCCCGATATCGAGATCGTTGATCCCAATCTGGTGCTTACGGGCGTGCTCCGCCTTATGGAGTTGGACGAGTCCTGACTCTAGTCCTGGTCCTGGTCCTGGTGGGACCGGAGGAACCCTATTAGCACGTCAATGGCAGGTTGGTTGTGGCCTCCTCGAGGCACGATCAGATCCGCCTGCTCCATCGAAGGCGCAACGTATTTCAGATACATGGGCCGGACCGTCGACTCATACTGCGACAGAACGGCTTCTACCGAACGTCCACGCTCGGTGATGTCCCGCCGGATTCTTCTGACCAGGCGAATGTCGTCATCGGCCCGGACGAAGACCCGAACGTCCAGGCGCCGAACCAACTCCGGATCTGCCAGGACCAGAATGCCCTCTACAAGAACCACGGGTTGGGGGACGACCGTCTCCGTCTCGCCGGTGCGAGAGTGCGTGGTGAAATCGTAGGTCGGCTTCTGGATCGACTTGCCAGCGCGCAGATCATCCAGGTGGCGGCAGAGCAACTCGGTCTCCAGCGCATCGGGGTGATCGAAGTTCTGGGACGCCCGCTCCTCCACAGACAGGTGGGTCAGATTTCGATAGTAGGCGTCGTGGTCCAAAACGGCCACGTTGTGAGATCCTACGGCGCTGAGCACCCGCTGCATTACGGTCGACTTACCTGACCCGGACCCCCCAGCAAGACCGACGAATACCGGCTTGGTTGATGTGGGCTGGGATTCCATCGGCCCTAATGCCGCACCATGGCTATGTGGTGGGTTCGGGTCTCCTCGTCATAGGAGGACCGCTCCTCGTCGTACGTGTACCCATCGGGATGGCGCCACGAGAGTAGCGGCTCCAACTCCTCCAGGGTCTCGCGGACAATGAAGTTCACCAGTCTGCCGCGGAGCGCGACCTGGTCTGCAACCTCAGTCATCTCGCCGCCTACGTTCCTGGAGAAGACCACCTTCACCATAGAGGCGTACGTGCGTTGGTTTTCCCACATGGCCTCAAACTCGTCGGAAAGGAGATTCCAAACCAGTTGATCCTTCAGGGTCTCGTTCAGTGGGGCCGTGATCTTGGGCCGCCAATACTCCACCAGGGGTCCGATTCCGGTTACATCGGCATCAATGCCCAGCATGTAGACGGGAATCAGATCGTCGGGACGGAGAAGACCAAAAAGGCCCGAGACGATGATGCCTTCCTCCAGCAGTCGGCGCTGCGCACCGGTGGGGAGCCCGGGGAAGTCCATCGCCTTGTACATGACGCCTGGGCCGTATCGATCCAGGGCAGACATCAAAGGGGCCTTATAGATTCCCTTGTTGACCGCGACCCAGTCCGTGTCGTCGTCTTCCGGCATCTTGCCGAAAATCGTCGATGGCTCCTTCAGGCCGGCCTCAAGGTCCCGATGCATGGCATCGATGAGCGCGCGCCGATCCGAGTTGAGAGGATGGAAGTAGTTGAACGTGTTCGACGAACGATAGTCGAACATGTCTGGAGCAAAGGGATTCCCACCTTGAGTCTTGGGGGAGTCCGACGGAAGCAGAATGGAGAAAGTTGGCATCAGCCCGTTTTCCGGTGCTGGCGCATTTCGCCGATCAGATTGTCGATGTCCGAGCGAATCTGCTCGGCCTTGGCTTCGGCCTCTGCTACGAGGGCGTCACCTTCACGACGCGCCTCGCCTTCTTCATCCGGGTTCAGGACTTCGTCCAAAATCTCAGACACACGATCCCCCAGGTGATCCAGCTGGTAGGCTAGTCTCCGACGTACCTTTCGGCCCTCTTCAGGCGCGATTATGAGGCCAAGGCCAAATCCGGCGGCTCCGCCGACCAGGATTCCCCAAAGCCATGCGCGGGCACTTCGCCCAAGTCCGTTGTCACTCATACGACCGCAAAACTAAGATTAATTCGCCCTCTGATCGGCCCAATATACGGGACCGAATCATGAGGGACGAAGACAGGCGGTCAGCCGGGATCAACGATCCCGGCGTAACTACCTACCGAACCTTTTTCTTGTGCCGGTTCTTGCGCAGACGCTTCTTGCGCTTGTGCGTGGCGATCTTGTGCCGCTTCCGCTTTCGACCGCAGGGCATAGTGCTTCTGGGTTTGGATGTAAAAATTTCGCAGACAAAAAATGTAGCGAGATGGTCCTCCTCATCCAAATACATTCGCGGTGAAGAGGCGGGCTCGCGAAAGCATTTCATATCAACTTTCCCCGCGGCGGGAATCAATTCCAGAAAACCGGTCGTTTTGTAGTTTCCAGCCCATTCGGGCAGCCGAAGACGACACCCAAACTGCACATGACGCCGAACGGCTATACCATCCACTCCAAGGAGGGCTACCGCTTTGCCGACGAGGGCCCAGGCCCGGGGCGCGGCAAGGGCCCCGTTCTGCTGCTGCACGGCATGCTGGGGGAGGTGAGCAACTGGACCCATACCATTCGGCATCTCGAAGAAGACGGGTACAGGGTGTTGGTTCCTGTTCTCCCCGTCTATGCCATGCCCACCAGCAAGTCCAATGTGCCCGGGCTTGTCGACTATGTGGTTGGCTTTCTGGATGCTCTTGGCGTCCCAAGCGCGACCTTCGTCGGAAACTCGTTGGGAGGCCATATAGCGATAAAGCTCGCCCTTGGGTACCCGGAGCGTGTCCACGCCCTCGTGTTGTCTGGCGCTTCAGGTCTTTATGAGCTGGACATGGGTCAGTCCAGCCTGCGTCGAAAGGACCGCGAGTACCTGCGGGAGCGCGCGGCCGTCACATTCTACGAGCCCAGGCACGTCACCGAGGAAATGGTCGACGATGTTTATCGGATCGTCAACGACCGGGCTCGGGCGTTGAGGCTTATTCGAGTGGCTCGGTCGGTCAAAGCAGAAAACGTTCGGGACGATTTGCACACGATCGGTGTGCCGACCCTTCTCGTCTGGGGCCGGGAGGATGAAATCACCCCCCCAGACGTCGGCCTAACCTTTGAGAAACTCATCCCCGCCTCCGAATTGCACTGGATTGACGCATGCGGGCACGCTCCCATGCTGGAGCGGCCGGCACAGTTCAACGAGATCATTCTGGACTTCCTGAGACGGACGAACACGCTGGAGGCTGTGGCCTAGATGATGCGATATGGCCGCTTTATCATTTTTGTAAGTCTAGTGCTTTCGGCTTGTAGCATTGACCCTCTCGAAGTGGGATCCATATCCGTTGTCATTGAATCGACTGACCTTCTGGTATCTCCCACGGTGCCAGGCACCTTCCGGGTCACCGCCACCAACCCCACGGGCGTCCGCGTGAACTGGGGCGAGGGCAGTTCCTCCTGTCAGTTGACCATGTATGCGATCAGCGAGGCCGGTGTGCGCCAGGAGGTCGGAGCGAGGGCCTGCACCGCGGATTTTGGGGCGCAAGGCCTGGATGGACTTCAGAGCCGCACCGAAATAATTGAATGGGGCGGAGGTGCTGTCGTGGACGGTGAAGTCCTCCAACTTCCGCCTGGTACCTATCGGCTCATGGGGTCTGCAGGCGATAAGGGCGAGAGCGCGACCATTGATGTCCAGTTAGCCTCATTGTAGGCGAGCTGAAAGCCGTAGTGGACCGGTCGGATGGGCCGACAGGCCGCCCGAATGCCGATTCCCACTCGCCAGAAGGATACCCGGACAGTTGACAGTTGCCGCCCCGATCTTCCGGTCATGAGAAGATGGATTCCCATAACAGCGCTGCTGGTTCTGGTTACCGGCTGCGCCCCGGCATTATCACCTCTGTACCGAGACTACGAGGACGAGAATGGGGGAGATGAGGTCTATTCGAGAATTGAGCGCGCCCTGGAGTCATCAGGGTGGACGGTTGTGGACGGCGTTACCTCCAACGTTGTAGCCACCGAGCCTCGAACGTTCCGTTCATGGGGACTCTATTCGGTCGAAGTCCAACTTGAGGTCGCGCCGCTCGCCGGGGATCATGTGCGTGTTTTTGTAAACCCGTACCGCCGCTTTTTTCAGGGTACGAGGCGAAAAGTCCCGTATATGAGGAAGTCTTGGGCGCGATCCTCAATTCGCAAGTTGTCCGAAGCCTTCGATGAGGAGGGGTTAACCTTCCGCGGAACGGCCCAGCAGCGGGCCAAGGACGCGGGTGTGCGGTAGGCGGTCTTGAAACTGCGGCCGGGCGCCGTCGTAAGGGGGGGGTAGATTGACGGTCGCAAGACCATGTTCTTTCTTTTATGGGGATGTCACGGTTTCGACGGGTGAAATGTGTGGCAGACTGCGTTCCGAGCCTTTCTTGGAGATGCTCGTTAATAATCCCAAGAACACAAGCAACTGCGAACGATTATTCGTACGCGATGACGGCTTAGATCCGTTGTCTGTCTCTAGCTCGCCTGACCATTGGTGGGTCGTGAGGCATCATCTTTAATGGTCTAGCCATTCCGACGCCGGCTTAGTACGGAATAGCGAAACTTCATTGGCCTGTGCCCTAGGGTCGCCTTGTTGACTGGCAATGGCCCCTGGGCGAGAATACCAATAGGTCGACTATGAACGTAGATGTTTGACTAGGCTTTCATTCGGACGCGGGTTCGACTCCCGCCATCTCCACGAATCCCCTCAATCGGTTGCTATGCAGCCGGTTGTGGGGATTTTTGCGTTTGGGGCTGGGGGCGCGCTCTCCTGGGCTGGAGGAACGCCGATTGGAACTCAGATCAATCTTGCCACGCGGGGCTGTTCCTAAGACGCCCAGGAGAGCACGCCCCCAGCCCCCGACACCACCTCAATCCAAGGCAGGTCTCCTCTTCGCCGGGCGTGCTGCTTGACAGCCAGAACGGCGACGCGCACCGCCTCGTTCTTGCGCGAGTTGAGCGAACCCGAACAGCGCCGCACCCTCAACCAGGCCCAAGTGGGTTGCGCGAAACCCCGCGGACCCGAACCCCACCACATCGCTCAGCCGATCCGCGTGGCCGGCCGACGCCGCCGCGATTCTCCTGGCAACCCCGTGAGTCGCGCCCGCCGCCTCTGGCCGGGACGCCCCGCCGAATTCACCGTGCCCGGCAGAGCCCTGCGATTGCGCTCCCGATTGCGATTGCGCTCGCGGCCTGGGGGAGTGCCTTCCTGGGCGTCTTAGGAACAGCCTCGCGTGGCTAGATCGACCTGAGTTGCCATTGGCGTTCCTCCAGCCCAGGAAGGCACTCCCCCAGGCCCAACCAGCACAACCTCAACCTAAAATGATTCCTCCGAGGACCGGTCCCGACTCTCGGCAACAAGAACGCTACTTGGCATTCAGAAACACCTGCTTCTTAACTACGCCGAACTTGATAACCTGATCGCCGGCCTCGGTCTCTACATGAATGATGTAAAGACCAGAGCCGATGGGGAGGTTGTTATCGGTCCTCAGGTTCCACGTGATAAACGGCTCCCGGCTGTTCTTCACCAACGTCCGGACCAGCGTTCCGCTTAGCTGAAAAACGCGGATGGTCGCCTGTTCTGGCATGTTGGTGAAGCGCACTTCATCGGTAATGGAACTGACTTCGTAATCGGAGGCGCCTTTGTAGGGATTAGGGGTGATGCCGATCCGCAGTGGCGGTGCGCCTTCCTCCTTCGAGACCGCCGGGACCACCTCGAACCGGATTACGGGACCGAAGAGCGCCTGCGGCCTCGAGTTCGCATTGTACGCGTATGCCTGAACGCCGTAGAGATAGGTACGGTAGTTGGTCAGACCTTGTATCCGGAGGCTATGCTGAACGCCTGAGTCGGTGCCGAATGCAATGGGGAAACGAATGGAGTCCCCTGCAATGACCTGTTTCACTCCGTTTATCACATCGAACACCGCAAGAAGACGACCCTTCTGATCGGACGGGGATTCGAACTCAAGGAGGTTGTACCCCTCGAAGCGGTAGTTCCGATCCTCCAATCCTCCCAGGATTGTGGTGTTAACGGCGCTGTACGAGTCCTGGTAGTTGTTGCTCTCTTCGTTGTTCGTCCATTCGATGAGCACCTCGCCGCTTCTCCTCGTCGTCGTGATGACGGGTGCGTCCGGTGGGTCAGCGAGAGCAAATCCGGCGTCGGAGAAAGTCTGGATAACTTCGCTGTCCCTCTTGAGCCGTTGAACAGAATCCAGGTTGTCCGCCCCGAAGGAGGTGATTATCGCAACGGTGAACTGACGAGGCGCCTCTTCTGGCTTCATCTCGAAGGGGCCGTTTGCCACCACGAATCGCCTGTCGGCCGGTGAAATCGCTGTACCTAAGCCGTCGTGGTTTGCCTCAGACCAGAATTCTGGCGGATTGCCGCTAAAAACATAGTTCGTTGGAGGACCACCCGAGTCACGACCATTGCCTCCATAGGTCACGTGGAGGCCATCCTTCCAGCGAGAGCGCATGTAGTTGTACATATCGGGGGCACTGATGGGATCGCCCGCCACGCCTGCTCCGCCGCTGTAGTACATGAAGCTCGTCATGAGCCCGCGCTTTGGCAGTGAATCCACTCCCGAATCCAAGCTGTCTTCGTCTCCGCCACTCACTTCAAGGAGCTTGTACCCCACGGCAGGAGGTGCCTCTCCGTAACCCTGGACCCCTTCGTCAAAATTGTCGGCGTTGTAGACATAACCCAGATTCAGGACAGAATCAGATCCGACCCAGTCATCAGAGAAGTTGCCCAGATCAGGGTCCGAGAAAACCCCGAAATAGGTCCCCGTCGTCGGCTTGGTGCCTTTGTAGAAGAGCTTGTAGCGATAAAACGTCGTGTTACCAAGACCACCGGGGACATTGAAGGCGAAAGCCGATACGTGCATTTCGATACCGAGAGGCGGGGCATCAGAGCGCATATGCACGTTGCCGCGATCATTTAGCACCCACCACAACATCTGATCGCCGGTGATATCTGGACGTTCGCCGGCGCCGAGGTTGATCACGCGGTCAACTCGCTCAATCAAGGGCTGACTTAGCAATTCAATGGGCTCGCCGTTTCTGTCTAGCGTCGGGGCCCCCAGGCCTGTCGGCCAGTCCAATAGATCTGGCGTTGCAGTGGCACCATTCTCGTAGACGGCCAGGTCGCTACGGCTGATCTTGAACACCCGGTCGAACACACTGCAATCAGCCGGCGGAAGGCCGTCCTCATCCAGCGGCCCAGCCCAGAATTCGAAAGGGCCATAGGTTGAGCCAGCGAGCCTCAGTTGGCCTTCAACCAGACCTCCAACCCAGATACCGCTGGCGAAGATGGCGTTTGCACCGCCACCCTTGGGCACCTCGTAGACGTGGGGCGAACCCCGCCAAAAGAGATTCCCATTGTTCAATATTCTGGCTCGGACGTTGCCCACGTCCAGAAGGGCCTCACCAATCGAAGGCGCACAAGTCCCAACGTTCTGTGCCTGCGTTGAACTCACCAGAGAGCCCAAGAGAAGAACAGTGACCGGGAGGTAGCGGGATTTCATTCAGAACCGGGCCATCGTCAGAAGCGTGCTATTGTCAAGGAACTCGCTGGCTAAAGGGTCTGCTGCCGAAACCGGGGTCAACTGTCCGGACCGCTTCTTCAGTCGCTCCCCTAATATGCCCACCGGCGGCCCTGAGTCCGCCCGATCGAACGACCCGCTCCTATCTGCCTTGGCCCCGCAGAGCCTCGCGATTGCGATTCCGTTCGGGGCGTGGGGGAGTGCTTTCCTGGGCGTCTTAGGAACAGCCCCGCGTGGCCCGGGGGACCTCAGTTTCATTCGGCGTTCCTCCAGCCCAGGAAAGCACTCCCCCACGCCAACCAGCACAACCCCTAAACAAGTCCTCTGAGCACAGTGAGATAGTCCACAGCACGCATCACCCGCGGATTCGAAGCATTAGACCCGTTAGCCTCCGCCTCAGCCGCAATCGAAGCAAAGTCGTCCTCAGGCACGCCTAACGCGCCAAACGCTGGAATACCAACGGCAGCACACAGTGCCTCTAGGCGGGCCAGCACGTCGTCAATACCGCTTAGCCTCCCAATCTCCAGCAGCCGCGCCGCTGCCGCTTCGCCGTGATACCGCAAGACCGGCACCAGAAGCGCTGCGTTCAATAGGCCATGAGGTAGATCGTGCCTTCCACCAATCGCTTCGGAAAGGCAGTGCACGCCGCCCACATCGGCGTTGCCAAAAGCCATGCCGGCAAGAGTAGAGCCGCGCATCACGGCATCTCGATCCTCGTGGTTTCCCTCTATATCGGATACCGCGCCTTCGATGTGGCCGCAGATGAGCCGCAGGGCCGCGGCCGCGAGTTCGTCTGACGCCGGGTTCGCAGCCTTGCCCACGAACGCCTCAATGGCGTGCGTGGCCGCATCCATGCCGGTAGATGCTACGAGGTGCGCAGGCAGGGTCTTGAGTAGATCGGAATCCACAATGGCCCAATCCGGAAAGAGCCCGTCGCCCTTGACGCTGATCTTTCGTCGCTGCTCGGTATGCGACAGGACGGAGACCCATGTGACCTCGGAGCCCGTCCCGCAGGTGGTCGGGATCGCGATGAGCGGGGCGGCTGGCCGCCCAAACTTGTCGCGGCCCTCATAGTCTGCGCACGATCCCGGGTTGGTCAGAAGAAGCGCAACACCTTTACCTGCATCCAGGACAGAGCCACCTCCGACGGCAACCACGATGGAGGGCCGTTCGGGCCGGGCCGACTCGGCCATTCGGTCAACGTCGGCCACGCGCGGGTTGGGGGCCACATCCAGAAGAACCATTGGCCGGAATCCGGCGGTCTCCAAAAAACCGCAGACGCGCATCGGAATATCGGTCGTCGATACGCCAGGATCCGTAATGACCAGGGCGAGACCGGCGTCATAGTTGCCCGCGATGTGCGTCAACTCGGCCAGTGAGCCGGGACCCATAACCGTCCGTGTGGGGAGTCTAAACGCCATTGCGCCCGGCCACGCTGTCGGGAGACTCAGTCTCCTCGGGTTTCAGGCTTCACCTCGGGCAGTGACGCCAAAGCGGCAGCGTCAGCCCACAGCTTCAGGGCGCCGGTCACCGTCTGGTCAATGCCGTTGAAAATCGGGAACCAGGCTTCGCTCCCGTATAGGCGCTGAGCAATTCTGGCTTTCATGACCGTCCGCAGAAGATCTTCCGACGCCGCAAGGTCAGCTGGACTGAACATGCCTTCGCCGGGTGGGGAATCGCCGTCCACTACCTCTATGCCAAGGTCTTTGGCATAGGCCCAGAATTCCGTCATATAGGCGTCGTCCACGGCAAAGTCCGACAGGAACCCCTCGCGATTGTCGCCCCACTGTTCGCGGAAATCGGCTTCACGTTTCAGAAACCACTCCCTGGTAAATCGAACATCCGCTCCCTGACGAATCACGGTTCGCAGGATCGGTGCATTGATGCCGCCCAGGCTGTCCGGCGCAATGACGACATCCGGCATCACGCCGCCGCCGCCGAAAACGACCCGGCCGTGCGTGGTCTCGAACTTGAGCGAGTCCGGCAGGTCGTGCAGGTATTCGGCCGTGTTGTATGTGGCCTCGCGCAGAGAACCAAACTTGGACGAATAGTAGTCCTCTTGGCCACCGTCCAGGTAGGGCGTCTGGATCAGGCGTCCGGTGGGCATGAAGTACCGGCTGACCGTAAGTTGAAGGATGCTGCCGTCGCGAAGTTGGAAGGGTCGCTGAACCAGGCCTTTGCCAAAGGTCCTGCGACCCACCACCAGCGCCCGGTCATGGTCCTGGAGGGCGCCCGAAACAATCTCGCTACCGGAAGCCGTGTTCTCGTTCACCAGAACGATCACCGCGCCTTCCTCGAAAAGACCGCCGCCGGTGGAAGTGTCCGTCTCGGATTCGCGCTCCACCCGGCCCTCCGTATAGACGATGGTTTTGCCGGCCGTGAGGAACTCGTCCGCAATCTGGACGGCCGTCTGCTTGATTCCTCCGGGGTTGTCACGCAGGTCAAGAATCATCCGCGACATGCCCTGGGACAGGAGTCGTTTGGTGTGTTCCACGAACTCGTCATGGGTGGTCAATGCGAATCGGCCGATACGCAGATAGCCGGTCTCGGCATCCACCATGTAGCTGGCATCGATGCTGAAGAGCGGGATCTTGCCCCGCGTGATGACGAATTCGATGGGCGCACGGGCTCCGCGGCGAACCACGAGGATCGTCACGTCTGAGCCAATGGGACCCTTGATTTTGTTCTGGATCTCGATGGAGTCCATCCCGATCACGGTGGAGTCGTTCACCGTCACAATCAGATCACCGGGCATCAGACCCACCTGCTCGCTTGGCCCGTCGGAAATGATCGAGGTCACCCGCGCGGTATCCGCAGGAGGTGCCTCAAACCAGATCCCGATCCCACCGAAGGACCCGCGGTAGCCTTCCTGAACCTTCGCGACCTGCTCTTTGTCGATGTAGGACGAGTGCGGATCCAGCTCCTCGAGCATCGCCTTGATGGAACGGTCCACCAAAGTCGCCGGATTTATCTCTTCCACGTACTGCCGATCAATCAGCAGGAATGCGTCTTCGAGCTTGCGGAGTTGCTCGACGGTGTCGGGCTGGGAAGAGAATCCGCCAATCCGGGCGCCAATAAAGGTGCCTGCAGCGAAAACAAGAAGTGCCGGAAGGACGAAGCGCTTCATGAAGTGGTATGATGCGATGAGTGGGGGCTTGATTCGCGCGGGCTATTGTTTTGTTTCGGCGTTTTTGATGGACTCACAAGTCGACGCGCCCAATTGGTCGGAGATTGCTCCCATGTAACCTTCTGACGGGCCCACCCGTTCTGACTCCGACACTGGCACTTACCTGCTCCCTGTGACTCTTTCGGAATTTGAGATGACTGTTATCCGGCATCAGCACCGGGTCTTCGGCTATGCCCTGAGGCTGTTGGGGGACCGGGACCTGGCCAAGGATGCGGTTCAGGATTCCATGCTCCGGATGTGGAAACACAAGGAGACGGTCGAGATGGATGGCGCCATCTCGTGGTTGCTGCGCGTCACCCACAATGCCTGCATCGATATGCTTCGCCGGCGAAAGCTGGAAAACCGTCTCTTTGAGGGCAACGCGGACACAGAACGACTGGGCACTGCCGAGTGGTCACCCGCCAAGGTTGCGGAGTCCAAGGACCTGATGGGTCACCTGCAGCAGGCCATCGACCAGTTGAAGGAGCCCTATCGAAGTATCGTCATCCTGCGCGAGGTAGAAGACTTTCAATACGACGAGATATGCGGCGCACTGGACCTGCCCATGTCCACGGTGAAGGTCTATTTGCACCGAGGACGCAAGATGTTGCGGAAGACACTAGGAGAGGTACTCCACATTGAAAATGCCTGACACCTATTCCTCATCCGGTTCTCCAGACGAACTCATTGAGTCCTTCCTGGACGACATGCTGGAGCCAGCGGAGCGCGAGCGCGTGCTGCGGTCGGCCGCTTCTGACCCCGCCTTCGCCGAGCAGCTGATCCTGGCCCGGTCCATTCGTGATGCCCTCCACACCATGCCGTCGGTCATCGCGCCCATGGATATGGTTCCGGATGTCATGCGCGCAGTCAGACGTGAGGTGCGCTCCGATGCCCGAGACAAGATTTTGGGATGGATAGCGGCCATTGGCCACGTGGATTTTAGGCCAGCCCTGGCGTCGGCCTCGTTGGTGGCTGTGATCGTGGTTGCCGGCGTCTTCGGCCGTCCGGGACCGCCCCCGCCGAGCCCCGAGGCACTTGCCGCACTGGACCAGATCAAGTGGACGTTCGCGCTGGTCTCCGAGGTCGGCGAAAAAACAGCCATTCATTTAAGAGAGGACGTTCTGGAGCCCCACGTGGTGGGTCATATGCGCCTGGCCATTCGCGACATTTTTCAGGATCCCGGCGCGGGATCCCGCCCCAATTAGCACGAGAGAACCATGATGTATAGAAGATTTTTCATAGTGGTCGCCTTGGGCCTGGTGATGTTTCCAGCCTGGTCGGCGTCTGCGCAGCGCATAGAAAACCTGCCCGGGTATTTCGATTTCGAGGAGCTCGAGCGGATCGTTGGTCGTGAGACTACGCTCGAGGTCAACATCAAGGGCGCTCTGCTCCGGATGGCCGCCGAGGCTGCCCGGGTCGAAGACGACACCTTGGCCGACATGCTCCTGAAACTGCGTGGCATCCAGGTGCGCGGCTACTCGCTTGGGCACGGTATGCGCGAAGAGCTTGAGAGTAAGATCAGGCCGATGGCGGAGAAATTGTCGAAGGAAGGCTGGGACCGTGTCGTCCGGGTTCGCGATGAGGACGAGTTCGTGGAGATGTTGGTGAGAGACCCCACGGGTGAGAGCGTCGAAGGCATGATGGTGTTTGTCATCGGCGACGGCGACAACGAAACCATCTTCGTGAACATCGTAGGCCAGATAGATCCCGAGGACATTGGCCGATTGGGTCGCCGATTCCGGATCCGGGTGCTCGAGGATCTGTAGCCCTCAACCGTCCACGCCAGCCCGCGTCGCTCCGTTCGGCGCAACACTTCCTCCCCAAACTCCCCCGCGACCGCTCAAGAGTTCGCATCGACCCCACCTTCCCATGGTCAGATCGTTACACCTGGCACTGCTCGTCCTCATCATTGCTCCGGCGATGTCCGGGTGCATGTACTCACGCGAGATTGCTCACATCCGCGATGACATCGAGGAGATACTCGACGCGCGGTTCGAGCGCGAGGTGGTTGTCTCCGTTGGTCCACGCACGTTCCGAACGTTGTCGTGGATCACGGGCCGCGTGCCCGATGTCTACGCAAAAATGGCAAGCGACTACGTCCGTGAGATCGATCATGTGAAAGTGGGCGTTTACCGTGTCGCAGAGTCTCCCTCCAGAAGGGATCTCCGAATGGATAGAGTCCCCCGCTTCAAGAGGAGCGGTTGGGAAGTCGCGGTCCGGGTTGAGGAGGAGGAGGAGACCGTTTGGGTGCTGTACCGCGAGAAATACGGAAGCATCCGAGATATGCTGGTATTGGTTTTGGGCGAAGAAGAGCTCGTGATCGCGCGCGTTCGGGGACATTTGAACGAATTGGTCCGGCTGGCTGCCTCAGACGCACACTTCTACCGGGATCTGGCCGGCAAAAACTAGAAACTCGGGCGGTGAGCTCCCGTAAGCGTGGGACGGGCGATGCCCCAAACCCTCCCACCAACATCGAACATCGATGCGAAGCACCGGAACCCTCGTCATACTTTTTGTTGTCCTCGTTCTCGGATTTGGCGGTTGCGCCGGATGTGGTAGCTACAACGGCCTCGTTTCGTCTGAAGAAGGCGTTGAGCAGGCGTGGGGCAACGTGGAAACGACCTATCAGCGCCGGGCGGATCTGATCCCGAATCTGGTCCGAACCGTTCAGGGAGCTGCCGACTTTGAAAGCGAGACCCTGGAAGCGGTGACCGCCGCAAGGTCCCGCGCTACCTCGATCAATCTTTCGGTTGACGACCTCGGAGACGCCGCGAAAGTCGAAGAATACATGGCCGCCCAGAGCGCGTTGGGCGGGTCGCTCGGTCGCCTCATAGCTGTCGCCGAGGCTTATCCGCAGCTTCAGGCAACCACGGCTTTTCGGGATCTGCAGGTGCAACTCGAAGGCACCGAAAACAGGATTAACGTGGCCAGGCGGGACTACAATGGTGCTGTCCGTGGGTATAACACGCGGGTCAGGCAACTCCCTGGCTCCATTATCGCGTCTCTGACCGGGTTCCAGACCAGGACGCCGTTTGAGGCTCAGGCGGGCGCTGAGACCGCGCCGGTCGTTGACTTCAATTGAGCGGCCGCGCTCGGATGAGACCTTGGTTTTTCGTTGGCATTCTGGGGCTGCTCGTGGGCCTCGGGGCCGGTGCGGCTTCGGCCCAAAATGTCATTGCTCCCACGAAGCTCTGGGTAACTGACCAGGCGGATCTGCTGTCGGCGCAGGAGGAGTATCTGCTTTCTGCGCGGCTTGCCGGTTTCGCGGACACTACGTCCACGCAGATCATTGTGGTCACGTTGCCGACCTTGGGCGGGGCCGCCGCCGCCGACTATGCCATGGAATTGGGCAGACTCTGGGGTGTGGGTCAGAGTGGGAAGGACAACGGCGTTGTGGTTCTGGTCTCCCGCGACGACCGGAAGCTGCACATAGCAACCGGCCTCGGCCTCGAGGGCGCCATTCCGGATGTGATCGCCGGGCGGATCGTTCGCGACGTGATGGTCCCGCGCTTTCGCGAAGGCCAGTTCTACGCCGGGATTTCAGGCGCGGTGGACAAACTCATGCTGGCGGCGTCCGGCGAGTACACGCTGGAGCCCGGCGGTGATGGCGAGGGAATCCCGTTTCAAGCGATTGTCGTGCTGTTTATCGTGATCGTGATCATAGTGATTGCGGTATCGGCCGCGCAGGATGAAGGCTCATCGGGCGGTGGACAGACCTACAGACACCAGTCCGGTCCCGTGATTATCTGGGGCGGTGGCGGCGGCTTCGGGCGAAGTCGTGGCGGAGGTCTTGGCGGCGGCGGCTTCGGCGGCGGCGGCGGCTTCGGTGGATTTGGTGGCGGCGGTGGCGGCTTCGGTGGCGGCGGCGCAGGAGGATCCTGGTAGTGAGTAGACTAGCCGCGCTTTTGGGGTTTCTGGAAGACGACCCGGACGATCCGTTCACTCGATTCGCTCTGGCCCTGGAGTACGTCAAGGAGGGCCAGGAAGAGTCGGGGCTAGAGGTATTTGAGTCGCTGGTCGGGGATCGGCCTGACTATGTCGGAACGTATTACCACCTGGCTGCGCTCTATCGCCGACTGGGTAACATCGAAAGCGCCAAGAAGACGTACGAACTCGGGATTCGTGAGGCGGTCCGTCAGGCGGATCGTCACAGCGAATCCGAACTGAGAAGTGCTCAGATGGAGATGGAGATCGAGGAGCCGTAGGACTATGCCTATCGAACGCACACTCGGGGTTTCAACTGTAACAGTGGTCAGGGCGGCGCGTAGGCTGGTCTTTGCACTGGGTCTTCTTCTTGTGGTCGCCGGAGCCTCTGCGCAGTCAAAGCAGACATACACAGTCCGCGCTGGAGACACACTTTATCGAATCGCGGTCAATCACAATATGTCAGTCGAGCGGTTGCGGATGCTGAACGGACTGGGGGGGAGTCTCGTCAGTGTGGGCCAAGTGCTTCGTCTGACTGGCGATGTCTCGCTGGACCTGCCGCCCGCTGACTCGACGCTGTCTCTGCCACCTGTCGATGTTTTGGATCCGCCCACGGCGGTGACCGAGGTTGTGGTTGAGCCTGAGTCAGTCGTCTCGTCGCCGCCCGCTCCATCGCCCGCCCCGTCGCCAGGAATTCGGGCCGTGCGGGACTCTACGGGTGCAGTCCTCTATGGCGAATACACGGTTTCGTCGGGGCAGTCCTTCTTTGACGTAGCGTTTGCGCTCGGGATGCCGGCGGACTCGCTCGCGGCCTTGAACGTGGGTCATGCGCTCATCCTGGCTGACGGAGGTCCGGTCCGGGTGCCACCCCGGTTCGCTACCACCACGTATACGGTCAAGGCGGGCGATACGATGTTTGCCATTGCCGCCGACAATGGCGTGTCCCTTGGCGAATTGCGGAGGGCAAATCCGAATGTGTCCGATGGAATCCGGGTCCGACAGGTGCTCCAGATTCCGTCTACCGCAGCGCCCTCCCAAGACACGCTTCCGCTGATCATCGCGGAGGGTCCGGCCTCCGTCTATCCCGACCGTTTCGTGGGTCGCCTGATGGCAAGCGGAAGGGCGTACGATGATACCAAATTCACGCTATCGCACCCGGCGCTTCCTTTCGGAACCGTCGTGCTGATAGAAAGCGTCGAAACCGGCCGATCCACTTTCGCGGAGGTCGCCGATCGCATGCCTGTCACGTCTGACTTCGTGGTCGAACTCTCCAGGGCCACGGCCCAGGCGATAGGCCTTGCGGGGTCCGCCGTGCGGGTCCGCATAATCGATTCCGGCCGATGAGCAATCCCCAAAAAACGCCAGATGCAGGGGCCACGAAGACCGAGGGCTGGACCATTGGTGGCAGCGGCATGAATGCCGGTTCGCGGGGCGGCCTTCGGGGTTATCTCGGCATCACACGGACCGCCACGTACGGCTTTATTGCAGCCGTGCCTTTGCTTCTCCTGTATGAGGTCCTCATTCTTCTGGTGAACGATAGCACGGACACGGCCGTCCGCGTCGGAGCCGACGTTTGGATCAAACAGTTGATCGCGCTGGTCGGGGACCCCGGAATGTTTGCGATTGGCCTGGTGGTCTTGCTGGCCGGCGCGTGGGTTGTGCGACGAGACTGGAAAAAGGGCCTGCCCCTGCGCCCCCGTTATCTGGGGTGGATGCTGCTCGAAAGCACGCTGTATGCCATCCTCGTTGCATTGATCGTTTCCCGGGTGGTGGGAGCCATTTTCTACAACGTGATTCCGGCGGACTCGGCACTGGCGCTGGCCGCAGGAATACAGGGGCAGGAACTCGGCCTTGGCAAGATGTTGGCCTTGTCGCTGGGCGCGGGGCTCTACGAAGAGCTGGTCTTTCGCGTCTTCCTTGTCGGTGGTCTGTTCTGGGCATTCAAGAAGGTGTCCGGTCGAGGTGGCGTGTCCAAATCAGGCATCCCCGCCTACCTACTGGCCGCTTTTCTGGGAGCGCTTGTCTTCAGTGCGGTGCACTACATAGGGACCTTTGGAGATGATTTCCAACTCGCCTCGTTCACGTTCCGCTTTCTCTTCGGGCTGGTCCTCAATGGCCTCTACTTGTGGCGCGGCTTCGGCATAGCGGCGTGGACACACGCGATTTACGACGTGCTGGTCGTTACCAATACACTCTAACAGTATCGAACGAATCCTGGGGTTCTAACCATCAGGCAACAAAATCCGGCAACCACATGGGCAATTTCTTTCGCACATCCGCTTTGATGGCGGCGATGCTGGTCCTTTTCGCGCTCATCGGGGGAGGGATCTACGGTCAGACGGGCATGATCATCGCGTTTATGGTCGCGATGGCACTGAATGTGGGCAGTTATTGGTTCAGCGACAAGATTGTGCTGAAGATGTACAAGGCCAAGGAAGTAGACCGCAGCGACGCCAGAGAACTGTACGATATGGTCGATCGGCTCCGTATGAACGCGGGCCTGCCGATGCCCAAGATCTACATCGTTCCCTCAGACCAGCCCAACGCGTTTGCCACAGGCCGTAACCCTGAACATGCGGCCGTGGCGGTTACAAACGGGATCGTCAAACTGCTGGCCCGTGACGAATTGGAAGGCGTGATCGCCCACGAGTTGGCGCACATCAAACACCGGGACATTCTGACATCGACGATTGCCGCGACGTTGGCGGCATCCATCACCCTGCTCGCGCGCTTCGGCATGTTTGCCGGAGGCAATCGCGACCGCGGTGGTTTTGTCACCAACCTGTTGATGATGATCCTGGCGCCGCTGGCGGCCATGATGATCCAGATGGCCATCTCCAGGTCCCGGGAGTTTGCCGCAGACAAGGGCGGGGCCGAGATCTGTGGGCATCCCCGCGCGCTGGCGAGTGCGCTCTCCCGCCTCCAGCAGGGCGCCGAACAAATCACTATGCAGGCCAATCCGGCCACCGCTCACATGTTCATCGTGAACCCGTTTGCGGGCGGAATGAGGGGTCTGCGCACCCTTTTTGCGACGCATCCGTCTACGGAGAAACGAATTGAACGATTGATGGCCCTGGAGGGCCAGCGTGCATGAAAGCATCTTCGCGGATAGGGACCGTTTCTGGCATCGGCATATTTGTCCACTGGACATTTTGGGTGATGCTGGTGGCCCTGTTTGGCTGGTATCTCTACCAGGGTGCGTCGATCGTCGCGGCTGTAATGGGGATCGCCCTGGTCCTTGCGGTTTTTGGATGCGTCATCCTGCACGAGTTGGGCCACTCCATGGCAGCTCGCCGCTACGGTATCCCGACGCTGGACATCACGATGTACCCGATTGGTGGCATTGCCCGCCTGCAGCGAATTCCCCGGAATCCGAAGCAGGAGCTGGTTATTGCGCTCGCCGGGCCAGCCGTAAATCTTGCCATTGCGGCACTGTTGGCCCTGCTCGGCGCGGCCGGCGGCACGGCCGATTCACTGGCGGTCGTCCTCTCGGGTCAGGGTGGCCTGATCGAAATGCTCATGTGGGTCAACCTCACGCTGGTTGGCTTTAACATGATTCCGGCATTCCCGATGGACGGAGGCCGCGTCTTTCGTGCCCTCCTTGCAACACAGATCGACTACCGCCGCGCCACGCACATTGCCTCGCTCGTGGGGATTGTGATGGCCATCGGCATGATGATCTACGGAGCCGTGACCATGAATATCGCTATGCCCTTCGTGGCCCTTTTCGTGATGTTCGCGGGACGCCAGGAAGTAGCGTATGTGATGGAAACGACCTAGAAGCGTGGCCGGAGACTACACCCTCTTGATTATTGGGACCACGATTGGTTTTGGTATGCTCGCAGCCATTCTCCTGGTGCCGGTCTATCGGTTCATGAAGAAGGAGGACGAAATGCTGAGCGCCGTCACGAAAGAAGAACTGGAAGCCGAGGCGCGGCGCCGTGATCGTCAAGAGTCCGTCTGAACATTGACGGAGTCCGGTTTCGTGCTTGTGGGCCGCGGCGCCGGTCCTTCTGGCAATGGGTCGGCGGTGATCAGTGGCAGTAGTCCTTGCAGCGTCGTTTGGCCTATACCCTGAATCATGAGCAGGTCGGTCGCCGACCTGAAGGGACCGTATCGTTTTCGGTGATCCAGAATCCGCGTGGCCAGTTGAGGTCCGATTCGGGGTAATTCCTGGAGGTCGTCCGAACTGGCGGTGTTGAGATCCAGTAAGCCGCCGGCAGGCTGAGGCGTGCTCGACTTGATTGGCGGAGTCCAAGGCTCGGGTCCGATGCGTTCGGGTTCAGGACGCCACTGCGCCCGCTCCCGGAATTCGGCCTCGATCCTGTCGTAGGTGGCCTGGTCCACGGCCGGGATCTGCAGTCCCCATTCGCGAACCCAGATTCCCATTGCCAGGAGTGCGGCCAGCACCATCAAGCCACGAAATTCGGACTGGGTTACTCCCAGGTGTACTTCGAGCCGGTAGAGAATCCGCTTTGCGTCATAGATATCCACGATGGAATAGAGCCCGGCCGGCCGCGGGCGTAACGGCAGAAACAAGCCGTACCTTTCGGGCATGAGTTCCGACCGCAGAGCAATCATTCGAACGGACGCCATTGTCCTCCGCTCAGTGGACTACGGCGAAACGAGCCGGATCGTGAACATTTTTACGCGTGATCAAGGGCGCGTAGGGGTGATGGCTCGTGGAGCCAGAGATGCCCGGAGCAGATTTGGGTCCACATTGGAGCCGATGTCGTGGATCCAGGCGGTCATCCATTTTCAGCCGGGCCGCGAGCTGCAATCCCTGTCAGAGGCCTCCCACATGGAGGTATTCGCCAACATCGGTCGGTCCTTGGACCGCATCGGCGTCGGCGTGCGCATGATTGAATTGACGGGGGCCCTGATGCAGTCCGGTCAGAGCAATCCCATGGTCCTGGATCTTCAGGTAGAGGCCTTGCGCATGGCAAACAAGGCGGAGGAAAACGTCGCCAACGTGTGGCCCCACTTCGCCATGCGCCTGGCGGGTGTTCTTGGTTTGGCTCCGGCCTTTCGCCGTGAGGAGGTTGCGGGCCTTCCTTCTGAGGGCGGCTGGCTCCGATTGGACAACGGGGAGGTGGAGACTCATCGTCCCGCAGGCGCTCCTTCGGTTCGCGCATCCAGGGCCGGTCTGCGCACATTTGCCATCTTTACCAGGGCTGCGCCGGAGGTGATCCTGGGCATGGCTCTGGAGCCAGGGCTCCTTGCCGAGGTGAACCGGCTCGTGGACGCCTACCTCCATTACCAGGTGGACGATGCCTTCCCAAGCCGTACGGCCCGGGTGCTGGGACAAATCGGCGCCTGAGAAGAGTTGCAGGCACGGCTGGTTGCACGTATCATACACATGATACATGTATGTGACCATGTTTAAGCCATGTCAAGACACCTGACTCCCAAGCAGCACCAGTTTCTGGACTACCTCAAGCGGTTTTACCGCACCACAGGGGGGTGGCCGACCTATCGAGAGTTGATCGAGGAATTCGATTATCGCTCGCCGAACAGCGTGACCCAGAATCTGGAGGCGCTGAGCAGAAAGGGTTATCTGGAGCGTGACGACGAGGGGTATCGTTTCCCGGACCCGGTGGAGGATGCCTCGGCCGCTCGCGGAATACCCATCCGCGGAATCATAACAGCAGGCCTTCTCCAGGAGGCGGTGGATGCGCATTTGGGGACCATCACCCTGGACATGCTTTTTCCCAGCATAGACCGGGTTTTCGCAATCCGCGTGTCCGGCAACTCGATGATCGGTGCGGACATCAATGATGGCGATTATGTCTTGCTCATGGATGATGACATCCCCAATGGCGGCATTGGCGCCATTCTGTACAACGGCGAGACTTCGCTAAAACGCGTCTACTACGACGAACTCGGACTACGTCTGGAGCCCGCCAATCCGGAGTACGAGACCATTCATGTTCGTCCCGACGTGTTTGAAGAGGTCCGGGTTCTGGGCAGATATGTCGGACATGTAAATCACACAGGTATCTACAAGAGGCCCGCGGCCTGACGAGAATTCGGCCTGAGTAGGGGATCAAGGGCGGTCGGCTGGTGTGGAACGGCGTCAAAGACACTCCAACGCCACGATGCTGCCTTCAGCATCCACGATTCCTACCTACATGAAGACACCAAGCTGGCGAAAAGGCCTGCTGGGCAAAGGCGGTTTTTGGCAGAACGGCTACTGGTACGATCTCCATGTGGAGCGCCGTATCCCGCTGGTAATGCCGATGCTGGAAGAAATTCTGGCCTCTCTTCCGCCGCTGGGGCCAGGTGTTTCGGTGTGTGATCTGGGCAGTGGCACCGGCAACGCCGGATTCGCTGTGATGTCCGCCTATCCAGGCATCCGGCTTACGCTGCTGGATCAGGACGAGGATCTCCTAGCATTGGGACAGGCCAAGCTGGCCGAAATAAGCGATGGCGCGTCGGCCATTCAGGCTACCCTCGCCGCAGACGGGGAGCCGGTTCCTGGCGGACCCTACGACGTCGTGGTGGCATCGCTGGCCCTTCAGGACATCATAGGCGAGGGAATGGACGGGCCAGAGGCCGAGTCCCACTACGAACTCCTGTTCCAGGGCATTTTTGCCGCACTGAACCCCGGAGGCCATCTCATTGTCGCTGACGGGGCAGGTACCATTGGTCTGTACCGTCAGCTCAAGGCGATGGAGCGAGCTGGTTTCATGGACGTAGATTGTGCCTGGAGACAGAACGAACTCTTCGTGTGTGGGGGCAGAGTACCGGAATGATGCGGCTACTTCTTCTTTTTCTGGTCATCCTGGCGATGCCCATCGCAGCGGGCGCGCAGACCTTCAACTGGTTTGCGGCCACCATGACCTCCGGCGAATCCGGTAGCGAACATGCGTCGGTGATGGTGATCCCCGAGTCATCGTGGGTCCAGAGCGATTCTAGCCTGAGCCTGTCCGCCGCCGCGAAAATACGGGTAGAAGAAGCCCGGGGACGCGGACTTCGGGTAGTGGCATCCGTGGGCTCGGCACGAAGTGAACAGGCGCTCAGGCTCCTGTGGGACGGCGCAGTAGACGGACTGATAGTGCCCGCAGGGGCACTCATGGCTCCGGTCTCAAGACCTGAAATGTCGGTTGTCCTTTCAGATATGGCCGCTGGACAGACGGTCGACCGGTCGCTGGACGGTATCCTTGCAGACGCTCCTCGTTACGAAGGCGACTGGAGCGCACTTGACTCCATTTTTGCGTCTCGGGCACCCACCGCCAGTCGGCAGACTCCGTCCGATGAGATAGCCGTCATAGACAGCCAGAGTGGCGAGGCATCGCTTTTCCTGCCCGGCAGCATCCTCATATCGGGAAGCGTGCCGGATTCCTGGGCCGATCTTCTGGCCTTTCGCGCTGCGCATCCAGCAATTGGTGGCGGGCTGCACGAACGGCTGACCGGAACGCCTTACGCGTTCTACCGCGGGAAACGTCTCTCGCGGGATGTGACCGACGAGGTCGTCGTGGTGTCCGGCGTCCAGGGCACGGCGCGCATCAACGTGTCGACCGTCTTTGAGGACAATGAGGTTGTGCGGGAGGTCCTGACCGGCAAGATGACGATTGTCAGCTATGGCCAGGTGTCCTTTCAGGCAGGCCCCACCGGGCTGCTCCTGATAGAACTGGTGCAGTAGAGGCCCGAGCGCCTCGCGGGAGCCTGCCGGAGACCTCAGGCGTCCACCTTGGACGCGTTCAGGAACTCACGCAGGACGTAGTGAAGGATGCCACCATGACGGTAGTAGTCCACTTCGACCGGCGTATCCAGGCGTGAATCGGTGTCAAACTCAAGCTGCGACCCGTCCGTGCGGATAGCTGTGACCTTGATCGTAGACCGGGCTTCCAGGTCGTTGGTGACGGCAATCGAGAAGCTCTCCGTGCCATCCAGGCCGAGCGATGCGGCAGACTGCCCGTTTGCATATTGCAGGGGAAGCACGCCCATGCCGATCAGGTTGGAACGGTGAATGCGCTCGAAGCTGTCCGAGATCACCGCGCTCACGCCCAGGAGCAACGTGCCCTTGGCCGCCCAGTCGCGACTCGACCCCATTCCGTAGTCCTTACCCGCCAGAATGACCAGCGACGTGCCGTCCTCCTGGTACTTCATGGAGGCATCGTAGATGGCCATGGTTTCCCCGGTGGGGAAGTACTTGGTAACACCACCTTCGATGCCTGGCACCAACTGGTTCTTGATGCGGATGTTGGCGAACGTGCCCCGCATCATCACCTGGTGATTGCCGCGCCGCGAGCCGTAGGAGTTAAAGTCCAGGAAGCTGACGTCGTTGTCAAGCAGGTAATCGGCAGCCGGGCTGCCGGGCGCAATGGCACCGGCCGGCGAAATGTGATCCGTGGTCGTGGAGTCACCCAACATCGCCAACACGCGCGCGTTCGAGATACCGGAAATCGTTGGCGTCTCTGGCGTGAGTCCCACGAAGAACGGGGGCTCCTGCACATAGGTGGATTCTGAACTCCACTGGTAAATGGAGCCCTCCGGAATGGCGATAGCATTCCATTTTTCGTTGGAATCCTCGATACCCGTGTACTCGCGTTCGAACATGTCCGGCGTCACGCAACGATTGACCAGTTCCCGAATCTCTGCCGTGGTCGGCCAGATATCCCGGAGATAGACCGGCTGACCAGCCGAGTCGGCCCCAATCGGATCCGTGGTCAGGTCAATATCCACCGTACCCGCCAGCGCGTACGCGACAACCAATGGCGGGGAGGCCAGGAAGTTTGCCTGAACCAATTGATGGATGCGGCCCTCGAAGTTGCGGTTGCCCGAGAGAACGCCCGCCACAATCAGATTACCGTCCTTGACCGCGTCGGCGGTGGCTTTGGGGAGGGGGCCCGAGTTGCCGATGCAGGTCGTGCATCCATAGCCCACCAGGTTGAAGCCGAGCTGGTTCAGATAGGGCCAGAGGCCGGCCTCCTGGAGATAATCGGTAACCACCTTTGAGCCTGGGGCCAATGAGGTCTTGACGAAGGGCGGGACCTTGAGCCCGCGCTCAACGGCACGCTTGGCGACAAGGCCAGCGGCCAACATGACCGAAGGATTACTTGTGTTCGTACAACTTGTGATGGCCGCGATGGCGACGTCTCCGTGACGAAGCACACCGCCGTCCTTGTAGGCGCCGGTTGCAGCCACACGCTCTTCGGACAGGCCGAAACCCTTGGGTCCGGCGGGAGCCGACAGCGACGAACGAAAGGCCTCCTGCATGGCGGGCAGTTCGATCCGGTCCTGCGGACGCTTGGGGCCGGAAAGGCTCGGCTTTATTGTGGACAGGTCCAGTTCCAGGACGTCCAGGAATTCCGGTTCCGGAGAGTCATCGGTGCGGAAGAGGCCCTGAATCTTGGTGTAGCGCTCAACTGTGTCCACGAGTTCAGCCGGTCGGCCCGTGCGACGAAGGAAATCCAGCGTCTCCTGATCGATGGGGAAGAAGCCCATCGTGGCACCATACTCCGGCGACATATTGGCGATGGTCGCGCGGTCCGGGACGGTCATGTTGGACACGCCGGGGCCGAAGAATTCGACGAACTTGCCGACGACTCCGTACGCACGCAGGGTCTCCGTGACGGTCAGCACCAGGTCGGTTGCCGTGGCACCCTCCGGAAGTTCGCCCTTCAGACGGAAGCCGATCACCTCAGGCATAAGC
Organism: Rhodothermales bacterium; assembly: GCA_047619685.1. Lineage (GTDB taxonomy): Bacteria > Bacteroidota > Rhodothermia > Rhodothermales > UBA10348 > JABDJZ01. The sequence goes on from JBLHLC010000002.1 coordinate 50,915, forward strand.
ATGTAAATGGGCTGGCCCAGCATGACGGCCTCGGCCTCGATACCACCAACACCCCATCCAACGACTCCCAAACCGTCGATCATGGTGGTGTGAGAGTCCGTCCCGACCAGGGAGTCAGGGTAATAGACATGGACTCCGTCCGCTTCGGGCTTGCTCCATACCGCGCGGGCGAGGTACTCCAGATTGACCTGGTGGCAGATGCCTGATTCGGGAGGTACTACAGAGAAATTGGCGAAGGCCTGCTTGCCCCACCGCAGGAACTCATAACGCTCCTGATTCCGCTCAAACTCTCGCTTCGAGTTGATGCCGACCGCCTCCGCCGTCCCAAACGCGTCCACCTGAACCGAGTGGTCAATGACCAGATCGACTGGGACGCGGGGGTTGATCTCGTCCGGATCGCCACCCAGGCGCGCCATAGCGGACCGCATGGCGGCCAGATCCACCACGGCCGGGACACCGGTAAAGTCCTGCAGCAGCACCCGGGCCGGCATGAAGGGGATTTCCTCCTTGGCGGGGGCCTTGGGGTCGTAGGCGGCAAGGCGCTCGACGTCACCTTCGGTCACCAGGAAACCGTCGCAATTCCGCAGAACCGACTCCAAAAGCACCTTTATGGAGTACGGAAGCCTGTCCACATCGAAGCCGCGCTCCTTAAGAACGTCCAGGCGATAGACATAACCCGACCCGGAGCCGGTGTCAAATGTGTCGCGGGCTGAGAAAGGATCAGTTTTACGGTCGGTGGCCATGGGCGTCGCTGGGGATCAATTGGGATTCTGGATTAACCAAGGAGTCGGCCGGATTGTTCGATCTCCGGAGCGAATTGCTGTTGAAAGCGGGGACATCCTGTCTTGTTCATCGAAACACTCAGCACACGGGAAGCCGGCCTGTCGGAACTGCGGCTCAGAGGCCTTAGATTGACACGAACAAGGGGCCATAGCTCAGTTGGTAGAGCGCTTGGATCGCACCCAAGAGGTCAGGAGTTCGACTCTCCTTGGCTCCACCGGGATAGCCCCGTAATCGATTGCACTGCTTTTGGTTGCGGGGTTTTGGAGTTCGTTAGTTACGCATCAGGTGACGATTTCCTTTTCGGAAGGCCTCAGTGAGTATTTCGGACCAAGGTGTCCACGTGTTTCACGGGAAGGTTTCCACTCGTTTCGCCTGAAGGTGTCCACTTTTGACGGGCTTCGCGAAACGGGTTTGAAGGGCCTCGGTCTGGGGCAGGATAATTGACAACCGGCATGGGCTGGTGCAGTAGAGAGGAGCCGCTCCTTTCCACACTCAGCCGCCCATGCACGCCGTCTCCTGCCGTCCCAATCCATAGCCCGCCCGAGGCGTCTTCGGCCAATGCATATATGTGGGGAGTCGCGAGGCCCTCGGCCGCCCCGATGGTTTCCACAATCCTGTTGTTGTCCAGCGCAATCAGTCCGTCTTCGGTCCCGATCCAGGTCCAGCCGTTTCGGTCTGTAAGGACACTGAACACATTGTCGTGGGCGAGTGCTTCAGTCGTGGAGAAGGGCGTAAAGAGCCCGCGACGAATGCGATTGACCCCGCCACCGTTGGTGCCAATCCAAAGCGACCCATCGTCGTCCTCGAACAGGGAGAGTACCTGATCGTCTGTGAGTCCATGGGCCACGCCAAAACGATCGACGCCTGAGTGAGAGACGCGGGACACGCCGCCCGCAGACTGCCCAAACCATAGGGAGCCAGCGGCATCCCGGACCATGGCGCGGACGTAACCTCCGTCATCGATCAGCCAGTCCGAGCGGTCGAATACCTCATCCGTAGCAATCCGAAACAGGAGTTCCTCCCTGGTGGCGACCCAAAGTGTGCCGTCATTCTCCTGGAATAGAGAGGACACGTAGGCATCTTCGAGTCCCTCCACATCCGCAGGAGAAAACCGTTCGCCATCAAACATCATGAGGCCGATGTCAGTCCCAACCCAGAGGCCTGCGTTGGGGTGGGGAATACTGGCTCCGATGAAGCGACCCTCGAACCCGGCCTCCGCACCAAATGTGGTGGCCACGCCGTCGGAGATGCGGGTCAGACCGGCTTCAAAACTCCCGATCCAGGCGATTCCGTCATCGTCCACTCTCACCGACGTTGCAGACTCAGGAACGCCGGGAATCCGACTGAAAACGTCCTCCCGGTAGGTCAGGACCCCTCCGCGGCGAACGACGATTCATAACGTCCCGTCTTGGCTTGTGGTAAGCTGGATAATGTCTGACGTGGCAAAGGCCGGGTCGGTATCCGGACCAAATACCGTGAAAGCGACGCCATCAAATGGTGCCAGGCCCTCCTGCGTCCCCAGCCACAAATACCCGTCGGGGGTCTGGGCCATGGCGCTGACGGAATTCTGCGGCAGCCCGTCCTCATACTGACAGGACTCGTGGATATACTGGGATATCCGGACGCCCGGCTCCAATCCGAGACGTTCCTGCGCCACGCTCCGGTCAGCGAGGACCAGCGCGAGGGCAATTAAAAATGATGATTTCAGGATGCGCATGAACGAGATTCCGCCTTACACCAATATGGCGTTTGCCCTTAGACCCATGATTGCCCGTTCAATTACCCAGGTTTGTCTAGCAATTCTCTTGACCGGTTGTGGAGGGCAGTCAGCGGAAATTCTGATTCCAACGGACACCGGTCGTGTCTGGCTGGGACCGGAGTTCTACGCAAACCGTCTTCAGGATTGGAGCCTGGAGGCAGGGCGAATTGTGGCCCTGGAAGGGCGGCGGACGAAGCCGATGCGGACCGTTCATTTGCTCTCGCGCGCCGTGACGGGGCCAGGCTTTCAGGTCGGCGTTCAGATGGAAGGGGCAGGGGTCTCGGGGTCTTCAGACGATTGGGCCGGATTCCTCCTGGGAGCCGGTTCACCAGACATAGATCACAGGATATCCGTCCTTACACACCATTGGCCAGCCCCCGGTGGCGGCGTTTTTGTGGGGATTGATGGCAGAGGGCGCCTTGTGGTGAGAGACAACGCCTCCTTTACCTACAGGACGGGGCCGCGAGGAGACTATACCACCAGCGACTGGCCGCTCCTTGGCATTGCCGACTCGCTCAGCGCGGTGCCCTCCGGCGAAGTGACGCTCCAGGTAGCCGCGAGTCTCGCAGGTGGAGAGCCGCTGTTGGAGATCAGGGTCGCGGATGCAGCGACGGGGCAGGTCCTGGCATCCGGCATGGTGGAGGGAATTCCCGCCAGTGCATTTGAAGGGACGGTGGCTCTGGTTTCGCACGGGAGCCCTCACGGGGATGAGCGGGGTTACGCGTTTGCGGACTGGCAACTGTCTGGCCTGGAGGTGGCCCAGACGCCCGATAGAATATTTGGGCCTGTGTTGGGGATCATGTTTACCCAGAGTCGCGGGACTCTCAAACTGACGGCACAGTTCGGCCCATTGGGGGCCAGCGACTCGCAAACGGCTCACCTGGAGCGAAGAGGCGCGGGCGGCTGGGAGGCCGTTGGCACCACAGACATCAAGCAGGACGGATACACGGCGACCTTCAGGATCGCAGACTGGGAGGCCTCCCAGGTCAGTGACATTCGGGTCGCGTACGATCTGCGGGTCGGCGAGGGTCAGGTTGAAAGGCGGTACTACGAAGGGTCGGTGCCAGCGGAGCCGATCGGCCGGCCGTTTGTGCTGGCAGGACTGAATTGCCACCACATTTCAGGCGGAGACGGTTCGTGGACCCACGATCATTTCTGGTACCCGCACGCGGAACTGACGTCTCTCGTCGAATACCATCAGCCAGACATGCTGTTTTTTGCCGGCGACCAGATTTACGAGTCGGGCTTGGAAGGCATCGTGCGGACGCCAAACGATGAGGCCATTCTGGACTACCTCAATCACTGGTACCGTTTCGTGCGCGCGTTCGGCGATTTGACGCGAAACCGCCCCACCGTGGCGATCCCCGATGATCACGACGTCTACCACGGAAACGTCTGGGGAGCAGGGGGCAAGGCGGCGACTGGTCCGTTCAGTCCGGCGTCTGACAACGGCGGGTACATCATGGCACCCGAGTTCGTCAACGTGGTGCATCAGACCCAAACAAGCCACCTGCCGGATCCTGTCGATCCCGATCCGATCGAGCAGGGCATCTCGGTCTATTTCACTGACATGGTGTATGGCGGCGTCAGCTTCGCCATCCTGGCCGACAGGATGTGGAAGTCAGCGCCCCGAGTGGTCTTGCCTGATGCAGAGATATGGAACGGCTGGTCACTGGACCTTTCCTACGACGCGGCCCGACGGTCGGATGCCCCGGGCGCCCAACTGCTGGGCGAACGCCAGGAGGCTTTCCTGGAAAGGTGGGCGGATGATTGGGCCGGAAACGCGTGGATGAAGGTGGTGCTTTCGCAGACACCGTTCGCCAATGTGGCTACGATTCCCGAAGAAGCCCTCAATGGTTCGGTCATTCCTGGCCTCCCGAACCCGCTGCCCGGAGAGTACCTGGAGGGATACAAGAAGGCGGCCGATCATGATTCGGGGGCCTGGCCACAAACCCCGCGCGACAGGGCGGTTCGCTTGATTCGACGGGGCTTTGCGGTCCACCTCACCGGCGATCAGCACTTGGGTAGTGTCGTCCAGTACGGCGTGGATGATTACCGTGACGCCGGATTCGCGTTTACCGTCCCGTCCATCGCGAATATCTGGCCTCGACGCTGGTTTCCACCAGAAGAGGGTGCCAATCGAGAGGAGGGCGCCGCCGCGTACACCGGTGACCACCTGGACGGTTTCGGGAATCACATGACGGTGCGGGCGGTGGCCAATCCCGTGGACGCGGGCGTGGAGCCCAAGGCGCTCTATGATCGCACGCCCGGCTTTGGACTGGTCCGCCTGGACCCGGAGGACCGGTCGGTGACATTTGAGGCATGGCCCCGCTGGACCGACCCAACGAGTCCTGACGCGATTCAGTTTTCGGACTGGCCCATCCGCTTTAAGCAAGAGGACGGCTACGGAAGGAAGCGCTCCGGATACCTCCCGGAGGTAGCGCTGGAAGGGGTGACCAACCCCGTGGTCCGCGTGGACGACGAGGTCACGGGCGAGTGGCTCTACACCATTCGGGTAAACGGGGAAACGTTCAGTCCCTGGGTCTTCGATGCCACGCATACTTACACGGTGCGGCTGACCGACCCGGACAGGGGCATGGAGGAGACGCTTGTGGGTCAAAGGCCGTCGGAGGCGCCGCTTCGGTAGGGTTGGCACGGAGCGTGCATAGCTCGGGGCATCACCACTTCTTTCTATGCAGATCTACCGACCTCTTACAAGTCCTCTGCGACCGGCGTCCGGCAGCCGGATCAGGCGATGGAGCGCACTGGGTGCGTTTGTCTGCGTTTCCGGCGTGTGTGCAGCACAGCCGGCCCCGGAGACCCAAGCCGGTCGCCTGACGCTTACCGAACTGGATGCCTCGGCAAAAACCGGTAGTGTCTCGGCAAATCGTGCCAAGGCCAGTGGTCCGCAGCAGTCGATTGTGGCCTATTCGGCCCCGATACCTCTTCCAGAGGGCGTGATTGTCGGACACTCTCCGCCACACTGGTGGGGATCATCCTGGGATCGCGACCGAGCGGCATGGATCAAGGGTGTGCTCTGGATCCTCTATGGGATCGTGGGACTGATCTGCATCTACGGCATCCGGCACTACACGTTTACCTATAACCGCCTCTTCGGGCGGCAGCGTCATCCCTACCTGCCCATCGACATTGCCGACTGGCCGCGTCTGACTGTTCTGATCCCATGTCATAATGAGGAGCGGGTGGTCTCCTCCATTCTTGAGGCACTTCTCAAGGTGGACTATCCGGGAGATCGCATCCGCATCGTTCCGGTCAACGACAGATCTACGGACGGCACCCGCCAGATAATCGACCGCTTTGCGGCGGCATTTCCTGACAGGATCATTCCCATACATCGAGATGGAGGGGCGCCCGGGAAGGCGGCTGCCCTGGAGGATGCCGTCAAGGAAGTCAAAGATGACATTATCCTTGTCTTTGATGCGGATTACCTTCCGGGGAAAGATCTGATCAAGCGGTTGGCCGCCCCGTTCCTGGATCCCCAGGTTGGCGCAGTGATGGGTCGCGTAGTCCCGGTCAATACGCCCAAAAACCTGTTGACCCGCTTGCTGGACCTCGAGCGTGCCGGCGGATACCAGGTGGATCAGCAGGCACGCATGAACCTCCGTGTGATCGCGCAATATGGCGGTACCGTGGGCGGAGTCCGGGTCTCAGCCCTGCAAGCCGTTGGCGGCTGGCGCAAGGAGTCGCTGGCGGAAGACACCGACATTACGTTTCGACTCGTTCTTGGCGGCTGGAAAATCGCCTACTCAAACAGATACGAGTGTTACGAGGAAGTCCCCGAGTCCTGGCCAGTACGAATTCGCCAGATTATGCGCTGGGCCCGCGGGCATACAGACGCTGCCATTCGATACATGCCGGGTCTATTTACCAGGCCGCGCCTTACCCTGCGAGAAAGGGTAGACGGAGCCTTGCTGCTCGGCACGTACTTCATGTCTCCCATCCTGCTCATCGGGTGGTTCCTGGCCATTCTGGCCTTCTATTTGGGTGCGAATCCGTTCCTGGGTGCAGTCGCCATCTTTTCGGTGGCCGCATACAATACCATCGGTAATTTCGCCGCCTTCTTCGAGATCGGCGCCGCTGCGCATCTTGATGGCACGGAGCGCCGGATGAGGATTCTTCCGCTCGTGCTTGGCGGTTTCCTGGTCAGCCTGGTGTCCACCTCAAGGGCTGTTCTAACTCAGTTTTGGCCGTCTCAGGGCGACTTCAAATGGGACAAGACGGAGCGGTACCGTGAAGGTGCTCCGGCATTGTCATATCGGACGGCTACTCTTGGGGCAGCCACCGCAATCCCGGCTCCCGCCTCCTCGCCACTTCAGCCGGCGCCCCAGGCGCACCCCGCGCCAGCGGCAAGGCCTGCACCGGTCGCCCGGCCTATCACTGCTCCAAGGCCACTCAGCCCTGCAGCGGATCGCGCGCCGGTGCAACCGTCCGTACCCGGCATTCCCGTATTGCCGGCGCCCGTGTTTACCGCGTCGTCGACTCCCGAAGCCCCGACGACGGCAACTCCTGCAGCATTGCCCGAGTCGCGAGGCAATTTTGCTCCTCAGCCCGAACATGAGGCGCCTCGCAGCGAAAGGCGTCCCTTGGGCGCCGCCGATCGTCCAGCGGCGCCGTCAACAGGGCAAAGTCAGCCCATTAGAAACCCCGAGAGGCGCACGCGATGATAGTTGGCGTGATCATACTGTTCGTGGTAGCCGCGTTCGTCATCTCTCTCCCGGCGTGGCCGGCGTTCACCGAGTGGCGAGTTGGGCGTGACAAGCAGCCCCTGACCATCTCGGACACGTACGCCGCCGACCATCACATCGTCGCGGAAGCCTTCGGCAAGGAGGTCGGAGAGCACCTGAGGGACGCAGTTCAGATGTATGTTGCCTCCGGTGGACAGTCGGGCATGGGTCATACGGCGCTGAAGAACCACTATGATATTTTTGGCCCCCACTCCAAGCAGGTGCCGGACTTCCAGAACGGCGTGTTGCCTCTGGTCCTGGTTCGAAACACGCTGACACAGTGGCCTGCCAAGGCGATCCTCATGCGTCAGACCTACGTGGCGGGTGCGTTTGAGTCCGGTCCCGGCGCCCGACTGGAGCGGCTCTATGTAGACGGAGACGTGTATCTCGGCGAGGAGACCGTGGTTTCAGACTGGACGCACGCACGTCGAGATCTTCGTGCGCTGGCAGGCTGTGAACTCAATGGCAGTGTCGTGGCCCATCGCATGGTCCAGATCTGGCCCGGGTGTCACTTTGAACGTTTGTCCGGCGGCGAGATTCGATTTGGAGACGAGTGGCACTGGCCAGAAGGACCGGTTGCCTCGCAGCACAAGGCACAGGATGTTCCGCCACTCTTTCGCCTGAATGGGCGAGCCGAGCGGCAGGGGAGTGGGCACGTTGTCGCTGGCGATCTCAGCATCCCGGCCTCGCATTCGTGGTCGGGAGATCTGATCGTGTTGGGCAAGCTTCGTCTGGGGCACGATGCGCGCATCGAGGGAAGCGTCAAGGCGGAAGGCGCCGTGGTTCTTGAGCCCGGTTCGTCTGTGGTTGGACAACTCTTCTCCGATACCTCTATCGAAATCCGCTCCGGAGCCCGTGTTACCGGCACAGCGGCGACCGAGGGAGACCTCCGCCTGCGCTGGGGAGCGGAAGTAGGATCGCCAAAATCGCCCTCCACTGCCACGGGCCAGATTGTTATGATGGAGCAGGGAGCCCGCGTTTTCGGACTCGTAATGGCCGTGGAAGAAGGTCGTGTCGCCGTTCGCACCGTCGCACGCATCGCCGCCTGAAACCAGTTGGCTTTCGGGCTTCAGTCTGTGTAGTTCGGGACGATACCGGATCTGTTAGAAAACCTAACAGAACCCACCGTCGTTTCGCATGTCGAAGAAGCGAGTACTTCTTTGTATGGGCACCAGACCGGAGATCATCAAGATGGCTCCGGTATACCGCGCCCTGTTGGATGGCCCACTCCAGCCCGTCGTTGTCCATACCGGTCAGCACGAGGAGATGGCTTGGCCGGTCTACGATTTCTTTCAGATGGCCCCGGACCACACCATCCGGCTCACCCGGCACCGTCCGACTCTCGGGCACCTTGGTGGTCGCATCATGGACGAGGTGGATGCGGTCATCTCCAGCGAGAATGCGGCAGCCGTATTGGTCCACGGAGACACGTCCTCCGCACTCATGGCAGGGCTGGCAGCGTCCTATTCACAGATCCCCGTCGGTCACGTCGAGGCGGGTCTTCGCTCCCACGATCTGAGCGATCCGTTTCCTGAGGAGCAGAACCGCGTCTTGATCGCCAGGCTGGCCAAGTGGCATTTCGCGCCCACCGAACGGGCAGCTCAGAATCTGGCGCAGGAGGGTATTTCAGGCGACTCTGTTCACATGGTCGGCAACACAATCGTGGACGCCACCAGACTCGGGATGGATCAGGCCATCATGCACTACGCCGGCGCACACGCCAGGGTGGGGTGCGAAGTGGCCGCCTTTATTGAGGCATCCAAGGGCAGCAAACTAATTCTTGTTACCGGTCATCGTCGAGAGAACTGGGGAGCGCCACTCGCCCGGGTCGCACACACCGTTCGAGAACTCGTGGAGACACACGCGGATCTGAGGGTCATTTGGCCCGTCCACGCGAATCCGGCAGTCAGGGACACCGTCCTTGGGGTTTTCTCTGATCTTCCTGAGGACGTCCACGAGAGGATCCTATTAACGGGCCCGCTGGACTACCCACAGATGTTGTGGACACTTCGAAACGCCTGGCTCACCATCACCGACTCGGGCGGAATTCAGGAGGAAGCCGCAGCTCTCAGGGTTCCGGTCCTTGTGACCAGGAAAACCACGGAGCGCCCTGAGTTGATAGAAGCTGGCGGCGGAGCCCTCGTGGCCACAGATCCAGGACGAATTCGCCGATGGGTCGAGACACTTCTGGAGCGACCCGCCGCGCACAATCGCATGCGGTCCGTAGCTAATCCTTATGGCGACGGCCACTCTGGTGCCCAAATAGCCGGGGTGCTCAGGAACGATCTGGCTGTCCGGGACGGCAGAATCCCACTGGCGGCGTAGTCCTTAGTCGGCAGCAGAGCGGCCCGGTCACTCTGCGTGCGTCCCGGGAAAATGCTGCCCGGATGTCCGGAGGCAACGGCCTCAGTATTGCCATTTGAGTGGATTTTGGGTGCGGCATACCAATTGCACCGAGGCGGGGAAACCTAACCATGCACCCCGATTCGATGGGGAGTTCCCTATGCCACGTCTCCTCTTTGCGGCATTCTTCCTTTTGATTCCGGCACTGTCTGCACGGGCTCAGTCAGGTCTTAGCCAGACCGAACCTCCCAGAGATCAGGTTGAGTTCGGTGCAGCGTCGCACAGCTACGACGCCGCGGGGATCACAGGATGGCGTTCCGCGGTGGTTCGTACGCAGTTTGCGAGGGGTTTGCGCATGGTTTGGGACGGTGAAGCGGTCGCCGAGCACCGATTCGGCGAGCCCAGTTTCGCATACAAACTTCAGCATTCGGCAGATTTTGGCAAGTGGATTACCCGGATCTCCGGTCGGACCTCCAATGGGGGCTTCTACAACCCCAAGTACCGGGTGGACGTCGGCATAGGCCGCAAACTCCCTCCAAGCCGCAAGATCATTCTAATGCTCAGCGGCTTCTACCGGGAGGTTCGCGACGGCCATCAGGATGCCGGCGCCACAGTTGAGACGCAGTTCTACCTGAACCGCTGGCTCATCGCTCAGGGGAGCGTTCGGTTTCAGGTCAGCAATCCAGGGAACGCCGTTTCTCGCTACCAGGACTTCGCTCTGACCATTGGCCGACACCGCAAGGCCACCGTCGTCCTCCACGGCGCCTTTGGTTCAGAAGCCTACCAGATTATTGACCCGCTTGTCATCTATACCAACTTCGACAGCAAGATGGCTCGAGTGGTTTACCGACAATGGTTTTCCCGAAGCACGGGAGTAAGCATCTCCGGCTCTTGGTACTCCAATCCGTTCTATCAGCGAACGGGCGTAGAAGTGTCTCTCTTCTTTGGATTCAACGCGAGCCGCCGGTGAGGAATCTCAGACGAAATTATCCTGGTCAAGTCACTACCTATCTCCACCAGCATCGGGCCATCCGCAAGACGGAAAGCTCCGCCAGGGTTTTGCCGATGCTGGGGATCGGCATTCTGGTATCCATTGCCTGGATCGTGATGCTGCCGTTTACCGGATCCGCGTGGGTCTGGATTCTGGACGTTGTTCGTGAGCCATTGGGTATGGCCCAGAGCACGACAGCGCTCCACTATGTAGTCGGCGACAGATTGGCCGTGGTACTGCCTAGGCTGGAGCTTCCCTCCTTCGAACCCTCGACTGCCCATCTTTGGGCCAACGGGATGGTCTGCGTGTTGCTGGTCGTTGTCAGCTTCCTGCTTCCGGTTAGAATGGCACCGACCAACTACTTTCTTCGCGCGCTGGCCCTGATTCAGGGCTCGGCGATTGCCTTCTTTGCCATTCAGCCATGGGCGTATCCGTACACGGCTGGCGACTATTTGACCGGTCTTACCGGCGCAGGGATGGGCCTGATTGGTCTCGTTCCGCTGGTCCTGGCCCTGACCCATTGGCTACTTGACTTCTCCGTGTCGCAAAAAATCGGAGTGACGGTCGCCTGTATGGGCTACCTGTTCTTGATGATTCCACTCAAATACGCCGTGCATGGCGTCGTGCTGTATTGGGGAGGGCTGTTGTACATGCCCGTGCTCTTCATCCTCTTTGGGCTGCCGGTGGAGGTATTTGCCTTCATCGCGATCTTCTCCTGGGGAATGAGTTGGGAGCGCCCCCGGGAGCGCCAGGATCGGAATTTGTCGGCGATGCCGGCTTCCGTGATTATTCTGGCCATGCTGTTGACGGGCGCCACGCCAATCGGTGCGGAGCCGGACCACTCGAACAATCTGCTCATGGCGCGGGCAGACCTGGACATGACGCTGGCATCGTCCGTGACAACATCCACTCCCAAAGTCGGCACCAGCATCACATTCACAGTGGTGGCGACGGAGGACGGAGTTGGCGAGGCCGTGGACCTGAAAGTGGATGCCACGCTGCTCGCGGGTCTGACCTTCGTGAGCTATACGGCCACGCAGGGGACCTACGACGACGGCACCGGAGAATGGAGTGTCGGGACGCTCTCTGCCAGCGGATCGGTGACGCTGACGCTGACCGTAACCGTAGACATGTTTGATCCGGGTACACAGACGTTCGAGATAAAGAGCCATACCGGGACTGATATCGACTCGTCACCGGACAACGGCAGCACGACCGAAGATGACGACGACCAGGTAGCCCTTACCCCAGCCGTGATCGGTGGCGAGGTCTGTTATATCGTGGCGAATTCTGGCGACACATTACTCCGCGTTACCAGAAACGGGAACGGGGAAGACGCCGTGGGGGCGACCGGCACGTCAGCGATGGAAACCAGTGCCTACTGGCCAGGATCGGATATCCTTTATGCCACCGACGCCGGGACGTTCGGTACCCTCAGCAAGTCCACGGGTTCATTCACCTCAATCGGATCTGTCGGCACGGCCGACGGATCCGCCGGTTCAATTGTGCTGAATGATGTAGACGGTCTGGCCTTTGACCCGTTGACCGGGGTTCTGTGGGCGACGCACCGGCGCGCAGGCGATCCAAATCCCGATGACCTGCTCTTCCAGATCCATATTTCCACGGGCGCATACATCCCGGATGCCTTCGGCGCCGGCGTTGACTACGTCGTCGTGGCCGCCACCGCCGTCACCGGGCTCGAGAACATCGATGACCTGGCGATTGATGCATACGATGGTACCATCTACGCCATCAACAATGATTCGGGGGCCGATTGGCTGGTCACAATAGACAAGACCGACGGTTCTGTCACGGCCATCGGGTCTCTGGGCCAAGACGACATGGAAGGCTTGACCTTCGACGCATACGGGAATTTGTACGGCACGACCGGTCAGGACGCCGGATCGGATGGTAACTCCTTCTTTGCGATTGACAAATCCACGGGCGCGGCGACCCTGGTTCGAACCCTGAGTACCGGCGCAGATCACGAAGCGGTTTCCTGCCTGGTTGATGGGGTGAACAACATCACCGGAAACGTCTTCCTGGACGCGAACGCCAACGGCACATGGGAGCCCGGGACGGACTCCGGCGAGACCGGGGTCAGTGTGGAACTCTACCGCGACGTCAACTCTGACGGCCTTGTTGACGGTGGGGATATTCTCCTTGCCATGCAGGTGACAGACGGAAGCGGCGACTACGACTTCACCGTGGCCTCCGAAGGGGACTTCGTCCTTCAGATCGACACAGGCGACTTGCCAGCCCTCGGCGCGCTCACCACAGATAACGTGGAAGTAGCGTCCTTCAGCGATTTTGGAATTACAGATTCCGGCAATCGATTTGGCTACAAACTCCCGATCGACCTGTCGCTAACCGTAGTCGTAGACGAGCCGGCGCCCGACGTAGCCGACAACGTGGTCTTTACGGTGACGCTGGCCAATGACGGACCGAGCGATGCCACAGGCGTAGCCGTCACCAATACGCTCCCGGGAACGCTGACTTTTGTCTCTGCGACTCCGAGTCAGGGGAGCTTTGACTCGGGCACCGGCGTGTGGACCGTGGGCGCAATAAGTGTCGCCGGTGGAGCTACACTGACGATTACCGCGACCGTGGACACCGAGGATCCTGGCACGGACTCCGCCGAAGTAACAGCTGCCGATCAGACCGATACCGATTCCACACCGGACAACGACACGCCCTCCGAGGATGATCAGGACGACGCCACAGTCACGCCGGTCGGCGGTTCTGGAGGCGGTGGCGGTGGATTGGAGTCCGACGGATCTCTTGCGGGCACGTTGGCCAGAGTACTGTTCACGAGGCGAGTCGAGGCGTCGGAGACGGACGGCGTCTCAGGACTTCCCCGATTCCAGTTCGACCAAGGCGGAATTGCCGGGAAAGCGAGTTCGGCCTCGGATGTGCTTCGCCTGATTGTCCCAACAGAAGGGCCAGACGACTCCATGCCGTTTGAGAGTTCGCCACGGGACTTGCTCCCGGTTACAAATGCCACAGATATCGTCGCTGCAGACTTCCTTCGAGGACGCGACGGCCGCCGCATCGGTGCACTCTTTGCCACACTGACTCTTTCGGGCGAACTGTACGAGCACACCAAGGTGGTCTGTGATCGCCTCCGCGGTGCCGAACTGATCTCCGTGAGAAGGATTCAGGCCGCGGGGAAGCCATTCCTACTGTCGCGTCTGATTCACGAGAACGGTGCGGTAGATCACGCAGTGTCTTACGTGGCCTATCGGTCTGGAGACGGCTATGTCGTTGACAGTCGATTCCGGCTGGATGAACACGCCATTCCGGTCGATGGGGAGGACGTAATCAATGTCCAGATATGGTCCGTATCCAGAGAGCATACCATTACGCTTCTGGAGGCATCGCTGGCCAAACTCGAGACCCAGGGTCCAATCCTGTTCCTGAATGACGAGACCAATCCGCCTCGTGCGCCGCTCGTGTACGTGCGCACCGGTCATTACGCCAACGGAAACCTCCACCTGACGCTACACAACCCCGGTGGGGTGACGAGTATCGAACTGACCGGAGGCACCCTGCAGCGGACTGAACTGGGCGACCGCATGACGTTTCAGGAGCGCGTATCCGTTCCCGAACCGGACGAAAACGGACTCTCACATGTCACGATTCCTGTGGGCTCCGTCTTTGATGCCTCGTTCTTCGTGGAAACCGACCAGGGTGACAAAGACGTAGTCTATCTGGCCGATGGCGCGTGGAGTTATACCTACGACGGCGACGGGGCCGATGTCGGGGAGTTTGACGTCGCAATTCAAGAGGGCGCCGCCAAGTCAGGCATGCACAACGTGGAGCGCGCCGTCCGGATGGAGGGTGAGGTAAAAACGTGGGCAGTCCTCTTTCGCTATCTCCGGGCCAACGGAAGGCCACTCGACCTGTCTGCCTACCAGTACGTGGAATTCACGGCATCCGGAAAGGGACAGGTGCGGGTACTCTTCGAGAAAGAATCCATCCACACGTCAGACCATCACGGGACCACCATCAGGCTTGAAAGCGAGCCTCGGACGCACAGGCTCTGGTTTGATCAACTCCGCAGACCGGATGGCACCGGGCGACTAGACGCCTCTGACTTACTCCTTATTTCGTTCTACGTGATCGGTGAACAGGGGCGAAGTACCCCATTCCAGCTCAAGGTCGGCGATCTTCGTTTTGGCGGCGGTGAGGGCGACCCACTGGCAGAGACGCCGGACGAATACGAACTGAAGCAGAACTACCCGAACCCGTTCAACCCCAGAACGCACATCGTGTTTGGGCTCCCGGACGACGGTCAGGTGCGACTGGAAATTTATGATGCCTTGGGCCGGTCCGTTGGGCGCCTGGTGGATGGCTTCATGCCTTCTGGCAGACATGAGATCCCGTTCGATGCCACCAGGCTGGCAAGCGGGGTTTATCTGTACCGTCTGGAAGCCGGCGGCCGAACCATGGTTCGCCACATGACGCTGCTCCGCTAATACGGCTCGCCTACCGGCGCCCGGACACCTCCGGGGGCACGGATTCCAGCCAACCCAACTTCAGAACGGCCCACAGACCGACCAGCACGGCCTCGGCGGCATCGTGTCGCAACGACGTTGGTTTGGCGGCTCCCGACCATTCGATCACCCTCCGCGCCAATCCGTCTGCGGCTTCCTTGGCGAGGGCACCTGTGCGTCGCTGGCGCGGCAGCAGCAGCGATTCGCGCCATGTGTGCGCATCGACAAGAAAGTGCTCCAAGCCAGCTCGCGTGGCAGCGTTTTGCCAGGGAGGCGCCAACTCTCCACCGCCTTCGATTACGACGTGGGACAAGTCGGGGAGTGTCCTGATCAGTGCGGCGGCACCGTTGATGAGTCTCCGACGACTCCCGAAGTTCTGGGAGCGATACCAAAGGACGCGACCCTCCGAGTCGAATCCGGCCAGGCCGGTTCTTAATCCCAAATCGACCGCGAGTAGTGACGCCATCCCCCAAGGTACCTGTCACAGCCAGCGGAAACCGCGAGGCTTCCGCGCAATACACGGGGGTATCACACGCGATGCTCATGTCTCTCCATTTTTGCCTGCTCCTCACCCTCGCAACTGCAGCCTACACTGCCCCTGATCGGCGCCAAGCGGCACAGAGCCCGGCCGGGTATGGGTCGGCTGTATCAAGAGCGTTTGAGGCCGCTCCAGCGGCGGACACAACGGATGCCGAACGGCTCCACGGTATCGCCCTTTCCCTGGACGCGGGGGGCGACTTTGAGATGGCCGAGTCGTTCTATCGTCGTGCGCTGACCCTTGAACCGGGCTCGGTTCGCATCCTATCAGGCTTCGGGAATTTCCTGTTCCGACTTGGCAGGTCTGAAGAGGCCAGCCAGATGTATACGGTGGCGATTTCTGCGGATCCCGAGAGTGCCTTGGCACACAATGGACTGGCTGCTGTCCTCGCGGAAGCAGGACGATTGGAAGAAGCACTTGAGGCTGCCGCAGAAGCGGTGCGGCTCGATCCTGACCAGGTAGACGCCCTCACGAATCTGGGGATGCTCATGGCGCGATTGGGGGATCTGGATGGCGCCGTTCCAATTCTGCGACGCGCGGTCGAGTTGGGTTATCCGCTCGGAAACCTGGCTCTGGCGCTGAATTTGGGTTTGGTTGAACTCCAACGGGGGGAGTACGATGAGGCCATCCCGTTGATCGGAGCGGTGGTGGTGAACAACCCCGGTAATGCCGATCTACGCGTCCTGTTGGCGCGGGCTTACCTGATGAAGGGAGACCCAGTTTCGGCCATGGCGCAGCTGAATGTGGGACTTAACGCGGTACCAGGTCACCCGGGTGCACTGGCGCTCATAGAGGAGATCGAGGCGGCCAAGAAATAGGGATTGGGAGAGGAGGCCAAGTCTGCCTCTTGAATACCGGCCTGAGAAATCCCTTCCGCCCAGGGAGGCCATGGCTTGTCCGGTACCGGAGTCGGCAGGGCAAACTGGCGCGTTCTGGAGGTGCGAGGAGGATTGGCGTGCCGTTTGCCACGTGATTCTGAAACGACCAGGAGTAGGCATGGCCACGATGACAGAGCGCAGGCGCCGCATGACGGGTCCCGCAATCACCATTGAAGAGCTTTTCGAACAACTTGACTCCGTACGTGAGTCCGAGCGAGAAGAGCTCCTGTTTGAGCGTGCCCACGACGAGTTGAAAACCGGGAAATCCCGTCGCGGCATGTACGCGATGGCCCTCACACACGCCGAAGGCGACAAGACCCGCGCATCCGCGCAGTACATGCAAAAACGAGTGACGCAGCTGGCTTCCGAATTCGAGTCCTGGGAGACCGAGCGGAAACACCAGGAGGCCCAGGAGGACCGCCGGGCCGAGGCCTCGGCAGACTTTGTAAAGACCCTCGCGGCAGTCGCGTTGTTTGTTTTCGCCGTGATAGCCATCATGTCCTGGAGTTAGGACCAGGCAGTCGTTGATTGATGTGCACCGACGGCGCGAACGCTCTGACAATGACCGAATACCCAAGCCAGATGAGAAGCAGGCCCAGGAGTTCGGTTACGTAGAGCACCTCGACCACTCCTGCCCGGGCCATTGCCCCGCCGATACCGGGAAGGATGGCCCCGATGGTGATCCAGATGTTCCCCCACATGCGCCCTTTTGAGTCGGTACGAGCGTATTTCCATGCAGACCAGGCCGCTCCACCCACCAGAAACGTGACCGCGTACATGTTCACTATCGGTGACAGGAGCCGGACCCAGCGCCAGACAAGAACGTCGCCAGACAGGCGGTAAGTCTGTGCCAGAGACGCATCCAGCGGGGAAAGAATGACAAACACGCTGGCAACGGCGACGTACGCAATGAGCCCCACCGTCATGGCATGGGCCGTCTTTCGCTTAAGGAGCAGGTAAATGGAACCCTGAGCCAGCGGTGCGCCGCCCAGGAAGGCTCCGGTAATGTACCACGCCTTGAATACCACCGGATCCCAACCGAAGAGGGTTGTCAGGGCTTCGGTGGTTGTGCCGGCCATGTACGTAAGCACCCCGATGAACCACCAGAGGACGTAAAGTGACTCCGGCTTTGAGCGCCAGTGCTTCCAGAGAATCCAGGCGAAGGGAAGGGAAACGATCGTGGTGACGATCGGCAGAAAATGAACGAGTTCTCTCATGTATCCATAACACTAACGCCGGAATTCTCCGGATGGGTGGTCGCGCCTAGAACAGAAGGGTCCCATCGGGTTGGAAAACATATTCGAACGTGTAGTAGCGGCTCTCGCTTTCGGCGGTAACCTCGGATGGAGAGCCTCGGTAGTAGCTGAGGATCCGGAGTTTGGCGTAACGCCCGTCTGCGGTTCGCAGGGCTATCAGTCGACCGGGAATCGGCGCGATGACGTTATTGGCCGGATTGTAATTGTACCAGCCGTTTCCGGAGCCACCAGGAATTGCCATTCCGGATTCAGTGTCGGTGAGGTACCCTCCCGTAGGCGCAGCAGTGAGTTCTTCCATCGTGCCCTCAATGATCTGCGCGGCGCCCTGTCCTGGCCCGCTGGTGCCACCGTTAATGAAGATAGTGGTACCCTGCAGCGCCATATCCCAATTGGCGGAAGCAGAGTCCGTGACCACCGCGTTTGTCCGCAGGCTGAAATACGTGATAATCCCTGCACCCACCGGACGTCCCCCTACCAGGCCCACGATCGGATCCGCCGGGACGTCCAGCGCCATGACGGTCTCAAGCTGCTCGGGCTCAGGATCTAGCCCCGGCGACGAATCACAAGCCGATACGGCCAAAAGAGCGGTTAGTAGAACTAGCGAGGTGCGCAATTTGCCAAACAGATTCATCGGAATCATTTAGTTGTCTTAAGGGTGAAGCCGGCTCGAAGAACCCGGCCCGAAAGCGAAGGGATCTGAGTCGGGTGGGTGACATTCGTGAGATTGTATCCCGCCATCTGAAGCGTCATATGAGGCCCGACTGTCACGGACAGTGAGGCGTTCACCACCGCATGGCCCGGTGCATATTCGGCGTCGTCGTCCAGAACCAGGTTTCCGTTGACGTCCGAGAGGCCGTAGCGACTACGGTATATGACCCGGAGTGAGCCGGCGGTCCGCGCGTCTGTGCGGGATATTGAGATGGCCGCCGAGTGCCTCGAGCGGTTAAAGAGCCCGCCGTAGTCCGACAGGCTCAAGCGAAAGTCTTTGCCGTCAGAGCGCCCAAAGAGCGCTCCCCGATTGATCTCCGCAACGACATCCAAATCTCGCGCGGAGAGTAGTTGGTACGACGAATTGAGGGTCAACCGTTTTCCGAGATTCACATCCAACTGAGCCTCCGCGCCTCGGATTTCAACCCGGTTCAGGTTTGCATACGAAAAGATGAACTGACCGTTGGGTTTGCCGGCAACCGGTTGTGTCTCGATCATGTCGCTCAGGCGCGTAGCAAAAAGACTCGCCCGCAAACGGGCGGAGTGGCCGATATCCCAGTCCGTACCGAGGTCCAAGGCCCACGCGGTTTCGGGGCGCAACGTGCTGGCCGCCCCGTTCACGAGGTAGGCTATTTGTCCGGCGTTGGCATACTGGTCCAGGGTTCGCGAGACGTCGGCGCTGCCAATCACGGTGTAACCAACTCCAGGGTTGGTAAAATCCAGGTATAGCTGCTGGAACGTGGGCGCCTTGAACCCACTTGCAACAGAGGCGCGGAATCGAGCCGTACCGGTCGACCAGAGGCCGGCAAGTCGGGGGCTCACATGGGACCCATACCCCGAATGCGTGTCGAGTCGCACGCTGGACGTGAGTTGTAGCGGGCCTTCAGGCATAAACGCGTGCTGCAGGAAGGCAAACACGGACCGAGTCCGCCGAGCTCCGCCGGCAATCCGGGTGCCCGATGCGTTCTCAAGTACAACGCCTGCACCCAGCGTAGCGTGATGCTGGCTTCCAAGGATTCTGTCTGCGAGGATCTCGGCTTTCCCATAATCCAGCCCGAAATCTGAGGCAAGGGTCCCGTCGGAGGAATTGAGATCATAAAATGTCGTATGGGTGCTTGACTGGCTACCAAAGAGCGTGGCACGAATTCCCGTATCTCCCGGCCTCCCCGAAACCTCGAGTGAGGTCTCCCATCCGTCGCGGTCGGCGTTTTCCGGAACCTCTAGACCCCCGGCGGCACTGGTCAGACCCGTCGTCAGCTGTTGCCTGAGGCGCGAAATTCGGGTTCGATTGGAGATGCGCAGGTTTTGGGTGCCCCGGTAAGTCAGCCTGGCGGAGCCCGAGACGTCCGTGAAGGCTGGCGTAGTGCGACCGGGCAAATCCGTGATCAGGTCATAGCCGTTCGAACTAAACCGATTGACGGTGACCTGGCCAGCGACGGGCCCCTGAGACCCGGATCCGTGGCCGGTAAGGTTCGACGTACCGAAGGTCTCCCGACTGACGTCAAGCTGCGCAGATGGCTGGCTACTTGACGCCGTGATGATGTTGATGACGCCAGCGAGGGCATCGGACCCATAGAGGGAAGATGCGGGGCCCTTGACAATTTCTATCCGGTCGATGAGCACCGTGGGCAGCCGATCCAGATCCACAGTCCCGCCTGTCCGCGCGGTTATGGTCTGGCCATCTATAAGAACCAGGGAATAGGCAGGGTCCAGCCCGCGGAGTTGGATGCCCGCGCCGAACTGGTTGCGCATGATCCGAAAGCCCGCCGACTCGCCCAATAAATCCGCCACCCGCATTGAGCCGCGATTGCGGGCATCTTGCAGGGTAAGGACCTCCATAGGCACCGGGATTCTTTCACGGGCCCGTGGGGTTCTGGTGGCCGTGACGACCATTTCCCGCAGTTCTATCGTCCAGATGGAGTCCACCCCGACCTCGCGCGCACGAGATTGTCCCTGAGCGGGGTGCGCCACACAAACAATGGACGCGCACAGGACTATATTTAGGTAATATCTGATTATGGCAGGGCGACTAATCGGAGACCAATGGAGATCGGGGTGATTAGAAATATATAGATATACATAAGTTTGATAAACTTTAGATCAGGTGCAAGCGAACTACCGCGCGTTTTGCCTGACTAACGAGATCTTCGCCATGACCGACACACTTCTTTCCCTGTCTGAGGCGGCACGTCGCCTTGGCGTTCACGCCTCAACACTGCGGAGGTGGGCAGACGGCGGCAGCATTCGCGTAACCACCACCCCGGGAGGACACCGCCGATTCTCCTCGGCCGAAGTGGACAGAGTGGCGGGGGGAAGCGTCGCGAATGCGCCCAGCCAGTCGAATGCCGAGGCTTCACCAGGAGCAGTAGAGGGGTCCCCTGCGGGGGCGGGACTCGAGGCCCAAGCGTTGTCAACTACCAGGACGCAGATCCGGCATCACGATGCCCGATGGCTGGACCTGACTGAGGCCGAGAAGGAAGAAAAGCGTATGCTGGGTCGACGTCTTGTTGGCCTGATGATGCAGTATGTAGCCGCAGATGAGGGGGAAGGAGATCACTTTCTGGCGGAGGCGAAGGCGATTGGGCGGATTCACGCCCGCAGTGCTATGCACGAAGGCCTTGAGTTGTCAGAAACCCTCAAAGCGACCCTTTTTTTTCGCGATAACATCGTTGAGTCGGCCGTGATGCTTCCTGAATCCCTTCGGGATCAACCGGAAGCAAAGGCTCGCCTGTATCGGCGGATCAACACCTACATGAATGAAATTCAGTTGACCATCGCGGACGTTTATCAGGCGGAGCGTAAGGCATCCGCCTGAGCGCGAGAAATCTCACACAGACAGCAACGCCCCTTCGGCCAAAGCCAAAGGAGCGTTGCCGATCGCTGCGAGTCGTCCCCCCAAACAGCCGGTCGCAGCGAGACTGTGCAGGGCCTAGAGATTGAGGATGGTTGAGTCGGCAACGGCGATGATGGTAGCTCGAGCAGAGTTCGAGATGTCGGCAGCCGCATCGCTCGAGACTTCGGGAGTGATGGCCTCCTGAACCTGGTCGCCCTGCGTTGTGATTGCCTCTGGCTCCAACTCACCAAGCTCACGAGCCACGTATTCGTCCTTCCAGCTTTGAATCTCAGCCGCGAATATGGCGGCCAGCTCCTGCAGATCGACCGTGACCTCAGTGGACTCGTCGACCAGTAGAATCCGTGCCAGGTTGGCCTCGGCCTTCTCGTAGCCGGGGTTCAGAACCACAGCCTGCTGGTAAGCCTTTTCGGCTGCTCTGGCAAACGAGCGGTGCTCCAGAGCCATGCCCAGGTTGTTCTGGAAGATCGCGACGTCGGGGCGAAGTGTGACCGCCTGGGCAAGCGTTGGCAGGGCCTGTTCAAACCGGCGCTCTTCCATGAGAACCAGCGCCAGGTTGTTCATGGCCCAGGCGTCGCCTTCGTCCAGAATGATGGCATCGCGGTAGGCATCGGCCGACCCGGTCAGATCTCCTTTCTGGTGAAACGCCCTCCCCAAGAGTCTGAAAGTGACAGGATCATCCGAGGAAACGACCTGTGCTTCGACCATAGCCTCCTCAGCGTCCTCGGTCCTTCCAGAATCAAGAAGTACGCGGGTCAGGTTTTGCCAGCTCTTGAGGTGGTTGGGGTCCAGGTGGAGCGCTTCGCGAAAGGCGATTTCGGCAGTCTCGGCTTGCCCTGACTTATGGGCGGAGAGACCAAGCATGTAGTGCCCCCAAGGGTTGTCTGGACGTGCATCCGTGTAGCTGGTGAAAAGCTCGCGGGCTTGCTCGTAGTCGCCCTCCCGATAGGCAGCCTCTGCGTCTTCATAGGTGACGACGCGTTTGGGCTCTGGTGTGGCGGGCGTCTGCGGGAGTGTCATGCCCACCAGATCAATTGACTGGGTCGGGTTGGCGTCAGGTAGAGTCCTTTCAACTACCGCCGGACGAGCCGCTTCGGAGACGGCCTCGCTCTCAGGGCCGCATCCAACCAGGGTTAGCGTGAGAATCAGCGCCGTCAGATAGACGAGCGTTACGAGTTCGGTGAGTGGCAGGCTGCGGGTGTGCATGGTGATTGCCTCCGTTTGCTGAATGGTTAATGACCTTGTGGTTGGTCATCTACACTGTCAGAACCGGGCCAAACTGGGCGAGCGCCCTCGGATAGATACCGCTATAACGTTGCTGCGCAACAAGTAAGCAAACTTTGCAGGCGCGGGTGAGGCGGGTCGGATTCGCGCTGATGTGTCCGTGTGGACACGGCGCTTCAACGTCTAGTGTGTCCGTGTGGACACACCGAGCCTGCGCATGATTTTCAGCAGGCTGGCGTGATCGGCCAGTCCCAGGCTCCGGGCGGCGTTGGAGACATGCCCATCGCTGGCATCCAGGGCGCTACGGATAATCCGGCGCTCCGCCTCGGCCTTGCGCTCCGCGAAGGTGGCGGCAGGGTCGGTCGCACGGTCATCCACTGCGCCGCCATTCTGTAGCGCGCTGTTCCCAATCACCCCGTCGTCACTGGCAATCAGGAGTCGTTCCAGTGCGTTGCGGAGCTCCCGAACATTGTTGCGTGACCATTCCTGACTCGAGAGCCACGACATCACATTCGGCGAAATGTCGGGCGTTCTGATTCCCCAGTTGGCGGAGATCCCGGCAAGGAGCGTCTTGACGATGGCCGGAATATCGGACTTGCGGTCCCGGAGGGGTGGCACCTTCAACATGTGCGTGTTGAGCCGGAAGAGCAGGTCCGTTCGAAAACGTCCTTCAACTGCGTCCTCATCGAGATCGCGATGGGTTGCCGCCACGATGCGGGCGGTGACCTTAACCGGCCGCTCTCCGCCCACCCTCCGCAACTCCCTGGTCTCCAGAACACGAAGCAGTTTCGCCTGTGCGGAGGGATTCAGTTCTCCGATCTCGTCCAGGAACAGGGTCCCGCCGCTGGCCCGCTCAAACGCGCCCCGGTGCAGGCGGTCGGCTCCGGTGAAAGCACCCTTTTCATGACCGAAGAGTTCGCTTTCGATCAGGTTCTCCGGGAGGGCGCCGGCATTGATGGCGACGAAGGGCCTGTCAATTCCGCCAGCGGCGTGTACCTCTCTGGCCACCAGTTCCTTGCCCGACCCGCTCTCACCAACAATGAGCACCGCGCTTGGTATCCGGGCCACCCGGGAAATCTGTTCCTTCAGCCGCGTCATGACCGGGCTGCTACCCACGAGTCCGGTCGCACTGGGAAGTGAGGTTCTGAGCGAGGCCACTTCCGCGTTGAGCCTTGCCCAATCCAGGGCCTTCTGAATCTCGTTGACCACCCTGGGCATGGCTTCGGCCTTGTCAACGAATCCAAATGCCCCAAGTTTGACCGCCTGGACGCAGCGATCGAAGTTTCCTGTGCCCGTGTAGACAATCACCGGAATGCGATTGCCGGCCTCTGCCAACGCTCGGAGGACTGCGAAACCGTCCATCCCCGGCATCTCCAGATCAAGCAGAAGACAGTCGACGGGCTCCGCCGCCAGCATATCCAGGGCCTGGTTTCCACCGCCTGCGACCAACGTCTCAAAGTCCGCCAGTCGGCGCAGGTCGTAGGCGTACTGCTCCGCCAGCGCCGGTATGTCGTCAACAATGAGTACGCAGGGCATAAGCGCTCCGGTTCTCGGCTAGTGGCCCAGGGCCGGTAGTTCGATGACGAAGGATGATCCCTCGCCAGGGACACTCTCCACCCGGAGTTCACCGTTCATGTCCAGTACCAGCCGCCGCACTATAGACAATCCAAGGCCTATCCCGTTCTCCTTGGTGGTGTAGAAGTCCTGGAAAAGTAACGCATGCAACTCCGGGGGAATGCCCGTTCCGGTATCGGATACGCTGAGCCGCGTGCCCCCCGTCGGCCGAATGGGTTCGACGAGAACGTCCACACGTCCCGATGCATCGACCAGGCTATCCAGGCCATTGGTGACGAGATTCTCGACGATTCGTCGGATGGCGAGGGGGTCTGCCAGAGCCATGGAGGATGTGCCCGAGAACCGCACACGAGAATCTCCCGCTGCCGAGACCGCCTCGCGCGCCAGGGCGGTCACGTCGATCTGGCGAATGTCTGTCCGCGTGGAAATGCGCGCGTACTCGGTGGCCAGCACGCCCAGGTAGTCGATACCTGATTCCACCGAGCCACGCCGCTCGCCAAAGACGCGTTTGAGTTCCTCGGCGTCTCCCGCAACCTCGTTCAGATGAACGAAGACGTTTTTGATGGGCGTGAGGCCATTCTTGATATCGTGGTTGGCCTGGCGGGCAAAATCGCCGAGGGTTGCTCTTCGTTCCGCCTTCTGCAAGCCTGCCGCGCTTGCCCTCAGACGTTTGACCATGGCGTCCAGCGTCCGACTGAGACTGCCGATTTCGTCTCGGCGCCGGGCCAGGAAGCGAGAGCCGGTACCGAGGAGCTCGATCGAGGCGGTGGATTCCGCGAGTTGTGTAATGGGCCGTGTGAATCGGCCCGCAATCCACCACGCGCCAGCCGACGTGGCAAGAGCCACAAAGCCAAATGCCGCGAGGAGCCACCGGTCCAGCGACCCCAGAATAGCCTCCAACTCGCCGAGTCTGTGTGCAATTCGCAACGCAGCCTCCCTGGGCGCTGTCTCCCCTGCAGCCCGGACCCAAGCAGGAATATCCCTTGTCAGCCCGGAGACCGACGAGCCCGCCAGAAGTCGGCTCTCGGAGATGAGGCCTGCCGTCATGGAGGAGTCCGGCACAAGTCCGTTGAGATACGCATCATCGATCACCCGGCCAAGCTGGAGTTGGTAGGCCACACTGTCAATCAGCACCTCGCGGCTCCGGACCAGATAGTAGTCGAACCCCGTTGAAAAGGGGATGATTGAAACGATCGGTGTCTCCGATGGCTCAAGCCAGTCCATCGATCCATCCGACAGAGGAACGCTGACCACCTGTTCGTCCAGCCGCGCGCTGGCCAGCCGAGCGGAGCCATCCGCGTCCAGAAGAAGGAGGACGTCCAGGCGGGCTCTGGCTAGGGTGCGCCGCCCGATGGCGGGCAGCGCCGGCACCCAGGCCGAATCTCCCGCAAGAGCGCGCCGGAGCTGCGTATCCGACCTCAAATCTGCCACAGCGGAAAGCGCCGCGGCGTCCAAAACGTCCCGCTCGCGTCTCAGATCGTCGGTGACCGTACCGATCAACTGGGACACGCGATGGGCGTGTTGCCCGGTAAGTCGTTTCCCCATCTCCACCCGAACCGCCAGAAGCAGCACGCCGAGCGGAAGGAGAACGGTGATGAGCATCACCGTGAGTAGCTGGGACCGGAGTTTCACCAAGTCTCTCAGACTCCAAACTGGGTAAAATGATGATCGAGATGTTTGTACATGCCCCAACCCTTTTCTTGGGCGGTCATGCGACCAAAGAGCGCATGCTCCGTGCGTGAGGCACCCTCAGGTCCCTCGTTCGAGATTTGCGACAGGGCGGCCTTCAGTCTGGTCTTCTCTCCTTGGAACTCGCAGGTGTCTGCCATGACATACTGCGGATGAGTAGTGATGGATTTCGCGTACGGCTTGGGTCCCACCACCATTTTGCGGATCATTCCCTTGAAGAGCCGGGCGATCAAGGGTGTACCTGTCAGCGGCTTGCCATTGGCTACCTCCAGGATTTCGGCGCAGTGCCCGAGCATCTGGGCTACGTCCATTTTCCCCCACTGAGGCCGGGTGGCTTGGGTCAGGGCGTCAATCCGGGCGAGAACAGCGTCCATGGTGGCGGTATCGTAGAGGCTCTTGTCAGGCATGGTGTAGGCAGACGGTTTAGCGTGCTACGCCACATGAGGAGAGACAGGTCCGCCTACTTGTTCAACGGCCTACCAGGCCGGCACCTGTTGGGTCAGGCAGTGAATCGCGCCCAGACCCCAGACGAGGTCTCTGCAATCAATGAGTACGACCGCGCGATCCGGGAAGAAGCCTGCCAGCAGGTCTTGTGCCTTCAGGTCGCTCGCACCCCCAAACCCCGGCACGAGGACGGCCCGGTTGGCGATGTAAAAATTGGCATGGCTGGCGGGTAGTCGGACCTGTTCTTCTCCCTCCGGGCGGAAGAACAGGGGGGCAGGCAGGGGCAGGCGATGGAGGCGAATGCCCAGTGGAGTCGCAAGCTTTTCGAGGTCGGCAAAGGCTTCTTCCAGACCTGCATGGGCGCGGTCGTCGGGGCTCCCGGGGACCGACATCACAATGTCCTGAGGCGTGACAAACCGGGCCAAATTGTCAATGTGGCCGTCGGTGTCGTCACCCTCGACATGCCCGCCGACCCACAGGATGTCCGTGACGCCAAGGAGTCGCCGAAATATGGAATCCGCCTTTGGGCGAGTCAGGCCAGGATTGCGGTTGGGATTCAGTACGCATGACTCCGTCGTGAGCAGGACCCCTCGACCGTTTACCTCAATAGCCCCTCCCTCAAGGACCAGGTCCGCGTCCTGTACAACGGCGCCCGTCAGGGCTGCCATCCTGCGCGCCACCTGGGCGTCCAGATCGAAGGGCGGATACTTCCCGCCCCAGGCGTTGTAGGTAAAGTCCACGGCCTCCAGGCCATCGGTGCCCCGGACAAAGGTGGCTCCGTGATCGCGGCACCAGGCGTCATTGGTTGGAATGTGGTGGAACACCACGTCCCGGATTCCACCAAGAATGCCTCGCACGTGTAGCTCGTGCACGCCGTCCAGCACGTTGATGTGCAGGGTTTCCGACGCCGCAATGGAAACCGCGATTTCCTTGAAGGCGGGCTCCACCGCACCGAAGGCTCCCGGCCACGTATCCCGGTTGTGTGGCCATGAGACCCAGGTACCCTGGTGTGGCTCCCACTCGGCGGGCATGCGTCGATGGGACATGCTACTTGGGGTCAATGTACCGCTGCCCGAGGTTGTCATAGGCGTCTACACGTCGATCCCGGAGAAAGGGCCAACCATGTCGCTGATCATTGATTCGATCCAGGTCCAGATCGACCACCGTGGTGCCGGGACTCTCTCTGCTCAGCCGGGTCATCACATCCCCGTCCGGTCCGCAGACAAAACTCTGGCCCCAAAACAAGATGCCTTCATCTGCTCCTTCCGTGGAGGGGTCGGGCTCGAACCCACATCGATTTACAGCCGCTACGAAACATCCGTTGGCGACCGCGTGCGAGCGCTGGATCACCTCCCACGCCTCATGCTGCTGGCGCCCGTGAGAATCCTGCTCAGCCGGGTGCCACCCGATCGCGGTCGGATAGAAGAGAATGTCTGCACCCTGGAGGGCCGTCAGTCTTGCCGCTTCCGGATACCACTGGTCCCAGCAGATAAGAACCCCAATCCGGCCGAACTGGGTCTCAAATGACTGAAAGCCAAGGTCTCCCGGCGCGAAGTAGTACTTCTCGTGGTACCGAGGATCATCCGGAATATGCATCTTCCGGTACTTCCCGACATATCCGCGCGCGCCATCCAGGACGGCTGCGGTGTTGTGGTACAATCCCCTCGCACGTGCTTCGAAAAGACTCAGAACCAGCACGACGTTGTACTCGCGGGCCAAGACCTCGAACCGGTCCGTGGAAGGCCCCGGTACGGGCTCGGCCAGGGCATAGTTGTCGGGATCCTCGGTTTGGCAGAAGTACCGGCTGGCGAACAACTCCGGGAGGCAGATAATCTGCGCTCCCATTTCAGCCGCTCGCCTGATCTCACGCTCAGCCTGCACCAGGTTCTCGGCAGGATCGGGGCCCATTTGGAGTTGGACCACCCCGATTGTCACCGCATTCATGGGGTCGGTCTGCCCATTCTTGCGCCGGCCGTATCTGGATTGAGGTACGTGGTGTCTCCAAAAAAGTCAGCATAACGCGCCATCAATCTGACTGCCTCCACGCGGCGAAGCCCGCCGTTCTGAACCTGCTTGAGCATCATCTTCTCCATTCGCTTACGGAGGTCTTCGGGGAAATACTGCACAAGAGCCAGGATCTCCTGCACCCGGGCGCCCGGGATGGACTTCTCAATGTAAAAGCCGCCCGGCTCATCGGCGTCTGCATACACATGCACTTCGGCGACCCGTCCAAACAGGTTGTGCATGTCCCCCATGATGTCCTGGTAGGCGCCCATCAGGAAAAAGCCCAATCTATAGGGCTCGTTCTGCCGCAACGCGTGGACGTCCAGGAAACGTTTGTCATCGTTGGCTGACACGTACCGGCTGACCTTGCCATCGGAATCGCAGGTGAGATCGACCAGCACCGCGCGCCTTTCAGGCTCCTCGGTCAGTCGCGTCAGCGGCATGATCGGAAACCGCTGGCCGAAGGCCCAGTGGTCCAAAATCGACTGGAATACCGAAAAATCGCACAGGTATTGGTCCACCAGATGTTGATCGAGCGCCTCCAGTTCGGCAGGCAGCCACTCCGCACTTGACTCTCTGACCAACCGGTTGATCTCGTGGCAGACGGACCAGTACAATTCCTCCGCCAGCCCCTTCTGTTCGAGTGGCAGATATCCGAAGCCGAACAGGGATTCCGCTTCCGAGCGCTTGGCCGCGGCGTCATGGTAGGCTTCGAGGAGCTCACCCGGCCGGAGAGGCTGGTCGGTCCGCAGCCACATCAAGGTCTGGTGGAGGGCCAAAACCACCGGGTGGTCGGTGTCGGCAGGCGAGAACCCCGGGGCGACTGTGTCCTTGCTGTAGGTAGACAGGACGTCGACAACCAGAACCGAGTGATGTGCGGTGATGGCTCGGCCGCTTTCACTCAGAATAATTGGTGGTTCTGCGCCCTCGCGCGTGCAGACCTCCTGGACAAGGGAAATGACCGCGTTGGCGTACTCTTGAAGCGTGTAGTTTATGCCCTCGTCGGGATTGGCAGCGTCGGCTTCGTAGTTCACACCCAGGCCGCCGCCCACGTCCAGGAACTTGATCCCAACGCCGCGAGCCCTCAGGAGACAATAAATGCGGGTGATCTCGGTGATTCCCGAGCGCAGGGTCTGAATCTGCGCAATCTGACTTCCCAGGTGAAAATGGAGGAGGACAAGGCAGTCCGTGAGTCCATCTTTGTCCAGTCGCGCCAGAATCCGCAGCAGCTCTGGAATGGACACGCCGAATTTTGAGAGATCGCCGCCTGAGTCCGCCCACTTACCCGATCCGGACGTGCTTAGACGGATTCTCACACCAAACTCGGGTCGCAGGCCACGGGCTGCGGCTGCAGCCAGCAGCCGTTCGAATTCGTCCCACTTCTCAATCACCGGGATGACGGTCTTCTGAAGCTGCTGACCCGTCAGGATGAGGTCGAACATGGCCGCATCCTTGTAGCCATTACAGATCAGGAAAGTATCCGCGTCCAGATAGGGCATTGCGGCGACCAACTCGGCCTTGGACCCGCATTCCAGGCCCATTCCGTGCGGCAGGCCAGCCTCCAGAATCTCGTCGACGACTTCGTGGAGCTGATTGACCTTGATCGGGTAGACGCCACGATAGGCAGGCGCGTATTCGTAGTCCTCGCGCGCGGTGTTGAAGGCTCTATTGAGCTGCTCGACCCGACTCTTGATGATGTCCTGAAAGCGAATTACGACGGGCGTGTGCAGACCATCCGCCTTGAGCTGCGCGACGACATCATCAATGACGATCTGGCGCTTTCCGTCCCTGTCCACGTCCGCCACAACCCGGCCGGCGGAGTCGATTGAAAAATAGCCGTCACTCCATCCGCTCAGATGATACAGATCGGCTGCATCTTCTACGGTCCAGGAGGCGCCCTCCCGGAGCGTTCGTTTGAGCATCAGGTTCCTATGTTTTGGCTGGAGTTGATCCGTCCGCCGGCACTCCACTCGAGGGAGTCGTCGGCCTCAAGCACGTACGCAAACACGAGCGGTGCCACAATTGTGGCGTCCGATTCAATGATGTAAGAGGGTGTGTCTTTCCCCAGTTTGCCCCACGTAATCTTTTCGTTCGGCACAGCGCCCGAGTAGGATCCGTAGGAAGTCGTGGAGTCACTGATCTGGCAGAAGTAGGCCCAAAGTGGGGTGTCGATGTGGAGATCCTGCTGGAGCATCGGGACCACACAAATAGGGAAATCTCCGGCAATGCCCCCGCCGATCTGGAAGAAGCCCACGGGCCGCTCCTCCTGGCGGTACCACTTGGCCAGTTCCATCATGTATTCAATCCCCGAACGCATGGTGCGTGGGTCCTTTATGTCCCCCTTGATGCAGTGCGACGCGAAGATGTTACCCAGTGTGGAGTCTTCCCAGCCAGGCACGACCATGGGGAGGTTTCGCTCCGCCGCCGCGACGAGCCAGCTGTCTGCCGGGTCAATCTGATAATGCTCCTCAAGCTCTCCACCCCTGATCAGATCGAACAGGAACTCATGTGGAAAGAGGCGCCGCCCTGATCGGTCTGCTTCCTGCCAGTGCGCAAGCGCCACATCTTCAATCCGGCGAATGGCCTCTTCCTCCGGAATGCATGTGTCGGTTACCCTGTTCAAGTGTCGTTTCAGCAGGAGCTCTTCATCATCCCTGGTGAGGTCCCGGTAGTTGGGGAGGCGCACGTAGTGGTCATGGGCGACGAGGTTGAACAGGTCTTCCTCGAGATTTGCGCCCGTACAACTGATGGCGTCTACCTTCCCGGCCCGGATCATGTCGGCCAGGCTAAGGCCGAGTTCCGCAGTACTCATGGCACCGGCCAGCGTCATGAACATGGCGCCGCCCGCCTCGATGTGCGCCACATATCCTCTAGACGCGTCCAGCGTGGCCGCGGCGTTGAAATGACGGTAATGCCGCTCCATGAATCGGGATATACTCATCCCATCACCACAAACAGCGGCGTGGCCGGCAAGGAACGCCGGATAAGTTTAAGATCCTGTCTACTCCTCGTCATCGGCAGCCTCTACCTCGTCATCGTCATCGTCCTTCCAATCGTCGTCGTCGTCGTCATCGTCGTCGTCGTCGTCCGACTCCTTGTCCCACTCGTCCTCTTCCTCTTCCTCCTCCTCGTCCGTAGGTCGATCCCAGTTATCCGGATTTTCCATCCAGTCATCATCGTCATCATCCAGAGAACCCAAGAGAAAGGGAGCGAGGCCCTCATTCAAAACAAAACTCAGGGTAAGGGTATGGGTATGGGAATACATCTCTCCGGAATGCGATTAAGGAGCAGCAGGGGCGGGCGGTCCTGAAGGGGTGATGAGGCCCGTGTTTGTGGACCGTCGAGGAAGGTACGTACGAGGAGCTGATTTCCCCGCCCCGACGATCAAACAAAGAACAGGAGGGCAGACGTGGCGACAATGACGATGAGAAGCCGATGGATCCAGATATCGGCGTTGGGGACCCGGACTACAAACTTGACGGCAATCCACGCTCCTGCGGACTGGAATACGGCCATGGCGAGCCCATACAGAAGGTGGACTTGTCCCTGCATGAAAAATATGGCCAGCGTGGGCAGGCCGTAGGCGGCTACCACCAGGAGTTTGATGCCGTTTGCCGAAGAAAGCGTGTAACGGCCAATCAAGACCAAACCGGCCAGCAAGAAAATGCCCACTCCCGCCTGAATGAACCCTCCATAGACGCCAATCCCGAAGAAGGCGACCACGGCAACCCACCTTCGCAGGCCCGCCATCTCTTGCGAGACTTCGATGAGCCATCGCTTGGGGTTGACGAGCAGCACGATCAGCATGAACACCATCAGCCCACCCAGGGCGTAGTTCATGGCCGCCTCATCAAGGCTGACGGCGATGCGCGATCCAAGCGCTGCGCCCAGGATCGCAGGCAAGACCACCCAGGCGCTGCCGCGGAAATCGACGACGCCGCTCCTTGTCAAGCCAAAGAGGCCCACGGCGCTTTGGACCATGACTCCGATCCTGTTCGTGCCGTTTGCGACAGGGGCGGGAAGCCCGCACAGAAAAACAAAAACAGGGAGCGTGATGAGCGATCCGCTGCCGGCGAGCGTATTGATAATCCCCGTACCCACCCCGGCGACGGCGAAAAGGATCAGATCCAGGCCCGAAAGCTCAAATTCCATGGAGAGCACTCGCTGGCCGCCTCGGCGGCAAGGAAAAAACGCAGTCGGTTGTACGAATTTGCGGCGGCCGCACTATTATTGCTCACAACGTGCCTAGAGTGCCGTAGCCGCGTGCTGGGTTTGAGTCAGCTACTCGGCGCCTTAAAATCATCCATCTGAACATACCGCAAATCCGGCAGTCGGGTGCATGCTTAGGCAGCGTGTGCCCCTGCCTCCGACATGACCATGTTGCGACTGGGACTACTTCCGCGTTTTGCGCCGGACTGGCTCGACTTTGAAGCCTCCACAAGCGATTCCGAAGACTGGGACGACGATGACGACCATCTCGACCAGTGGGACGATGATGACGACGACGACGACGACGACGCCGCCGCCGCCGCCGATGACGTCGCTGCCGATTCAGAGGAAGATCTGAACGACGACGAGGAAGAGGACGAGCCACCCTTGCCGTCACGATTCCGCACTGCGATCAAAGACCGAGGTGAATCGATCAGGCGCCGGCCCGACCGCGGAGTAGAATAGCCTCTAATGGGCGTCTGCAGTAGCAGCCACGAGCCCATAAGGCCCGAGACTCGCTCACGACATCCAGATGCCAATGTCCGCGAGGGACCCGGATAGGTACGGCTAGTTCTTGTAGCGGTACACGATGCGACCCTTGGTCATATCGTACGGAGACATCTCGACATCCACGCGGTCGCCCGGGAGGATGCGGATAAAGTACTTCCTCATCTTGCCCGACAGGAGGCCAAGGATGCTATGTCCGTTACTCAGTTCTACGCGAAACTGGGCGTTGGGGAGGGCCTCGGTGACCACTCCTTCTTGTTTGATTGGTTCTTGCTTGGCCATTCAGCGAGCCTATGGGTTCTTCAATGCGACTGCATTCCAGTCGGGATTAGCAAATTGATACGCGCGGTTGACTCCTTTTGGTCCTGAATAAGTACCCCCAGCAATGAGTGAACTCCTTGTGACGACCGTGGTTATTTAGACTGATTCTAAATAACTTCTGCAGACCATCAAACAACTCGCAGTTCCTGGTACCCGTGATACCACCAAACGCCGCCCCGATTACCTCATTCCCGCCGGGTGAATCGGTAGAGATTCAGTTCCTGGGCGTCGGAGAAGAGATAGCGGGCAGGCTCAGAAATCTGGGACTGATAGAGGGTTGCCAGGCGCGCATCATGAGCAGTGGAGACAAGTGCGTACTTGCCGTTGGGCAGGCCAGGATCGCTCTGCGCCGAGAAGTAGCCATGTCGCTTTTTGCAACAATATGCGTATGCGGGTACACCCCGTGACTGTCTCTCTGGACCGGCTTAAACCAGGTGAATCAGGCCGTATCGAGGGATATACCGGTGACCGGCCAGAGCATCGGTTGCTGGAGATGGGCCTTCTTCCGGGCACGATGGTAGAGGTTGTGCGTCTGGCCCCGCTGGGCGACCCGATGGACCTCAAGGTTCGAGGCTTTCATCTCTCGCTGCGGAAGCACCAGGCGGCCGGGATCCGGGTCGCCAAGTCGTGAATCAGCAGGCGCCCACGATTTCGCCCATCACGCAGGTGCGAAAAATCGCGCTGGCGGGCAACCCAAATGTCGGTAAGACCGTCCTCTTCAATGCGCTGACGGGCGGCAATCAGAAGGTGGCCAACTATCCCGGCGTGACCGTAGAGCGAAAGTCAGGTAAACTGACCGGGACAGGAAACGCGGCGACGCCCGCAATAGAGGTCGTGGACTTGCCCGGCTGTTACAGCCTGAATCCCAGATCCATCGATGAGCGCATCGCCCACGACGCGCTGACGGGCCAGGCAGGAGAGACCCTTCCGGATGCCGTCATTTGTGTGGTCGATGCCACCAACATTGAACGGAATCTCTACCTGGTCACCCAGGTGCTGGATCTGGGAGTGCCGGCCATTGTCGCGTTGAACATGATGGATGCGGCGAAAGCGTCAAGCATTGAGGTAGACGTTCCGGCCCTGTCGGCAGCGCTTGGCGTCCCGGTCATTCCGCTGTCGGCGCGGCAGGGAGAGGGGATAGACCGGGTCAGGAAGGCCGTCCTGGAGGAGTCCGTAGTGGCTCCGCCCGTTCCCTGGCCGGTGCGGGACGATGTGGCCGGCGAGGTCAAGGACCTCGGTGGCATCCTCCGCAGGGAGTGCCCGACGTTGCCTGAAAGGAGGATCCGATTCGAGGTCTTCGCCGCACTCACCAGCGATGTGCTCCTGGAGACATGGCGTCAGCGAGCACCAGGCTTTCATGCTGCTGTCCTGGCCGGACGGGACCGCATGGTCGCGGGCGAGATACCATTCCACATGGCAGAGACCATGGGCCGGTACGCCTGGGTCAGTCCGTTGGCTCAGCGAATCGTGAGCCGGAAGGTGGACGCGCACGCGCGCTCCATGTCGGACAAACTGGACGCTGTCCTGATCCACAAGATCTGGGGTCCTCTGATTTTTGCCGGAGTTCTGGTACTCATTTTCCAGGCCGTCTTCACCTGGGCCGTTCCGGCCATGGACGCCATCGAGTGGGCCATAAACAGCGTTGGCAGCGGCGTCCGCTCCATCCTGCCGGACGGGATTTTTGAGGACATCCTGGTCGAAGGCGCGCTCACCGGAGTAGGAAACGTGCTCGTCTTCCTACCGCAGATTCTGATCCTGTTCTTCTTTCTGGGTATGATGGAAGACACCGGATATATGGCGCGAACCGCGTTCATCATGGACCGCGCCATGCGCCGTTTCGGGCTAAGTGGCGCATCCGTCGTCCCGATGCTCTCCGCCTACGCGTGCGCGATTCCCGGGATCATGGCGGCCCGAACGTTGCCCAATGAACGCGACCGCGTCATCACGATCATGGTAGTACCGCTGCAGGGGTGCTCGGCTCGCCTGCCCGTGTACGTGCTTTTTATCGGGGCGTTTATTCCGGCCGGAACGTGGCTGGGCGTGATCGGCTACCAGAGCCTGGCGATGACCTCCCTCTACTTCCTGGGCACAATCATGGCCTTTGTGGCCGCCTGGGTGTTGGGGAAGTTCGTGTTCAAGGGCGAGGGTTCATCCTTTGTGATGGAACTGCCGCCATACCGGGCGCCTCAGGTAAAGATGGTACTCAGAAGAATGATCGACCGCTCGCGTGTGTTTGTTGTCCGGGCGGGCAAGATCATTTTTGGTATGAGCATCCTGCTTTGGGTCCTGGCAGCCTATCCCAAAACAGATCTGCCGGCCGACCTTTCCCAGCGGTTGGCCAGCGTCCAAGAGACCCTGATTCAGGCTCAGTCAACTGGCGATGGGGCAGCGGTGGAGCAGGCGAGCGTAGCCGTAGGGGACGCGGAGAATGCCGTCTCCGCCTTTCGAACCCGGCGTAGCTTTATCGGCCGGTTCGGCCTGCTCCTGGAGCCGGTCATGCAGCCGCTTGGCTTCGACTGGAAGATGTCCGCCGGCATCGTGGCCTCGTTTGCAGCCCGGGAGGTAATTGTCAGCGCGTTGGCGACTATCTACAGCGCGGGTGCAGATGCCAATGAGGAGAGTCTTGCCCTCCGGGACGCCATAAAGGCGGACCGGTACCCGGACGGTCGACCCGTGTTTACGCCGCTGGTGGCGGTCAGCCTGATGGTGTTTTTTGTATTTGCGCTGCAGTGTATGAGCACGCTCGCCATCGCCCGCCGGGAGCTCAATTCCTGGTTTTGGCCCGCCGTGATGTGGGCCTATATGTTCGGCCTGGCGTACGCTTTTTCGTTCGTCGTCTACCAGGGCGGCCTGCTGCTGGGGCTAGGGTAGAGCCGCAACCGCGCAGTGGAAAAGCGTGGTCAGGCTACCATTCGTAACCGAGGGCACGCGCCAGCGCCCGGTCCACCACGGGCCACTCCTGCCGATAGATTCCGATCGAGCCAAAAATACCGTGGCCGTTTTCGACGTTGGTCATCACGCCCGGTTGGGCGAGAATCTCGGGATCGAACACGCCTTGTGGCGGATCCCACGTGGAATCCAGGATTCGTACCTGGACCCCATAGGACATTATTGATTCAGGCGAGTCGTCGTAGACACCCTGCGCCCGGAAGTCTGCAATCGTACTCCGAACGGACCTGGTGTCGGAGGTGAGATCCAGAACCACTCGCCAGCCGCCAGATTCCGTTCGCAGGCCAACCCTGCCGTAGGGGACAAGAAAGACGGCCTGCAGCGCGCCACCCCCCGGTAATTGGCCATCATTCTGGTTGTTGAGTAGATAAATGGAGTTGATGTCCCAAGGAGAGGCGACCCTCGGTATGATGATCTCCTGAGTAGCCTGGGTCGAGTCAGACGAAAACATGACCGGGCCCTTTTCGAACAGGGCTGCGTCCGGGATGGTCGGGACCTGCGTTTCTGCCCAAGACATCTTGCCATCGGCACGCACCACCTCGATCCGATACCGCCTGCCGGGGGCAACCAGGAAGCGAGCGCGGAAGATGTGCCCATATGTCCCATCGTCCAAGAGTTCAAAGCTGTGGGTCCACTCCTTGACCGCGTCGGTCGTCAGATCTGTGGAAAAAACCCGCGCGTCTATTCGGTTGTCGTCGGTGGGAGCGAGGATGTTCTCACTTTGCCGGGTGACCGGAATGACCCTGAGCGAATGCTCGGTCTCCAATTGGTCCAGAAATCCGTAGATCGTGAAATAACGTTGGTCGTTATCGAATGGGTCGAAGCTGGTGTCGCTGCACGCCACCGCAAGGGGTAGCAGCAAGGAAACAGCAATCAGGCGTCTGAGCACGGGTTCGGATTTGGGCTTTTTCTCAAGTTACAGCCGGTGCGGGGACGGGAGGAGGTACGCGCGTCTGAACGGTCATTCGGGGGCGTTCAACGGCGGGTTGCCCGGGGTCTCGGTCGCGGCTAGTTTGGCCGCCACAGACACCATGGACATGGATCGACGAACAGCACTGAATCGTATAAGCCTCCTTCTCGGGGCGGCGGTCTCTCTTCCCACCGCTTCAGGTTTTCTGGCAGGTTGTCAGGCCCCCCCGGACGGCCTTGCACCTCGGGTACTGCTTCCCGACGCCTTCAGGTTTGTGGGTCAACTGGCCGAAGTCATTCTGCCGGAAACCGATACACCCGGCGCGCTGGCTGCCGGAGTTCACGGGTTCATCGACACGATGATGGCGGACTACTATCCGCCAGCGGAGGCAGCTGCATTCCAGCATGCGATCGATCAATTGTCCCGCGTCCTCACGCGTGATGGGGTGGTCGTGGTGCAAGAGGTGGTTGATCTTGATGCCGCCTCCTATGCGAGCGCCCCCCCGCATCGGGAGTGGGGCGAGTCATTCAGCCCTGAGCAGGCATTCCGCCGTTTCAAGGAGCTTGTTCTGACTGGTTTCTACACCTCGGAGGTCTCGGAGGGAAGCGAACTCAGGCCCGAACCCATGGGGCCATGGCAGGGCGACGCCCCACTGAGCGAAATCGGGAGGAGCTGGGCATGAGCGCGGTACACATCAGAGAGGAATTCGACGCCATCGTGGTCGGGTCGGGTATTACCGGAGGCTGGGCCGCAAAGGAGTTGTGTGAGCGCGGGCTCAAGACGCTCGTACTGGAACGCGGGCGGAGTCTGGAGCACATCAAGGACTACACCACGGAGCACAAGCGGCCTTGGGAACTGCCAAACCGGGGCCGCGTCGCGCCAGAGGAAGCAGAGGCTGAGTTCAGCGTCGGGAAGGACGTCTACCTCTTCTCTGAGGCCACGAAGCAGTTTTTCATCAACGACCGCAGGAATCCGTACGTCGCCAAGCGTCCATACAAATGGATCCGCGGCAATCAGGTGGGCGGCCGCTCTTTGCTCTGGGGGCGGCAATGTTACCGCTGGAGCGCGATGGACTTTGAGGCCAACCTGAAGGATGGCCACGGAGTGGATTGGCCCATCCGGTACGATGACATAGCGCCCTGGTACGACTACGTGGAGTCCTTCGTTGGCATTTCCGGTGAGAAGCTCGGGCTGCCTGAACTCCCGGACGGAGTATTCCAGAAGCCCATGGAGATGACCGTGGTCGAAAAGCACGCGCGCGACGCCATCCAGGCTGCCTTTCCCAAGCGTAAAATGACCATCGGGCGCGTCGCCGTGCTCACCGAGAACCTCAATGGACGG
This sequence comes from Rhodothermales bacterium, assembly GCA_047619685.1. Taxonomy (GTDB): domain Bacteria; phylum Bacteroidota; class Rhodothermia; order Rhodothermales; family UBA10348; genus JABDJZ01. The sequence goes on from JBLHLC010000002.1 coordinate 89,436, forward strand.
GCTGCCTGCCACTATTGTGGCACCTGTGAACGTGGTTGTTCAAGCGCGTCCTATTTCTCCAGTGTAAGCGTGACGCTTCCCGCCGCGCAGGCCACCGGGAATCTCGCGTTGCGGCCTCATAGCCTGGTACACAGCCTCCTGTACGACGAAGAGAAAGATCGTGTGACCGGGGTTCGGATTGTGGATCATGAGACCAAGGAAGTGAGCGAAGTCTACGGGAAACTGGTATTCCTGTGCGCCTCGACGCTGGCGTCCACGCAGATCATGATGAACACCCGGACACCCCGTTTTCCGAACGGGATTGCCAACGGGAGCGGGGAACTTGGACACAACCTGATGGATCACCATCACGGCGTGGATGCAACCGGCTATTCCGATGATTTTCCGGACCACTACTACTCCGGTGTTCGGGCAAACGGCATCTACATTCCTCGCTTCCGAAACCTGGATGCGGCCTCGAGCACGGACGAATTTGTCCGAGGATATGCCTACCAGGGCAGTTCAGGGCGCCAGGGTTGGGGAAGGGGTGCCGGAGGCGCCGGGATCGGGGCCGAATTGAAGGCAAGACTCCGCGACCCGGGCCCTTGGGTGATGGACCTGTGGGGTTATGGCGAGTGTTTGCCCGACCATTCGAACCAGGTGCACTTCTCCAGCGAAACGGACGAGTGGGGTCTCCCGATCATGGTGATGGACGCTGGTTGGGGGCCAAATGAGCGCGCCATGCGGGGCGAAATGGTCTCGAGTGCGCAAGAAATGCTCGAGGCAAGTGGCTTCAGGGACATCCGCGTCCAGAACGATCTGGACGCGAATCCCCAGGGATTTGCGATCCACGAAATGGGCACGGCCCGCATGGGTCGCGATCCGCGGACGTCCGTATTGAACGGCTGGAATCAGGCGCACGAAGTCCCCAACCTTTTCGTGACCGACGGGGCGTGCATGACATCATCGGCCGTGCAGAATCCCTCGATCACGTACATGGCGCTAACAGCCCGGGCAGTGGACTACGCGGTGAATGCGATGCAGCGAGGAGACCTGAAGGTCTAGCCGGGTCACGGCGATCCTGGCCTACACCTCGCTGGCCACGTAATCCTCGCCAGGATTGATGAAGAGATTCTCCTCCCAACTGTACTGCTTGTCGTGCAGATCTCTGTAGCGGCCATTCAGCTGCATGAGTTCTGCATGCGTCCCGTGTTCGACAATCCTGCCGTCCTCCAGTACCAGGATCTGATCCGCGCTCCGAATCGTGGACAGCCGATGGGCGATAACAAAAGCCGTGCGGCCTTCGCGCAGACTCCGAAAGCCCTCCTGAATGAGTGCTTCACTTTCGCTGTCCAGGCTGGAGGTGGCCTCGTCCAGAATCAGGATGCGAGGATCGGCCAGGATGGCGCGGGCGATGGCGATCCGCTGGCGCTGTCCACCGGAGAGTTTGACTCCACGCTCACCGACGACGGTATCATATCCGTCCTGGAACCCACTTACGAATTCGTCGCAGTTGGCGAGCGCAGAAACACGGCGTACATCCTCATCGGACGCGTTGGGGCGGGCAAATCGGATGTTTTCGGCAACGGTGCCGTCAAAAAGGAAGTTCTCCTGGAGGACGACCCCCAGGTGACTCCGGAAGTCCTTGAGACGGATATCTGCCAAATCTCTGCCGTCAAGCGAGAGATGGCCTGAATCGGGGCGATTGAAGGCCATCACCAGACTGACCAGCGTGCTCTTGCCTGAACCGCTTGACCCAACGAGGGCCGTCGTGGTCCCCGCGGCCGCCGACAGTGACACGTTTTTGAGAACGGGCACGCCCACGTCATAGGAGAAGGAGACATCATGGAAAACCAGATCTCCGCGGACTTCGCCAAGCGGAGCCTTCTTTTCGTCCTCCTCATCCTCCGTCGGATTGGCCATGAGCTCCCGGATGCGATCAAGGCCCGCAAACGCCTCAGAAACCTGGGTCCCGATGTTGGCGATCTGAACAATCGGCGCCGCGAGCAAGCCGATGAGGAACACATACATGACGAAATCACCCAGCGTCATTTCGCCATTGACAATGGATCGGCCACCGACCACGATCATCATGATTCCGACCCCACCGATAACCAGGCCGGCGAAGGTGGAGATGGCCGAGACGCCGGTGATGGACTGACGGATGTTCTGAAAGAGCTTGTCGACGCCCTCCCGGAAGACGCCCTGCTCGCGCTCTTCCACCCCGTAGGCCTTCACGATCCGAATGCCATTGAGGGTCTCATTCAGCCGGCCTGTAACATCGGCGTTGATTTCGCCGCGAAGCCTGAAAATGGGTCTGAGCTTGCGAAAGGCCATCGCCATTCCTCCACCAAAGACCAGAAGAAGCGCCAGCGTGAAAGCAGTGAGTTGCCAGTTGAGGTAGAAAAGGACCCCGAGGGCCAAAACGGAGGTGAACAGTCCACCAACCAGTTGGATGATTCCCGTCCCCACCAGATTGCGTATTCCTTCCGCATCCGTCATGATGCGGGAAATAAGAACGCCCGTTTTGGTGGAGTCGAAGTAGCGGATGGGCAGCTTGGTGACGTGGCGCTGGACGCGGCGTCGCATATCCATGATGGCACCCTGTGCCGTCACGCTGATGACCTGCGAGAGAAGGAAGGTGGTGATGCCCCCAACCACAGTTGCCGCGCCTACCGCCAAGGCCAGGTTGACCAGCAGGTCGGCCTGCCCCTGGCCGACGACATCATCGATCAGTGACTTGGAGGCCCAGGGCAACACGAAACTGCTGAGGCGATTCACCACCATGAGCGCAAGACCCAGGGCGAGCTTGTTCCGGTGGCCCCACATCAGCGTCCGGGCCTCGCGCCAGGTCTCGGCGGTGATCTTCTTTTTCTTCTTTTCTATCTCTTCGGACACGGAGGGGGGAGTTTGGGACGGAATTCCAACGCCAGTATAAACAGAAGTTTCGCCAGGTAGCCGGGCGTGGTGGTGTGGGTTATCCTTGGCCCGAGGGCCTTTTGTACGGCGGGCCGGACTGGATGGATGCGCCGGATGGGGGCTGAGGTAATGATGAACCTAACGAATCAGAAAGGCCAACCTTGCAAGAGAATCTGGACCTCACCGCGGCTGAATTCGAGCGTTTGCTGCAAGCCGCGGCTTCAATCATCCGGAAGCAAGCTCGAACCTTGAGGAGGTCCTCCAGGAGGTCAGGGAAAAAGTCGTGCGGACGGCCACGCTGAACATTGGCACCAACATGTACGCCTATGTGATGGCCGGCAGAAATCACGTCTCGATGGTGGCTGATCTGTTGACCTCGGCCATCAATCAAAACGTAACCAAGTGGCATCTGGCGCCGGCCTTGACGGAGGTCGAAAGGCGAGTGATTCAATGGGCCGCGGAGTTGGTGGGCTACCCAGTTCCGGCCGGCGGTGCGATTGTGAGCAGCGGTTCGGCGGCCAATCTTACCGGCCTGAACGTGGGCCGCAACGTGTTTCTGGAGCGGTACGGCGTTCGCTCCAAGGGTCTGTTCGGAATGGCTCCGTGTATTGTCTACGCTTCCACCGAGACCCACAACGGCATCGACAAGAGTGTGGATGTGCTGGGAATCGGCTCCGATAACCTCCGGAAAATCCCGGTAGGCGCCGATCAGCGGATAGATACGGCGGCGCTGCGTGAGGCCATCAGCAGGGACAGAGAGGCCGGCCTGACGCCGTTCTGTGTCGTCGGCAATGCAGGCACGGTCAACACCGGGGCTGTGGACCCACTGTCGGAACTGGCGGATATCTGCCGGGACAACGCCCTGTGGTTTCACATCGACGGTGCCTACGGCGGTCTGGCTTCAGCCTTGGGTGAACTGAAATCCACTTATGCGGGCCTGGATCGGGCAGACTCCCTGGCGCTGGACTTCCACAAGTGGTTGTACCAGCCCTTTGAGATCGGGTGCACGCTGGTAAAAAACTGGGAGCAGCTTCGACAGACATTTCAGCGCAAGGCCGCCTACCTGGATACGGACGGCGGGAATGTGGGCCGGTTTGATATCAACGACCATCACTTTCAGCTCTCCAGAAGCGGAAAGGCGCTCAAGGTCTGGGTGAGCCTGAAGGCCTACGGTGCCGAGCGGTTTCGGGAAATGATTCGAAAGGACATTGCCCTGCGCGAGTACCTCTGCGCCCAGATGGAGGCCTCGACGGACTTCCAGGTCGTTTCCCATGGAAACCTGGGCATCGCGACCTTCCGGTACCTCGGCACGGGGGGGGGCTGAGTGGGGATCAGGTCTCGGCATTGAATCTGGCCATGGGACCCAGGCTGGAGGAAGACGGAAGGATCTTTCTCATGGGCACCCGCCTGGATGGGCGGCCCGTGCTCAGGGCGTGCATCATAAATCACCGCACCCAGCGCGCCGATATCGACTTCATGATCCGCGTCCTGCGAGAGGTGGGCGGGGCTGCTGAGGCCGAACTCTTCAGGCCGAAGGGGTAGGCTCTTGTTACCAGCCGGTCCTCCGGACTCGGGAGGGCCGCGGTTCTGTTGGCTGGGTCGAACGATCCGGTTCATAGGGCCCTGGTGGAAGCGCCCATTCCGGTGCCGATTCGACCGGCGTGTCTGCCTCCATAGTTATGCCGGCTGATTGCAATCCATCCGGCCGTCGAGCAATCGTGAACGCCTTCTTCCAGTAGGACTCCGACAAATTGGACAACATCACACCACGGCTCGTCGAGGCGTGCGCGAAATCACCATCGCCCAGATAGAGCCCGACGTGATTGGTCTTTTTTGGCGTGTAAAAGAACACCAGGTCTCCGACCTCCAGAGCCGCTGGAGTAACCCGGGTCCCGATAGATTTTTGCAGGGTGGTGGTTCGGGGGATGGAAACGTTCAAGGCGTCCGAAAGGACGTTCTGGACAAAAGCTGAGCAGTCAACGCCGTTTCGGTTTTCCCCGCCCCACTTGTACGGAGCGCCCATCCAGGTGGCAATTTCCGATTCCAGGGCCCGGAGCGTGGGCGTATCCAGCCTGGGAATGGCCTCCTGCCTGGCCGGGCGTTCGACCCGGACGGTCTCTGCCGCCTCCGCGGATCTGCCATCTTCGCGGCGCTCGACGCGTGGCTCGTCGTAGCTCATGGAAGACACTGAGCCGCACCCGCCAAGGAGCAGCGCGCCAAAGAGAGCACAAACGGGGTAGAAAGACTTCACACGAGACACCGTTAGAGGGAATGACCGGCCGTGTATCGGGTATCGGAGGCCGGACTTGAATTCTTAAGTCCTGGAGTCCATTTCTCCGTTCGAAGCATCCTTTTTTGTATCGTACCGGACCCTCACAACCCGTCTACCATCGGTCATGACCCGTTTCAGCCCCCACAACATAGCGCCGACCGCTTTTCTGGCCACGATTCTGGCCGCAATATTTCTGGTGGGCTGTTCCAGTTCACCAGAAGACGAGGTGGCGCGGTGGGAGGGGCGGGCCGAGGTCGTCAGCATCACCCGGGACGACTGGGGGATTCCTCACGTCCATGGGCCCACCGATGCCGATGCGATCTTCGGCATGATGTACGCGCAAGCCGAAGACGACTTCAATCGGGTCGAGACCAACTTCATCAACTCGATGGGACGGATGGCCGAGGCTGAGGGAGAGGAGAGCATCTATCTGGACCTTCGGATGAAGCTCTTTATCGACCCTGTTGAGCTTGAGCAGCTGTACGACGACAGTCCCAGGTGGCTGCGGGACCTGATGGACGGCTGGGCGGACGGCCTCAACTACTACCTGCATACGCACCCCGACGTCCATTCGCGCGTCATCACCCGCTTTGAGCCCTGGATGGCGTTGAGTTTCAGTGAGGGGTCAATCGGAGGGGACATCGAGAGGATCAATCTCCGCGGGCTGGAAGATTTTTATGGCGGCAATCCGCGCTCACTCGTCCAGAGCCGCCCCGCCGCTGCGGATGCTGGTGGTCCTGAGTCACAAATGCACGCGATTGCCCGGGAATCCAGCATTCTGGATGAGGTCTTCGTGCCGGACGCCGAGTTCTATTCCGAACCCACGGGCTCGAACGGGTTTGCAATTGCGCCGTCCATGAGCGCCACCGGCGAGGCGCTTCTCTGGATCAATCCGCACACCTCTTTCTTTTTCCGCGAAGAGATCCAGGTCACAAGCGACGAGGGACTGAATGCCTACGGTGCCGTGACCTGGGGGCAGTTTTTCGTTTATCAGGGCTTCAACGAGGACGCCGGCTGGATGCATACCTCCAGCGGCGTGGACAACATCGACGAATTCCTGGAGACGATCGTCGAGCGGGATGGCCAACTATTCTACATCTACGGATCCGAGGAGCGGGAAGTAGAGACAGAGGATATTGTAGTCCCTTATCTGGCGGACACCGGGATGGCCGAGAAGGTATTCACGGTCTATCGCACCCATCATGGACCCATCGTTCGAGCGGAGGACGGCAGCTGGGTTTCCATCGGTCTCATGGACGATCCGATGAACGCGTTGATTCAGTCCTTTACCCGGACCAAGGCGCACAACCTGGCCGAGTATCGTGCCAATATGGATTCGCACACTAATTCGTCCAACAACACCGTCTATGCGGACTCCGAGGGCAACATCGCCTACTGGCACTCCAACTTCATCCCCCGTCGAAATACCAGCTTTGACTATACGGCACCTGTAGACGGAAGTGACCCGCGTACCGACTGGGACGGCGTGCTCTCGATTGACGAAACGCCGAACGTTTTCAACCCGGCCAACGGATGGATCCAGAATACAAACAACTGGCCGTTCAGTGCCTCCGGCCAGCACAGTCCCAAGCAGGAAGACTACCCGGTCTACGTTCAGACAAGCGGCGAAAACGCCCGTGGCATCAACGCCGTTCGGGTGCTGGGGGCCGGTAGCGAGTTCACGTTGGAGTCCCTGACCCAAACCGCTTTTGACCCGTACCTGTCGGCCTTCGCCGAGATGATCCCGATGCTGATTGAGGCCTACGACTCGTCACCTGGCGGCGCGCTGAAGGGTTCGGTGGCGGGGCCCATCGCAGTCTTGAGGGATTGGAACTACAGTTGGGCCGTGGACTCCGTGCCGACGACGCTCGCGGTCTATTTTGGCGAGGCCGTCCGCGCGCCCCTCGGAGCAGCCGCGAGGGAGGCAGGCCTGTCAACGACTGTCTTCATGACCACGGCGGGCTCTCGAGCCATAATGCTTAGCGCACTGGCCGAAGCAAAGGCTACCCTCGAGGCGGACTTCGGGACCTGGGAAGTAGCCTGGGGCGATATCAATCGTTTTCAGCGCCTGACTGGAGACATCGTCCAGCCATTCGACGACAACGGCCCGAGCATTCCGGTGGCCTTTACCTCCTCCCGATGGGGTTCCTTGGCCTCGTTCGGTGCCTCAACCAAACCCGGGACCAAGAAGCGTTACGGGACGAGTGGAAACAGTTTCGTGGCCGCTGTGGCGTTTGGCGATTCGGTCCGTGCCTACGCGATCACGGCGGGTGGACTGGATTCTAGGCCTGAATCCGCGCATTTCAATGATCAGGCCGAGCGCTACGCCGCCGGAGAACTCAGGAAGGTGTATTTCTACCCTTCGGAGTTGGTCGGGCATGTGGAGGAGACCTATAAGCCCGGAGCGCGGTAAGGGGGCAACTACCCAAACATCAATGCCAAAATCGCCAGCAAGATGATTGCCATGAGCCCAATCCCCATGATGTAGGTCACGAAGACGACCAGGGACTTGACGGCTGTCTTGATCCAGCCCTGACCGTAGAACTGCTTCTGGGCCACAAAGAAGTAGAGCAGCAACGCCAGGCCCAGAAGACTGACAAAGGTGTCGGCCCACACGGCCTCTTCTCCTCCGGACCAGAGGGTCCCGGATCCGTCCACACCAATCGCGATGGCCATCAGGCTGAAGGCAAGGAACGCCACCGCGTGGTTGTGAAGGGCGAAGATCAGGTGCTCGCTGAAGTACCAGTCTCGCCGGACGTAGATCAGTTTTAGGGCCAGGGCGAACACTGGTAGCACGAAGAACAAGACGATCGGCACAAATCGGATGGCCCCGCGCGCGAGGTCTGCGAAGGCTTGCCGTCTTTCGGTGCTGGTCCGGGCCTGTTTCAGCCGCGACAGCGATCCACCTTCCGCCCCCAGTATATCCAGGTCCAAATCTTCGATGTCGCCGGCGACCGGAAATAACCGTGCGGCCGCGTCGATCAGATCAGCCGTGCGAACAGTGCTGTCCGGCGGGTAGGAATCCAGCACGCCAAGCTGCCATTCCAGCCGCGTGCGCTCGGTTCCTCGACTTCTCTCAGCCTCCTCGAGCCTCTCTTGCTCCGAATCCTCGACTGCCTTCGAGGCGGCGTCGATTCGCCTGCTCAATTCGGTAAATGCCGAGTCTGCAACGGCGCCAGCGGCGCTATCGGCTCTGAGGGCTGTCATCACGCTGTCAAGGCGCCGCGAGGTTGAGCGGGCAACTATTTCGGTGCCCGACACGGCCTGCTCCTTGAGCGCCAACTGTTCGCGAATGTCCTTCTGTCGGGTCGAGACGGTTGCTGTGGAATCCCGCATAGAGCCGCCCAGCCGCCGTTCGAGCTTGCCCACCGGATCCATAACGGACAAGATGAAGAAGAACAACACCGTAGCAGACAGATAGAGCCGAAGCGTCAGCCAAAGCCTACCGTCGATCCCGAAGTATTCGTTGAAGGCGTTCCGAACGAAGAACAGCGTGCTCTGCCGCAACGGTTGATCCTTCTGCCCACACTCAGGGCAAAACTTCCCTGGCCGACCGGTCAGGCAATTGGGGCACATTGGAGGGGTAACTGGTGGCACGGAGCGCTTGATTGGACTCGCAAGGAATACGGAGTGTTATGGATCAACCAAACAGTTGAACTAAATGGTTGAACTAATTTGTATAACACTGTATGTTTGGTGTATGACGAACACGGTGAAAACAGAACCGGGGACCGAGGAGCAGATCTTCGAAGCGGCCAGGGAGGTTTTCTACGAGCAGGGATTCGATGGTGCCCGAATGCAGAGCATCGCCAAGAGGGCGGGAATCAACCACTCCATGCTCCACTACTACTTCCGGACCAAGGGCAAGCTGTTCGACGCAGTGTTCCGGCGGGCAGCGATGGTATTCATGCCCCCTGTCGTCGACGTGCTGAAATCAGATCTGCCTCTCCTGGACAAACTGGACCTGTTTGTGGACCGGTACTTCGCAATGGTGAAGGCCAATCCGCATATGCCCGGTTTCATTATCCAGGAGCTGCGGCGTAATCCTGCCGCCCTCCGGCAGGTAGCCGGAACCGTGGTAGGCACCGTGTTCGACGGACTCTCCCGGGAGGTCCACGCGGCGGTGGAGAGCGGGCAACTAAAGCCGACCACGCCAGAGGATCTTCTCGCCAACCTGTTCGGACTCTGTGCCTTTCCCTTCCTGGCCCAGCCCATGCTCGAGACCATCTTCGGAATGGAGCAGTCCCGGTACGAAGCCTTTCTGGAGGGACGCCGGCAGACGGTCAAGACATTCATCAAACAGGCACTGGTGGCATGATATCACCCCTCGCCCTACTCCTGGTGCTGCTGCCAGCCTCTCATTCATCCGGCGGACTACTACCGGTTGTGCAGGCCGACACACTGACGCTGGAGTGGGCCTATGCAGCCGCCCTCAGTAATCATCCCTTGCGAGATGAGCCTGGCGCCCAGCGTCGGTCCGGCGAGCTACTGGCAACGGCCATTCGCTCGGGCGCCCTGCCGGCCATCAGTGTTTCGGCCCAGGCGGTCTACCACTCCGATGTAGCCAACCTGGGACTGAACCTGCCTGGGGTGGACCTTCCTTCGGTGCCCCATGACCAGTATCGGGCAGGTTTGGGGTTCGAGTCCCTGGTGTACGGAAGGAAAGCGATAGAAAAGCGGGGAGACATCGCACACGCCGACTCCAGGATAGCCGAGATCGAGGCCCAGGTTTCGATCTGGTCCTCCCGCCAGCGGGTCGAGCACGTGTTCTTCGGAATCCTGAAGGCAGAGGCGCTCAAGGAGGCCTTGTTGTCGCATATGGAGGTCTTGGAGGCCAGGACAAGGCAACTAGAGGTGGCTGTTGCGGGCGGCGTGGCCACGGCGGCTTCTGTCAACGTGCTGCAAGCCGAGATTCTCCGATTGGAACAGGAACAGTTGGGTGCAGAAGTCGCACGCGCGTCGTCGCTGGACGTATTGGGGATCCTGACCGGAAGGCGGCTCGCCGCAACGGAAATCATCGCACTCCCGCGCGCACCGGCAGCAGTCCCCGCCCGGCCCGAGTCGGCCCTGTTCGATGCCACGCGAAAACGCCTGGATCGGCAGGACGAATTGACCACAGAGAAACTCAAGCCCTCGGTGCAGGCCTTCGGGGATGTCTCGGTCGGTCAGCCGCCGGGCCTCAATCTCTTCGGCCAGGAGTTCGAGCCCTTCTTCTCGGTTGGCCTCCGACTCAAGTGGCCCGTCTGGGATTGGCGGGCTTCGGCGCAGGAACGCCAGGCAATCTCGATCCAGCGAGAAATGGTGGACGCTCGTCAAGCGGCATTTGTCGACGCGGTTGACGCGGAATCCGTCGGCCTGGTCAGGGAGGTCGCGAAGTACCCGGGGATGCGTGACCGCGACGAGAGAATCATTTCCCTCCGGACGGCGGTGGAGTCGGATGCGGCCTCTCGCCTGGAGAACGGTGTAGCGACCGCCACCGATTACCTGGTTGAGGCCAACGCCGTTTTCCAGGCCCGGTTTGATAAACGCATGCATGAAATTCAGTTTGCCGAGGCCCGGGCGCGGCTGGCCACGATAACAGGTGACAAACAATGAATCGGATTTACGCACCCGCTCTAATCGGCCTCCTCATGGCAGGATGCGCAGCAGAACCCTCCACCTCCGACGCGTACGGAAACTTCGAGTCTGTGCAAACCACGGTCTCCGCGGAGATAGGGGGGCGCCTCACATCCTTCTCGGTGGCGGAGGGGCAACGGCTTTCGGCGGGGCAAGTGGTCGCCCAGGTCGACACCGTCCAGTTGGTCCTTCAGCGGGCGCGACTCGAGGCCGGTCAGCGGGCGGTAAGGGCCCGGTTTCCGGGCATTGCGGCTCAGGAGGGCGTCCTCCGCACGCAACGCGTGGTGGCCCAGCGCGAACTGGCGCGGCTACAGCGGCTTGTCGCCGGCGGGGCGGCAACCGAAAAGCAGGTTGACGACCTGAGCGGTCAAATCGAGGTCCTGGACCAGCAGGTGGCCTCCGCAAGAACGGCAAATGCCCCCGTCTTCGCGGAGTTGGACGTCCTTGCCGCCCAGATCGTGCAGATTGAGGATCAGGTGGCGCGGGCCCAGGTCACGAATCCAGTCCCGGGCGTCGTCCTGACTACATTCGTCCAGGAGAGCGAAATCACCGGTCCGGGACGACCGCTCTACGCCATTGCCCAGTTGGACACGCTGGAGCTGAGGGCCTACGTGAGTGGGGCTCAACTGTCCGAAGTGCGGCTGGGTGGCCGCGTTCGGGTCATTGTGGATGACCCCGGGGGCCAGCCGCGCGAGGGGAGAGTCAGTTGGGTGTCCTCACAGGCAGAGTTCACCCCAAAGCTGATTCAGACACGCGAGGAGAGGGTCAGTCTGGTATATGCGTTCAAGGTCCGCGTTCCCAACCTGGACGGTGCGCTCAAGATCGGCATGCCTGCCGAGGTCGTGTTCCAGCCAACTGACTGATCATGGTTTCGGTCTCCATAACTGAGCTTGAACGAAAGTTCGGGGCGGCGCACGCGCTCAGGCCCACCACCCTGGAGGTGGAATCCGGCGAACTCTTCGGCTTCATCGGACCGGACGGTGCCGGGAAGACGACTCTCTTTCGGATTCTGGTGACGCTCCTTCTGCCAACCGCCGGGACAGCGACCGTGGACGGCCTGGACGTGGTTCACGACTACCGGGTGCTCAGGAGCCGGCTGGGGTACATGCCCGGCCGCTTTTCGCTCTATGGCGATCTCACGGTCGAGGAAAACCTGCAGTTCTTCGCCTCCATCTTCGGATCCAGCATAGACGCCAATTATCATCTGGTGAAGGACATCTACGGGCAGCTGGAGCCCTTCAAGAAGAGGCGGGCGGCCGCATTGTCAGGCGGGATGAAACAGAAGCTGGCCCTTTCCTGCGCGCTGATTCACAGACCGAACGTGCTCTTCCTGGACGAGCCCACAACGGGGGTCGATGCCGTTTCCAGGCAGGAATTTTGGGACGTCCTGTCGCGGCTGAGAGACTCCGGTCTGACCATCGTGGTCTCGACGCCCTATATGGACGAAGCCGAGCGTTGTGATCGGATTGCGCTCATGCAGGAGGGCTCCGTCCTGGAAATCGACACCCCGGGGGGCGTGGAAGCGTCGTTTGGCAACCCCTTGCTGGCCGTGAAGGCGCCCGACCGCATGGCGGCCTCCCGGGTTCTCCGCGCGCACCCGAATGTGTTGTCCGTGTACCCATTCGGCGAAACACTCCACTTCGCCGACGCGCGAGAGCATTCCGATCCCGCAGAACTTGCCGTCTACCTGGAACAGGCCGGGATAGCGGGCGCCAGCGTGCGGTCTATTCAAGCTGGCATCGAGGACGTGTTTATCGCGCGGATGACCAGGAACGAGGCCCAGTGACCAAGTCGATAGACAGTCAGGGGCTGACCCGACGTTTCGGCTCGTTCACGGCGGTGGACGCCATCACCTTTCAGGTGGAGCGCGGCGAGATCTTTGGATTCCTGGGCGCAAACGGCGCCGGGAAAACCACGGCGATTCGCATGTTGACAGGCCTGCTTCGGCCCACCGAAGGCAAAGCCACCGTCGCAGGTTTTGACGTACAGACGCAGGCCGAGGAGATCAAGCGCAACATCGGCTACATGAGTCAGCGTTTCTCCCTGTACGAAGACCTGACCGTGCGAGAGAATATCCACTTCTATGGGGGCGTGTACGGGCTCTCCAACCGCGATATAAAGTCCAAGTCCGACGCGCTCATCGACCGGTTGGGCCTGGAGGATTCCGCCGACACGTATATCCGTTCGCTTCCGTTGGGATGGCGTCAGAAGTTGGCATTCTCCGTGGCGGTTCTGCACGATCCGGAGATCGTGTTCCTGGACGAACCCACCGGGGGGGTGGACCCGATCACCCGGCGCCAGTTCTGGGAGTTGATGTACGAAAAGGCCGAGGAGGGCGTGACGGTATTCGTGACCACGCATTACATGGACGAGGCAGAGTACTGTGATCGGGTTTCGATCATGGTAGACGGCCGCATCGAAGCGCTTGGGACCCCTGGCGAGCTGAAAAAAAGGTTCGAGGCTGCCTCGATCAATGACGTGTTCGTTCGATTGGCAAGACAAGGTGTTCGCGCATGAAGGCATTCCGCGGATTCGTCGTCAAGGAGTTCTATCACATCTTTCGGGACAGGCGAACGCTCCTGATTCTCTTCGGCATGCCGATCATGCAGCTGATGATCTTCGGTTACGCCGTGCGCAATGACATCGAGCACGTCAAGGTCGCCGTGGTCGATCAGTCACGGGACACGGCCACCGAAGCCATCGTGGATCGCATGCTGGCTTCCGCCTTTTTTGACGTCCAGCCGGGAGTTCGGACCGAGGAGGTGGAGGGCATCTTTCGGCGGGGCGAGGCCAAAGTGGCCGTCGTGTTTCCGCCGTCCTTCCAGCACGACCTGAGGCGAGACGGCCAGGCCGATATTCAGGTCCTGACCGACGCCACCGAGCCAAACACGGCCAGCACGGTGCTGGCCTACGTCAATGGTTTGGTTTCGGACTACCAGGTCGAACTCGCCCGCGAGTCAGGCCTCGCACCAGGAGGATTGCTCACCGTTCAGCACCGCATGCGGTTCAATCCCGAGATGCGAAGTGTGGTGCTCTTCGTGCCTGGCCTGATGGCGCTGATCCTGATGCTGGTTTGCGCCCTGATGACGTCAATCACCATCACGCGCGAGAAGGAGGTGGGCACGATGGAGGTGCTGTTGGTTTCTCCCCTTCGACCAACACAGATCATCCTCGGCAAGGTGATGCCCTACCTGGCGCTGTCACTCGTCAACGTGGCGACCATTCTTGTCATGGCGCGGTTTGTCTTCGGAGTACCGGTCCGCGGCTCGGTCATTCTGCTGTTGGCTGAGTGCCTGCTGTTCATCATCTGCGCGCTGTCACTCGGGATATTCATCTCGACCCGCACGTCGTCCCAGCAGACGGCCATGATGATTTCTCTGGGTGGCCTGTTGTTGCCGACCGTGATTTTGTCGGGTTTCATTTTCCCGGTCTCCAGCATGCCGGTGCCTCTCCAGAACGTCAGTCACATCGTCCCGGCCAAGTGGTTCTTGATTGTCATCCGCGGCATAATGATCAAGGGCGTGGGGTTGGAGGTGGTGTGGCGAGAGACGCTCATCCTGGGTGGAATGACCATGCTATTTCTCGTTGCGAGTGTGCGGAGTTTCAACGTGAGGCTGAGCTGAATGCGGACGATCGGCATCATTCTTAGGAAGGAATTCCGTCAGATTTTTCGGAATCGCGGGATGTTGCCCATCCTGTTTGTGATGCCGGTGATACAACTGCTCCTTCTCTCGTTCGCGGCCACCTTCGAAGTGACCGAAACGGCCATCACCGTCGTGGATGAGGACAGGTCAACTACCAGCCGAGAGCTTGTGCAGCGAATGGAGGCGACAGGGTACTTCCGTGTCGTGGCAAATGAAAGGGCCCTGTTGCCGGCAGAGGACGACCTCACGTCCGGCCAGTCCAAAGCGGTCCTGCACTTCCCGCGTGACATGGAGCGCGATCTTCGCGGCGGAAAGAACCCGGTCATCCAACTCATAATGAACGCGGAGGACGGGGCGACCGCCGGAATCGTCCTCTCTTACGCGAGCCAGATTATCGGCGGCTACAACCTCGAAATGGTGAACCGGGCGGCGGCGCGCGTCGGGGCGGCGTCCAGCGCCGCGGTGTCCGGAGCGCGGCCTCTTCGGATTCGGGTGATACCGCGTCATTGGTTCAACCCCGATCTGAAATACACCACATTTATGGTGCCCGGCATTCTCGTTATTCTGGTGACGATGATCGGCGTCTTCCTCTCGGCGATGAACGTGGTCCGCGAGAAAGAAATAGGCACCATCGAACAACTCAATGTTACCCCCATCAAGCGCTACCAATTTATTATCGGCAAACTGCTACCCTTCTGGGTGATTGCATTGGCCGAGCTGGCGGTCGGCCTTGTCATTGCGAAGCTGGTCTTTGACATACCAATGGTGGGGTCCCTGGCTTTGATCTTCGGCCTGGCAGCGGTCTACATGCTGGTGATGCTGGGATTCGGGCTCTTGATTTCCACAGTCACGGACACGCAGCAACAGGCCATGTTTATTGCCTGGTTCGTCATGGTGGTGTTTCTCCTGTTGAGCGGCCTGTTCACCCCGGTCGAGAGTATGCCCACCGTGATTCAAGACCTGAACAGGTTGAATCCGCTGGCCTACTTCATCGAGATCATGCGCCGGGTGCTCTTGAAGGGCGCAGGTTTTCCCGAGGTCCAGACGCAGTTCTGGTCGCTCGTGGCGTATGCCGCGGTCGTTCTGAGCCTGGCCGTCCGGCAGCACCAGAAAGTCACGGCCTGACGGGCGGCGGGCCCCCCGGCCCCGGAGCGGCTATTCCGGAAAGAGACGAGCGACCAGGAGTTTGTCTTTGGTCAGGTAACGCCTGGCGGCGGCCTGCAGACCCTCAGACGACACGGCATCAACGCGCTCGTCATAACTCAGAATCAGCAGGGGATCGGAGTCATTTCGGTAGGCAGATGTCAACTGGCCCAGCCAGAAGCCATTTTCCTCCAGTGCTGTCTCCCTGGAGCGTCGCTGAGCCTCCCGGACCTTGTCGACTACCTCTTGCGAAAACCCCTCTCGTTTCACCCGCTCGAACTCTGCGAAAACAGCGGCCTGAAGTTCCTCGACGCTCTCCGGGGCACAGCCAAACTGCACGCTGAAACCGTATTCCTTTTTAGGTCGGAGTGATGTGCTTCCGGATACACCAACCCCGTAGACACCGCCCAACTCTTCCCTTAGCTCTTCCCGCAGCGTGATCCGCAACGCTTGCGCCAGAGAAGCGATGTCGTGGGCGTCCTGGTTCGTCCAGTCTGTGTCGCCGCGCATGCTGATCCTGACCTCGCTTTTGGCCTCGACTCCCTTCCAGACATCAATTTGGACCGGACCCTGGAATTCCGGGAGGTCAATGGGACGCCAGGTCTCTTCCCGGTCGATGCTTGGCAGGCCGCCCAACCACGTCATGACCAGGGGCTTGATTTCCTGGGGATCGAAGTTTCCGATCATGACAAAGGTGAAGTCGCTGGCGTCGGCAAAGCGGTCCTGGTAGATCCTGAGGGACTCATCGAAGTCAATCAGATCCAGTTCCGACTCATCCCAGGCCCGGCGGCGCCGGTGCCCTTGATTAACCAGCGCACTCACTTCCCTCGAGAATACGGAGCCGGGTGACGCTCCCTGATTCTCCATCTGCGCTGCGTAACGATCCAATGCAGCCCTGGCCTGCGTCGTGTCCAGTCTGGGCGCCGTGAACTGCAGATACAGCAGTTGAAACATGGTTTCCAGGTCCTGTGGCGAGGCCCGGCCGCTGACCGATTCCCAGTACTCCGAAATGCCGGTGGAAGCCGTTGCCAACTTGCCCGTGAGGACCTTGCCTAGCTGAATGGTATCGAACTCTCCCAGTCCCCCCGCCGACAGTACGCCTGTGGCGTAGTTGGCGGAC
The DNA here is from genome assembly GCA_047619685.1 of Rhodothermales bacterium. GTDB lineage: Bacteria > Bacteroidota > Rhodothermia > Rhodothermales > UBA10348 > JABDJZ01. The sequence goes on from JBLHLC010000002.1 coordinate 106,129, forward strand.
TCGAAGTCTTGGTCGTCCACGAGCGAATGACCACCCGGACTGAATCCTCCGAGTAAAATCTGATCGTTCTGGAAGTCAGTGGGCTTCAGGATGACTTTCACCCCGTTGCGAAGCTGCCACTCGGTGACGCCCAGTTCCTCAATGACGTTTTCCCGCACGATGATGCTGAGTCTGGGTTTCTCCGATACCAGGGGCTGGTCCGGCGTTTCGTCCACCCAGGCCCCGATGTCGGTGTTCGCCTTGACCTCTGCAAACACCGCCAGCAGGGCGTCCGGCTCCGGGAGGGTCACGTCCTCTTTCTCGGGTCCCGCAACGGCGATCACCCTGCTCCCCTCGGTAGTGGTCTTGCGCGCGATGGCGTTCACTTCCTCCAGCGTGATCGTGGGGATGTCCCGTCTGGCCTGTTCCACCTCGAAGGGGATTCCAGGAATGGCCGCCCCTGTCAGGAAATGCTGGAGCGCCTCGCCGGCATGGGCCCTGGAGAGTCGCTTGTCCTGCTCAAGAAGCTGCGATTCAATGGAGCGCAGCACGTTTGTTTTGGCCCGCTCCAACTCACCCTCCGTGAAGCCAAACCGCTCCACGCGTTCTATCTCGGTGAGCACCGAGCGGAGCCCATCGAGAACCTCTCCGTCTCGCACCTGGGCCGTCTGGATGTACACGTCAGTCGACCGCACGAACGCGCCAGAACCCGCACCGGCGAACAGGAATGGCGCCTCCGGCCTTTGCCCTATCTCGCTAAAACGAACATTCAGCATCCCGTGGTACACACCTTCCACGAAACTCCGCCTGGCGTCCGCCTGGGTCCTGGCCGGCCGCTTGGGAAGTTTGTGATAGACGGTCACGGTAGTGGCTGTCATCTCGGGATCCGAGACGACCGTAACGAGGGGATCCTGGTGTGCAGGCACCGCTGTGGAGGGCCGCTCGCGAACGTCGATCGGGGCGACTAATCCGCTGAACTGGCTTCGAATCTTGGCCTCCATCTCTGCGACATCGAAGTCACCCACCGCAATTACCGCCATCAGATCCGGGCGATACCACTCGTTATAGAATCGGCGGAACGTGTCCGAGCCAGCGGTGGAGAGGACCTCCGTGGTGCCGATGGGCAGCCGGACCGCGTAGAGCGATTCGTGCAGGAGCACCGGAAGTTGTTTGTCCCGGATACGCGCGGCGGCGCCCCTGCCGGCCCTCATTTCCTCCAGCACAACCCCTCGCTCTTTCTCGATCTCATCATCATCAAGCGTGATACCTGACGCCCAATTCTCCATGATCAACAGCGCGTTGTCCACAATGGACGCCGTGTCGGTGGGGACCTCCAACTGGTAGACGGTCTCGTCAAAACTCGTGAAGGCGTTCAGGTCCGGTCCGAACCGCATCCCGGTGGACTCCAGGTAGTCTACCATCTCCTGCTTCTCGAAGTCACGTGTGCCGTTAAAGGCCATATGCTCCAGAAAGTGGGCAAGCCCCAGTTGGTCCTCATCCTCCAGAATGGACCCTGCGTTGACGGCCAACCACAGCGTCGCGCGGTTCTCCGGCCGGCCGTTTTGGCGAATCATGTAGGTCAGTCCGTTGTCGAGCCGGCCCACGGTGTACGAAGAGTCCATGGGCAACGCATCGACCGCTTGTGCCTCGACACTACGGACAAACGCCCCCAGCAGTAGTACCAGAAGGAAGAGTCGCGATCCTGAAACGATGATCTTGAGCATGCCGAATAAACACGAGTTGGGGCGAGTCGACAGGATACCGAATCGCTAGGACTGGGTCGCGCCCTGACGATTGCCATTCTGGATTCCGATGGCAAAAACGTGCCCTTTGAGGATCATATATTCTGGTTCGGCCTGGAGCCTATAATTGGTGCATCCTGGACCTTTTGGAATCACTGGTGTCAATCATGCGCGCCATTACAGTCAGCCGCATCCTGGCGGCAAAGGTTTTGGCGGTCATCCGCGTTGCCGATGGCGACAAGCTTCTTCCAGTAGTCGAGGCTATCGTCCGGGGTGGAGTGACGGGTATCGAGATTACCATGACCGTCCCCAATGCCCTGGCGCAGATCAAAAGGGTGCATGAGACCTTTGGCGATGACGTATTGCTGGGCGTCGGATCGGTTCTGGACCGGGACACGGCTCGGCAGGCCGTGGACGCGGGGGCTCGTTATGTGGTGAGTCCCGTCTTCAAGGCAGAGATCATTGAGGCTGCCCATTTGGTCGATGTGCCCGCGCTGGTAGGGGCGTTCTCGCCGACCGAGATTCAAGCGGCCCACGAGGCCGGGGCGGACATCGTGAAGGTGTTTCCTGCCGACGTGGTCGGTATCCCGTTCTTTCGGGGCGTTCTGGCTCCCATGCCGCATCTCCGGCTCATGCCGACGGGTGGGGTGACGCTCACGAATGCCGTGGATTGGCTCCGAGCAGGTGCCTGCGCAGTCGGGATAGGCAGTTCCCTCCTGGACAAATCTGCGATAGCTGCCGGCGATTGGGGCCTTCTCGAATCCAACGCGCGCGCCCTGATGGCGGGCATCAACGAGTTCGCGTCATGAAAGTCGTGACCTTTGGCGAGATCATGCTGCGCCTGTCCCCACCCGGGTTCAGCCGGTTCGTACAGGCCAAGAGCCTCGACGTCAACTTTGGCGGAGGCGAGGCCAACGTGGCGGTCGCTCTCGCCCACTTTGGACTGGACGCCCACTTCGTGACCAAACTCCCAGCGCATGAAATCGGGCAGGCGGCGGTCAACAGTCTGCGCGGGTACGGCGTAAACACACAATTTGTGGTAAGGGGAGGGGACCGCGTCGGGATCTACTTCCTGGAGACCGGAGCGAGCCAGCGGGGCTCAAAGGTGATTTATGACCGAGCCCAATCGGCCGTGACCACCCTGCGGCCAGAAGAACTGGACTGGGAAGAGGTGTTTGACGGCGCGCGGTGGTTTCACTGGACGGGCATCACACCGGCGCTTGGGCCGCAGGCAACCGAGACCCTGAAGGCGGCCATCAGCGCGGCCCGTGCGGCGGGGGCCACCATCAGCTGTGATCTGAACTTCCGAAAGAAGCTCTGGACCCAGGAGGAGGCCCAGGCGACCATGCGCCCGCTCATGGAATTTGTGGATGTGTGCATCGCCAACGAGGAGGACGCTGAGAAATGCCTGGGCATAACCGCACCCAGCTCCAACGTCGAAACGGGCCATCTGGAAGAAGCGGAATACGGGCAGGTGGCCCGGACCTTGAAGGAGACCTTCGGCTTCGACTCCGTGGCGATCACCCTGCGCGAAAGTATCTCCGCCTCCACGAACGGCTGGAGTGCAATTCTTCTGGACACCGCGGACTGCCCCCAACCGGCGCGTTCCATACGCTACGAGATCCAGTTGGTGGATCGGGTTGGCGGCGGCGACGCCTTCGCAAGCGGCCTCATAGCCGGGCTTCTGCAAAAGGGCTCGACGCGCGACGCGCTGGAGTTTGCCGTTGCCGCATCCTGCCTGAAGCAGACCATTCCAGGCGATGTGAACCTGGTCTCGGCCGAGGAAGTGGACAAGTTGATTGCCGGTGGTGGCTCAGGCCGGGTGGACCGGTAGCGGCGCCGGCGGACTGGTAGCGGACCGCGGCAGACTGGCTGCCGCCCCGGAAGCCGCCCCGGCGGCCCGGCCCCGGCGCACTGGCAGTCCAGCCGACCTAGAAGGGCATTCGGCTCACCGCGTTCTGCGCGACAATACTCCGGTAGTAACGCGCCGAGTCCTTGAACAGCATCTCGCCCGTCTCGAAGTCAACGTGGATAAGGCCGGTTGGCTCATCCAGATCGCCAGCCCAGTTTGGCCCGTCGAAGGCTGACCAGACGAAAAAACCTCGCAGGTCCGCGCCCTGGGCCGCGGCCTTCTGGGCCTGTACGAAGTGGCGTCGCATGAAACGCACCCTGAGTTCGTCCCGGATGCGGCTGTTGTCGTTCAGCTCGTCGATGCGCCCGTAACCGGCGCCGTTGGCCGTTACGTAGACCGCGGGATTGTCGTAGTCCTCCGTGAGACGGGTAAGCACGTCCAGGATGCCGTCCGCGTACGCCTCCCCAAAGAAGGACTTGTCGCCATCCCTGTTGGGGAGGAGGCGGTAGCCAAAGTGGTTGGACAGGGTGTCAATCTCCACGCGGGTCGGCGCGAAATAGTCGACGCCAACAAAGTCGGTGCCCTGGCCGGCGATGTAGTCCAGATCGCCTTCCTGGATACCCAAATCTCTTTCGTCCAGATACAGTGCCAGGACGTCCTCCGGGTAGGAGCCCCGAAGAAGCGGATCCAGGTACCAGCGGTTACGGATCCCGTCCTCCAACTCCGCGAGAGCCAGGTCCGCATCCCCGTTCCCAACCGGATAGACGGGCGAGAGCCGAATCGTAATTCCAATCTGGCCGCCGAATGCACGGGCACGGTAGTTCTCCACCGCCCGCGCATGCGCCAGTAGCATGTTGTGCGTGCGCGCGGCCCGGTGCGCCAACTCGGCGCCGCTGGTCTGGAGCGGATTCACGGCCCGGGCTGCGCGCCGCGCCTGCACGAATGGCGGCGCACGGCTCAAGGCTGCGGCATTATCCGGAGTGGCCGGAGCGGCCTCAGCGGCTTCGAGAAGCTCCTCCGCCGGCCGATTGAGGAAGCCGTCCATATACGGATCCGCCATGGTGATCCAGAGCGAACCCCGGTCTCCAAACTCATCGAACGCCAGAGAGGCGTAGGCCGCAAACCAGTCCACAGACTCGCGATTGTCCCAGCCTCCCCGTTCTTCAAGCGCATCCGGCAGTTTCCAGTGGTGCAGCGCAATCACCGGCTCAATACCGACCGCATGCAGGTTGTCGAGGATGGCTGCGTAGTGGTCCAGGCCAGCCTGGTCTACCGGGCCGGTCCCACCCGGCATAATCCGATTCCAATCCAGTGAAAGCCGGTAGTGGGTCAGGCCGATGGCTTGGAGCAGCGCGGCTTCGGCCGCACTCAGGTGATCTTTCTCATATGACGCGGATCCTGCCCCCCATGCAAAACCATCCGGAAATGGCTTGGCCTCACCAACAGGGGGTCGGTTGCAGCCAACCAGAAGCGGAATAACAAGCAGAAGGGCGATGCGCACGCTGACGGGGGTTAAGGTCAGGAAGTTAGCCACCGCGCATCGAATGGGGTCCGCATTCTCTACCTTTCGACATTCCCAACGCAGACCTGAGATTGGAAGAGCCCGAAGACGATATCCCGCTGGAGAAAACCCGGGTGCTGGACGCCCTTTCTCTATTTGCGTCCAGTGACCAGATGGCCAGCATTCGGCCTGATCTACAACCTGGCAGATATGGCTACCTGCTCTGTGAGATGTGGTTTGACGCGGTCTATGTGCCCGGCACCCGCTATATGGACGGGCTCAAGGGAGATCGCGACCCGGCGGCGGCAGATGCCTTCCTGGCGCTATTCGATGAGGACGAGGAGCGGTGGCTGGAACGGTTCAACCGGTTTCTTGAGCTTCGGGTTGACCGCCTGTCCAAGTCGGACCGGGAAGCAGGCGTCTTTCCCCCGGGAGAACGGTGGTCCAGCATCCAGCGCGACGCTGGTTATCTGATAGAACTGTTGGGAGGTAACCCGAGGAAGGGGAAGGCGCTGGAGGCGGCTGCAACCCGCTGGCTTCCAGGCCCCTACCAATAATCAAAGATCCCATGCGGGGGCGGTATGTCCTCAGCGACCGCGCTTCCGGCGATACGCTTGGGACCGGCCGTTACACGACCCTCTGGCGGCAGTCAGAAGACGGTCCGCGCGCCATCTTTGACTTCGGCGAGGGGGACCAGTGACGAACTGAAGGTATTCAGGTCGGCTTGCCGGCCAGGTAGCCCTACATCCCCATCTGACTGCGCGCCTTTTCGAGGTAACTCACATCCACCACGGTGGCGCCCTCGGCGCGAGCGGTGTCCTCGATGCCCTTGCGGACCATCCCTCTCACGAACGAGGGGATCTTCTCCATGCGTGCCTCCGCCTCGGGCGTCCAGCTCAAGCCGCTGGCGGCCTCCATCTGTTCGACAACCATGCCGCTGAATGGGCAGCCGCCGGCTTTTTCCTCACCGTCGGCCTTTGGGGCCGCACCGGGCATCATCCCGCCCATTTTCTGGGCGTACCACTCGGCGGTGTGTGGTGCAGGCTCGGCCGTTGGTCGGTCAGATTCGGTGGCCCCAGCGGGTTCTGCCAGGGCGCCTGGGGTGCTGTAACCATCCAGATTGTCCCGAATAGTCTCCATCGGTGCGGCGGGCTCCTTGCGACCACCAACCTTGACGCCCAAGGAATGCACCATCTGGGTCTCCATAGAGTTAGTCAGCATGGCCGTCTGCTTGCCGCAGGAGCGACACTCAAACAGAACCGTCAACGAGCCATTGTCGGGCCCGAGGGTCTCTTTGAGGGCCATGGGCTCATCACATTCGACGCAGAGAAACTTCATTGGGGCATGGGCTGGATGGTGGCTTCCAGAACGGGAAGCAGTTGGTCGGCGATGCGGCTCACGCCGCGAGCGGCAGGCCCGTTCCCGGAGAGGGCCTCTTCTGGTCGTCCGGCGTCCAGGAGGGCGCCAAAGCTGGGGTCAAACGGAACGTCGCCTAGCTTGATTGTCCCCTCCAGGTGGTCGTCCGGTGCCGCGTACAGGGCGTGGACACTTCCGCAATCGGTGCACTCGAAGGACGCCATGTTGTCCACAAGGCAGATGGGCCTGGATCCGATGACTTCGCGAGCAAGGTCGATGGACTTCCTCACCACATAGCGGGACGCGGGAGAAGGGATCGAGACGACCACGGCCGCCGAAATACGGTCGATGATGTCGTGCAGGTTCGGGAGTTTGTCTGTGCCCGGGGGAAGATCCACGAAAAGGACATCCAACTCACCCCAGGTTGTGTCCGCCACCATTTCCCGGATGGCGTTGACTTCGGCCATGCCCCGCCAGGCGTAGGCGTGCTCCTGGGACGGGGCGTCCCACTTGACCGCCCGGCCCTCGGGCAGGAAGAGGTCGATGGACATCACCTTGACACCGGCTTTGGAGACAGGGGGAGTCAGCCCATCGCCAGTTTCCGGAAGCGCGCGAGAGACGCCCGTCATGCGGACCACGGAGGCACCGTTGATGTCTGCGTCCACGATGCCGGTGCGGAGTCCGCGGAGGGCCAGGGCCGTGGCCAGGTTCACGGTCATGGCGCTCTTGCCCACACCACCCTTGCCGCTCATCACGGCTACGATGTGGCGTACGGCAGAAAGCCGGTCGGTAAGTTTTTGGTCGCGCCCCGCTACCTGGCCGGCAACATCGGAGCCGCCGTCATGCGTGATATCGTGGTAGGACTTCAAAGCGTTGAATTGTAGGACGCGTCGCGCGGGCCGTGAGGACTACGCGTCGTCCTCGCCGCCCTTCGCATTCTTCTTCATGATGGCTTCCTCCATGAGTTGGAGGCCGATCTTGACGCCCTCCTCAACCGTGGTAAGATCGATCAGGTCAGTCTTGCCTGCGTCTGCCAGTTTCTCTATGCGGCGCTTGGTGGCGTTGCGCATAAAACCCTCAGGAACGCGGGCCAGACGGGCGATGCCGTCCGGCGTCCAGGAGTACTGGCCGTCACGCGTATTGCGTACGGGCTCAACCGCGGCATCCACGGCACGTTGCCCCATTTCCGGGTTGTCAGCCAACATCAAAGTCTCTATTTCGGTTACGTCGATCACCTCGGCAACCATGGTGCGGGTGATCAAATCAATCTTCCGGGTGCGCGCACGTTTTTCAATCTTCGCCTTGGCCCGCCGCCGCTGGTACCCATCCGGGATAGCCTTGACGATGGCGCGTGCTTCGGCCGTGTACTTGAGCTTGACCTTGTCGAACGATTGCTCCTCGACAATGGCACCCTCCAGCGGCGCCAGGCTGTCGATGGCCTGTTTGTCCAACTTGTTGAGTTGGTCCTTGCCGGAGCTGCAGACCGTGCACTTCTGGGGTTCAAAACCGCGTGCTACCCAGCCGCAGTTTCCGCAAACCCAGACTTGATCCGTATCCGGATTCGTCTCGATTTCAGTCCGCGCCACGTCATGGGCCACAATGCCCATCGCTTTCATCGATGACATCGGCAGGATGGTGCCTAGCGCCTTTTCGAGAATCGATACCGTGACCACCGAATGGCCGCGTTCCATGGCCCACCGGTGCACCGTCGTGCGGGCAATGCCCCGCGCGAATTCAGGTGCCGAGTCCAGAATCCGCTGGGCGGGCTCGGTCCAGATCATGGACGACTCCGCCTGGATATCGACTGCTGGCGTGAAACGCTGGCTGGACAAGAGGACGTTGCAGGGCACCAGTCTAAGAAGGTTCTCCGTGTTGGACCCGATGTCCATCGTTTCGTCGCTGTGGACCCCGATCCGGCCCATCACCAGCAGCCAGGGTTTCGACCGCCTGACGTACTCGAGGATTTTTTCGAAGGCCTTGCCGTCCAGCAGGGTGATCTTTAGATCGAAGTCTTCCTCTTCCGCGATCTTGGCGGCCACTTCCAGGTGAGACTGGTAGATTTTGGCGAGCCCGGTATCGATTACCTCTTCGTGGAGCTGCTCCTGCTCCTTGAACTTGAAAACCTTGGAAGCCTTCTCCGTCAGCACGTGCACGATGCTGTTGAACATGGCATAGTGGAGGTATGGGTCATAGGCGGAGATGGCCTCGACCGTCTTGCCCAGGGACTTGCCCAGTTGGATGGCCGTCTTGAGCCCGGCAAAAGACTCGGGGCTTCCATCGACACCCACAACAATGCCACCGCCATCCTTGTGGTCGGTGCCGTTGGTGTTGCCCTTGATCTGGTCCGCAATCGGCGCGGTGTTCTTCATGATCAGCGTATCGGTTCGGGTCCTACGCACCACCCGTTCGGTTACCGATCCGATCTGACTGTCCTTGACGGCGCCCAGACCCAGCGCCCCCATGATAACCAGGTCGTAGTCGCTGTTGTTGATGTCATCGGCGATGACTTTGAAGTTCTTGCCGTCGTACATCTTGGGCTCGAACGCAATACCGGCCTCGTCGGCACGCTGTTGCATCACCACCAGGTAGGAGTCCGAGATCAGCTCCAGGCCCATGGTGATGAGCGTGTCGTGCACCTTCCGCTGCTTTTCCATCTCCTCCTCGATGAGGTACTCATCGGGAAGGGTGAATTCCATCTGCTTGAACCGGTAGTCGTGCAGGCGTGCGGCGTAGGCGTGCGAGCCCACAAGCGTGGCATCGTATTCCTTTGCCAATTCCACCGCAAGGTCGACGGACGAGATGGAGTGCTCGGAGTTGTCTACCGGGACGAAGATCTTCTTATACATGTAGTTCGGTGGGTGGTCAGCGAAGGCGGTGTAGCCGCTCGCGGACATATCCGAGGCGATCAGCGATGTTGTCGAGTGTGGTATCCAGCGGATGATCATCCGCTCCCGGCCGGAACCCGACAGAGAGAATGGCCGCGTTCAGGTGCTCCTCACAAACTCCGAGGTCAGCGTCCGCGAAATTACCGGTGACGATTTCCCTCAGGGTAGTCAACCGGTACCGGGCCGCAACGAGAGCGTTCCGCCAGGCGTCCTCGATTCGAAGCGAGTCTATCAGGCGTCCCAGTCTCCCAATTTCGAGCCGAAGAACGGATGGCGCCATGTGGGCGAACGTATCCCGGGTAACGTAGTGGAGTTCATTCCACTCGTTGTTCTCGCCGAGCGTGATGTCGGCCAGTCCGAATGCGTCCTGGTTCTTCAAACGGGTGTGTGGCGATGTGTAACGCTAGGCGGTGTAACGATGCTTCTACTCATGGTTATGCCTCGTCTTTGGGCACGATGGCGTCCTCAGGACAGACATCAACACATTCCTCAAAATCGCAGCAGGTTTCGTTGATGATGTAGATGGGGTCACCTACTTCGATAGCCTCGATCGGACATTCGTCAACGCAGAGCCCGCAGGCCGTGCACTTCTCGGTAATCACAAACATGAATAACCATGATAAACCGTTGGCGAGGGATTCGGAGTCAAGATCGGGCCCAGGCGGGCACCGCGCGTCCAGTTCCTGCGATGGCTGCGTCCATATCGGCGGACGTGATGACCGTGAGGTTATGACTTGACGCGTATGCGACAAGGCCTTTGCGGACCTTGGCGCGAATGAAAGCAATTGGAATCCGCTCGATGCGCTCCATCACGGGATCCGTGAATGCAACATCGGGGACCTCAGAAAGGGTGAGCGAGCCCGGCTCATAGAGGCAGGCCGGATCGGCAGCCAGGTGGTCTCCGGTGGCCGCATAAGCTCGGCATCGGCAGCCGCCGCAGAGTTCTGAAAACTCGCAGGAGCCGCACTTTCCCTTGAGCAGAGAGGCATCGCGCAGGTCGGCGAACACGGAAGACCCGTTCCAGATGGCCGAGAAGCCTTCTTCACGTACGTTTCCGGCTACAAGGTCCATGTACGGGCAGGGCGTGACGTTCCCTTCCGGAGTAATCCGGCAGTACTCGGTGCCCGCCATGCAGCCGCCAGATTCCATGCCCCCTCGACCCATCTCGTAGGCGAGTTGTTTGAATTGGGGAGCACACTTGGCCCGGACCAGCATGGGCGCATACTCATTCTGGGAAGCAACCAACGTGCGCAGGGAGGCGTCTGTTTGTTCGGCCGTGAGCTCCTGCTCCGCCATGGCCTTTCCGCGGCCCGTCTCGACGAGATAGTAGAGGTTGAACGACCAGGCCCCCTTGTCTTTCGCGAAGGCCATCAGGTCCTCGACTTCATGGAGGTTGTCCTGCATCACGGTGGACTGAACCAACACCTCAAGACCGTGCTCGCGGCATATTTCCAGGGCACGCACCGAATACTTCCAGGCGTCTGGTCCGCCGCGGAATGCGTTGTGCTTGCACGGATCCACAGAATCAATCGAAATGCCGACGCCCTTGATGCCGCACTCCACCATTTTGGACGCGACGTGGTCGTTGACGAGCACGCCGTTGGTGCCCATCACAACCCACATGCCCTGATCGGAAGCGTGCTGGGCGATGTCGTAGATGTCTCTCCTGAGCAGTGGCTCTCCGCCCGTCAGGATCAACATCTCTGTGCCAAGGGTCTTCATCTCGTCCACCAGCGCGAGGCACTCAGAAGTGGTCAGTTCTTCGTCGGCCTTGTCTCCCGCGTCCATGTAGCAGTGTGGACACGCTAGATTACACTTCTTTGTCAGATTCCACGAGACTAGTGCGGGTCGATATGTCCGGGTGGGCTCCAAATACTCCTTTCTAGGCGCCGTCCGTGGAAGAGTACTTCTTGCGCATCAGACCCGTCACACCCAAACCCAGCAGCAGTGTGGCGAACCCGTAACCCGCCATGGGGAGCACAGGCGACGGCTTGTCAGCCACATCCACGTACAGATTGATCCATGTGGTCAGCCCTCGCCGGTTGCCGGCCTCGGCGTTAAACCCGTCCCAAACAGTAAACGACACCGGCACGAAGGTCCCTTCATCAAACGCGATGTGTCCCTCCGAAGCACGATCACGGGTAAACGTGGCCGTCCACTGACCATCATCGTAGGAGCTGGAGACGCTGAGGGTTGGGCCCTCGGCCTTGAGGGCCCCAGATCCGTTGCCCACGTAATGGGTCGCACTGGGGCCACCCATGTCCGCAAACCACAGGTCAACGGAGTTCTTCCTGTCGCCAAACATGAAGTAGGGCCGTTCGGTGCCGGCTGGGATCAGGGTAGGAAACTGAATGGCGACGGCGTCGGAAAACGTACCCGAGGTGTCGGGCGCTCCCAACCAGGGCTCTGAGACCGGAATGTCCGGCGCGTTCGAGCCGCGGGTATCGGCCACCATGTCGTTCCAGCGCAAGCGAACCGCAATCTGGTCGGCGGTTACCAGCGCGCTTGCCTCGACTGCGTTGACCCCCGGAAAGAATGCACGTCCGGGCTCAACGACCTGGCCGACGACGGCGAAGACTGATTTGCGAGCGGCATCGAAAGCGGCCTCGTCAATCGTAGCAGCCGGTGTCACGGTCAGCGTGGTCGCGTAGTCCGGCTCGTTTGCTGAAAGGGAGCGGACATAATCGACCAGCGCCCATCGGTCCTCGGCGGGTTCGATCTCGTATGCGGGCATCGGCGATCCATCCAGACCAGTATTGAAGGTTCGGTAGATATCCTCTCGCGTTTGCCCGTTCCGAAAGGTCCACCGTTTGGTCAGGTCTGCGGGCCGGATGTGCAGGTCCCATTGGTCGGTCAGCGTTGGAGCCGATTTGCCATCGCCCCGGCCGAGATCACCGTGGCAATCCACGCACTGGTTCTCCAGGAAGACCTCCCGGCCGCGCGCAATCGTAGCGTCGGACTCCGAGGGAGCCTTGGGAATCTCAATCAACTCGGGCACACCAAAGGGGCCGGAGAAATCGGCCGCGAACGTCTTGATGTAGTACATCAGGTTCGTGACTTCCGATTCCGACAAGGAGGGCCAGGGCGGCATTCCGGTGTAAGGCATGCCCTCACGAATGCTCCGCTTGATGTCGTCGTCGGAGGGCAGCTCGCCGTTGGCAGTGCTCCTGAACTTGTAGGTACCAGCCGTGAAGTCTCGCGGGGCGGGACGCAGGCGGGTGGCAGCCTCGTTTGCAGCATCCCCGTTGAGGCCGTGACAATGCGCACACTTGGCCTCATAGAGCACCTTGCCAGATTCACGCTCGGCATCGGAGCCAAGATCCGGGTCCTGCGCAAACGCCGGTCCTGCGGCTAGCAGAAACGCCGCCGCGGTGAGAAGAGATCGTCTCATTCGTGCACCTCCCGTGCGCGTGGCCGCTGTTCCGTGAAGTCATACAGGAACAGGATCACATCCCAAATTTCTTCTTCGCTCAGGAAGAGCTCCCAAGCGGGCATGGCAGATGACCAAGGTGTTGATTCTACGGGGAGTCCTGGCCCGCCCTTGGCTACGCGCCAGAAGAGGTAACCCTCCTGAAGCATGGCGATGGTCGTCGGGTCCTGAAAATTGGCCGGGATGGGGTCGTAGCCATGGGCGAAAAGGCCATCGCCTTCCATGTTGTCCCCGTGGCAGTAAACGCAGTTCTCGTAGTAGACTGCACGTCCGTTATCCAGGTGAGCCGTGAAGGCCGCCGCATCTTCGGTCTCCAAATGGCGGTAAGGGTTGTCGTCCGAGACCAGATCTATGGTCTTCCCCTTGAAGGATATCGTGGAAGGCGGCACCGGGTGAATGGTACGCCCTGAGACAGGCGCAGCCGGCTGCTGAGTCATGCCTGAATACACGTTGAACGCCACCAGTGCCGGGACAGCCACCAGCAGTGCAACCAATGGAATCATGAATCGGCGCTCCGTAAAAAACGCAATCACCGACTCCTTGGCTTCAGTCAGCCGTCCTTCAGCAGCCGAGACATAGGCAAAAAGGGCGATCGTGACGATGCCCATGAACATCTTGACCACCGAGGACGGCACCGAAGGGTCGATGCCGTAAGTGGCCATGCCGTAGACAGCAAACCACCAAGCGATGGCCCAGACAGCAATGGACGGTTTCAGGAACCGCAGGCCAATCATCGCGGCGATGATGGCCAGGACAACCAATACGTTCACTTATCCCCCCGTTTGTTGTGCGAGGTAGTCCACCAAAGCACGAAGTTCTTCGGACGAGATCTTGGAGTAGAAACCGGTGGCTCCGAGTGTTGCCGGCATCACACCACCGGCAAAGCCGTCCGCGATAACCGCGTCGGGCTCCATTACGGCCTCATAAATCTCAGCCTTTGAAAGGCGGGAGCCAACGTCAAACAGCGACGGACCCGCCAGTGCGCCAGCTGCATCAATGTTGTGACAGGTTCCGCAGAGGTAGCTCTGAAATACGCCCGGGCCGTCGAGGCCAGAACCCGGCGCGGCGGCCACGGCCGAAGGTGCGGGAGCTGCGGAGACAGCGGTAGTGTAGCCCAGGTCCGTGGCCAGTGTAATTGTTGGTTCTCCGCCAAGGCTCTGCAAGTACGCAATGACGGCCTTGATCTCGTCGTCGTTCAGGCCAATCGGTGCTCTGTTAATGACGGGCATCCCTGGCAGAAAACTCTCCACGATGAACGCATTCGGTTCATAGAGCGACTTGGCCAAGTACTCCAACGCACTTTCGCCCGGGACCTGAGATCCTGCCCTGCCTGCAATGCCACCCAGGTCAGGAAAACGCAACGAAGAAGGGTCAGCGCCGGAGCCAACCGTGTGGCAGCCAAAACAGGTGCCTTTCCCAGCTACGATGATCTCACCGGCAGCGGCCAGCTCGTCCGAAGTCATGTCCGCGTTGAGCGCCGCAGACTCTGGCGGGTAGGTAATCTTCTGCGGTACGGTCTGGCCCACGTAGCTGTAGAACAGCGAGACCATGATCACAAAGCCGAAAATCTTGATGCCTTCTTTCATCCCTCAACCTCCGCCGTCTTGGGTTCCCAGGGTTTCTTGGTTGAAAGCCCCGACAGCCAGAACACAATCGCAATAAAGATGAAGAAAATGATTACAGTCACTGAGACCACATTGGACGCAAACCCAAGGGTAGGCGTAAATGCGTCGACCGATGTGTCTTCGAGGACGCCGTAAATGTGCCAGTGCTGGCGCATTCCGGCCCGGACGTAGCCCATGAGGCCCATTGTCCAGGCAAATGTCACGGCAATGAAGAACAGAGCGTATTGACTTCGAGCGGGCATCTGCCCCCATTTGATCTTGCCCGTAACCTCCGGATTCTTGTACATGAACACGTCGATCGTGGTCACGGCGATCATGCAGAAGATGACGGATAAGACTTGCGGGACCGAGAGGCCAATGCGGACGCTGGCTTCCACGAAGTAGCCGTAGACGCCCAAGAAGCTGACGAAAAGCACCACAGAGGCAAAGATGCCGATCTGTGCATAATTCCCCGCCTTGGCCCAACTGACGGTGGGCTTCAAGTTGCCTCGCCTATAGAGCAAGAAACTGAGGAAAGTGGTCAAGATGAGGATGTTGACCGCCGTGTTTTTGGCAGACATGACCCCGAGCACGCCGAGGACTGGGTGGTGCGCGCCACCCATTTTGCGGGCCTCCTCGACCGAAGCAACCAGAGAGTGCGGCGTCGCCCAGACTAGGAAACAACCAGCGATCACAATCAGCAGATACTTGATCATGGGCCGGAATCGCTCCGCACCCTCGATTCGCTCCATGCCGATCCACAGGTAGTAATTGGCCGCCAGGAACAGGTTGCCAATCAGAATAGCCTGGATTATGAACAGCCACGAGAACGTGCCCCCCATCAGCGTGATACCAAGGCTCTGGGAAAAGCCGTAGATCTCCTTGCCCAACCAATAGCCGGCAAACGGCAGGGGAAGAAGGGCTGCGATCGCGATGAAGTTGCCGATATACCCCATCCAGTCGTAGTGGGCCTTCTCTTCTTCGGTCTTGGCCCCCAGGAACTTGAAGGCGGCGTAGGCGGCCGCAATCGACCCGCCAAAGGCCACGTTGGCAATCATCCGGTGGATGTTGATCGGCATCCACATCGGGTTGGCCATTGCCGCGGCCAGACTCACCAGTTCCCCCGTCTCCGAGATTCCCGCAGGCGTGTTCATGAACGTCAACCACGAGTCGGCGATGAACATGATGCCTGTACCCACCACGTTCAGCATTATGCCAAGTGCGATGTGAGTCTTGGGATTGAATTTTCCCCAGCCGTAGTAGTAGCTGTAGAGGAACACGGCCTCCAGGAAGAACAGCCCCACGTAAGGGAAGAACGTCCAACTGAATATGGAGATCAGGTAGCTGGTGAGGGCCGGGTAGAGAACGACCAGCAGAAACGTCAACATGGCGCCCAAGGACGCGGTAAACGAGAAGGCGACCGAAAGCAGTTTCGTGAACTCGTAGGCCAGCGCATCATAGCGCTTGTCGCCCGAGAAGTAGCCAATGATCTCGATGATCACCGCGAACATGGGGACCGCAAGCACGAAGGCCGCAAACATGAGGTGCAGCTCGGCCGTGACCCACATGACAACACGGCTCCCGATTATCGGGAAGGCGCGATAGTCTGGATTGTCGGCCACCTGAGGAGTCGCAAACGCCTCCATGGGGCTTAGGACCAACACCGCGACGGCGGCGAAGATCAGGCCAGCGGCCACAGCCACCCGTTCCCGGGAAAGGCCATAGATAAGGAGGGATCCATCGCGCAGGGGGCCGAGGCGATGCCGCCTCACTGGGCGCCTCCCGCCATGTCTGTCAGGAACGCGTCTACGGCAGTCTGGCTCTCGACCGTAACGAAGCCACGCATCCGGTAGTGGCTCAGGCCGCAGAGTTGGGCGCAGGCAATCTCATACTCGCCCTCCAGGTTCGGCTGAAACCAGATCGGGATAACCAGTCCGGGAATGATGTCCTGCTTGACGCGCAACTCAGGCACGCCGAAGCTGTGTATCACATCTTTAGAGCTGAGGTTGAGAATTACCGGGCGATCCACCGGTAGGTGCAACTCGTTGACGGTGACCACATCGTCATCGCCCGCGGGGTCATTCGCATCCAGTCCGACGGGATTGCGAATCACGTCGATCAGTTCCGGTGCGCGTGCGCCGAACTCACCGTCGGGGCCGGGATAGTGGATGTTCCAGGCAAACTGCTCGGCAACTACGTTCACCACGAAAGGCGCGTCCTGCGCGGCAGGGAAGTCGTTCTTGATGAAGCCCCAGAGAGGGAGTGCGAAACCCACCAAGAGGGTGGTCTCGGCCAGGATGACGGCAATCTCCTGATACCTGGAGTACTTGCCGTCCGCTCCTTCATAGCTGGCCACCGGATTGTTGGACGCCCGAAAGCGGATGAGGACGTATATGAAGTATGCGCCCCAGCCAATGAAAAGCAGCAGCATTAGCCAGTGCACCAGCGACATCATGAGGTCGATGTCGGCGGCGTGCGCCGACGCACGGCCGGGCATTCCGAGGAATTGGCTGATATCGAGAAACTCTCTCATTTGGCCTCAGGGTCAGTCAGAAGTTGGGTCTTGTTCAGCCAGATTTCTGGCGCGCACACTCATGTTGCGGAAGAAGGAAAGAATGCCCCCAAACACGCCAGAAATCATGACGAGAAGGACGAGCATCGACGCGGAGACCGCGCGAACGGCCGGCGCATCAACTCCGGCACCAAAACAACGCTCACAAGCCAGGAGCGTGTCCGGAAGTGCAGCCATGACGACCAGCACCAGGCTCGCTATCACAATTCGCTTCATCCGGCAGCCTCGAGGGTTTTCATTTTGGTCAGGAAACGCTTGCCATACACGATGAGAGCGCCGCCAGAAACCACGGCCAGCGAAGCCCACACGATGCCCATGGCTCCATCAACGGAGATCACGGCATAGGCGGCAGATCCGAACGCCAGGATGGCGGAGAGGGCGATAAAAACAATATGAAATGACTTAAGCGACATGGTTACCTCAATGTCAGGCTAGGCCAGAGACCATTCCCGCCATATCAACAGCCGCCCGTCCGACCTGGTCGTGATAGGCCGAGATGAAGATGGCGAACATGCAGAACAGGATGAGGAACGTGATGGCCAGGATGCCAAGGATCAACTTCTTTTCACCAATGAGGTGCATGAAGTAGCTAGCAACCATCCCCGCTTTCACTGAGGCGATGACAAGGGCCAGAATCAGGGCTGGCCAGAGACTCAGGTGCAGGTACGAGACGGCGACCGTGACCACGGTCAAGACCATCAGCGATCCAAAGACGGTCAGGTAGACCTTGACGTGTTTCTGTAGCTCTTCAGCGCTGTGAGAATGGGACATGGGTCAGAGTAGGTAGATGGTCGGGAAAAGGAAAATCCAGACGAGATCCACAAAGTGCCAGTAGAGTCCGGCAACTTCGATTCGGCTCTTGAAGCGTTCAGGGTCCGTCTTCCACATCTTGGCCCCAGGGCCTAGGAAGTAGCCGTTGACGACCATGCCGCCGATCACGTGGATGGCGTGCAAGCCGGTCATCACGAAATAGATGGCCAGAAAAGTACTCTCCTCTGGCAGGTATCCGTGTGAGAACTTGCTCGAGTACTCGATTGTCTTGATAATCAAGAAGCCGAAGCCGGCAAGGACCGTGAGGCCCATGTAGAGCCTGTACTTGCCAAAGTCATTCCTGGCAAGCGACACCCAAGCCATGATTATGGTGACCGACGAGGCGATCAGCACAATCGTATTGACGAAAGCCAGGGGCACGTTCAGAATCTGGGAGGCCAGCGTGAACGTTTCACCGTGGATCTCTCCAGGCCAAACCGGAGCACCCACTCGAAGGAAGATGTAGGCGGAAAAGAGGCCGCCGAAAAGCATGACTTCGGAGGCCAGGAAAAGCCAGACGCCGAGTTTGGCGTTGTTTACGCCCGTGTCCGGCCGAGCCTCTACTGTGTAAGGGATCTGCATGGCTTAAGGCTGGTCCTGGGGGTAGAAATCAGTGTCATGACCGGGAACGCTGTACTCGTAGGGGCCGCGGTAAATGGTCGGTATCGTCTCAAAATTGCCATGCCCCAGCGGAGGTGAAGTAGTAGCTGTCCACTCCACGGTCGTCGCGTCCCAGGGATTGTCGTTCGCCACTTTCCGGCCCTTCCAGATGCTCCAGAAGAAATTGAAGATGAACGGCAATTGGAACAGTCCCAGAACCCACGCCGCGATGGACATGGTCTCGTTGTAGTGGATGACGCTATCCGCGAAATCGTAGGAGGCACCACCATCGTAGAGTCGTCGGGAAACGCCCGCCAGCCCCTGGATCAGCATCGGGAAGAAAATGAAATTCATCGGGATGACCGAGCCCCAGAAGTGAATCTTCCCAAGCGTGTCATTCAGATGTCGCCCCGTCGCCTTTGGATACCAATAATAGATTCCGGCGAACATGGCGAGGATCGTGCCCGGAGCCACCACATAGTGGAAGTGTCCAATCACGTACATGGTGTCGTGAAGAGGAATATCCGTGGGTGCCAAGCCCAGTGGAAGTCCGGTCAGGCCGCCTATGCCAAACATGGGCAGAAACGCCAAGGCAAACAGCATGGGGGTGTTAAAGCGCAACCGCGCGCCCCAAAGCGAAAGGAACAAGCCCGACAGAATGACCACCGACGGGATCGAGATGATCATCGTCGTGACCTGGAAGAACCCACTCAGTGCGGTGCCCATTCCAGTGATAAACATGTGGTGTGCCCACACGATGAAGCTCATGAAGCCGAGGAAAATGAGGGAGTAAACCATCATTTTGTAGCCCCAGAGTGGCTTCCGGGTGTTGTTGGCTACGATCTCGGCCACGATACCCATGGCTGGCAGGATGAGGACGTAGACCTCAGGATGTGCCAGGAACCAGAAGAGGTGCTGCCAGAGCAGCGGGCTGCCGCCGCCTGATACGTCCAGCAACTCGCCACTCACCACAAGGCCGGAAGGCAGGAAGAAGCTTGTGTCCAGCAGCCTGTCAAACAGCTGCAGGACGCCGGCTGCCTCCAGGGGCGGGAACGCCAGCAGGAGGAGGAAGGAGGTAATGAGCTGGGCCCAAACGAAGAACGGCATCCGCCAGAGCGTCATGCCGGGCGCGCGGAGTTGGATGATGGTCGTGATAAAATTGACCGCACCAAGCAGGGACGACGTAATCAGGAAAATCATCCCGAAGAGCCATATGGTCTGTCCCATGGTCTCGATGTCCGCGAGCGGCGGATACGACGTCCAGCCAGCCTTTGCCGCGCCAGCAGGCGCCCAGAAGCTGGCGAGCATGATCACGCCGCCCACAAGGAAGACCCAGTAGCTCGCCATGTTCAGCTTGGGGAACGCCATATCCGGCGCGCCAATCTGAAGAGGGACTATATAGTTGCCAAAGGCACCGACCGCGAGTGGGACGATGCCAAGAAACACCATGATGGTGCCGTGCATCGCGCCGAGCTGGTTGTAGAACTCCGGCTGCATCACGCCATCGGGCATGGTAGCGTCACTGAATAGTGCGCCGATCAGCGGAAGTGCCTCACCCGGGTAAGCCAACTGCCATCTCATCAGCATCATCAGGCTAAACCCGATGAACAGGAAGAGGAGGCTGGTGAGCCCGTATTGAATCCCGATGACCTTATGGTCAGTGGAGAATATCCACTTCCGAAGGAACGTCAGTTCGTGGTGGTCAAGACCACCTTCGTGTTCGTGTTCGCTCATGCGTCTCGCGAAATGTACCGGTTCTCACGATTCGGAAGCGGCCGCGGTAACGTGTTGGGTTACCGCGGCCGGTCCGGGAATCCGATGGGGGCCAGCTTAGCCGGCGGAGGAGAATGCGAATGTGGCTTCGATGGCACCGCCATCGGTCACCGACACGGTGGCAGTGGCCGTGCCAAGCTCCTCGTGCCATGCCTCAAGAACATAGTTGCCAGCGGGGAGGCCTGCCATGGAGAATGCGCCATCTGTGCCAGTAACTGCGTAATAGGGGTGATCAACAACGCCGGCCCAGGCGCCCATCCAGGGGTGCACGTCGCACTTGATGAAGATCGGGACCTCGGCCACGCGGAACTCACGGACTCGCTCGTCACCCTGCTTCGGCATGCCGAAGTTGAAAGGACGATTAGTCTCGGGGAGGGCGTGGATGTTGTGTAGAACGGGGTCAGAGTTGACGATCTTGATTCCCTGGCCGACCTGGACGCCAAAGACATGGGGCTCGTACATGCAGCCCGACTGGTCAAAGTGTACCGGCTCCGCGGGTATGGCGTAGCTATAGCCAGCGGGCAGTCCTTCTTTTACGTACACGAAGACGTTGGCGAGCGTGCCGTTGTCATTGACGACAACATTCTGTGCCATGACGGTGTCGGTGTTCAGATCGGAACACTCGCGATCCAGACGGATGGCCACAGCAGCGGGCGCGGTGCCCGAAAAGGTGACACTGCCAGAGACGGATGCCGTCCCCATAGGAGTGGTGTCAGCCGCAGCGGCTGCAGGAGCCTCGGAGGAAGAGTCAGATGCGGAGTCGCCTCCTCCACATGCGGCCATAAAGAGGGTCGCAAACAGAACGGGAAGGACAAGAACGCGCCGGAGCAGATTCATGGAAAACAGGGTGTGGTTAGAGATAGAGTAGAGGGTGGGGGGCTTCTTCAGGGGTGCCCGGCCCGAGTGTGACAAATGCCAACCCAGATATACGAAAAAGTCGTGGAACCGAACAACAGATTTCTGTGAGTAACGACGAGCGGGGGGAACAAAATATATGGAACTCGCCCGGTGTTTGAGGCTTGCGCGACGCGCGCGTACATTGAAAATGAATTCCCCGTAAAAGCCAAGCCACGACACCCACAGCATGACCGCGACCTCTCGCTTTCTCGAATTCGGACGCACCCACGACGACGCGGCGCTCGACATTATCCGGACATTTCTGGGGCTTGCCCTTTTTGTCCGCGGCGTGTTGTTTATATCGGATGCCTCTCGAATTCTGGCTTTGATTCAGGATCAGGAGATGAGCTACATGCTACCCGCCATGGCTCTTCAAATCGGAGCGGCGACGCATCTACTTGGAGGACTCATGCTGTCTGCCGGGCTTCTCACG
Organism: Rhodothermales bacterium; assembly: GCA_047619685.1. GTDB lineage: Bacteria > Bacteroidota > Rhodothermia > Rhodothermales > UBA10348 > JABDJZ01. The sequence continues at coordinate 127,563 of JBLHLC010000002.1, forward strand.
CGGTTCGGTGCCCTCCTTCAAATCCCAGTCCTGCTGGGAGCCGTCTTTATTTCCGCCCAGGGCGGCGGTCTTTTTTTGCCGGACCAGTCTCTCGAATTAAGTGTCCTGGTTCTTGTCTTGCTCGGAGTGCTCTTAGTATTCGGCTCCGGGAAGCTCTCGTTGGATGAGGTGCTGTTTGGCAGGGCCAAGGCAGAGGTGGTAGCCGTGAACAGGGCCACCAGTGCAGATTACAGAGAACGGGTAAAAGAGTGGGAGAGCCAGCAAAAGGAGCGCTCGATTGAGCCTGTCAGGGAATTCGGCACGATCGAAGAGGCCAACATGTGGCGCCTCAAGATGGCGGCCAAATACGGCAGCATCGCTGCCGGAGCCTCCATAGTCCTTTTTCTGGTCATCCGAAGCCTGCCATTTGAAGTGACCGTCGCCGAGATCGGCGCCGTCGGCGGGGCTCTGTTCATGATCCTGGCCTTCTTCTTCGTCTTCTTTGGCTGGGCGCTCAGGGACAACTGATGGATTGGGTCTGGCCCCTCTATAGCAAGTTTGTCTGGAAGACGCTCGGAACAGAAGAGGCGTCTGACGAAATCCAGGAGCAGACTTTCGTCCAACTCCTGGGCGAATCCATGGTGACCGTCTTGGTCCAGGAGCCCTGGCGAGGATCCGTGCGCTTCAAGCGTCTGGCCGTGCTCGGGCCAAAGGACATGTTCGGACTGCTGAACACGCCTGAGACTTGGCTCGGGGCTCAGTTCGGCGGCGGAAAATTCAAGCTCAACTTTCACCACGGAATGCATTTCGTGGCCACCCGTAACTTCAAGCCCGAAGGCGAACCTCGCTGGATGGACTTGCCCGATATCGAACCGCGGTACGCCGAATGATTGAACCTCTCAATAAAATCTCAGCCTACCGACGTCTGGTCTACTGGCAGGGCAGGCACAACTCGCTGGCAATCGACCTGGTGCGGATTTTCATTGGCGGAGCGCTGGTGGTCCGCGGCCTGGCGTTTATTTCCGACCTAGAGATTCTGCGGGCCTTTGCAGGCGAGCGTGGCGTGGACGCCGCTGGCTGGATTATCGGGTCCCATCTAGTAGGTGGCGGGATGCTGGTACTTGGCCTGGTGACGCGCGTGGCTGCAGCCGTTCAGGTGCCCATTCTGGTGGTCGCGGTGTTCTTTGTCCACCTTCCGGGTGGCTTGGCCACTGAGAATCAGTCGATTGAGTTGTCGGCGTTGGTACTGGTAATCGTGGCTGTCCTGATGGTGTTTGGGGGCGGACCGCTGTCTTTGGACTACAAACTGTTCGGGAAGAAGCTTCAGCCGACGCCGGCTGAATGACGGCAGCGTGGGCGTGACGCCTTATGGGAGCCCTAGCGGTTGGTGAGGCGCTAAGACAATAAACGGTGAAAGAGCTACGTCTCTACGGCACCGGTGGCAACCGAATGGGGTCATCGCGTGTCTCCCAGAGACCACCTCTAACCCCGATCCGCTGGGTCGGCCAAGCCAGGCCGCATGAAACGTCTAGTTCTGCTTCTCCTTCCGATGCTGGCGGTATCCGCCTCCTCCGCGCAGGAAAACGCCGCGTCCCTTCGGGTATTCCTGGACTGCGAGTACTCCTGCGACGACCAGTTCATTCGCGAAGAATTGCCAATTGTCGATTTCGTCACGGAGCCCCGACAGGCAGACATCCACATCCTGCACGCCCGACAGACCACCGGCTCGGGAGGCGACCGAATTACACTTACGTTCCTGGGGCAGCGCGAGTACACCGCGATGGGGGACACGCTGGTATACGCAACCTCCGGAGATGCGACTTCGGACATGGAGCGTCGCGCCTTGCTCAAGCACCTGACCCTCGGCCTCACGCGCTACATGACCAAAGCTGGCCTGGCGGACCAATTGAACATATCGGCCATCAAACCTGAGGCCACCGGAGAGACTAGTTCCATCGAGGCCGACCCCTGGAATTATTGGGCTTTCACGCTGAGTGGAAGTGGGAATTACAACGGCCAATCTTCCACGAACTCCGTGCGACGCAACGGCAGGTTTTCCGCCAACCGCACGACGGAGGAACTCAAGATTCGATTGAGTGGCAACCTCAATGACTCTCGCAGCGAATTTGATACGGGCGAAGAGGTCATCGTCAGCAGTAGACACTCGGAGAGCGTGACTGGCCAGGTTGTGGCTTCTCTCGGGCAGCACTGGTCGGCCGGTGGCAATGCGTCGGTTTCGGCAAACAGCTTCTCCAACACCCGATTACAGTTTTCCGTGGGCCCTGCCCTGGAGTTCGATTTCTTTCCGTATACCGAATCGACCAGGAGAATTCTGACGGCCCAGTATGGAATCCGGCTCTCGCGCAGCCTCTACGACGAGCTGACGATTTTTGCGCTGGAAGAGGAGACCATTCTACGGCAATCGCTCGACTTGAGTCTCAACCTGACCCAGAAATGGGGAAGCGTGTTTGTGTCGGCCGACGTCAACCACCTGCTGACAAATTTCGACCGCAGCTTGCTGGATTCGTACAACTTCGGGTTGTTTGGCAATGCCCGAATACGCCTGTTCAAGGGCCTGTCCTTCAATACGTTTGCCTCCTACAACCGCATCCGGGATCAGATCGATCTGCCCGGAAGCGCGGCCACTCGTGAGGAAATTCTGCTCCAGTCGGTCCAGCTCCCGACGGGGTATTCGCTGTTCTTCAATGTCGGCATCACCTACCGCTTCGGCTCCATATTCAACAACGTCGTGAATCCGAGGATGGGTGGTGGGGGTGGTGATCAAATAGTCTTTTTCTAGAAGGCCCTGCCGAAGTCTCATCTCTCCAACGGACGCCAGAAGCCTGAGTCGGACGGCGGTGTTTGTGTGTGAGGCTTGAAATGAGGAGGCGTATCTTCCGGTAAGAAAACCGGATGGATCATGGCCTCCTCGCGTCGAACCTTTCTGAAACAGACCACCGCCGCCGGGCTGGGAGCTTTAACACTGGGCGTACGCCCGGTTAAGGCAAAACACCCGCTCCGCATTCTGATTTTGGGCGGGACAAGTTTTATCGGTCCTTTCCAGGTGCAATACGCGCTGGACCGCGGACACACCGTCACGCTCTTCAATCGGGGGCGCACCAACACACACCTGTTTCCGGGCGTCGAACGCCTGCTGGGAGACAGGAATGGTGACTACGAGTCGCTGAAAGGGCGCACCTGGGACGTGGTCCTGGACAATTCGGCGTCGAACCCGGACTGGGTCCGCATGAGCGCTGCCGCGCTCAAGAATTCGGTTGGGCGTTACTTTTACGTCTCCTCGCGCTCCGCCTACGCGAATACCAGCGCCGTCCCCATGCACGCGGGACATCCGACATTTACGTTCGCTTCTGCGAATGTGGCCGAAGGCACGCCCACGGCGGAACTGCCGTATGGACTCCGCAAGGCGATGTCCGAGCGCGAGGCCATGAAGGTGTTTCCCGACAACCACGTCATTCTGAGGCCCGGTCTCATCATAGGCCCGCGCGATCAGACAGATCGGTTCACCTACTGGCCCGTCAGGATTCACCGGGGCGGAGAAGTGCTTGCCCCGGGATCGCCAGATCACACCGTCCAGATCATCGACGCGCGCGACTTCTCGGAATGGATGGTCCGCCTGGCCGAAAATGGAAATACCGGGGTATTCAACGCAGTCGGTCCCGCCGAGCCGCGGCCGCTTGCGGAATTGCTCTACGGCATCCGGGCTGTTACTACTGCGGAGACCCGCTTTACCTGGGTGGATACCGAGTTTCTGCTCGCAAATGGGGCACGACCATATTCCGACCTCCCCGTGTGGATGCCGCCGTTGCCGGGGCAGGAGGGCTTCGCCAAGTTTGATCTTACGCCGGAAATCGCCGCGGGCCTTACGTATAGACCGTTGGCCGTCACGGTCCGAGATACACTGGACTATCATTTTTCCCGCACGGCTGAACGGCAGGCTGATTTGCGCGCCGGCATGTCCGCGGAGAGGGAAGCAGAGTTGCTGGCCATGTGGCACGCGCGGGGCTGATCAGTCGGGCCGCTTGTATAATTGGCAACCCACTATCACAAGCCGGGCGCCGTCATGCGTTTCTTCCTCGCCGTTCTCATTGCGCTTGTCGCAACGCCGGCAGCCTCCCAGACCATAGCCGAGAACGATTCTTCCGCCGCAGTGGCCAAGAAGGATAGCGGCCTGCCGCTGATTTCCACCCGCTCGCTTTCGTATACGGCCGCGGAAGGCTCCTGGATTTCCCTGGATGTTTCGCCGGACGGGCAGACCATCCTGTTTGAACTCCTGGGCGATCTCTACACCATGCCGGTTGCCGGCGGCTCGGCCACGCGTATTACCAGCGGGCAGGCATACGACATGCAGCCGCGTTACTCGCCGGATGGATCAAAAATCGTCTTCGTCAGCGACCGCAACGGGTCCGAAAACCTCTGGACCAGTGGTGCGGACGGCTCGGATCCCGAGGCCCGGACCAAGGGAGAGAAGCAGTCCTATCTCTCGCCTGTCTGGACGCCGGATGGCGACTACATAGTCTCCGGAAAGGGCTCGCAGCTCCACCTGTTCCACGTGGATGGCGGCTCGGGCGTGGCCTTGACGGGCGCCGGGGAGAACCCCGCCACACACTTCGGTGCGGCGTTTGGGCCTGATCCCGGTGTGATCTGGGTGAACGTTCGGGGCAACGTCGATGCCGGTTTTGACGTTCCTGAGGTATCCCAAAGGCCGACGAGCGGGCAGGCAGAGAGCGCCGACGCGGCGGCCCACGAGGTGGCTCCCCAAAGTTCGTCCCGCCGGGTGGGCACGTATCAGATCGGCCAACTGGATCGTGCGACCGGCAAGGTCCAGATCCGTACTCACGATCATGAAGGCGCATTTCGGCCGATGCCAAGTCCGGACGGTCGGTATCTGGTGTTCGCCACCAGGCACGACGCACGTTCCGCGTTGAAACTCCTGGACTTGAATACCGGCGATGAGACCTGGCTCGTCATGGACGTCCAGAGGGACGATTCACAGGGGGGCGGCACGCGGGACAGGGATGTCTACCCCGGCTCGGCGTTTCTGCCGGATGGGTCGGCACTGATAACGAGTTACGGCGGCAAGATCATGCGGGTGTCCATCCCGGATGGCGCTGCCACGGAGATCCCGTTTTCAGCCGATGTGGATATCGAGATGGGACCCTTGGCCAAGTTCGACTATCCGGTAAACGACTCCATCCTGACGGTAAACCAGATACGCGGTGCCCGGCCCTCGCCAGACGGGAAACGATTGGCATTTACGGCTCTGGACCGACTCTGGGTGGCGGACCTTCCCGCCCGGGGCCCCACGGATTCAACCCACGCTGTGATCTCGGACGCCAGCCGGCCCACGGATTCAGAACATGTGGAACACGCGCCGGTCTGGAGTCAGGACGGCCGGTACCTGGCCTATGTGACGTGGGACGACGTGGAAGGCGGCAACATCTATCGCGTCCGGGCCGACGGGCGTGCCGCGCCGGAAAGGCTGACGCCGCAAGCGGCCTTTTTCGACAAACTGGCCTACTCAAAAGACGGATCGAAACTGATTGCGATTCGCGGATCCCGAATGCATCGCATCAGGATGCTCGAAGACTTCGGCGGCCATAGTTCGTCCAGCGAGATGGAATACGTCTGGCTGCCCGCAGAAGGCGGAGAACCAACCAGCATCGCATGGATGGGCGCCAGTTCCACTGAGCAGGGGCGGAACGGGCCGCACATCGGACCCGACCCTGACCGGGTATACATCTGGGCCGAATCGGACGGGCTCGTCTCCATGCGTTTCGACGGCACCGATCTGAGGCGCGAACTGAAGGTGACCGGTCCGTCCAACGGGAGGCTTCAGGGCGGGTCCCAAACGCCTGATGAGGTCGTCCTGAGCCCGGACGGTACGCGGGCCGTCGTCAGGGTTGCGCGAAACGTGTATGCCATCACCGTTCCACCCGTCCGCGCCCCGGCCCCGACGGTGTCGGTAAGCAGCTCGTCGGCCGTGCCGACCTGGCGACTCACGGACATTGGGGGGGACTTCGTGGGCTGGGCCGACGACGGGAATACTCCGTTCTATTCGATCGGACGCAGCTTCTTCCGGTACGACCTGACGGCCGCGTCCGCGATTGCGGCAGAGCAAAAGGACGCCAAGGAGGCTGAGGCGGCCAAGGATGAGGATGAAGAGAGTTCCGGTGAGGATGCAGAGGATGGAGGCGCCGAACCGGTCGACACGACGGCGACCTCATCGCCCAAAATCCCCGACTATGAACCGGTACGCACGGATGTGGAGATCCGGGTTGCCAAGGACCGGCCGCGTGGCGTGGTCGTGCTGCGCGGGGCACGCGTCATCACCATGGAGGGCGATGAGGTTCTTCCGAATGCGGATGTAATGGTGCGCGACAACAGAATCGCGGCCGTTGGGCCGGGCCTTGTAGCGCCAGCGGGCGCCACAGAGATCGATGTCACCGGCAAGACCATCATGCCCGGGCTGGTGGATATTCACGCGCACACGTGGGTGGCGTGGGGCGTGCATCGTCGTCAGGTGTCGCAGTTCCTTGCCCAATTGGCGTACGGTGTGACGACACAGCGCGACCCTCAGACGTCTTCTGAGGATGTTGTGACCTACGGCGACCTCGTCGAGACCGGGGACATCTTGGGCCCACGTATCTACTCGACGGGGCCCGGCGTTTTTTCCAACGACAACATCACGAGCCTCGAAGAGGCCCGGAACGTACTGCGTCGATACGCCGACCATTACAACACGAAGACCATCAAGCAGTACCTGGCGGGAGACCGGAAGGTCAGGCAGTGGGTCATTATGGCGGCCAACGAGATGGGGCTCTCGCCCACCACGGAGGGTGGGTCCAATTTCACGATGAACCTCACGCTCATGCAGGACGGGTATGCCGGACTGGAGCATGCGCTGCCGATCAGTCCGTTCTACGAGGACGTCGTGCGGCAGCTCACCGAAAGCGGCCTGACCTACACCCCGACCCTCGTCGTGGCTTATGGTGGGCCGAGCGGGCTCAACTACTGGCTGACGCACGTCAATGTGGACGAGGACGCCCGGCTGAAGCGTTTCACGCCCCACGATGAACTGGACAAGTGGAAGACCACTACCTGGTATAGAGACGACCAGTACGTGCATTTTTTGCACGCCAAAGGGTTGAAAGACGTCGTAGAAGCCGGAGGACGCGTGGGTCTTGGATCACACGGCGAGGTGCAGGGGCTGGGGACGCACTGGGAGCTTTGGATGCTGGCCAGTGGCGGCATGAAGCCGCATGATGCCCTCCGCGCAGCCACGATTCACTCTGCCGATGCCATCGGCCTGGACGGAGATCTGGGGTCCATCGAGGTGGGGAAACTGGCCGACTTGTTGATCCTGGACGCCAACCCGCTGGACGACATCACCAACAGTGCATCCATCAGGTACGTGATGAAGAACGGGCGCCTGTACGAGTCCGACACGCTGGACGAAGTGTGGCCGCGGCAGCAGGCACTTCCCGACCAATGGTGGTGGCGGGTTGAGCCCCGAGACTGACGGTTTGGCCCCTCATAGGTACGGTCCGGCATGCCGGCGCCCGGGCAGGACAATTTTGTCAAGGCGCGGCGCGTAATACTGGTACAACAGGGAGTAAAGGAAGCCCTGTAACGTACCGCTTTTTTCTGCGCCACATAGTGGCCATAGGCCTGATCCCGGAAATGACAAAGAACACCCTTCGAGCCTTCGCATTGCTGGCAATCGGCCTCCTGGCGTTTGCAGGTGGCTGCCAGGGCGGGTTTCCCACGGCAGCCAAGATCGGCCCACCGGATGACCACACCGAGTTTCAGGGTGGCGCGGCGCACAAGAGTGGACTGGACCACCCGTTTACCGAAAGTGCTGGATGTTCAGCCAGCGATTGTCACCAATCCGATCTCCGCGGGGGAGAGGTCATTTTCGAGAGTGTGGTGACCGTGACGCCTTCGTGTTATCAGTGCCACGAAAAAAAATGGGACGGGTCCCCGCTAGCCGCCCACACCAATTGAACTCAGACAGAAACATGTCAAGAAGTGTCTCCCGCCTGATGGTCTTTGCCCTGGTAATCCTGATGGGATCCAGCGCGGCGTCCGCCCAGGAAGTCGGAACGAGAGCACCAGAACTCCAGGGGTCAAATTTGGCCGGAGAAGAGGTGAGGTGGGCGACCCTGGAGGGTCAGGTTGTGGTCCTGGATTTCTGGGCCAGTTGGTGTGGCCCGTGTCGGGAAGAGCTGCCGTTCCTTGCGGGTCTGGCAGAAGAATTCAAAGACATGCCGGTGACGTTCATCGGAATCAATGTGGATGAGAAAGACGAAAGCCGCAGGCAAATGTTGGACGGGCTCAAGTTGGAGTTACCGTTCACCCAGATACATGACGCCGCGGGCGCAAACCCGCAAGCGTTTCAACTTCTGGCCATGCCATCGACCGTTGTTGTAGACGGAACGGGCATGGTGCGGTATCGCCACGCAGGGTTTCGCACGGCAGACGGCCCTCGGCTGAGAGAGGCCATCGTGAACCTGATAGAGAAAAAATGAGATTTCTGGCTCTGGTCTTTCTTATGGCGCTGACTGCAGGCTGCGCGACAGTGCAGCCCTGGGAGCGCGGCAGCCTTGCCGACCCTCGGATGATCATCGATGGCGACGCCGTTGACAAGGGTCTGCGCTCCCATCATCTGGACTACCGAGAGGGTTCGGTCGGTGGGACCGGCGCCCAGGCAGGAGGATGCGGCTGTGGCTAGGCGCGCTTGCAAGCCTTTCACCCTTTTCGCCGGCGTCTGCCTACTGTGTCTGGGCAGCATATCTGCCGGTGACGCGCTCGGGCAGGACCTTCCCGCGCAGGTAGTGCAGGTAGACTTCAGCGGCTATTTCGACAGTTTTAACGTCAATATTGTCTATCCGTCGGTCTCTTTTACCCGGCACCTGAACGACAGAACGGCCATTACGGCGCGTTATCTGGTTGACGTCATCTCGGCGGCATCCATGCGGAGCCGGTTTCCCGTGGACGCGGTAACGTCCGCCACCCCCACCCTCGAAGGGGGCTCCGACAACACGCCCGACGAACTCCGACACGAAGCTGGAATCGGGATTACACGTGTTCTGGGTCAAGCGGTCGTTGGCGTGGATGCGCTCTATTCGGTGGAGCACGACTACACGTCCGCCACGATTGCCGCGCGCGCATCTCTTCCGTTCGCTCAAAAGAACACCATTTTCCAGGCCGGTCTCGTGACGTCCTGGGACAAGGTGTTTCCAGAGAACCGGACCTGGCGGAAGGACAAACGCGTGCTGACGCTGACCAGCGGGCTCACGCAGATTCTGTCCAAACGGTTATTGGCCAGACTCGACGCGTCGTACTCGACGAACACGGGGTACATGGCTGACCCCTACCAGGTGGTGAATGTATTTCTAGACAGTGGCGTACAGACGTTGGAGACCGCCCATCCCGATTCCCGGGAGCGCCTTGCGGCAGGGTTGGAAGTTCGGCAAATGCTAAAAAGCGGCCTGGTCATGGACGCACATTTCCGGTGGTATCAAGACGATTGGGGTGTAGCCTCCCAGACGTGGGCGCTGGGTGCGTCCAGTCGTATCGGGACGGGTCTGACTCTGGCCGGCAACGCTCGTTATTACCGCCAGTCCGCTGCAGACTTCTTTCTTCCCCGGTACGAGACGGTGGCGGATTTAAGGACCGTGGATACTAAACTCGACCGATTGCACTCATTCGAACTGACCGGGAAACTGACCGTCCAGGGGAATTCCGTCGGGAAGACGCCGCTTCTGGGAGGATTTCTGACAGAAGACATGTCCATGGTTTTTACCCTTGGTATGTACGCGCGGCGGTCGGACAGCCCGAACTGGCACAGCCGCCAACGCACGCTGTATGCCTACCTGGTGGGAATCGGGTATCGGTATAATTTCTAGCGAAGCATCATGCATAGACGACAGTTTATTCAGCGAGTAAGTGTATTTGCAGCCGCGGCCCCTTTCGTGGGTACGACGCGTCTGCTGGCCAACGACACGGGCGCCTCTGGCGCTGTCTTGCGTGTCCTGTCCGACCGTCCGGAGTTGATGTACAAAAGGGTAGGTGATGCCCTGGCGTCTCTGCGGTTGGGTGGTCAGACGGTCACGGTGGACAAGCAGGACCTGAGAGGCGTCTTTGTGGGCGATGTCGTGTTGGCTTCTTCCGGGCAACTGGTTGACCCGTCAACCCATGACAGCCGGGAGGCAGACGTAGTCCGTACCCTGGCGGGAGCACTGGACCTGCCGAATTCGGTGGAGAACCCGGTGTTGACGACGTTCCGGGTTGGTCCAATCACGCAGGCGGCTGACCACGCCATTGTAGAGGTGGACGGTGCCTTGCATGGCCATCTTGATCTTGCCAAGGACACTGCCCCCATTCTGGTGGATGGCATAGGGGGGCAAGTGCGCCTTCAGGTCACTCGCGGAGTGGTATCAATTGTCGAGGCGTCCTGTCGTCACAAGACCTGCATGCGGATGGGAAGCGCGTCCAAGGCGGGAGATGAGTTGCTCTGTATTCCGGCCCGGGTGCGGGTTGTGATACCCGGCCTGGCCTTCGGGGGGCTGGATGCGGTGTCTCGCTAGCCGATTCCTGGGGCTACTGGCCCTCGTTCTACCTGCGGGACCTTTGGTGGGTCTGGCACAGGACGCTCCTGTCCGGTACAGGACCGAGGTGTCGAAGTACCTCATGGGGACGATGGTTGAGGCCACGATCGTCCACCCCAACATGGATGTTGCGCAGGCCGGCCTTCTGGCAGCTTTCCAGGAAATGGAGCGCGTGGAGGCCCTGCTGGGGCGCGATCGGGAAGGGAGCGACATCGACCGCGTGAACGACGCGCCCACGGGTGAGCCTGTTTTTGTCTCCGAAGAGACCTACCTGATTCTGGAGCGCGCAAGAGGCTACGGGGAGCGTCTTGACGGCCTGTTCGACATCACGAGCCTGCCAGCGGTAAACCTGTGGGGGCTGGGGGAGGTCGAGATCACGCGCGCGCCAGACTCCGCGGATGTGCTGGCTGTCCAGCGTCTGATAGACTACCGTCAGATCGCCCTGGACCCGGTTGCCAGAACCGTGTCGCTCTCAAAACCCGGCATGTCCGTGGACCTTGGCGGCATTGCCAAAGGCTACGCGGTTGACCGGGGCGCTGCCGTGCTGGCCAGTCATGGAATAACCGACTTCCTGATCAACGCTGGAGGAGATCTCTTCGCTTCCGGAGTGCGGGAGGCCAACCAACCCTGGCGCGTCGGAATCCAACATCCCCGGGACCCTTCGGGGCTCATTGTCCGGCTGGAGATGACAGACGGCGCGGTCGCCACCAGTGGTGACTACGAGCGTTTTGTCGAGTTGGATGGCGTTCGGTATCCGCACATCATAGATCCCAGGACAGCCAGACCGGCAACGGCGCGCCAGAGCGCGTCGGCTGTTGCAGCCACAGCGGAGGAAGCGGACGTCCTGGCGACCTACCTCTTCATCTCCGGGAGCCTGGACATTCCGGGTGCGGCCATGATCGTGGCTGCCGACGGAACGGTCAAGATCAATGGGGCCGGACAGGACCTGTTTGAGGTGATTCGTTAAGGGCCGCACCCTGGCAGAACTGACTACTGACCCAGAGGCGGAGCTTTAGGCGCCACTGCCTCATAGGCCCGCACGTAGTCAACTTCCATGACCTGCGGGAAGACTGTGGTTTGATTGGGACTTCCTGGCCAGTCTCCGCCCACGGCAAGGTTCAGCAGGAAATGGAAGCGCTGGTTGAACGGGGCGGGAAACGTTTGCCCGTTGGTCGCCCATTGCCGAGCAACCCGGTATTGTTGACCGTCCACATACCACCTCATCTCCGTTTCCTCCCACTCGATGGTGAACACGTGGAAGTCGTCCGAGAAATCGCCCGACGGAAGCCTGAATGACGATCCGGCGGAATCGTGGTTCGAACTATTTGCTTGCGTGTAGTGGAGCGTCCCGTGAATGGTGGCAGGGTCATTCCCAATCATTTCCATGATGTCAATCTCACCGGAGTTTGGCCAGCCGCCGTACGTATTGTCCGTGGGAAGCATCCAGATGGCCGGCCATATTCCCTGTCCGAACGGGAGCTTCGCCCGAATGTCGAACCGGCCGTACAGGAAGTCTGCGTGCCCCTTGGTGTTGATTCGGGCTGACGAGTAGGACCGCGTTCCGTCCACATCGGTGTACGGGGTATCCAGCGCAATAATCTTCAGGACGCCGTCTTCCAGCCTGGAATTCTGCGGATGGCCGGTATAGTACTGGAGCTCATTGTTGAACGGATTCCCCGTCACCCAGTGATTCCAGTTTGAAGGGCTCAATTCGGCGGCGTCGAATTCGTCATTCCACACGAGGCGATAACCCTCAAGCTCCGGAATGCCTCCGCCTTCTTCCTCTACAATGGTGGCCTCAGAGCTGCAGGCTGAGACGAGGATGGTGGTCGCCAGGAGAGATCTTGCGGAAATCATGTCGAGTCGTAATCAGGTGCCAAGTTATTGCTGACGCCACGCCTGAGGTCCCTGTCAAGGGACGGACCGCCGCGAGGCTTCGAGCGCCCGAAGGCGCTCTGAAGTTGAAATGTCTCAACAGGGAATTTGCTCCCTTTTGCGGGCCCCAAATTGACCCGACGGAGCCGTAGCTTGCAGCACGTTTCGGGCGAGACACCGTCTGTTTGTTGACCCGCAGCCACACCGTGACCCCAAGCCCGATGCGACTCCTATTCTCTCTCCTAGTGGCACTCTGCACCCTTTCCGTCGCGGCTCAGACCAGGCCTCAAACCCGGGGTGAAGTCCTGCCTGACGAGAGCGTTCTTTCCCGTATAGAGGGGGGTGCCAGAGTCAACGTGGCAACGGGGATTCCGCTCGCCCTCTACCATTCCGATTACCGCGCCACCCCCGGGGACCCGCTCGAAATGGCCTGGTCGTATTTACGTGCGCGTGGCGCCAAGCTCGGGCTTTCGAATCCTGAGACCGAACTGGTGCACTACGCCACCCGAAAGACGCGGTCAGGGTACCGCGTCCGGTTCGAGCAGCGGGTCAATGGCGTGCCTGTCTACAAGTCTGGAATCGCTGTCAGCCTTGGCGAGGATGGACAGATCCACTTCGTGGTGAACGACTTCAAGCCGGGAGTTCATGTCGCGGTCATCGCGTCCAAGGTGGGGCCGGAATCGGCCAAGGATAAGGCACGAGGCCACATTGCTTCCGAGGGACTGCCTAGCGCGGAGCAAGTGGATCTGGTCGTATATGCAAACGCAGGCCAGAGTCGGTTGGCGCACCGCGTCCAAGCGGTCACGAAGGTCGGAGCATGGGATATCCTTGTTGATGCGGCAACGGGTGAGGTTTTTCGTGCAGAGCCAACGGCGCACGTCGGTCCCCGCACGCAGGCGATGAATGCCCCGTCGGCAGGCCCATTCCTCGACGCCCGCGCAGCACCATTCAGGGCTCCTCAACGGTCCGCCGGGGCAGGCCTCCGGGGCTCCCGGGTCGATGGATCTGCGTTTGTGTTCGATCCCGATCCCATGTCCGTCCTCTCCGCGACCTACGGAGACGATGCGCAGCATCGAGACAACGACGATGCGGATAACCCGGCGCTGACGGCCGCCCGGACCCAGGTGACGCTGAGGGACATCGGCTCCCTGGGCGGAATCTTTGACCTGGATGGTCCGATGGCAGTCATCACCGATTTCGACCCACCATTCCTTGGCACTTTTGGACAGGCGTCCCCTGACTGGGACAACACGCGTAGTCAGCCGGCATTCGAGGCGACCAACGTCTACTACCACATCGATCAGTCGATGCGGTATCTCAACGAGACGTTAGGTTTTTCCGTCACGCCTTTGCAATACACAGGCGGCGTACAGGCTGATCCACACGGCTTGGAAGGCGCCGTAAATGCGCAGTATCTGTTTACGGGTCAACTGCGGTTTGGAGAGGGGGGAGCGGACCTGGCGGAAGACTCGGACGTGGTTCTTCATGAGCTCGGTCACGCCATACACGACTGGATTACGGACAATGGTCTGTCGCAGCAAAACGGCCTTAGCGAAGGCGTAGGTGACTACTGGGCTGCGTCCTATACCCGAAGCAAGAACCTTTGGCCCGTGGGGACTTCTCAGCGGGACCAGATGGGGCGCTGGGGAGGCCGGCCCTTCTTTGCTGGTCGAAGAACCGACTATCCCGGCCGTTTTCCAGCCGACCTGACCGGCCAGGTCCATGCCGACGGTCGAATCTGGGCAAGCGCAATGATGTCCGTCTGGGATGAAGTCGGCGGGACAGACACCGACGTTCTATTCTGGGAGGGGATGTCCATGACTGGATCAGGAAGCAATACTGAGGACGCTGCCCGCGCGGTTCTCAAGGCCGACTCGCTTCTATTTGGCGCAGCTCACGCCGACGTCATGCTGGAAGCGTTCACCGAGAGGGGCTTCTTATTCCGCGCTGCTGCCGCGGGTGTCGGCCGCTCGGGCCCCGGGCCACGTCCGGTCACGTTCTTTGACCTCTCCGTATTTGGCGAAGGCTCTGCTAATTCCTGGGCTTGGGACTTCGAGAGCGACGGCCAAGTGGATGCCGGTGGCGGAATCGCGAATCACACGTTCCCGGACCCCGGTCTCTATTCGGTGACGCTCACCGCGTCCGATGGAAATCGAACGCAAACAACCACCCTGACCGACTACGTCTCCGTGAACTCGGGTGTCTACGTGTGGGAAGGATTCGGAATTCCGGAGGGCAGGTCTGGGAGGTACATCTACGACGCGCTTCAGGAGGCCGGTGTAGAGTCCTACTACTCCCGAACGGCGGCCATCCACCCCTCGCTAGAAGGGTTTGGCGCGGTATTCCTTTCGTTTGGGCCCTCCGATCCGCTCAGTGCGCCAACGCCCCTTGGAGAGGTCCTTGCGGGTGTTATCCGGACCTACATCGAAGGAGGAGGCAACGTCTACATCGAAGGTGGTGACGTCCTGGGTTTCCACCAGGTCGCCAATACGAGACTGCTTGAGAAGTTTGGCATAGGGCAAGCACGGGACGGGCTGTCGGGCACCCAACCTGTGACTGATCTTCGTGGCCAGGCCGGGTCCCTCGCTCAGGGCGAGGTGTTCATTTCGTCGAAGCAAACCGCGACGAGGTCTGTCGACTTGTTCGCCCCCTCCGGATCAGGCCGCGCGCTTTTTGAGGAGGTGGGCTATGGCGTTGTCGCTATCCAGAACCAGGACGCGGGTGGCGGCCGAACCGTGGCCATGTCCTACACACTCGCAGACCTGGAGCCCAACGGTACCAGCACGCGCGACCAGCTTCTTGTCAAGGTGATGGACTTCTTCGGAATGCCAATTGTCCTCGCCGGCGAGGACAGCCCCGAACTTCCGGCCAGCCTTTGGCTGGACGCGGTCTATCCGAACCCATTGTCCGGTCAGGGTGCAGTGCGTTTCGCGCTTCCGAACACCGGGCGGGTAGACGTCGAGGTCTACGATATGCTTGGTCGGCGAGTTGCCGTACTGCTCGACGGAGAGATGAGGCAGGCGGGGGCCCACGAGGTGATCCTGAACGCCAGCAATCTTCCTTCAGGCAGCTACATCGTCAGCCTTGGTCTGGAGGGTCGATTCCAGAGGCGGTCCGTCGTGGTGGTCAGGTAGCTACCAACGGCGTCCACCGAAGAGGAATCCCAAGGGAGGGACGACCGACGTGTATGCCGCATAACCAAGCTCAAGAAGCCAGGTGCTTCCGACGAGGTCCTCGCCGTGCAGTTGCCGGAGCGGCTTCCGAAGAGCCAGACTTAACGCCACAAGACGGACTAGCAAGAATCCCGCTCCCCACCAGGATGCGACCAGCGGAGCCAGCCAGAGCAGTGTTGCGGAGCCGTGAATCAAGGCCAGGTGCAGTTGCACGGATAGGGGGAAGTCACGGCCAGCCGACGTGTGCCGTCGTTTTTGCCTGAACCATTCAGATACATTCTCGGGCGCCGGGCTGGGCACGAACGCTCGTTCGTCAAACACGTAGCGGAATCCCGCACACCCCGCCTGATGAACGGCCTGGACGAACAGATCATCGTCGCCGCTGACCGATCGGCCGCGGTGCCCCCCGGCTGCAGCGAAAGTGGCCTTTGAGTAACAGAGGTTGCGTGCCACCGCCATGAACGGTCGGTTCAGTCCGATGGTCGCTGCCGTGAGAAACGCCGAGTGCAGGGCATCATAGCGCATGAGCTTCCCGAGCGCGCCGGGCATGGGAACCAGGGGTCCGAATCCGACGAGGACCACGTCGATATCCGGGGATTGAAGTGAAGCCAGCGTCGCCAGCCACTCGGGACCCGGTACGCAGTCCGCGTCGGTGAATGCCAGAAGCTCGTGTTTCGCATTCTGAATACCGTGGGTGACCGCCTGCTTCTTGCCGGACCCGGGGTTCCGGAAGATCTGCACACCCGTGCGTCCGTTCGCCCATATCGTCATGCGCTGCAGTGTCTCGTCTTCGGAGCCGTCATCCACCAGAACCACTTCGAAACTCGGATGCGTTTGCGCCGACAGCGCATCCAGCAGGTCTCCTATGCCGCCGGCCTCATTTCGCGCGGCGACAACAACCGATACCGGGGGCAAAGACTCTGATCTGCTGGCTAGCGTGAACTGCCGATGTGCCCGGCGGTAACCCACGCGGAGGAGTGCCAGGTACACAACCTGGACCACTGCGAGCACTACAGCGACGGTCTGAATGGGTGTCATCCTTTGTCGGGAAGCGGTTCGAGTGCCCGTCCCTCTTGGATTAGCGTCGCCACAATTTCGGTAATGTTGGCGATGGCATCCGGGGCCGAATCGTGCCCGACCAAAATCGAGCCGCCCGGAATGCGCCGGACAGACTCAGCGACCAGCCTGGGGGTCGCGTGCCGGTGATAATCGGCCGTCATGTGACTCCAAAGGGTCATGGATCGGCGGGTCTCGCGGGTCCAGTGCCATGTAGCCGGCCGGAGGTGCCCAAACGGTGGGCGGACGTGCGTCACATGGATTCCGAGTGTCTGCTCGAGTTGATCGGTCCCGGTCCGGAGATTCTCCACAGCCTCCGCCGCACTCTGGCGCCAGGGGTCCTGGTGAATCGTGCCATGACTCCCGATGCCGTGACCTGCTCGAAGTATGCGTCGCGCAACTTGAGGGTTCGCGAGGACTCGCTCTCCAAGCAGGAAAAACGTGGCGTGTGCCGACCGATCCGCAAGGAGGTCGAGCAAAAGCCCGGTTGTATCGCGTACGGGCCCATCGTCCAGCGTGAGGTACACGGCATCCGAATGAATGCTCGACAGGATGCCGGGCAAGCGGCCACACATTCGCGGAAGGGCTGAGGCCACCGCCCGGTGACTTAAAAACTGCCAGCTCATCGGTCGAAACGCCTGCCTTTCCACTCAAAGCGGCCCCAAACGCCCGCAACCGAGGCCGCCACGATATACGCGATTTCCAGGGGCTGGGAAGGCAGCAGGTAACGCATGAGCGCTGAACGGCCAAAATGTCGGGTGACCATCGCCAGCAAGACGGCTTCGCCCAAGACCTTGAGCACAAATCCCCCCGCGACATAGGGGGCAACAGAAGGGTTCGCAATGGACCAGGGAACGCCAGCTACGAGGAACGCAAAGGCACCGAAAATGACGAGGTTGATCCCGATGAGGCGCCGCGCGGGATAGTGAGCGCCTTTTGAGGCCCATCTCCGCCGCTGTTCGAGAAAAGAGGCCAGGGTTGGCATCGCATCGGTCAATACCAGTGCCTCCGGGTCGGCACAATAGCGGACGCGACCGGCCGTCTCCGCTTGAATCCGCTGCATGAGCAGTTCGTCGTCGCCGGAGGTAAGATGGCTCGAGTGCCCGTGGCCGCCGGCGACGACGAACGCGGACTTGCGAAAGGCCATGTTTGCTCCGCTGCACAGAATCGGGCGACCCAGGCCGATCGATCCGGCCGCGATACCGGCGAATCCCAGGAATTCCAGTGCCTGGAATCTCTCGAAGAACGTCGTTCCACTTGGATAGGCCACCGGACCGGCCACGAAGTCCGTATCGGCTTGAAAATACGTGGCCATGCCCTCAATCCAGCGCTCTCCCGGACTTCCGTCGGCGTCCGTTTGCAGGATCCACTCTCCGCTGGCCAGGGCGACGCCGGCTTCGATCGCGCGCTTCTTGGTGGCCCGAGTGCCGGGCTCGGGTTCGGCCAGTTGAATCAAATGCAGAGAACCCCCGCCGAACTGAGGTGCTGCACGAACAAGGTCGCCTGTGCCGTCGGTCGAGGCATCGTCTACTACGATGACCTCATAATCCGGATAGCGGCTTGCGAAGACCCTGCGGAGGACGGCCTCGATCCCCGGTGCCTCGTTTCTGGCCGGGATGATGACCGAGATGGCGGGCCCGGGGTCGCCCGACTTCGGGACTCGGAACGCCTCACTCACAGTCCGGCGGAAGCCGACGGAAAGCGCCAGCAGGAATCCCGCGTAGGCCGCCGTAGCGGTAAATCCGATGATGGCGAGAATCGAAACGTGGCCCGGCATGGTCCGATCAAGGTACGATCAAATCCGGGCTCCTATGGCCAGCGGATCTCAGGGCTGTCTGCCGAAACGGCGGAAACCCGGTGAGGAATCCTGAGCCAGAATTTTGCCCCGGCGGTTCTTCCTTTGTGGATCCCGAGGGTGCCGTCGCTCTCCCTGACGACTCGGATCAGACCGTGCAATCGTCCGACGCGATAACTGGTCAGTGGATGTTCATGCGCCTCTCGAAGCGCAATGCCAAGGGTCGACAATTCGGCTTCCGGAAGCTGGAATGTGTCGGCGATGAGGACCACGTTGATGACTTGGTTGTCCACGCGCAGCGAGAGTGCAACGTTCGATTCCAGAAGCATGATCTCTACGACGTCGGCAAGTGCTTCGACAATGGAGGCGATGCTGCCGCGCCAGTAACAGGGTTCGACGGAAAGTTGAAGCGCCTTCGACCGACCCGTCCTTCCAGCGCGCATGCGAAGTGCGTCGGTGAGGGGCACGGACAATTCCGTCACGCCATCAAAGTCGGGTCGTATGGGCCGTCTCAGGAGGGCGTTCCCCATGCGGACAAGCAATTGGCCCGTCTCTCGAAGCGTGACGGCCAGCGCTCTGGCCTGGTCGGGAGGAAGGTTGCGTCCCGCGAGTCCTATGCTTTCTCCTAGGACGTTCGAGATCGCGGTCCGAAAACCATTCGGCAGGAGGGCCGGATCGACATGAAGGGGCACCGCGTCTTGGAGCGGGCGCTCTCTCTCGATCGCGCCAGGCAAGTCCCGAAGAAACCCGGCAAGTTCCGAAGACCCCGCGCTCGGGACGAAAAATATTGGAGACTCCGCAGTGGTGGGGTGTAGCCTCAATGCGTCCAACAGGCCATCCAGTTCTGTTGGGTGTCTCAGACGCCCAACCAGAATACATTTGGGCAGATGCCTGGCAGCCAAAGCCGCTGCCTCTGGACCGTTGTCAGGAGTCAAGGCGCTGTGGGACAACGACCTGAGCTGTTGACGAATCTCTTCACGTATTGAGGTGTCGGCCTCCAGGAGTAACACAAGCGACATTGGAACCTCAATCCAATGGAACTTTGATAGAAGGGATTCCAAATCGCGCGCCAACGTCGGCTGGAGGGCACCAGAGCGGGTCTGAGGCCTCCAGGGGCCACAATTGTGCTACCTACACGGTACCCTGAGCGGTGTTTTTGGGATGAATGCGCATTCTTGATTCAGACGAATGGCCGCTGGTCTGTTCGTCCTGAATAATGGTCACTCGCCTCTGGTCGTTGTATCCACGAGTCTCCCTTCCCCGTGGCCATCTGCCGAGAAGGGCGCCGGAGTCCTGTCGTCGAAGTGCCGGCGAGCGCCTCGGCCCACGACGCACACACGAGCCAAGACAGGCCTTGTAGTCTCTATCCGCCTTGATGCGGCATTTGGCCGATCTATCTGAGTCCAGGAGTTTGCGATTGAGTTCACAACCATAAACGGAAGACCGAGGCATCAGGGATCACGTCCTTCGTATCGTTCATGAAAACCCACAGCCAGACCGACATGACTGCTCGTCGATTCTATCTCCCCTTTGTAGGCCTATTCCTGTTAGGCGCGTGCGGCGGCGTCTCGACAGACTACGACCCCGGTTTGCCGTTGGTAGCGCTGCCCTGGGCAGACGGCATGGTGGCCCAACGAGACGTGGTACTGCCGGTTTGGGGCTGGACCAGTCCCGGTTCCGAGGTGACGGTTAGCATGGACCGGGAGGTCCAGAAGACCAAGGCCGGCCTCGATGGCGCCTGGCGAGTCGAGTTGGCCCCTCGACCGGCCGGCGGCTCTCACGCGCTTTCAGTCTCCTCGGCAGAGGAAGGCGCAGAGATTTCTGACATTCTGTTCGGCGACGTCTGGGTGGCTTCCGGGCAGTCCAACATGGAGTGGAAGGTGCGGACCAGCGACAATGCTGCTGTCGAGATAGCCTCTGCCGACGATGGATCGATAAGGCATTTCTACGTTCCGCACGAATGGTCGGATAAGGCCGAAGTCGCGCTGACTGGCGGGCCATGGGCGCCGGCGGACCCGCAGCATGTCGCTGATTTCACAGCGGTTGGTTACTTCTTTGCGCGAGAGCTCCGCAAGCACGTGGACGTGCCGATCGGGCTTATGCACACGTCCTGGGGTGGAAGCAGGATAGAGCCGTGGATGAGCCCGAAAGCACTCGGACTTTCGCCGGAGGATGCGGCAGCGCTTGCTCAGGCCCAGGCGCGCCAGGAGGACGAGGCCCGCGAAGAAATGCGCCAGCTGATTGGAGACTTTCCCGAGTCAGATCCGGGCCTGGTGGATGGTGTGGCACACTGGGCTGCCCGTGACCTGGATATGTCGGATTGGAATACGATTTCCGTTCCTGCGGTCTGGGAGCAGGTGGGGTATGCTGGGCTGGACGGCGTCGTTTGGTTCAGAACCAGTGTTGTCCTCTCTGAAGCCGAGGCCGCCTCCGAGGCTCTCCTGGCTTTGGGCACCATCGACGACAACGATATCACCTGGGTCAACGGGGTTGAGGTAGGCCGCACGAATGCGTGGAACGTAGCCCGCAAGTACGCGGTGCCGGCGTGCGCTCTGCACGAGGGTCTCAACGCGATCGCCGTGCGTGTTGACGATACCGGCGGAAACGGGGGACTGTATGGATCCCCCGATGGGCTGTACCTGGAGACTCAGGCCCAAAAACACGCGCTCTCCGGAGATTGGTCCTTGCGCGTGGGGATGGTCAGCCTCGCGACGGGTGCGGCCAAGAACCAGGTCCCTATGGTTCTCTACAACAAGATGATTCACCCACTCCTGGACTTCCCCGTGAAGGGATTTCTTTGGTACCAGGGTGAATCCAACGCCAGCGGTCAAGATGCCGTCGATTACGCGGGCCAATTCAAGTCCATGATCATGGACTGGAGGTCAGGCTGGGGTGTGGGTGATGCCCCCTTCCTCTTCGTTCAGTTGGCCAACTTCAGGGCCGCGAAAGACGAGCCATCTGAATCAGATTGGGCGGTGCTGCGAGAATCCCAGTCGGCGGCGCTCGGTCTGCCAAACGTGGGGCAGGCAGTAATCACGGATATCGGAGAAGCGACGGACATTCATCCCACCAACAAGCAGGACGTCGGGCTGAGGTTATCACTGGCCGCGAGGCACTTTGCCTACGGACAGGAGGTTGTCTACGCGGGGCCAACCTACCGGGGTCACCGCCAGGATGGCTCCAGCATTGTCATCGACTATGACCACGTTGGGGGAGGACTCGAGGCCCGGCGTGGTCCGCTGGCGGGATTCGCAGTAGCTGGGAGCGATGGGCTCTTCCACTGGGCCGATGCGCGCATTGAGGGCGAAACGGTTGTGGTATCCAGCCCAAGTGGGATTCCCGCCGTTGCGGTGCGCTACGCCTGGGCAGACAACCCGGACCGCGCCAATCTCTACAACACGCAGGGATTGCCGGCTGCGCCCTTCAGGACGGACGTACCCTGATATCCCCTACACGGGGACTCGCCATTCCCGGCGCCACTTCGGACAATAGAGGCCATACCAAGGGTTATTCCCCAACGAGGAGCGTCATGATCTTTCCCGTCGTGCACACGCCACACCAGGCGTCCGAAGCAGATCCCCATAAGGAGTTACGGGTCGCGCTGCGGCTTCTGAGCGGCCAGGATTGCCAGCGGGACGCCTCCGCCGCGCAGGTCATGCTTCTCAAGCTTGGTGAGGGAAGACACAAGAAGGTGGCTCAGGATGCCATCAGGTACTGAAGGCAGGCGCTGCCAGGGACTGGTTTGGTGAAGCCGTTCCGCGCCATTTCAAGTTGGAACGCATCGCCGCCGAGTCTCTGAAGGGTGGCGCAAACACACAGAAGCTCTTTAGGGTCGCGGCCCTTCTGGCCGGCATCCTCACCCTCCTTGTGGCGGTGGGCGTGTTTGTGATGGCGAATGACGGCGGGCCGGAAGATGTCCCGTGGGTGGGGCTATCACCCTGATTGTTCTGGCCATTGGCGGGCTCGCTGCGGTGAAGCTGAAGCAATCTGCCGGCTAGCGGATCAGCAGGATCGGACGCACATTGTCAACCTGACTGCCTTCTAGCCGAATGAAGTACGTCCCGGGGGGAAGGCCGGTGGCCGAAAAGTGAATCTGGCCACCTCCCGCAGGCACGTGGCCTTCCGTCAGAACCCGAACTTCCCGTCCGAGGAGGTCCAGTAGCGTCAGTCGGACATTTGACGCGCTCGGAAGGTCGAATGGGACGGTTGCCGCGTTTCTGAATGGGTTCGGGTACGGCGCGCCAAGAACAGGGGTAGACCTCGGACCGCCCGTCGAGCCCTGGATGCCTGTGCCCTCGGATTTGAGCCTGAAGTCTCCAACCACAGGGAGATGATCTGACGCCAAGGTTGCGTCTTCGGACAGAAGGCCGTGAGCGGTCAGGGAGTCGGCCGGCATTGCGGGAGTGAACAGCACGAAGTTGTTCGCAGGCTCCAGGACTGAATCGGTGTACACCATGAAGTCCAGACGGCCCGGATGAAATGCACTGTCCTCGTTGTACCACGTGAAGGTCATCGGGAGTGATACATGAGGGGGGACAAGATCCGCCAGGGCGCTCCCATCCCAGTCTGGCGCGAATGGGGGGCCCCAGGCTCCAGTATTGAGGATGTCTCCAGACAGAAGCGTCTCCAATTGTCGCGCCTCACCCACCATGTTCATATCGCCCAACACGATGACGGGCGTCTCACTGGCCAGGTCAAGAACGCCACCAGCATCCCGCGCATCCCGGATAAAGGCCATCATGGCGTCGAAGTCCAGTTGCCGGGCTTCGTCATTCCGACAGCAGGGCGGGTGGGCATCTACGAGGAGCAATTCAGTACCCCAGGGGTCCGTCAGGTCCAGAAGGAAGGCGGCGTTGGCGTCGCCGTTATTTCCTCCCGGAATGGAGAAAATCCGGATGATGGGATAACGGCTCACTACCACCAGATCCGGACTCACGCGTGCGCTGAACCAGGTCTGACCCGGTGCAGACGGAACGGCAGCACGAACCAGGGCCTCGGTATCGGCGGCACTGTGGTTCAGGATTTCCTGAAAACCAATGATGTCCGGGTTGATCGCAGCCAAGAGCCGCGAGAACGGCGGGTTCTTGTCATTCCCGAAGACGCCATCTCTTTCGACGTTGTATGAGAGGACCCTGACGTCCGAACCCCTAGCCTTGTTTATGGGCACCGGCGGCAGCTCCGGGAGGGAGGAAGCGTCCTGGAGGGTGTAGGCCACTCCGCCGGAGGCGTCGGGCAGGATGTCTCCGCTGCCCAAGTCTTCCAGGACTACCCTGATCCGATCACCTGGGAAAAGCGGATTCAGGCCGTCCGGGAGGGCCGCAAGGTCGAACGCAATTTCGAACTCGGTCGATGAGACGGTCGGCGCGGTGACGATCTGTACTGGCGCATGCCCAATCTCTGTCGAGAACCCGGCCCACGTGAAGACGCCTGTCCGCTGGCCGAATGTCCACACAAGTTCGGCTCCGACACCAAAAGAGGACTGCCCGGTGGCAGCGTTGTCATCTGTATCCAGGTAGAGGACGATCTGGTTGGCTTCCTGAATGAGCGTCTCAACACCCAGCTCAAAACGCAAATAGAGATAACGCTCGTCGTTGGCCATCCACAGCCCGCCGAAGTCCACGCCGGCGTCCGCATCGCCCAGTCCGTCCTCATGCACGGGCGAAAGCGGGATCCAGTCGGCGAACGTCCCCTCCAGGAAGATCCGTGCAGCCTGGGCGCGGGCGGTCACGGGACCTGCCAGTCCGATGGCCAGGCCAAGACCGAGGAGGCGAAAGAGTCTATGAATCACGAGGGGCGTCGTTGGGCGGTGGAGGCGGGGGTTTGGAATGTATCTTCGGCCACCCTTCATCGCCTGGTATGGACGTGAAATTCCCCTTCGCCGTCGTAGTTCTCCTTCTCCTCGCGGCTCTTCCCCAGACTCCCGCGCGTGCCTTTCAAGTTGAGGGCCCGGCCACAATCACCGAGACCACGCGGACGCTCAAGACCTACCCCTACTCCGAGCCCGACCCCGTTCCCATTCTGACGCGCGACGAGCGCCTGTACCCCTACCACGCCTTCCAGGGCTATGCCATAGAGGGCGAGCCAATGGACTGGAAGGTGGTAACGCTCGAGAATGATTACATCCAGGTCTTCGTCCTGCCGGAAGTAGGCGGCAAGGTTTGGGGCGCGGTTATCAAGGCCACCGGCGAGGAATTCATCTACCGGAACGAGGTGATGAAATTCCGAAACATCGCGCTGAGGGGGCCCTGGACTTCGGGCGGGATCGAGTTCAACTTTGGCGTAATCGGGCACACGCCTTCTACAGCATCGCCGGTGGACTACACGCTCATCGAGAATGAAGATGGGAGCGTGAGCTGCGTGGTGGGCACCATGGACCTGCCGTCACGAACACACTGGCGCGTGGAGATCCGATTGGCGCCAGACAAGGCATACTTCGAAACGAATGTGCTCTGGTATAATCCCACGCCCACCTGGCAGCCGTACTACAACTGGATGACGTCGGCGGCTTTTGCGCGGGATGACCTGCGGATGTACATCCCCGGCACGCGGTTTCTGGGGCACCCGGGCGAGTCCCACGCGTGGCCAGTCAACGAGGACGGGAGGTACCTGCCGGACTATGGCGAGAACACGTTTGGAGGACACAAATCCTTCCACGTGGTAGGCGAACTGGATGAACACTTTGGAGGCTATTACAAAGACGATGACTACGGCTTTGGCCACTGGGCACGCAACGAAGAGATGCCAGGCCAGAAACTGTGGTTATGGGCGTTGTCCCGTGAGGGTGGCGTCTGGGATGACCTGCTGACCGACACCGATGGTCAATACGTGGAATACCAGGCGGGCAGGCTTCACGTGCAGTATTCAGCAGGCGCCGCCATCAACCCGATCAAGCAGGCCACCTTTGAGCCGGGCTCGGCGGATCGCTGGAACGAGATCTGGTTTCCGGTGGTCGAGATTGGTGGCTTGAGTGACGTGTCGCGCAGCGGTGTCCTTCACGTGGAAGAGGAGGACGGTACAGTGAGCGTCGGGGTCAATGCCCTGGAGTCCGTGACAGATACCATCCGGGTGTTCGCCGGTGGCCAGGCGTTGGCTGCGTACCCCATCGCCTTGGGACCTCTGGATGTCTTTACAACGTCAATTCCCTCGCCGACCGGGCCATTTGAGGTGACGCTGGAAGGCATGGGTCTCCGATACAGCACGGACCGGACGGACCTGGCGTTGGCGCGGCCGTTTGAAACCGACCCGCAAGCCCTTCCCTCGATTCCGGAGACAGACCAGCAGGTGGCCCAGGCGCGCGAACTCATGGAGGCGCGTCAGTTCACGCCCGCCCGAATCCTTCTGGAGCAGGTTATGCGGGCGGCGCCCTGGCATCGAGACGCCCTGGTGACTGCGGCAGACCTGGACTTCAGGACCGCCAAGTACGCAGACGGGCTGGTCCTCGCGGAGCGTGCCCGCCAATTGGACGCGTACGATTCGGAGGCCAATTTCGTCGCAGGAAATCTGTTTCGGAAACTGGGGAAAATCACGGATGCCAGGGAGGCGTTCGGGTGGGCAGCGCGGTCCATGGCGTTTCGGTCCGTTTCGTACTCCCAACTTGCTGATCTGGCGCTCATGCGTTCGGACTGGACGGAGGCCGAGCACTATGCCGAACTCGCCCTGGACTACGACCGGATCAATCTCCAGGCGCTCCTGACGGCATCCATCGCCGCGCGCCGCGCCGGCCAGGCGGAGCGGTCTGGAGATATTCTCGCCCGGATGATGGAGATCGATCCGCTGAGTCACTCCGCCAGGGCAGAGCGTTTTCTGGCTTTGCCGTCCGAGTCGGCAGCCGCCGAGTTGCTCAAGTCGATGCGGAGCGAGTTCGCGGAGCAGACGCTGTTGGAAGTGGCCATCGGCTACGCTGAGCGCGGGCAGGATGCCGATGCTGCCGCGATTCTGCGCGCCGGCGATACACGCGGTGCGGTCGCCGCTGCCTGGAGTTGGCACCTGGACGGGCGAGCCGGGGCCCCGGCAGCGCTGGACGCCGGTGCGGTTGCTTTTGCGTTCCCATATCGGATCGAAACACTGCCAATTCTGGCGGCGGCCGCTGAGGCGTCGGACCACTGGTCATGGAGCTATCTCCACGCGCTCAACCTGTGGGGCCTGGGGCAAACCAGCGCGGCCACCCACGTGATCACGGCGTTGGGAGACGCGCCGGACCTGTCCTCGTTCTACATCACGCGCGCGCACCTGGTGCCTGCCCAGGCGGAGCGAGACCTGCTGTTGGCGCAGCGCACATCCGGGGCTGGCCGGCTATCGCTCATCCACCTGATTCGTTTCTATCAGGGCGAAGGGCGTTGGGAAGACGCAGCCAGAACATCCGGCCCGGGCCGCACGGAGTACCCGAACGACTTCAATCTGGACCTTCTTCATGCCGAGTCTCTCCTGCATCTGGATCGGGCTGGCGAAGCCCTCCAGATACTTGAGACCACACACGTGTTACCCTCGGAGAATGCCTCCCAGAGTCACAACCTGTTTGAGTGGGCCCACGTGATGTCGGGCCTGGATGTTCTGGAGAGCGATCCTGGCGCAGCCACAGCCCATTTCAGGCGGTCGCTGGCGTGGCCCGAGCATCTGGGGCAAGGCCGTCCCTACGAGCCAGACGACAGAATCCCGCAGTACCTGTTGGCGCTTTCGCTGGCCCGGGGAGGCGCAGGGGACGCCGACCTCGCTACGCTGCGGACGGGCTTGGAGGCCATGGCGACGGGGATGTCCGAGGGGTCTGGTGGCCCGGAATCGCTGGGTACGCAGCTGCTTCGCCGCGCACTTCAATTGGAAATCCGATGATGATCAAATCAGTTTTCAGCCCCGCGGCGTTGGTTCTTCTGGTATCGGGCTGCTCGCCTTCACTGCTCGGAGAGCCCATTGCGGCTCCGCCAATACATCCGGTTGTGGATGGCGTCACGTGGGGTGTCGGAAACTGGGAGCCGCACCTGGAAGCAGGTTCGCCTGGCCTGTCCTGGGGTAACCACCGGGCCGTCGTTCAGCTTTTGGACGGACAGGATCTGGATAGGGCCATCGCTGCAACAATCCCATGGCGGAGGCCTGACAGCGATCCTGGGCGCAAAGCCATCGTGGTGGTCGATGCGACGTCTGGAGAGCCAGTCACCAACTGGGCAAAGAGGAACGTCACCAGTGCCTCGGGCCAGGTCATCTTCGAGCCTGTTTCCGGTTCTTTGGTGTACCACGTCTACTACCTCCCGTGGGAGTCTACGGGCAGCTACTATCCGCGCGTTACCTACCCGGATAACGTCGGCACGCCGGATGCGGAGTGGCTCGAATCCCTGGCCGCCGCCGATCCCGCCAGCGGCACCGTGACGGGAATGGAGTCAGTTGACGAGTTCCATAGCTTCTTCCCGATGGAAGTAGTGGCCTCCGACCAGGAGACCGAGGAAGCCATGAAAGGGCTGGCCTGGGCGCTTTTCCCCGAACATCGAGACCGCCCCATCAGCCTGACGCGGGCCCTGCCACAGCACTGGGCGACGGATGGACCTGGCAAGACCCTGAGTGCCTCCGTCCTGCGGGGCGAATACTTCACCTTCCAGATTGGTGTCTTCGCATACCGGCAGGCGGTGGAGGACCTAGAGGTGTCCTACGACGGATTTCCGGGGTCGTGGACGTTTACCTGCTTCAACTGTGAAGGCGTGGATCTGGAAGGGCAACCCTTCACTAAAACCGTCTCCGTGGAACAGGGAAGAGTGCAGGCTTTGTGGTTCGGCGTGCAAATACCCGAGTCCGCCGGGACGGGCCCCCAAACCGGAACGGTCTCCATTACGCCGAAGGGAAGCCAACCACGGTCTGTCGAGGTGGACCTGTCAGTCCTGGCCGAGAAGGCAGAGGATCACGGGTTCAATCAGCCGGAGTTTATGAGTCGTCTGGAATGGCTCAACTCTACCGTCGGGACGGACCCGGACTTCATCATCGATCCGTTCATCCCGGTGGAAGCGACCGGAAAGACAGTTTCAATTCTGGGTCGGGACGTGGATCTGAGGGACGATGGACTCCCTGCCCAGATCTGGAGCTACTACACGCCCGAACTCACCGGACTGGCGGATACGCCCGAGGAGATCCTTGCCGCCCCCATCGCGCTTGAAGTCACGGTGGCGGGGGAAGCCCTGAGATGG
The DNA here is from genome assembly GCA_047619685.1 of Rhodothermales bacterium. Lineage (GTDB taxonomy): Bacteria > Bacteroidota > Rhodothermia > Rhodothermales > UBA10348 > JABDJZ01. The sequence continues at coordinate 156,235 of JBLHLC010000002.1, forward strand.
GAGTCCGCTGGTTTTGAGGTAGCACGGGCCAACGCAGGCCGGGCCAACTGGACGGCGCGGAGCAGCGCGCCGGGCTTTGAGCTGGTCGTTGAGGGTGCGCTGGAGTACGACGGAATGCTGGACTACCGCCTCACCCTCAAGGCCACCGAGTCCGTGACGGTGGAAGACGTCGCGCTCCCCATCGCCTATCAGCCAGACGCGGCAACCTATATGCTTGGCCTGGGAAGGGTTGGAGGCAGGACTCCGGGCGCAGTGGAGTGGAAGTGGAAGGTCGAGAATCACCAGGAAGGGCTATGGTTGGGCGGGGTCCACAAGGGTCTGCAATACGTCCTCCGCGATGAGAACTACATCAGGCCGCTGAACACCAACTTCTATCTGAATCAGCCACTGAACATGCCGCCGTCATGGTTCAACGACGGGCAGGGTGGTATCTCGTTGACCTCGACCGCGGCCGGCGTGACGGCCCGCAATTATTCAGGAACTCGAAGCCTGGAGGCCGGAGAGGAACTGTATTTCAACGTCAGATTCCTGATTACGCCATTCAAGCCTATCCGGACGGACACACATTTCCAGACCCGATTTGTGCACAAATACGTGCCTGTGGATTCGGTGGTGACCTGGGGAGGGACGGTGGTCAACATCCACCACGCCAACGAGATCAATCCCTACATCAATTACCCTTTCTTCAACCTGGACCTTCAGACTGCCTACATCCAGGAGGCACACCAGAAGGGCATAAAAGTCAAGCTGTACGACACCATTCGGGAGTTGACTTACAGGGCCTACGAACTGCAGGCCATGAAGAGTCTGGGCGATGAGATCATAAACGACGGAGAAGGTGGTGGGCACTCGTGGATGCAGGAGCATCTGCGTGAGAACTACCACTCCGCATGGCACGCGTGGCGCGTGGACGACGCCGCAATGCTCAACAAAGGGACGTCCCGCTGGACCAATTACTACATCGCGGGGCTCTCTTGGCTGGCCAGAAACCAGCAGATCGACGGGCTCTATCTGGACGACATCGCCTTCAGCAGGGAAACCGTCAAACGGCTCGTTTCGGTCCTGGATGAACACCGGGATGAGGTGGTGATCGATCTCCACTCGGCCAATCAGTTCAATCCGCGGGATGGGTTCATCAGCAGCGCCATGCTGTACATGGAGCACATGCCGTTTATCTCTCGGCTGTGGTTCGGCGAGTATTTCGACTACGGCGCCCGTGAGGACTACTGGATGACCGAGGTCAGCGGCCTGCCATTTGGGCTGATGGGGGAAATGTTGCAGGATGGCGGGCATCCGTATCGCGGGATGCTCTACGGGATGACGACCCGCATGTACGGCGAGGTGGACCCCCGGCCCGTATGGGGGCTGATGAATGACTTTGGCATCGACCGGAGCCGGATGCTGGGATATTGGCTGGAGGACAATCCGGTCAAGACCAGCCACCCGGACGTGCTGGCAACGACGTATTCCCGCGAGGGCGAGGTGCTGATTGCCTTGGCCTCGTGGTCGGAGAAAGACGAGGTTCTAGATCTGTCTATCGATCTTGACGCTTTGGGACTTGCAGGACCTCTGGTACTTGAGGCCCCGGCAGTTCTTGGGTTGCAGGATGCCGGCCTCGTCGATCAGACGGCCGTCCGGGTACCTGCGGGGATGGGCTTGTTTGTGACCATGAGGAGCAGCGCATCCGATGGATAAGGCCCCCCGGCCCATCGTTGCAGTACTACCGGAGCGGCATCGTGCATCGAACCAACCACCTGGCCATCAGCCGTAACAAACCAGCGTTGGTCAGGGGTTCCACCCTGATACATCAGCCCCAGGTAGGACCTCCACTGGACGGACGAGAGGTCAACACGGGCCGCCGCTTCTCCCATGCCGATCATCCACAACGCCCCGTCCCGGGAAGAGATAACCTGTGTCCGGAGCGACCAAGTCCGTCAGCTTCTGAGTATCGCTTCCAGGGTTCGGGCGTTGTCGGTTGATATCGAATGACATCCCCCTCGTAGCCGATCATCCAAACGGATCCGTCGGGTTGGGTAGCTACGTCCGAAAGGTGGAAGTCTCTGGCCCCTCCCGACAGCTCCCGGGGAGAGATGGTCATGGTCAACTCCTCAGCACCCCGAAGCACGGTAACAGATACCGGTGTTTCGGAGGCGACCTTGATCCTGTTGCGAGTAATGGACCGCTGGCCGTCCACTGCCACCAGAAGATCGCCCACCTGGAGACCCTCCTCCTGGGCTGGACTGTCCTCTCGAACGGCCCAAATGAAGGCCGGCGCCAGTTCTCTTGGAAGACCAAACCATGCCCCCTGCGCGACCTTGAATCCGAGGCCGGCAGACCAAGGGCGCAAAGGAACTACCTCTTCTGGAACGATCTCGTGCCTTCAGAAAACGGATCGACGGTGATAGGCTCATAGGGCGCCTGGGCCGCTACCGGGAGGCAGAATCCAAACACCAGCCAAAGAAGGCGCCGGGGGGAGTATTGGCTCATTCAGGCTCCGGTGTGCCCCAACTATAGACATCCCGGACGTGCGCAACGGCAACAAGTGCGTCGGGCGTCACACCCGTCTCAGATACGTTGAGATAGCTCAGGAAGCTGGCCTCCTCCAGACCAGCCAACCGGGTGACTCCGGTCTTCTGGAGCCAGACCCTCTCAAGGTGTTTCAGGGGTTGAAGCATCGCAATGTCCACATCAGAAACGTCGGTTCGAGCAAGGTCTAGCCAAACAATGTGATCAGCGAGTGCCGTCAGTGCCGCCCCGCCGTCCGCAAAACACTCGTCGCGGGTGTCACATCGGACCTGCAGGAAGACTTCATTCTGCGCCACCCGGCGGACCCGCGCGCCGAGAGCTTCCAATCTTGAAACGGCATCCTGATCCGGTTCCAAAACGTCCAGAGCCCAAACGCCGGTCCTGATGTCTCCCAGGCCGTGCGCTTCGAGGATGGCCCTGATGTGAGGCGGCATTTCGACGTCGGACAGCGTCTCCTCAAACGGGGCGCCGTTGGAAACCCACCAGGATAGAAGGAGCGCGTCCGAGGGGCTGAGCGGTGTGGCGTCTTCGGGTGGCATCTTACGGCGATGGCCGTCTGGAAGCTGGATACGTGCGATGAGCGGGCTGCTATCAGGCCTGCCGGGATTAACCACGGGACCGTCCTCCGATCCCTCCGAAATCGATTCGGCGGTTCGAAGGTCCAGTCCGCCCCGGGTCTTGTCCTGTCCGTGGCAGGCCACACATCGATCCCGGAGGATGGGCTGAACGATGCCCCGAAAGACGGTGGTGGAGTCCGGATCCCCTAGGGCGAACCTGGGGATGGGATTATTGAGGCCCAGGGCGGCGCGAACAAAGTTCGGCGCATGTGCGGTCAGGTAGTCCGGCCCATGAGTCAGCGTCCCGCCCTCGTGACCGCCAAAAGCCACCGCAATCGCCAGCACACCGGTGGCGGAAATGGCCAGGGCATCCCGGCCAGTGGACCACACGGCTGACTGAAGCCACGGAATTCCCGCCGCGCCCGCGGTAACAAGAAGGCCCGCCATCTTGTGGAGAAAGATCGTGTCCTCAGGGTAGCCGCCAGACTGGGCAAGCCATAGTCCGGCCGCCACTGCGGCCAGGCCGGCCCACGAGCCCGCCACGTACATCCACCGGGCCCAGTCCATGGTGTTCTTCCCGAACCTGTCCGCTATGTCCAGGCCAATGGCCAGCCCCAGGAATCCAATCGGAAAGTGCACCAGAGAGGGGTGGAACCGGCTCAGGAAGCGACCCAGATCAGACGCGCGTCCGGCGGGGTCGACGAACAAAACCAGCAAGACCAGTGCCGCGCCGACGCCAAGGAAATTCAGTCGCGCAAACCTGGGCGTGACTTCCATCCTTTCTGTAGAACGGGCGATGCCAGGGGGGTGAGTGGTCATGCGAGAATCTCGTTCACGACGCGGCCTTCGACGTCGGTGAGTCGATAATCGCGCCCTTGGAAGCTGTAGGTCATGCGTTCGTGGTCAAATCCGAGGGCGTGAAGCATGGTCGCCTGCAAATCGTGGACGTGAACCCGTCCCGAGACCGCCGAGTATCCAATTTCGTCCGTTTCTCCCCAGGTGAATCCGCGCTTGATCCCGCCGCCCGCGAGCCACATGGTGTAGGTGTCGCTGTGATGATCTCTCCCCACAAACGGGTTGTCTTCTCCGCTCCTGTTCTCCAGCATGGGCGTGCGGCCAAACTCTCCACCCCAAACTACCAGGGTGTCCTCCAGCAGGCCCCGCCGGTCCAGGTCGGCCAACAGTGCGGCCACGGGCTGATCGGTTTCTTTGCACCTGTCTTTGAAGCCATGGCTGAGAGATTCGCTCTCGCCGGCGCCATGGGAGTCCCAGCCCCAGTGGAAGAGTTGGACGAATCGAACGCCTCGCTCTACCAGTCGCCTGGCCAGGAGGCAATTGTTGGCAAAGGACAGCTCGCCCGGGGCTGTCCCGTATTCCTTGTGGACGTAATCAGGTTCTGACGCGATGTCCATCGCCTCGGGCACCGACATCTGCATGCGGAAGGCCAACTCATATTGGGCGATCCGGGTCATTATCTCCGGGTCTCCGACCTGTTCGTACTGCCGCCGGTTGATCTCTGAAATGGCATCGATACTCTTTCGTCTGAGGTCCCGGGTCACGCCGTCGGGATCCGACAGATACAGTACAGGATCGCCCTCCGAACGGCACTGGACGCCCTGGTAAATGGACGGAAGAAACCCCGATCCGTACACAGAGGCGCCGGCATCTGGAGCCGCCGCACCGGACAAGAGCACCACAAAACCCGGAAGATTCTCGTTTTCGGAGCCCAGCCCATACGTGGCCCATGATCCCATGCTGGGCCGGCCCAGACGAGGGCTGCCCGTGTACAGGAAGAGCTGCGCCGGCGCATGATTAAACTCGTCCGTGTGCATGGCTTTGAGGAAGGTCACCTGATCGGCCATTTTCGCAAAGTGCGGGAGGTGATCTGAGACCCACGCGCCGGACTGGCCTCGCTGTTGGAAATCCGCGACAGGGCCGAGCATTTTGGGCGTGCCGCGGATGAAGGCGAATCTCTTGCCTTCCAGCAGGGATGGGGGACAGGGCTGCCCATTAAGCTTGGCGAGTTCGGGCTTGTAGTCGAATAGTTCGAGCTGGCTGGGCGCTCCCGCCATGTGGAGGAAGATGACCCGCTTTGCCGTAGGCAGGTGATGGGGCACGCGGGGCGCCATCGGATCGGAAAAGTCCACCCCTGCTGTCGGGATAGACGCAGATCCCGTGTTGCACCCCAACATGGAGCCAAGCGCAGCCGCGCCGAGTCCCGTGGAGCAGGTCCTCAGGAAATGGCGTCTGGTCAGGTACTGCGCTTCGCGCAGCCGGGCTTCCTTTTGGACGTCTGTCATTCGCGGGTAAGGAACTCGTCCAAGTTGAGAATGATGTTGGCGGCCAGAACCAGAGCAGGTTCGGGCTGATCGGCGGGTAGACTTGCGGGCTCGACCAGACGTGCTTCTCGAAGGAAGCCTTCCAGAAGATCGAGTTTTTCGGACGATGGCGTCCGCGCCATGGCCAACCGGTACCCCCCTGCCAACCGGGAACGGTCATTTGCCCCGGCGGCCGTCATGCGCGCCGCAAGGCCGCCCGCGGCCTCCCAGAATACAGGGTCATTCAGCGTCACAAGCGCCTGGAGAGGCGTATTGGTCCGAACCCGCCGGGAGACGCAAAACTCGCGCGACGGACTGTCAAAAGTGACGAGCGACGGGTACGGCGCGGTTCGTCGCCAGTAGGTGTAGAGCGCTCGCCGATTCTTGTCTTCACCCTCCGATGTCACCCACTGTTGGTCGTTGTAGGGGTTGTTCCAGATCCCATCCGGTTGGGGCGGCATCACCGAGGGGCCGAATTGCTTGTGGCTCAGGATGCCCCCGACGGCAAGTGCCTGGTCCCGGAGTTGCTCGCCCGCCAGGCGGACTCGTGGGCCACGCGAGAGCAATCGGTTGAACGGGTCATCGTCTCCCGCCGCGCGGCTCGACGATTGACGGTAGGTACTGGAAAGGACGATTTCCCGAAGCAGCGTCTTGACACTCCAGCCCATTTCTGTCCGAAACTGGACGGCCAGCCAGTCTAGCAACTCCGGATGGGAGGGGGGTTCACCGACAGTACCGAAGTCCTCCAAAGTCTCGACGATTCCAATCCCGAAGAGCTGTTCCCAGAACCGGTTGACCGTCACCCGCGCGGTGAGGGGGTTTTCGTAGGACATCAGCCATTCTGCAAGGCCTAGTCTGTCCGGCCTCGTGAGGTTCGAGGGGAGGGACGACGGCGTGCCCGGAGTGATCTCGTCGCCGAGTGTCAGGAAGTTGCCCCTCAGCATGACCCGGGTCACGCGGCTCTCGTCAGGGCCAAGCTCCTTCTGGATGGGCGTGGATGTCTCGGCGAGGGCGTTGCGCTCGGCGGCGAGTTTCCGTTTTCTCCCCCGGAATGAGTCCGCGCTCTCGTGGACCTCGGCGAAGCGGTCTCGGATAAAGGCACTCTGATGAGGCGAGCGCTCCTGAGCGCCAGTCTTTGCTATCCGGAGTACTTCGTTCTGGACGGTCGTCAACAGCTTGCCGGCAACCAGCGGGTCTCCGAGGTTGGCTTCCCATTCATTCTGGTTATTTGCGGATGCCTCCGAAGAGAGAAACCGGTCCAACTCCCCTTCCAGTTGCGCCAGCGCAAGCTCGACCCGCCGGCCCTCAGCGGCGTCCGCGTACTCAAAAAGCACGGGCTCCTCGCTGGGCTGATCCCAGTCTGCCGTGTTGTTGAAGACCGCCATGGTGCGGTAGAAGTCTTCCTGGCGGAACGGGTCATACGGATGCCCATGGCACTGCGCGCAGGCCATTGTGGTACCCTGCCATACTTCCCAGGTAGTGCCCACGCGGTCAACAATCGCGGCAACGCGGTGCTCCTCGTCGTCGGTGCCGCCTTCGCCGTTGGTCATCGAGTTGCGATGGAAGGCCGTCGCAATCAGTTGCTGCGTGGTGGGGTCCGGAAGGAGGTCTCCCGCAAGCTGTTCGATGGAAAACTGGTCGAAAGGCATGTCGTCATTGAACGCCTGTATCACCCAGTCGCGGTACCTCCAGATGGTCCGGTGCCGGTCAGCCTCGTAGCCCTTGGAGTCCGCGTATCGGGCAAGGTCCAGCCACATGCCCGCCCATCGCTCGCCAAATCCAGGATGCGCCAGCAGTTCGTCCGTGTAGGCGCCCAGAGCTTCCTCACTCGGGGTCGAATCGGAACACAAGACGTCGACCCGGTCCGGATCCGCGGGCAAACCGATCAGGTCCAGTGCCATGCGTCGCGCCAGCACCGGGCAGTCGGCCTGGGGGGAGGGCGAGAGGCCTTCCCGGTCAAGACGCGCCAGCACAAAGGCGTCCAATCCTGAGCGAATCCAGTCGGGATTGCTGACCGAAGGCGATTCCGGCAGCTGTGGAGGGACGTAGGCCCAGTGCTTTTGCCATTCTGCGCCTTCGGAGATCCACCGCTTGATACGGCCTATTTCGTCTTCCGAGAGTGGCGCACCCTCCTTGGGCATGCGCTCAGATGGATCCGGATGGGTCACCAACTGGACCATGCGGCTTGCGGACGCGTCACCCGGCACGACAGCGGGGTCCCCGGATTCGCCCCCGACCAGCGCGTCCTCGCGGAATTGCAGGCTCAATTCCGCGCGCCGGCGCACGCCGCCGTGGCAAGAAATGCACTTTTCGTTCAGAATCGGCCGAATTTCTACGTTGAAATCGACTGGCTCCTGGGAAAAACAGCCGAGAAGTAGCACTGGGAGGAGAAAAAGGGGGCTACGCATAACGCAGAATCGTCTGCAGCACCGACCCGGGTCAAGTATACTCGGGAGTATTCTACAATTGGCACGCTATGAACCGTCGAGATTTTGCCCGCACAAGCGCCACTGCCTTCGCAGGCCTGGCCGTCACACCGAGCATCATCACCCGCCGAACCGCGGGTAAAATCATTGGCCACGGAGATTTTCTGTACGAAGTAGACCTGGAATGGGGCAACCTTGACCCGATGGCCCATCCGGTCAAGAACTGCCATGAAATGGTTCAGGACGCGGCCGGGCGCCTGATCATGATCACGGATGAGGTCCGCAACAACATCCTCATCTACGATCGAAGCGGCAAACTCCTGAGTTCGTGGGGGACCGGTTTTCCGTATGGCCACGGGCTCACCCTCTCGGACGAAGGCGGCGACGAGTTCCTGTTCATTTGCGACAACGGTTTCGACGGCAATGCGCAGGTAGTCAAGACCACGCTGGACGGGCGAGAGGTCATGCGCCTCCCCAACCCCAAGGATTTCGGGGAATACGGCGAAGAGGACAACTTCTATCCAACGGAAACGGCCATCGGACCCACCGGCGACATCTATGTGGCGGATGGGTACGGTTCTCAGTGGATCCTCCAGTTTACCGCGACCGGAGAGTTCATCCGGAAGTTTGGCGGCCGGGGCGATGGCGATGCGGAGTTCTCGACCGCGCACGGCGTGGCCATCGACACCCGGGCCGGGCAGGCACCAAGTCTCCTGTGTACCTCCCGAGGTCACAACTGCTTCAAGAGGTACACGCTGGACGGCCACTACATGGAGACCATCTTCTTGCCGGGAGCCTTCGTTTGCCGACCGGTCATCGACGACGACATGCTGTACAGTGGAGTTTGCTGGTCCCGCCTCAAGTATCTCAATCAGACGCCGAATTCCGGTTTCGTCACCATCCTGGACGCAAGCAACACCGTGGTCTCAAACCCCGGAGGCACGAAGCCGGAGTACCGGAACGGAGAGCTTCAACTCATGCTGCAGTCCGAGCCGCTGTTCCATCATTGCCATGACGTCTGTGTGGACAACGACAAGAATCTGTACGTCTGCCAGTGGAATGCGGAGCAGACCTACCCGATCAAGCTGAGGCGGGTGTAGTCCTCGGGCACGGGGCGGGCACGGGGCATTAGGCGAGGAGGCCTCGGACTACTTCCCCCTCTACATCAGTCAGCCGGTACCGTCGGCCCTGATGGATATGGGTCAGCCGCTCGTGGTCGAAACCCAGAAGGTGGAGCAGCGTGGCCTGAAAGTCGTGGACGTGCACAGGGTCCGATGCCACGTTGTACCCGAAGTCATCCGTTGATCCATACACGGTGCCGGCGGCTGTGCCTCCACCGGCCATCCAAAGCGAGAAACATCTGGGATGGTGGTCTCGGCCATAATTGTCCGGAGTCAACTTGCCCTGAGAGTAGCTGGTGCGCCCAAACTCTCCGCCCCAGATCACCAGCGTGTCGTCCAGAAGCCCCCGCCTTTTCAGGTCGGTGACAAGCGCGGCCGAGGCCTTGTCCGTGTCCTTGGCCATGATGGCGATGTCGTTGGGCAGATTCCCGTGCTGATCCCAACCCTGATGGTAAAGCTGGATGAAGCGCACATCGCGTTCGGCCATGCGGCGGGCCAGCAGGCAGTTGGCCGCGAATGTGCCGGGTGTGCGCGCGTCCTCGCCGTAGAGCTCAAACACATCATCCGGCTCATCGGACAGATCCATCGCCCCGGGCACCGAGGTCTGCATCCGATAAGCCATCTCGTATTGCCCGATGCGGGAGTCGATCTCCGGATCCATCACACGCGCGTGTTCCGCCACGTGCATGGTCCTGAGGGCGTCCAGCATCCGTCGCCTGCTGACGCGCGAGAGGCCACTCGGGTCATTCAGATACAAGACCGGATCATCGCCAGACCGGAACTGGACTCCCTGATGTTGAGAGGCCAGAAATCCGTTGCCCCAGAGCCGGGAATAGAGGGGTTGGTCGCCCTCCCGGCTCCGTGAGAGGAGGACACAAAAGGAGGGAAGGTTGTCGTTCTCGCTCCCCAATCCATAGCTGATCCACGAGCCAAACGACGGCCGCCCGGTTTGCTGTGAACCGGTCTGGAAAAAGGTGATGGCCGGGTCGTGATTGATGGCCTCCGTTTGCATGGATCGAACCACGCACAGGTCTCCAGCAATCGCCTTGGTGTGTGGCAGGAGGTCGGAGAACCAGGCCCCCGAGTCCGCCTGCGAAAAGTCGTAGTGCGACCCGGCCAGGGGGAAAGAGGCCTGATGGGTCGACATGCCCGTCAGGCGCTGCCCGCCACGAACAGAATCCGGCAGTTCCTGGCCATGCATGTCCCGAAGCCGGGGTTTGTAGTCCAGTAGCTCCAGATGCGATGGTCCGCCCGATTGGAACAGGTAGATGACCCGTTTCGCCTTGGGTTTGAAATGGGGTCCGACGGGGTCAGGGCCCATCGAACCGGGGAGCAGGATCGAGCCGCTGGCCGGCGCGGCCACGCCAGACTTGACGCCCAGCATGGATGACAGCGCTGCGGCGCCAAGGCCCAGGCTGGCCCGCGATAAAAAGTGGCGCCGGGTGGAAAGAAACCGGAGGTCAGCCAGCGGATGATCGTTTTCGCAGTTCATCGCAGCATAGTGGCAGCGTCGAAGTTCATGATGGTAGACGCCACGACCGTGTAGGCGGCCACCTCGGCAGCATCCAGTCCGCGATCACGCGGGTAGCGACCGACTTCCAGGAGCCGCCTGGCGTCCCCCGGCTTGGCGCGGAAGTCCGCCATCTGCGCCGTGGCAAGGTCAGAGAGCGCATCTGATTCCACCTCGGAAGGTGCTCTGCCCGTCAACAACAGGAATCCCCTGGTGATACGGGCCTCACGGCTTGGACCCCCTTCGCGGATCATCCGCTCGGCCAGGACCCGGGATGCTTCCACGAACTGGGGATCGTTCAGCAGGATCAGCGCCTGCAGAGGCGTACTGGTGGACTGCCGCTGTATCGTGCACAGGTTTCGCTCCGAGGCATCAAACGTCATCATCATGGGGGGCGGTACCGTCCGCTTCCAGAGCGTGTACATGCTCCGGCGGTGGAGCGCATCTCCCGAATCCTCCTTGTAGAGCACACCGTTTCTGGTAGCAAGCGCGGCCCACAGGCCATCGGGTTGATATGGTTTGACCGGCGGGCCGCCAACGGTGGGCACCAAAAGCCCGGCCGCAGCCAGCGCCTGATCGCGAAGCATTTCTGCCGACAGTCGGCGGGCAGGGCCTCGCGCCAAAAGGCGGTTATCCGGATCGCGCAGGCGGGCGTCCTCGCCAACCACAGAGGATTGGGCGAACGTGGAAGACAGGACCATCAGCCTAAGCATGTGCCGGACATCCCATCCCGACTCCCGGAACTCCACGGCGAGCCAATCGAGCAATTCTGGATGGGTCGGCATGGCGCCCTGACTGCCGAAATTGGAGGCGGTAGACACCACTCCCGCTCCAAACACCTGTTGCCAGAGGCGGTTTATCGCTACCCTTGCCGTCAGCGGGTTGTCTTCGCGGAACAGCCACTCTGCAAGACCCAGTCGGTTGGGCTCCAGGTCGTCCGGGAAGGGCAAAATTGCGGCGGGCGTTCCTCGTTCGACCAGCCGCGTAGGTTGATCGTACGCACCCCGCTGCAACACATAGGTCGGGCGGGGTACCCGCATGTCGGCCATGACCATCACGCTCGGCACCTTGGTGAGGATGCTGTTCTCCCGCGCGCGCACCGTGGTCAGATCAGAGAACCGGGCCTTATACGTCGGGGACTGGGTCGTCACGAAGAACGCCCGCAGGTCTGCTGCGTCCGGCGCGCGTCCGGATATTTCGGCAGCGGTCAGCGCACGGCCGAAGACCTTGAATTCGTCGACCGTCGCACCGGCCAACGTGGGCTGATTGGATTCAACAAACCCGACCCGCAGGTTTCCCGGGTCACCCCAATTAGAGGAGTCCTTGGTGAACGGATCAACCGTGTAGGCGATGCTCTGATGCAGATTGTCTACAACAACACGGGTCTCGGCAAGGGCACCCCCCAGGTAGGCCTTTAACCCCGCTGCCCGGCTGGACCCATCGTACGTCATCGTCACCCGCTGCCAGGCGCCCACGACCAGGCTGTCCCGAGTCGTAATCTCCAGGGCGTCGTCAGGAAGGACGTGGTACAGCCCCATTGTCAGTGTCCTGTCCGGGTTGATCACCGCCAGGTAGCCGCGGTTGCCGTTGAACAGGCCGCCGCTCTTCCCGAAGAGGGGCCCGACGGCGTTGGCGCTATCCAGTCGGACCCAGATATCCAGTGAAAAAGGATCCGAACGTTCAAAGCGGAACCGCTCGTTGCCGGTGTCCAACCACCCATCGCCCCGCAGAACCAGCGCGCTGTCCGCTACTCCCTCAACCACGTGAGGGACCTTGTCTCTGTCCCCCCAGAAATAGCCAGACGCCCCAGGGCTCGCGGCGTCATCGAATCGAAGAATATCCTTTTCGGTCCGAAACCCTTCCAGAGGAAAGTGGGCGATGAGGCCCGCGGGCTCCAGGGCCTGTGGGGACGCGGTTCCTTGGGGGCGTGTCTCCGCCCACGCCTCGAACTCTGCGTCGTAGGCCGGATGGTCGGGGTCAATCTCAGTTTCGAGCCTGGCAATTTCCAGTTGGACCCGATCCAGTTGCGCCTGCGAAAGAGAGTCCACCAGGAGGACCGTGGGCGAGGCCTCCCCGGCATAAGGGATGTTTCCTACTTCATTGACGCTGTTGAAGAATCCGAACAGGCCGTAGTACTCATCCTGGGTTATCGGGTCGTACTTGTGGTCGTGACACCGGCTGCATTCCGTGGTCAAGCCCAGGAAGGCCTTGCCGAATGTGTCCGTGCGGTCTGCCACGTAGTCCACCCGGTACTCCTCCAGGACGATGCCGCCCTCCTGACTCTGGAGGTGGTTGCGATTGAAACCGGTCGCCAGTATCTGTTCGCGGGTGGGCTCGGGAAGCAGGTCTCCAGCCAACTGCCAGGTGACGAATTCGTCAAAGGGCAGGTTGCGATTGAAGGCTGAGATGACCCAATCCCGCCAGGGCCACATGTTTCGCCAGCCGTCGTCCTGGTAGCCGTGGCTGTCCGCGTATCTGGCCAGATCGAGCCAGTCCACTGCCATGCGCTCTCCAAAGGCCGGCGAATCCATAAGGCCGTTGACCACGGTGCGACGGGCCAATGGGCCGGAGTCCGACACGAATGCCAGGATATCTTCCGGGGTCGGCGGAAGCCCCGTCAGGGTGAAGGTGACCCGCCTGAGCCAAGTTTCGGGACTCGCGGGTTCGGAGGGCTCAAGGCCCGCCGTCTGCAGGGATGAGAGCACAAATTGATCAACCGGGCCGGTGGGCCATGCTGCAAGATCTACCGCACCCTCAAACAGGCCGCTCCCCATCCCGGCCCTATGAGCCACCAGCGGCGACGGAACCAGAGGGCGCTCCGGTGCCTGGAATGCCCAGTGTGGTTGGTACTCCGCCCCCTGATCCACCCACTTCAGCAATACGGCCTTTTCCTGGGCCGACAGCGTCAGGTTTGACTCCGGCGGAGGCATATGCTCCTCAGGGTCCTTGCTCAGAATGCGTCGGGCGATGTGGCGACGGCTTGCGCGAATGCCTTCCGGAGTATCGAACCGGATTCCCTGCACCCGGGTGTTGTTGTCGGGCCCGTGGCATTTGTAGCAGCGGTCGGAGAGGATGGGCCGGACGTCAAAATTGAAATCGACCGTGGCCGGCAGGCTCGCCCCGGCCTCTTTTACATCGGCAGGGATGGGCGAGCCACATCCAATCAGGACGGAAGCCAAAAAGGCTGACAGCAGGAATCGCATCTCCAAAACAACTGCACGAATCGGGACGGGTCAAGCGGAATCGTGCAGCGCGCCGGCTGCGTAAGTCGCGGTTTTCTTATTGTGCAAACAACTGAAGACTCCCCCTACGTCCATGAACAGATTCTCTGCCTGCCTCAGGCCGTTCTCCGCCGCGATGATCCTGGCGTTTTTCGCTGCCTTGCCTGCCTTGGCGCAGAACGCCCAGAACCCCGGCCCATGGCCCAACCGGATGGGCGGTGTGCCGGACGGACTCCCGGTGGGCGCGCGCGGGACACCCAATATTAAGGTCGTTGCCCACGTGCCGTTGGGCGGGTACCTGCACGTCGCAGACGTGGAAATCGAGCAGGAGGAGTCGAGGCCGTTCGTGTACGTCTCCAAACGTTTCGACCCCACGGGATTCGACGTGGTCAGCCTGGCAGACCCGGACAACGCCGAGGTGATCTATAGCTGGCGTATGGAGAATTCTGAGCTTCACACCGGATCCGGCGCGCTGGATGGGCGCTATTTCAAGCACGACGGGCGGTATTACTACGTCCAGTCGACTCAATTTGGTCAGGGCGGCCCCAATATGGACCTGGGAGCCATCATCTTCGACGTTACCAGCCTCCCCGATCCGTCCGGGGTCCGCGAGGTGGGCAGAATCCGGGAGCCTGACGTTCCCGGCGGCTTCCACAACATATTTATGTACAAACACTCCGACGGACGGGAGCTCCTGTTCGCCACCACGCGCTCTGAGTTCGCCCACGTCTACGACATGGGGCGTTTCGTGGACGGCGACCACGACGGCGCATTGGTCGGGCGGATTGCAAATCCGGAGACGGCCTATTGGGCGCTCCGCGGCGGGCGAGGCAGTTGGCACGATTTCTACGTGGCCTATGACGCGGCCGCGGGGCAAGACCGATTCTGGGGTGGTGGGACCGGTGGCTACTTCGTCATCGACATCACGGACCTGGACAACCAGCAGCTGCAATTGTCGGTCACCGGCGTGTCCGGGGTCAATGGCGGCCACACCTTTACACCGACGCCGGACGGCCGTTTTGCCGTTGGAGAGACGGAGTACCAATATGCACCGCTCCGCATTTTCGACATCGGGGAAGCCACCGACGCCGGCAGGGCGATCATCTCCAGACCCGTCTCGGCCTGGACGGCCAATTGGCGCAACCTCTCCCACAACCACGAGATGCGCTGGCCATTCGTTTTCGTGTCCGCCTACGAGGACGGGTTTCAGGTATTCAACATCTTCGATCCCTACCGGCCGATAACCTGGGCTTCGTACGACACCTTCGCCGGGACCCACGAGTCCAGAGGCGAGAACAATGTTAACAGCGGCGCATGGGGGGTAGACATCCGAAACAGCGATGGCCTGATTGTAGTCAGCGACATGGTGACAGGACTCTGGGCTTTCCGGATGGAGGGATTCAACGGCTGGAACGGTGAGGACTGGGGTATGCCCAACACGTCCAGCGTCCAGAACTGGGACGATGGGCCGGTGAAACCAGGCAACTAGACGCAGGCCGCTCCGCGAACCCCGCTAGAAGCCTGTTGAATAAGTGGAGTGTGCCAGGCTACGAGCGCCGGAATGTCAGATATAAGGCGGCGTGACGAGTAATGGCAGCGCCATTGCGAGGAGGGCGAACGCAGCAGATGGCGTTCCGCCGCCGTAGAATGATGGCGCCACTTGTTCAACAGCGTCCTCTAGTGGCCGGGGGCCGTGCGCTCCGTGAGCTCAACGAGCATGGCGTTCAAAGCACTTCGATCATACAGCTTGCCGTTCTGGACGACCGCGGCCACTTTCGCCGTGTTGGAAATATCCTCCAGTGGGGAAGCGTCCAACAGCACAAGGTCTGCCAGATACCCCTTCTGGACGGTTCCCAGAGAATCCGAGATCCCCATATACCAGGCGGCGTCACGCGTCGCGGACTGAATGGCCTCCAGCGGCGTCATGCCTCCTCCGACCAGCAGGCCCAACTCGTTGTGAAGATCCGAACCCGGAAAGTCGAACATGGCACCCGCATCGGTACCCGCGATAATGGTCACGCCCAAGTCCTGAAGCCGCCCGATGAGAGCCGGCATTTTTTCGAAAGTTGCCCTGAGATTGGCCGTGTTGGTCTCGTCAAAAAAGCCGCTGTCGGCAGCCTGGATCCACGACTCGCCAATCTTGGGATCCATGAGTCCGAGCCTCGGGTCTTGATGCCATTTTCCTGAGGCGGCATAAGACATAGACTCGAGGTCCTTGAGATTGGCGTCAATCACCACGCCATGGGCAATCATGAGCGCCGCCACCGTTTTTACCCGCTCGTCGTCGATCTCCTGCATTGCGGTGGCATCGGCCTTGAACATAGCGGACCAGGGGTCTCCAGACTCTTTTTGCGCCATCACGGCTCCGCGGAGTTCGGATTCGCGGTTCGTGAAAGCAGCGGCGAGCCCGAGCGAATGCTCGATGCTGGTGAGTCCGTTCTCGATGGCCTCTTCCAGATTCAGCCCAAATGGAATGTGCCCAGCCAAAGGGAGGTTGTGCCGGTCAGCCTCTCTGGCAATCGCCAGCCAGACATCCCTCTCGGTAAAGGAGTCCTGGATCTTCACGAAGTCCGCGCGGCCAACCAGACGCTCAACCGCATCCGATGCGCCGTCGGCGGCCGTCAAGCCTTGAGCCCACGGTTCCGGATGGCCTTCAGGCGTGTCATAGTTCACGAATGCCAAGCCCGCGCTCAACAGGCGGGGACCGACTCGTTGGCCACGAGCCAGTTCTTCCCGGATATCGAAAATCGAATCAGGCGAGCCCATGTCCCTGACCCCGGTGATCCCGTAGACGGTGAACACGGGCAAAATGGCCGGACCTTCCAGCAGTGAGACGTGCATGTGCATTTCCCAAAGTCCGGGGATGACATACTTGCCGGTCCCGTCCAGCGTCGGGGTATCCGGGGACAAGGCCACCCGCCCTGTTCTAATGTCCGCGATTCTGTTGCCCTGGATGAGAATCGTCGCATGAAGGATCGGCGGCGCGTCTGTGCCATCGATAACGGTGACATCTGTAATGGCCAATGAGGCTTCGACAGGCTGGTCCGAGCAACCGCTGATTTCGGCAAAGAGGATGAGAAGGGTCGGGACGAGGACGCGGCGCATTTTTACCTGGGGTCTAGGCTGACCCGCAACCTACGCCCGGGCGGATTCTGGCTCAAACTACCGGGACCGATTTGACCGGTCCATTCGGCGGCCAACCCGGCTCGAGCCGGGTGACGACTCAGGCCATCAAGGCGACCATTCACCCTCCCCAAACGACGCTTTCGCCTATTCTCGCATCCCGGATCAGGTCGTCCCGTAGTGGGGTCAAAGGTTTGACGGACTACACGCTGCGCAAATCCAAGCTGGCCCTTCCACTTCAGCTTTACATCCATCTACTCCAAGGGAGAGAGTCATGCAAACCAAGAAGCTCGTTCTATTTTTCGGCGCCGCCTTCATCGCAATAGCGGCCATTGCCAGCCCGGCAGATTCCAATGCCTTCGTCAACTCCGAGATCGTAGTAAGCGGTTCAGAGTCGGCCACCAATGCAGAGACCCTTGTCTGGGCTCTTGACAAACTTTCGGGTACAACGGCCATCAGTGTCGCCGACGTCACCACTATTTCCGGATCAGTCGCGGAGGCCCTGAAGTCAGGACACCGCGGCCTTGAGTCCGCAGCGCTTCGACTCGTCATTTCCTACGGCAAGACCATCGACCTCGACGACGAGGCAGTCCTTGACGTGGTGCGCCTTTACCGGGACCACCGGGACGAGAACATGCGCCAGATGGCCATTGTAGCCATCGGAGCCGCCAACGACGACTGGGCCGTTGACTTCCTGCAGCGCTCGGAGCGATTCGAAGATTCGCCCCGCCTGCGCCGGACCATCCACGCAGTCCTCCAGGCTGGCTAATTCCCGGCAAAAATAGTCTCAGACTTCGCAACGAGCCCCTTCGGATCATCCGGAGGGGCTCGTTTCCGTTTGAGCATTGACTTCCTCCGTCCTGAGAAGTCTATTGCGGCCGTCCCTAATCGCCGCAATAGATGCAACGACTTCTTTCCAAGGCCCACCTGCTGATCGGGCTCCTGGGCATCATTGCGTTCTTGGGCACAGGTCAGTACATGGACAAGTACCACGGCCACCTGGAGGGAATGGATGATGCGATGCGAATGCTTTTTCGCTCGACTCACCTCTACATCCTGTACGCGTCCATCTGCAACGTGGCGCTCGGTGTCTATGAAGTGCCGAGGGTGCAAGGCCTCGGTAGTTTCGTGCAGTCGGCCGGATCTATCACGCTCTTGCTGGTCCCGATCCTGTTGACGGTTGCTTTTTTTACGGAGCCGTTCCTGACTGATTTCGCCAGGCCCTACTCGCGACCCGCCGCCTACCTGGCCTTGGGTGGCGGGCTCCTGCTCTTGTTCGTTAAGGCGGTTGAGAGTCTCACAGGCCCTGATGCCGAGCCCGGAGCCTGACCAGCCATGCTCTTCATTGCAACTGTGTTTCTCTACCCGCTGGCCCTCATTGGCATCGGCGTTTGGCGAGGCCGCAACGTGCGGAGCCACGCCGACTTCATGGTGGCCGGGCGTTCCTTGTCGGCCAAGGCGCTTGTGGGCACGCTGGTGTGCACGTGGGTAGGGTCGGGGACCCTTTTTGGAGGAGCAGGGCTTGCGTACCGCTCGGGCCTCTCGGCGCTCTGGTTTTCCGCCGGCGCATGGCTCGGCCTGGTGGGCGTCTATCATATGGCGCCGCGCGTTCGGCGGCTGGCCCAATACACCGTGCCCGATATCCTCGAGGCCCGCTACAACGCCCCAGCGCGTGTTTTAGGGACGGTAGCCATCATTCTGGCGTACGTGACGATTGCCGCCTACCAGTTCCGTGGGGGTGGGTGGATCCTGAATATCGCCACTGACGGAGCCATCTCTGCCAATACAGGGATGTACATCACCGCGGCGACAATCGTGATCTTCACGGCGGCCGCCGGCATGGTTTCGGTCGTATCCGTGGACATCGTGAACGGAATCGTGATCGCTCTGGGGGTGGTGCTCGCCCTTCCGTATATCGTTTTCTCCGGTGGAGGTCCGGCCGCGGTATATGGTGCCCTGCCGGAGGAGATGTTGACTGTCTCTGGCGGACACAATGTGCTCTGGGTGTTGGGCGTGGCGATGCCCACGTTTCTGCTGCTATTTGGAGAAAGCGGGATGTACCAGAAGTTTTTCTCGGCCAAGGACGGGGAAACCGCCCGGCGAGCCGTTCTGGGGATGCTCGGCGGCATCATTGTCATTGAGATATGCATCGCTCTCCTGGCGATGGCCGGGCGCTCGATCTACCCGGACCTGGCCACCACGACATCGCTGACCGGTGGCGCGGCATCGGAGACCGTCATCATATATCTGGCCCGCCACGGGCTGCCGGCCGCCGCAGGAGCGCTCCTCCTGGCAGCGGCTATTGCGATTGTGGTTTCCAGCGGAAGCACCATGCTCCTGGTCCCATCGACCAACATCAGCCGGGATATCTACCAGCGTTTCGTAAATCCGGACGCTTCTGACCGGCTGAAGCTGGTTCTGCAGCGCGTATCGATCGTTGCCCTCGGAGGGCTCGGCCTGGTCATGCTCACCCAGTTCCAGTCTGTCCTCGCCATGGCGTTGTACGCGTACTCGGTGGTGGGTGCCACGCTGACTCCTGTGCTGATTGCAGCCTTCACCTGGCCACGTGCCACCGCCCAGGGCGCCGTGGCCTGCATTGGTGGGGGACTGGCCACCATCGTAGGGCTCGTGGTGGGGAGCAGGCTCGGCATGGACTTCAGCACGACAGTCGGTGGCACCACGTTTGATTTCGCCGGAAGCGACTACATTGTGATTCCTGCGGTCTTGGTGTCGGTGAGCTTGCTCATCATTGTGAGTCTGCTCACACCCAGGCCGGACCCGAAGACCATCTTAAATTTCATGGATAGCTGACTATGAGCACATTCTCTTTCGCCGATTTAACTGCCGCCCCCGGAGAGAAGACGGCCGGCTATACAACCGTGCAGATCACCGGTGTTGAGTTCAAGCTGCCGGTTTTCCTGGTCAACGGCGCGCATGACGGTCCCACGTTGGTAGTTTCCGCCGGAATTCACGGCGGCGAGTACCCGTGTGTGGAGGCCGCCGCCAGGCTCGGCCAGACCATGGACCCCGCCAAGCTTCACGGGCAGGTGCTGATTCTCCCGTCTGCAAACCCCGTGGCGTTTCGCGCCCGGAGTATCTACATAACGCCTGTCGATGGACTGAATCTGAACCGTCAGTTTCCGGGAGACGCCGAGGGGACGTTTACCAGGGCCTGGGCCGCCTGGTTGTTCGCGAATGTCATCAAACGGGCTGACATGTATATCGACATGCACGGCGGAGACATGATCGAGGCACTGGTTCCTTTCGTTTCGTTCAATATCACGGGGAATGACGAGGTAGACCACAAGGCACGGGCGATGGCCGAGGCGTATGGCATCCGGGCCATGCTGGTGAAAAAAGACGTCGGCGGGCTGGCCGGGACGACGTACGCGTCTGCAGCCAGGGCGGGGATCCCGGCGCTGTTGACGGAGGCCGGAGGCCAAGGCGTCTGGGATGAGGAAAACGTCGCAATCCTCCAGAACGGCGTGCGCCGGGTGATGTCGCGCTTCGACATGTATCCGGCAATCAGCGATCCCGGAGAGAAGGCCGTGGAACTGGGCGGTTGGAGTTGGCTGACGGCTTCGGCCGAGGGTCTGTTCTACCCGACCGTCAAGGTGGGCGATCGCGTGACGGAGGGTCAGGACATGGGCCGAGTCGCGGACATCTTTGGAAATACCCTACAGCAGGAGGCATCTCCAGTCAGTGGCGAAATACTCTTCCTGGTCACGTCCCTGGCCATGAACGAAGGCGATCCGCTGATGGCAATAGCCTTCGAATGAGGCGACAAACTCCGACGTGAGGGTCGGAGCGCGAAAAGGAGATTCCTGTCCGTATCCAAGACTACGCGCGCTGTCTGAAAGCGTGCGCAGTCAAACTTGGGACGAAGGCAGGTCTATAGACAAAACGGGTACGCGCTAAGAATCAATAAGGGGGCCTGACACCAGGCAACCAACCAAAGCGCGCATGGATGATGAGCTGCGGCATCACCACCACCCCGTTACATGAAGCCCACCCGAGAAGACCTGTATCAGCAGGTCGATGTGATCCTGGAGATCGAGGTCGAACAGGCCACGAGTCTCTCCACCGAAGAAGACACACGACCCCAGCGGCTTTTTGCGTCCGCCGCGCTTTATGCCATCTGCGCCAGTCTG
Organism: Rhodothermales bacterium; assembly: GCA_047619685.1. Taxonomy (GTDB): domain Bacteria; phylum Bacteroidota; class Rhodothermia; order Rhodothermales; family UBA10348; genus JABDJZ01. The sequence goes on from JBLHLC010000002.1 coordinate 177,188, forward strand.
CTGGAGCTCGATCGGAGGCATTACGGCCTTCATCCCTCGGCGACCCCGGACGTTGTCGATGCCGTCAGGGCTTGTCTGGCCGATTCCCAGCTCCGACTGGTCACAAACCTGCTGGTTGAGAGCGCCTTTGGCGCATCCTCGGGAGCGAGTGGGGGCGCAGAACGGATGCGTCAACTCGAGGGCGTCCTTGATGCCCTGACGAACCTGAGGGAACTGCAGGAGACTGAAGCCGGGCTCTAGCTAGGCCGTGAGTTGTTCTGGTCAGGCGGCCCTCGCGGGGGGAAGGCTCCAGGGTGTGCGCTATCGTACACCCCCCGAATCGCCAGCGGACAGTAACGGGTGTGTCGATGCCCCAAACGGCGTACTATTAAAGAAATAATAGATGTGGCACGTTATTCTCTCGCGAGTGACTACTGAATGACTCGCGCCTAGACCAAATGCTCAAAAACTATCTCGTCGTCGCCGTCCGGGCGCTCCAAAGACAGAAGCTGTACTCGGCGATCAACATCTTCAGTTTGGCAGTCGGAATCGCCTGCTGCACCCTCATTCTGCTGTTCGTTCGCCACGAGTGGAGCGCCGACGCGTTTCATGATAACGTCGATGACATCTACCGGGTGTACCGGATTGAGCAACGGGTAAACGGAGATACCAAGCGTTCTGCCGGTCTCGCCGCGCCGCTCGGCCCCGCAATGATGCGCGATTTGCCGAACGTGGAGTTGGCCGTTCGCATGCGATCCGGAGAGGGCCAGGTCCAGTTGGGCAGTGAGGTGATTGTGGAACCCATCCTGTATGCGGATGCAGGTTTCTTCGACCTGTTTACCTTCCCGTTGTCGGGCGCAAGTTCGGCGAACCCGCTCCAGAACCCGCAAAGCGTCGTACTGAGCACCGACCTGGCGGAGAAGTACTTTGGCGAGGCCGAGGCGGTCGGAAAAACAATCAGCCTTCGGTTGGCTGAAGTGTTCCAGACGTACACGGTAACCGGCGTAGCCGCACCGCTCCCCAACAATTCCAGCATCACTTTCGATTTCGTGGTGCCATTCGCGCAGTGGCCCGGGTATGGCGCAGTCGCGGACGTCTGGGGGTCCTTCAATTCTGCGGTTTACCTGAGGGTATCTCCAGGGACAGGGGAAGCCGCGCTTCAAGCTCAAATCGATCCCCTGGTTGATCAATACTACAGCGAGCTCAGGGCGGACGCCCAGGCTGCTGGCTGGTGGATACAGGGGGGCGACGCGTTTGATTTCGAAGCGCAACCCATGCGAGAGGTGCATTTCAGCGTCGGGTACACCAGCGTGGTGGCCTCGACAGGCAATCCCGAGAACCTGTATGTCCTGATGGGAATTGGCCTGGTAGTCCTTCTCCTGGCAAGCGTGAACTTCATGACGCTGGCGGCCGGAAGAGGCGCCACCCGGGCGCGGGAAGTCGGCGTCCGGAAAGCGCTCGGCGCACACAGAGGCCACGTGGCGCAGCAATTTATGGGCGAAGCCATGCTGCTCAGTGGACTGGCGTTGGGTTTGGGCATCTTGATGGCCGGCCTCTTGTTGCCGCTCTTCAACGAGCTTGCAGACGCGAACCTTGGAATGCAGAACGTGGATTTCATTCTCGTCGCCGGGTTGGCCGGTCTGACCGCCCTGTGCGGGTTTGCCGCTGGAAGCTATCCGGCCCTGGTTCTGTCCCGGTATCGTCCAGCTGAGGTACTCAAGGGTGAGGTGCGTCACGGCGGTGGCCTGCTGTTCACCCGCGCCCTCGTTGTGCTGCAGTTCACGATCTCGATCGGGATGATTGCATGTACCCTGGTGATGTTCAGCCAGCTCAACTACATGCAGACCAAATCGCTGGGTTTTGCGGACGCGGAGATCGTCGCGGTAGATCTGCACGCTGCTCAGACGGAAGAGGAGAAGGTGCTGGATCGTTTTCGACAGCGCATCGAAGCAAGAGCCGATGTACTGAACGTGACGAGTTCGTCGTATTCGTTTGGTGACGGCTGGTCTCGGTCGGCCATCCACCAGGAGGAGCGGGAGATCATTGTCTACACCATGCGCACGGACCCGGCGTACATAGACGCCATGGGTATGCGTCTTGTGGCGGGTCGCAATTTCTCCGAATCGCTGGAGACTGACCGGGAGGAGGCTGTCATCATAAATGAGACCCTGGCCGGCGAGCTGGGATGGGAGGATCCTGTAGGTCATCTCCTACCCGGCTACGAAGAGTCCAACGTGACCATTATCGGAGTGGTGGCAGATTACCACTTCCAGTCGCTTCGAAGCGAAATCGAGCCGGTCTTCCTGCACATGAGCCCGGCGCTCGGGTCCGTCAATTATGCCCTGCTGCGCGTGTCGACGGATCGCATCGCTGCCACGCTGGCCGCCCTTGGAGCAGCATGGGGGGAGGTGGCCCCTGACCAGCCCTTCGTGTACGAGTTCATGGACCAGCGGTTGGACGCCCTGTATGCCGCGGAGAGACGGTGGAGCAGGATTGTTCAGGCGGCTTCGGCGTTTGCGCTGGCCATCGCGTGCCTGGGCCTGTTTGGCCTCGCGACGCTGAGCGTTGAGCGTCGACGCAAGGAAGTGGGCCTGCGGAAAGTGCTGGGTGCCTCTTCCGCCAGCGTCGCAATACTCCTATCTACAGACTTCGCCCGCCTGGTCGTGGTGGCCTTCGTGCTTGCATGCCCGCTGGCCTACCTGATCATGGACCGCTGGTTTGACGGCTTTGCGTACCACACCGAGTTGGGGGTCGGGGTCTTTGCCTTGTCCGGCGGTCTGGCGTTGGTCGTTGCGCTCCTGACCATCAGCATCCAGGCCCTGAAGTCTGCGATGGGTGATCCGGTAAAGAGTTTGCGCTACGAGTAGCCCATTGACAACTACGCCCCTCGACCGCTCCGACTACCCTTCGCTGAAGGAGTCCGTTTACCTGAACCAGGCTTCGCTGGGACTCATTGGGGAGCCCGCGGTCCGGTCAATGCACGCGTTCCTGGACGATGTGGCACGCCACGGAAATCTGCGGATGAGCGACGCGGACGAGGTGGGCTTTTTCGAGGCGCTCCGCGAGCGCGGCGCACGGATCCTGAACTGCGATGTTCGGGGCGTCGCCATCACGTCGGGAGCCAGCGAATTGCTGGGTCAGCTCCCCTTCATGATCCGCCCGCCGGCCGGGACCAGCATTCTCTGCGTTTCCACGGACTTTCCTGCGGTCACCAGGCCGTGGGTCCAATATGCGCAAGCCAGCGGATGCGCCGTTGAGTTCGTAGAGGACGTGGCGGACCAGCCTTTGACCGACACGCTTTTGGCCGCGATCCATGACCGGACCGCCGTGATCGCTGTTGGCTCCGTCCAGTATGCAACTGGCACGGTGCTGGATGTCCGCCGGCTCCGCCAGGGTGCCGATCGGGTCGGTGCCCGGTTGATCATTGATGCGACCCAAGGCGCTGGCGTGACGGACATCATGGCCGGAGACTGGGGCGCCGATGCGGTCGTGACCAGCGGCTACAAGTGGCTCGGTGGGCATGGCGGTGTGGCCCTGGCAACCCTGTCGCCGGCCTTGCAGCACCAAGCGCCACCCCTGCCCGGGTGGATGGGTACGCCCCACCCATTCGCCTTCGACGCAACTACCGTCGCGTTCGCCGGGGACGCCCGCCGCTTCACGCAGTCAACCATGGCCTACCTGTCCCTGGTTGGACTCACCGCGTCGTTGGATCAGCTCCTCGGCCTGGCCCCGAACGCCGCTGAGGCCCACGCGCGCCATCTGGCTCACACGCTGCTCGAAACCGTCCGGACCGCCGGATGGGTCCCCTACCGAAGTCTGAGCGACACATCGGCGTCTTCCCATATCATTTCGCTCAGTCATCCTGAGGCAGACCCTGTGGAGGTCCAGGCCCTGCTACAGCGCCAACGGATAATCTGTGGGTCCCGCGGCGGCCGGGTCCGGATATCACTTGCGCCCTACAACTCCCTGGACGACGTCAGCGCGCTCGCAGAGGTATTGTCCAGCCTGACGTAGCGGCATCCGGCGTCGTCAGTTCGATTTCTCTGGATCATCGTTCTCCTCCGGGGCCGCCGGTGGTGTCCAGAAGTCCGCGTCTCCGAGGCCGGAGGACGCAAGTTGGCTCCCGTAAAACACTGAGTTGAACAAGACGCGGAAAGTCCCGAAGGACTGTCCCCGCCATTGAGGCCGGAAACCCAGCAGGATGACGTGGCCGTCCCCGTGTTTCACGTCCATCGCCGCGGCATACGCGTTCAGATGCTCCTCGCCAAGAAGATAGCCTGACCGAAGGGGGCTGCCTTTGGCCGCGTATTTGGCAAGCGCGGTCCCCTCGAAGCCTTCCTTGGCCGTAAAGACAGGGCTTCGCCAGACGAATACGTCCGCGGAGGACGGCATTCCTGCCATCACCGGATGGGTCGGATCGGTTTGGACTTCCAGAATCGATCCGCCGGTAAAGAAGTCGGTGCTGGCAAGGTCGGCGACCACGTTTCGCACTGGAAGATGCAGTTGGTCGATGGCGAAGTCGCTGCTAGCGTTCAGACACACCAGCGTGCCGCCACCGCGGACGAAGCGATCCAGCGCCCGTACACCGAGCGTTCCCAGGCCTCCTTCAAAACGAGCAGGGACAGATCCCTTGGCATAACCATCGACGAGCGACCGAGGGCTGTCGGAGGCCAGCAGAATCACATCGTAGCGGTCTTCGAGATTGCCCGCACGCATCTGTCCGCTGGTGATATTTGCGAACTCGAACCCGTATAGCTCCAGCAACCAGCGCGTCCATCCCTCGTCCATGCTGGCGTTCCATGGCCTGTACATGCCCACACGTGAACGGATTGGAACGGAGTCCACCGAGCGTGTGCGTTCAATGTCCAGAGCGAAGTCATTCGACCACCGGGAGGCCTGGGAGTCCGATGCTCCCTGAATCACATAGCGGCCGCCTTCTTTGGCGAAGCTCACGCGGGCGCCCGACTGCAGTGCGGCATTAACAGCGCGGAACGCGTTGTTTGCAGCCGGGTCGATCAGGTAGCTGGAGCCTGAACCCGTCAGTTGGCCGTCTGGAGGGAGGATTCCGGCCGCTACGGCGTTGGTATTGAAGCCGACTCCGGGAACGCTGTCAAAAGTCGCTGCGTCGGGCTCGGCTTCCGTCGGGCCTGATCCGTCTCCAGCCGCGACTGAGGTCACGCCTTCGCTCCAGGGGGTTGTCTCTGCCGACACCGGCTTCATGGCGCCCCGAACAGCGGCGGTCAGGGGCTCCGTGGCCGCGACCACGCGAACTCCAAATTGGTACGACAGCGTCCAACCGGCCGCGTCGTACGGCTGGTCCTGGGGACCCTCCGGAAATTGGCGAAGGTCCGGATACGTCTGGACGTCCAGGACCTGCCGGGCGAGTTCGGCGAACTCCTGATCCATCGGAATCACCCATGTCCCCGCCTGGAACGTGTTGCCCCCGACGGTGGCTTGCTCTGTGAGTTGGGAAATCCTGATGCCGCTGAAAGCCAGCCGCCTGAGCATCTCGACCGGGGCAACCGGGTCCCGCTGATTTTGCGAAATGAAATACGCGTACGGCGGCCCTTCTGCATAACGCTCGATGGTATCTCGCCCAGACTGATACCGGTTGTACAGGATGGTCTCGCGGTACTTGGAGGCATAGTCGATCACGGCCGAGGAAGCCGTCACCATGTAGTCCACCGCATCGCCCAGCCGCCACCATCCGCCTTTCCATGGACTCGGGTACAGCGTTTCGGCCCTGAGTCCCCGTTTGTCTCGGGGAAAGTCATTGACCGTGTAGAAGTGGGGCGTGGCGTATCGGTAGAGTGCCGTCTCGGTAAAGAATGCGGCCACGTTCTGCAGGACCGGCATATAGTCCACGTATCCAGGATACCAGGCATCGAAGCCTGTGCCCATATGCGTGGCACCCGGCTGACCGTTGGACTCGAGCATCTGGGCGATGGCCATTCCCATCATATTGACCTCGCGGGCAATCAGAGGAGGCGACTGTGCGGCGATAGGATCGGCGAAAGGGGGGAGCCAGATTCTTGTGGGGAAGGGAGCCGTTTGATGGTGGACATACTTGATATGGGGCTCCCAATCGCGCCAGGTGCGGGCCACCACGCGCGATTCAATCATGTTGAGGGCGTACGAGTCCCGGTTGTTGTCGTGGCCGATGTACTTCTGGTAGAGGGCCGGCAGCGGCGCCACCTCATACGGCGTCCCGACGTTGGCCATGTACCAATCGGACACCATGGTTTGCCCGTCGGGATTCAGCGATGGCCACAGCAGCACGATGACGTCGTCCAGGACATCGTCCGAAAGTTGGCCGGTGCCACTCACCAGGTCGTACGCCAGTTGTATGGTATGCTGTGCTCCCGCGACTTCTGTGGCGTGGAGCCCGCCGTCAATATGCACAAAGGTCTTTCCTTCGGAGGCCAGGAGCCGGGCCTCCGCATTGGAGAGGCCGGCCGGGTGGGCCAGGCGGTCCACTATTTCCCGAGAGCGATCTAGATTGCGCAGGTTGTCCGCCGTGGAAACCAGCGCGAAAAACCAGGGCCGTCCTTCAGAGGTCCGGCCGGTTTCCACCAGAGTCAGCCTGTCAGAAGCGGCATCCAGCAGCTGGAAATACGCGAGCGACTGCTCGTAATTGATGAGCTGGAAGTCCGCTCCAACCTCGAATCCGAACACGCTCTCCGGCGTGGGGATTGACCGTGTTTGCGCCAATGCTGGCTCGGTGCCCAGCAGTACTGCGGCCAGCGAGAGGCTGGCGATCAATCTCAGGGAAGCTCTGAAAGTCATGTCGGGCGTCGGCTTGGTCCGCCAAATGTAGTTACCGACAGCCAACCCGACCCTTCGAGGCTTGGGTCTCAGGAAGAGCCAGGGAGTCGCGGGCTACCAGAGGATCGGATGCGATTGGTCGCGGCCACCAATTCCTTGGTGATTCCCGGCTCATGAGACGAGTGGCCCGCGTCCGGTACGACCACCATGTCGGCTTCAGGCCAGACCGCCTTGAGGTCGAATGCGTTCTTGATGGGGCAGACGATGTCATATCGGCCATGCACGATCACCGAAGGAATGTGCCGGATTCGGTCGACTCGTCGCAAAAGAAGGTCATCGGGTTCGAGGCGCACATTCCGGAAATAGTGGGCCTCAAGTCGGGCCATGCTCCAGGCAATACCCGGGTCTTCGAAAAGTGACAAAAACTCTTCGTTCGGAAGAAGCGTGCAGCAGGCCCCTTCGTACAGGCTCCAACGGCGAGCCGCTTCAAAAGCCTCGTCCTTGTCCGGGCTGTTCATGAGGCGCCAGTACCCCTCCAGGAGATCATCTCGCTGGTCTTCCGGCAGATGCCCCGCAAACTCGTCCCAGAGTTCAGGCTGGATGTTTCTGATGCCGTAGAGCCACCAATCCAGTTCCTCCTGGCGCAGTAGCCAGATGCCCCGGAGGGTAAGCGTCCGGCAGCGCTCCGGGTGCTCCTGCGCGTAATAAAGGCTAAGCGTGCTTCCCCAACTTCCACCGAAGACGTGCCAGGTCTCGATTCCCAGTGTTTCTCGCAGGGCCTCGATGTCTGCCACGATCTGGTCGATGGAATTTTCCGCCAGCTCTCCGACCGGCCGCGAACGACCACACCCTCGCTGGTCGAACAGGATCGCACGAAAGTGGTCTGGGTCAAAGAACCTCCTGTCCGTCAGAGAGCAGGCTGCGCCGGGTCCTCCGTGAAGGAATAGGATGGGCTCCCCATTCGGCTTCCCGCATTGCTCCCAATAGAGCGTATGGATATCTGAGACCTTCAGTTCGCCGGTCGCGAACGGTTCTGTTGCCGGATAGAAGTGTTCGTTGGCCATTCTTGGCTAGTCGTGGTGGAGTGCCTGGACAGGGTTGCGATTGCCGCCCTGATGGACTGGTAACTTACCGTAATCCACGCGACCGCAACTGCAGCGCTCCCAGACAACACAAATACAGACCAACCAATGGGCTGCGAGTAGGCGAAGCTCTCCAGCCAGCGGGACATGATCAGCCACCCGATCGGGAAGGCAACGGCGCACGCCACAAGTACCAATACGGTGAACTCGCGGGTCAGAAGGGCGACCACACTACCGACGGACGCTCCCAGTGCCTTCCGTACACCAATCTCCCGCGTTCGCTGCGAGGTCACGTAGGAGGCCAATCCGAAGAGCCCGAGACAGGCGATGAATATGGCCAAGGCTGTGAAGTAGAGATACAAACTGCCGAGTCGCTGCTCCCTCTCGTAAAAGCCCGCGTAGTCCGCATCCAAAAAGAAATAGCGGAAGGGATACCCAGGCTGCGGGCTGAGCGTCTTCTGGAGAGCGGCCAGTTTCAGGCTGCGTTTTTCACACCCTTCCTGATTTACCGAGGATAGATAGGCCACCTTGGCAGACCGTGTGTGCGCAAGCCCTGTGACCGTGTGCATACCGCCCTTCTGCCCGGGAATGAACCGGGTAGACAGTCCCGTGCGATCATCCCAGTCATAGGGTGTGGCCCCTTCGGGGACGGGTCTCTGATCGATTGGTGGAGCCACCCATTCCTTCTGAAACTCTGGTCGCGCGAAGGGCTGCTGGCCAGTGGCAAGATTCGCGTCGGAGAGCACGATCACTGGCATCCGGAACGTCTCCGCGATCTTCCGCGCGGTCGGTATGGCGTAGAAACAATCGTCTATTGTCGCCGGCGCCATCACCACCTGCGGGGCATCGCCGTGGGTGCCAAACATGGCCTGCAGGAGGTCGCCTTGCTCGACTTTGGTGGGCAATCCGGTGCTCGGCCTGCCGCGCTGGACGTTGACGATCACGAGCGGGATTTCGGCCATGGAGGCCAAGCCGATCAGTTCCGTTTTGATGTGGCCGGCGTAATTGGGTACATGGCGCACATTTCCATACCGGAAGCGATCACGCCCAGGGCGATGGCTTGATTGCCATTGATGACAATCTTCTCTCGAACATCCGCCATCGGCGGCACGGGAAGACTGAGGCCAAGGTTCTCAGAGGCCCATTCGTATCCAGCCTGCAGGAGTTCAAGGTTGTTGTCGATGACCTTTCGGTCCTTTTTGCGAAACGTGAACTCGATGGTCTAAGCAGCGATCTTCATGTCGCGCTGGTAGATCTGGCACAGCATGCCAAGAACTAGCATGTTCTTCCCGCGCTCCGGGTTGGTCACATGGCGGAGACACATGTCCTCCATGGGCACCTCCACCAGATTGTACCCGGCTTTTCCCATGCGTTCAAACGCTTCGGTATAGGCGGCGCTGATTTCCGGGTCCCGGTGGGTGCGCCATTTGGACTCCAGCAGAATGGTGGCGCCGGGTTTGAAATCCGCTCGTTCGAGCCGGCCGATGAGGGCTTGTTCGTTGAAGGCAACGATGAGGTCAATCTCATCGCCCATATTCGTCACGTTGAAGGATCCAATTCTAACTCTGATTCCAGAGGCCCCGGACTGGCTGCGCGGGGGGGCTGGATCTCTGCCGGAATTATCTCGACGGTCCAGACGCCGTTGCTCATTTTGGCTGAAATGGTACCGAAGGACTGGCCTGCCTTTTGGGCACCCTCGCCGGCGTCCGAGACGATCTCGACCACGTATTCACGTTTTTGCGCATGGGGAGGCTCCTGGCCGTTGGCTACGGATGGAGCCAGCGCCTCTGGGGTCGACGGCATATTCAACGGGCGATTAGGGGTTAAACCTGACGGGTTTGGGTCCTAATCACAGTAAGCAGGCCGTCAGTTATGCGCTGAGGTCCGCCTCGAGGCCACCTGTAGGGTGCCACAACGAGCGAATGTGGGGGAGCCCCCTACAAACCACCCGGGCCGGCCCGAATCTCGCAGGTTCGCCCTACCTCAGGCGGGCGTAAGCAAATGTCACCCCATAGGGAATGCAATGCACGAGGACGTGCGTGTACGAGTCCAGGGAGAGAGAGTCCGGGACCGCGTACGTCTGGCCCCCCGCCGGGCGTAGAAACATGCCGAGTTCAACGGCATCATCCGTCGGGAACTCCGCATTGGACAGAAGAACGAACAGTCTGGGTCCATGGGTGACGCTGAAGTCCTCTGAGAAGTCTACACGTAGCGTCCCATCCGATAGGGTCGACAGCGTGGCGGTTCCCTGGGCAGTCTTCCCGAGACCTTGGGTGGGCGTGAACGTACCGCTACGATAAGTCGCGTCCGATTGTGCGTCTCCCGGGTCCTGCATTTCGGACGCGGTCATACCCGCCTCGTCACACCCGGACACGACGAGGAAAACCAGAAGCACGAGGGGCAAGTACAATCTCATTGCCGAATATAGCCGTCGACGAGTGCCTGATCGTACCGATCCATGGAATGCTGGCGCCAGATATCCTCGGAGACCCAGATGGGAGCAGGCAACTCCGCTTCCCACGACTCGAGGGCAGAACGGAGCCCGTTGACGCGCCCCGTTTCAGTGGCAGCCAGATTGTTACGCTCCCCGGGATCGGTTGCCAGGAAGAAAATCCAATAATCGTCGGCTGGGGTCCGTACCAGCTTCCAGTCGCCCACCCGGATGGCTGCTCCCCAGTTCAGCTTCCAGTAGAGCGTGTCATGGGGAACCCCCGCGCTCTGGCCAGTCAGGAATGGAAGCAGATCAACACCGTCAAGGCTCGGCAGCGAATGGCCACCTGCCGCAGTAAGGAAGGTCGGCAGGAGATCCATCGTGGAAACCGGCGCCTGATAGACGGTCGAGGCGTCGACCCGGCCTGGCCAGGACACCAGGAACGGAACGCGATTGCCACCTTCCAGCGCCGTGCCCTTGGTGCCCCTCAGCGGCGCGTTGAGCGATCCGTTGTAAGGCATCGCGCCGCCGTTGTCGTTGACAAATACAATCAGCGTGTTCTCCTCCAGCCCCTGCTCGCGAACCATGTCGAGGACTCTTCCAACGTTCTCGTCGAGTGAGCGGGTCATGGCCGCGTTCGTGGCTCGCAGCGTCGTCTCATAATCGGCCCTCGCCTGCGTCAGGTACGCTGGCTTGGCCTCCATCGGCGTGTGCGGCGCGTTGAAGGAGAGGAAAAGGAAGAACGGATGCTCTCTGTGTCGCTGGACAAAGTCAGCCGCGCGGGCGCCAAACTCGTCGGTCAGATAGCCGATGGACGCAGGATCAACGGGGTGGAACCCATCTTCGATGTGTCGCGCGTTTCCAGTCAGGTAGCCGCTGCCTCCCGAACGCATGCCGAAGAACTCGTCGAACCCCCGGTTCAGGGGATGGAAATGGTCTTCCAGACCCTGGTGCCACTTTCCGATGAGGCCGGTGGCGTACCCAAGGTTCTTGAGATGATTCGCGATGGTCAGCTCGGAGAGCGGGAGTCCTCTTGCCGAATCGGGTACATCCGGGTCAGGTTTGCCCGGAAGGTTGTATTCGAACCCGAATCGCTGCTGGTAGCGGCCGGTCAGCATGCCGGCTCGGGACGGGGCACACACCGAGGCCGAGACATATCCATTCGTGAAGCGGATTCCCGAAGCGGCCAGGCGGTCAAGGTTCGGCGTTTTGATATCGGGGCTGCCCTGAAATCCAAAGTCCGCGTAGCCGGCATCGTCCGAAAAGAGGAGGATGATGTTTGGCTGAGAGGTTGGACCGGCGCACCCAATCTGCAACAGGGCGGCGAGCAACGCAGCAAAAGGCGATAGGCGGAGGTTCATGTGCACGCGTCTGGTCTCATTTCCGTGGTCGAACGCAGTACTGCACCATGCCCATCCCGAGCCGACCTACCCAGACAAACTCGAAGTCCTGTCGGTTGGCGAGGCCGGCAAAGAGAGGCAGTCCGTCGCCGAGGAGCACGGGCGCAATCGCGACAATCATCTCGTCCACCAGGCCTGCATCAAGCGCCTGCCTGATTAGGTTGCCCCCGTCCAGATAGACATCCTTTCCTTCGGCCGCCTCCAGAGCAAGACCGACCAGATCGGCGATGTCGCCCTGGACCGCCCGCACAGAGTCAACTGGTGGCGCAAACCGCCGGTGTGTGGCAACAAGAACGGGGGTTTCTCCATAGGGCCACCGCACGCCGAACCCCAGGACCACGTCAAGAGTGCGCCGCCCCATGAGCAGCGCGCCCACATCCGCCATGAAGTCGTCATACGTGACCACGCAGTCGTCGGGGAGGTCGCCACTGTCCGCGTCCGGCGGCGGGTCCGGCGCGTCCGATTCGTGCGGTGTGTCCGGCTCCGCGCCGGGCAACCACAATAGATTATCGTCCACGCCCGCGATGAAGCCATCGAGGGAGCAGGCAAGGTAGACGCGGACTCGGCCGGAGGTTGTACTCATGACTCCAGAAGTTACTTCCCGGAGTCCTTGCCGTCAGTAAGCCATTCCAAAGAGAAGCCGACAAACACGTTCTCCGTGTATCCGTCCTTCTCGAAGAAGAGTCCGATTTTCCCGTCGGGAAGGACCGTCATGGACGAGTACGCCGAGCCGCCCTCGTAAATGGTCTTCCCGGCCGTCCAGGTTTCGCCCTCATCGTAACTGAGGCGGACGGTCATGTTCTCACGACTTTCCGAGCTGTTGGCGTTGGCAAATAGCAGTCGATTCCGGTCATCACCATCCGCTACGGACGAGTACCGGATGATGCTGGCGTTGCATCCGGGATCCACGAGGTCAGCATCGGCGCGCGTCTCCCACGTAAGACCGCCGTCGGCAGACACGTGGACAAACCTCAGCCCCTGTCCGTTCGCGCGGCTATTGATCATCAGCCGCCCATCGGCGAGCTCGACGAGCTTGGATTCGTTGCCCGGAACGATGGGCGTGTCCAGGAGGAACCAGGAGGCACCGTGATCATCGCTGCCAAAGACATGCAGTCCGCTGTCCAGATTGACCATGGTGTGGAGAAGGCGTCCCTCCCGCGTCTGGATGCCCCTGCCGGAGGTAATGAACTTGAAGTCTCCGTGCCATTCGGGTTTGGCAATCTGGCCCGTGATGTCCTCGGGCTGACTCCAGGTCAGTCCGTTGTCCTGACTCCGCGTCACGCGGAGGTAATAGACGTCCGGCTCCCGGTCCAAATCCATGTAGTTGTAGAAGAGAAGCACGTCTCCGGTCTCCCGATCCACGATCATCGACGGGTCTGACGCCGACTGTCCATCGGGAAGGTCGGCCACGGTCGAGATCTCGGACCACGTCTGTCCGCCGTCTGTGCTCCGGCGCGCGACGATGTTGATGTCGCGGCTCCCGTTCAGATCACGGCAGTTGGGGACGCGTTCGTCGATGGCTGCTACCAGGTCCCCGTTTACCGCGGTCACCAGGGAGGGGATGCGAAAGCAGGCGACGCCTTCCCGCATCGAGGTATTAAAGAGATCCTGGTACAGGTCCACGCCAGCGGCGACGGTTGTTTGCGCCAGCGCCGGGCGCGGCGTCAGCATACAGACGGTCAAGAGCGCTGGAAAGAGTAGGCGTTTCACAGCCCGTCGCCGACTAGAACGAAGGGCGCCCAGAAGAACGGGTGGGCATTCTCTCCGCTCGCGATCATTTGTCGCTTAGCGCCGCGGAGGGACTCGTCCCTGGACTCAGTACCCGGTGCAAGTCGGGTATAAAGCCCTTCCATCAACGTCGCCGTGGATTGATCAGCCACGGCCCATAGGCTGACGACAACAGACGGGGCGCCTGCGTACATAAACGCCCGGGTGAGGCCCACCAGTCCCTCCCCCCGCACCAGGCGCCCAAGCCCCGTTTCGCAGGCCGACAGCACCACCAGATCTGCATCAATCTTCAGGTTGAACACCTCCGCCGCCTGCAGGAAACCATCATCGTCGGAGAGGGCGTCGGTGGCGAGGGCGATCCCGGAGAAGTCCGGCCGGTCTTCGTTGATTAGGCCGTGCGTGGCAAAGTGCACGTAGCGGTATCCCGAGAGGTCAACCGCAGTCTTTGCGCGCCGTTCGGAGGCGTCATCCCCCTGGTAGACGTCAGAACGCCCCGAGTCGAAGAGCTTTGATATGGCGTCAACCTCCAGACCGGCAAACGGGAGTTGGGCCAGGTTGTCCGACTCGGAAAACGTAGGATCGCCGAAGGCAAGGAGATCCTTTCGATCCCCTTGTTCACGGCTGCTGGCCCCGGAACGCACCTGCAGCAGTACGCTGGCCGATGGCGCGTAGCTCACCGCGTGCCTGGCGATGAGATAAGGCATCGTCGCGAAGCTGGGGTTGCCCGTGGTGTCGGTGACCAGCGCCTCAAACGGTATGTAGTGGAGGACATCGTCCGGGACGATGATCAGACGCTCGATATCGGCCAACTCCGTCTCGGCCGTCTGGAGCAACATCTGGTACAGCCGCGCCGCCGTAGCGGCGTAGGTTTCGGCGTCGGTCCGCGCGGGATCGGAGAGGGCAAACCGGAACAGTTCGACCTGCTCCTGGATCTCCGCCCTGGCAGGAAGCCGATGCATGCTCGACCCTTCCGATGTGATTACCCAGAGCGTTGAACTGGAATCGCCGACGGCGTACTCCAAAAGGGCCGTTTCAGAGTCGAGTAGCCCGCGCTGCACATCCTGAATGGTTGCCGTCTGCGGGTACTGCAAATCGGCATATCTGGGGTTGCTACTCCGGATTTCTCGTTGCAAGAGGTCATAGCCCGTTTCCAGGCTGTCCAGCAACGCACGCGCATTCCTGGCATCCTCAGGGCCGGCCTCGGAATTGGACGTCGCTTCCGCCAGGGTGGCACGGGCCCCGGCCAAGGCCTCCCAAATGTCGTTCTGACGGGCCAATAACCCAGGTTCGACGCCTTCGCTCACATTGGCCAGCGCCTCCGCGAGAAGGTCAAGGAAGGAGCGGGCCTTACCCCGCTCTGTGAACTCGAAGGCGCGAGACAGGTAGTCCTGGCCCGGGTCATCCGCGTGCAGATCACCCAGGAAATGGGTGTAGTCCTCGAAAGCGTACCGCTGCTGCGCCAGATAGCCAGACTTGTCCTCGTCCGTGAGTTGTGCCATCCGGGTCCGCTCAAGCGCCTCGAACGCCTTCTCATAGTGCGTGAGGGCGTCAGCAATCGCGCCACGCTCGCCTTCAAGATGGGCTCGTTGAAGAAGGGCACCCCACTCCAATTCCGACATGTTTGTGAACCGAGCCAACTCCGCCAGTTCGTCGAACGCGGCCTCCGATTCCGGTACGCGACCAGTCTGCGCATACACGCTCGCCAGTGTCCCCAAGGCTCGACCTTGCCGCGTCGGATCTCCCAGAGAATCCGCCAGAACACCGGCGCGCGCGCCGTATTCCTCTGCCAGCGCGTAGTCTCCAAGCTCGTAGTAACCGTCTGCTATGTTCAGCGTGGCGTCAAGGATTCCGGCGTGTAGCCCGATGCCTTGGAAGGCTTCCAGGGCACGGTTGTAAAACGTGGTGGCACGCGGGTATCGGCCGGCGTAGGCCAGGACCACACCCAGGTTGTTGTAGGCCCAGCCCAGCAACTCCGTATTCTCGGCTTCCTCGGCAATTTTGATGGCCTGCTGGTAGGCGGCAACGGCGCCATCGTAGTCGCCCAACCGCCGATACACCACGCCAATCCAGTTTACTACGGGCGCAACATCGTCCGTTTCGCCCCGGGCCTTGTGGATTGCCTGCGCCCGCTGCAGGTGGGGGAGGGCGTCCGAGTGAAAGCCCATGTAAGAGAGCAGGACGCCCAGATTGCGCTCGGAAATAGCCAGGAGCCGGTCGTCGCCAGCCCTTTCGTGGGCGCGGATGGAGCGCTCGTAGTAGCGCCTGGACCTTGGGAGATCACCGGTCGTCCGATAGAGGCTGGCCACTGCCGGCAGCATGCGGTTGAGCGCAAGGGAGTCCCCGATGGCAACCCGTACGCTGTCGGACCGGCGGTAGTAACGAAGGGCCTGCTCGTAGTCTCGGTCCACAAACTGATAGGCAAGGCCGACATCGTAAAGGGTGTTGCCGGTCAACTGGTGATCATCGGCGGCCACCCGTGCGTCGAGGGCGAGCAGATTGAGGCGCAGGTACTGCGAGCGGTCCAGACTCCAGTGCAGATACCCTATTCCTCCAAGCGCCTGAGCCACGCCGCGCGCGTCCCCAATGTTCTGGTAAAGCGAAAGCGCGGCTTGAAAATGTGCCAGTGACTCTTCGCGAGTAGCGGCTACCGCTCGGAGCGATGTGGCCAGCGCCTCCAGACTGTCCGCCGCGATTTTCAGTGCCCGGTCCTGAATGGACCACCCCTGGACGGAGGACACGGCCCGCGTCAGGCTGGTTTCCCCAAACGCCTCCTGAAACGCAGCCGCTGCCCGGCTGGCGTGATCCAACAGTTCGAGGGACAGGTCAACATCTCCGGCCCGTTCCGAGGTGAGCGCCAGTCCGATGTTTTCGTCCACAAACGGCTTCACCTGGAGCCGATTGGAGCGGACAAGGCGCAGGGCGGAATCGTACTGATCGGCCTCGATCGCCGCCGTCAGTTGCTCCGGGAAACCGACCTGGGCCACGGCGCCGCCGACTGCCGAGAGGCAGGTCAGGAAGCACACTAGCACCGTTGGTAAAAAAGGGGGACGTCTCGGCCAACACTCCATCAAGGAATGTAGGGCGCTGGCCCCGGGAAGGCGATCAGGCCGGACTACTTGGCGAGAATGAGACTCCGACTCACCTGCCCATAATCAGTCTGGAGCAGGTAGACGTAGATGCCGCTCGGCAGGGTGCCCGCATCGAACCGAACCTCGTGATAACCCGCAGGCAGTTGACCGTCTGCCAGCGTAGCCACGTGGCGACCCAGGACGTCGAAAACGTTCAGACGTGCATGAGAAGCGTCAGGCAGTGCGAAGCGAATTGTGGTGACCGGGTTGAACGGGTTCGGATAGTTCTGCTCGAACACAAACTCCGTCGGAAGGTCCCGCGGCACCTGGGAGGCGGTCGACGATGCGTGTCCGTCCAGCGTAAACGTGGCACCATCCCGCGTCCCGACGAATATTCCACCGCCGGCCATCGGAAGCAGCACCGAGATCTGCTCCTCGCGCAGTTGCAGCGGCAGGAAGCCCAGGGTGGTCAGCGGATCGTCGGACACGAAGACGCCAAATCCCCATGTGCCGGCAAGGAGATCGGCTTCACCGCCGGAATCGTCGGCAAAGGCAAGCGTGCGAACTTCCGGCTGCACAACAGATCCGCCATCCAGCGTCGTGGTCAGCCCCATGTTGACCCAGACCGGTGTAGCTACAAACGCGTTCGCACGGAAGACACCTTCAGCCGTACCCGCGAAGATCACGTCGGGGTCGTCGGGAGACAGCTCTAGATCGAAAACGTGGCCGCCATCTGCCGCAATCAGGAGGTCGTTGGTGCTGTCGCCGCCCATCGGATTCCATTGGAATCCAAAGTCAGTGCTGACGTAGACGCCTCGTCCGAAGGTGCCGGCAAAGACGGTACCCGCCCTTGAAGGATGTCCCACCAGCGACCACGGCGTATCGGCCGCTCCGTGAGGAAGGGATCCAAGGCTCTGCCAGGTTGCGCCGTAGTTAAAGGATCGAAAGACGAGGCCGTTGTTGGCTGAGATGTACAGGACTCCGTCCCTGTCTTGTGTAACGGTATAGACGTTGACCCATCCCGTAGCACCGTTGGACTGTGTGCCAAGGTTGGGCTCAACGGCCGCCCACAAGAAACCTCCGTCGGTAGACTTATACAGACCGGCCGAGCCCCAGCTTGAAAGCCAGAGGTTGCCCCGGTCATCCTCGAAGAGGTCGTTGACGTGGAGCGGGAATGGCAGGCCGTCCGAACATGGACGCCACATGCCCTGGAAGGCAGGCATATCAAACAAGCCGGGGATCTCCTCTGGGAGCGAACACCACACCGCACCCTGGATTCCCGGCGACCCCTGGAAGAGGCCGACCACAAGATGATTGTACGTGTAGCCCGTGCCTGCTACCGTGATGCTGATCTCTTTCTGGATTGCCGTGTTGATGTGGGCCTTTACGGGGAAGCGGAAGCCCTGCGAAAGCGTGATTACTTCACTTCCTTCCTCGTTGCCGCCCGTAGCCAGCGTCAGCGGGTAGTCGATCGGCATAATGCCGGAGACGAGGCCAGTGATGGTCAGGGTTGCCGAGACTCCCGCATCGAGTACAGGGATTGTCCAGGTTTTTGGTGGGCCAGTGGAGAGCGTCCCGTCCGACAGGACCAGACCCAGGTCAGTGATGTCGTCGAGTAGTTCGGTCGGAATCTGGACCGTCACACAGGTGGCGGCGTCGGCCCCGTCATTCGTCAGAGTCAGAAGGAGTTCGCCGTTGTCCGTTGTGTAGAAGAGGTTTTGCGACACGTCCAGCGAGACATCTACCTGGCTGTTCGGCATCGATCCGATACCCGTGAAGGTGACCGGGAGATACGGAGCATCAAAGGTCCAGTTACCCGCGCCAGGACCGGTCATGGTCAGGGTCGCGCCGGAGACCTGGCTGAGATCGAGGTCCAACACATCGCCGGCGCACACGCTGATGCCGCCTCCGGCGATCACCACCGGGTAATTCGTGCTCGGCGCAACCTGGAAGGAATCGGGAGCCGCACCACCGGTAACCAAAAGCGAAGTCAGGAGCGCAAGAGGCGAGTCGAGCCGGCCGATCTTGAAGACATCCGAGCCCGGGTCGCCGATGATGGTCAGCGTAGAGGTCGGGTTGGCGAATGAGATGGATTCGCTGCCGTTGTTCGAGTCAATGAAGGAGACGCCATTGCCAAACGCTCCGTCGCCGTCTGGAGAGAGCGTGACCGTCTGTTCGAGGCCGGCAGTCAGCGTGAACACCCGGTTGATGGCGTCCATATCGTCGGTGACCGGCTCGAGTTCGAAGTACGTCACTATGCCAAGGCCATCGACCGAAACACGTCCTGAGTGTTCGTCAAAGAACTCGTGCACCACGGTATCCACGGCTGCTCCGGTGACGGTCAACTGGTCACCGCCGGATCCTTCATCGCCACCGTAGAACGAGATGGCCCCAGAAGGCACGAGGGGGCCGTTAGAGTAGTCCACGATCAAGTGGTCGTCGTCGTCGGTGCCGTTGATTCGGAGTTCGTTGAGGTCGGCGGTGGTCTCGCGGAATACCTCCACGCCGTTGGAGGCAGTGACTACCGTCTCGACACCATCGACCGTCAGCGTGAATGGTCCTGGCTCGGTGGCCGGGAGGTCGATAACGGTCTCTACATCGGCAAATTCGATCACCGAAAGGCCGTCGGTGGCCCCGTTTGACCCGGAATTGGCCACAATCACCGTCGAAGTGCCCGGGATGAAGGCCATTCCCTGAGGAGCAGGTCCGACCACGATGGTATCAACCAGCGTTAGTCCCGGCTGCAGGGATGTGACTGCGTCGGACGTCCCGCTTGTATAGGAGATGGCGAAGACCTTGACCGTGCCAGCCGAGGTGGTCGCGAACAACTGGGTCCCGTCCGGGCCTACCTCGACCTTCTCGACGCCGCCCTCTGACGTATTGACCACGGCGTAGGGAGTCGCGCTATTGGGGTCGATGTCGATAACCTGAATGACTCCGCCCTTTGTGACGACGAAGAGATGGGTCCCGTCGGGGCCAACTTCAACGTCCTCTGCGCCACCCTCGGACACAAGCTTGACACTTTCAAAGTCCGGCGAGGTGGGATCCACGTCTATCACAAAGATGCCGCCCGAACCGCCCACGTAGATCTTGGTGCCGTCGGGTCCAGCCTCAACGTCTTCAGGGCCGCCTTCGCTGGTCGCATAGCGTACCGCCACTTCGTTGAAGGCAAGGCTCTTGGGATTGACATCTATTACCGAGACGCCCTGAGAGGTGAGTTCGGCAACGTACACTTTCTTTCCATCCGGCGAGACGGCCACGCCCTTCGGGTTCAGGCCGACTGGAATTGTCGCGCTGAGTGTCGGAGGCGAAACCGTGAGGTCCAATACAGAAACCGTGTGGTCCTCAAAGTTGGTTACGTAGGCGCGCGTGCCGGTCGGGTTGATGGCGACCTTCAGAGGCTTCTTGCCCACGGAGACGGTTCCCGTGACCGTTGTGGTCACCAGGTCGATCTCTTTGACGACGTCGGCGCCCGGGAACGTGACGAGTGCCTTGACACCATCCGGGCTGACTTCAACATCTTCTGGTCCGCTTTCTGATGTCCCGACGTTCTTTACCGATTCGTCCAGGCTGGCCGGACTGGTTACCACGAAGAAGAGGAACGCATTGCTGGTCTGTCCGCCCGTCGTGACCAGAAGGTCTCCGGGTTCGGCGCCAGCGGGCACAACCACGGCCAGGCGGGTCAGGGATGCCCGGATTACTTCGGCGGGCACACCTTTAAAGGTGACCACATTGCGGGACGGATTTGGATCGAAGCCGGTACCGGCGATGACGACATCCGCGCCAACGGCGCTACTTGGCGGCGAGACACTCACGATGGCAGGCGCGCTGGGCGGTGCCGAGTCTGTCGTGAACGATATGGCCGAGGTGGCGGTCAATGGGTTGCCTGTCACGTCTGTGATCCCGGCTCCGACGACCACCGTATAGCTTCTTGAAAACGCGAGTTCGGCCGAAGGTTGGAATACCAGCCGGGAGTTTCCAAGCAGGAAGGCGAAGGACCCCGACACGGCAGGGCCGCCCGCCGTTGGGGCGAGTAGTACCGCAGCCGAGGTGACAGACTCCGGATTGACCGGCTCATCGAAGTCCACAAGGATCGGCGTTGACACCGAAACGCCGGTGGTGAAGTCAGCGGGGCCTACGTCCAGAATTGAAGGTGCCTGCACCGCTACTGTCGAGAATGAGGAGGCGAAAGGCGCCGCGAGCGGATTGCCGGCCGCATCCAGGACGGCCATCGAGAGCTCCACATCGATCGTCGTGTTCTCAGGAAAGGTGCCGTTTGGTGTGAAGATGGCCGTGGTGTTCTCAAGGCCAGCCGCCATCTCAACAGAACCGGCTAGCTGAACTCCTCCGCTGGAGACGCCAAACGAGGCGGTCGTCACGGAAGCCGGGTCCATCTCTTCAGAAAAGACCACGGTAATGGCATCATTGATGAACACACCGGTTTCGGCGTCCACCGGCGTGATCTGAAAGACCGTGGGGTTGGTGCCGTCCGGAGCAGCGGTCGTAAACGTGCTCGTAAACACACCAGCAATCACGTTCCCGCGGAGGTCGGCCAGACCGGCTCCCAACGAAACGGTGTAGGTGGTGTTGGGCCGGAAGGGTTCGAGTGGCGAGAAGATGGTCAACTCACGGCCAGCCTCGAGGACTACCCCGCCCGGGACAGGCACGCCGCCGTCCAGAACACGCAGCACCAGCGTCCCCGGGTCGATCGGTTCCGAGAGGGTCAGCGCTATCGTTTCCGTCGTGGCAATTGCCGTGGCCCCATTGGCAGGGAAGACGCCAGCCACGGTCGGCGGGATCAGGTCTACGTTGGTGACAATGTTGATTCCCGTGGTAGTTGTGCCCGCCGAGACACTTACCGGAGTCGATACGCCAGGGGCGTCAGAGTCGGACTCTGGAATGCTGAAAGACTCGGGGAAGAAGGTGGTATTGGTGGTAATTGCCCGGTGGTAGGCACTGATGTTTCTGGGCCGCAGATCGAAACCATGGACGTCGCCGTCAAGCGGCTGAATGTCCACGTCGTAACTGCCCGGCGAGAGCCTGGGCAGCAGATAGTCTCCCCGGACATTGCTGTATCCGGAGACCGCATCACCGCTGGCGGTGTTGGTGGCGATGACAAGGGCGCCAGCTACAAAGGATCCGGGGGCTTCCCCATCGGCAATTCTTCCTGAGATGGACCCGTAGGCAGACACACCAAATCCGGGATACAACCCGGTCGCCCGGGCCATGTCATCAAACTCCAGAGATAGGGCCTCGTTGCCCGGCTGGAGCGCAAACCACATGGTGGCGTCCAGAATACCGCTGTGCACTAGGCCGATGGCGTGGCCCAACTCGTGCGCATTGACCGCGCCGATGGGGATGGAACGGGATCCGGCCGCGATGCCGAATTTCACGGCATTGTTGGTGACGTAATACGGATTGAACACAATGTCTGCGTCCACGATGTCCGCCTGGTCCGGACCGCTGAGGATAATCGTCTTGGCCGTGATGGCCAGCACGCCCGGCTGCATCAAAAACTGGTCATCCACAAACGTGACTACGTTTACGCCGTCGTTTCCGGCAAACTTGACACCGGTGGTGGGGATGCTGGCGGCAAACGAGACCGAGGACGTGGGGATGGCCGTCCACGCGTTGAAAGACTCCTGTAGGGCAATAAAGTCACTCCCGTCGTTGACGCCCGGCAATCCCTGGTTGTTGATGGCGAAGGACAGCGGAAAGGTGGGCTGGATCTGATTCTCGGGCGCAATGACCCGCACCACGCGACCGGCAGGGCCGTCGGATAGGTACATCCGGCCTTCATCGTCGAAGATCACCTGATTGAATTCGTCGCCGCCCAGTCCCGAGACAAATGGCGTCAGAAATGCGGCATCCGACAGGCCTGAGAGGATTTCCGTTGGCGTGGCGACATACAACTTCAGGTCCACGCCGAACGCGGCTCCGTTGCCTGAGTCTACCGTCATCGCAACATCCTGACTCGAGCCGTCGATGGGGAGTGCTTGCCCGGATGGGACGCGGAGCACTTGGCCGGTACCATGGGCGACCACGAACTGTGTGCCTTGCTGGTCCCAGGCCATGCCCTGCGGATCCCAGTCCGCGTCATCTGGAAAGGTCATGTAGAGTTCCGATGTCCCGGCAGCCAGATTGACCGGGAGGACACGGAGGATGCGCTCGGCGGCCTCGCCGCCAGCGACGCTGATATAAAGCGCACCTGTCGGGCCGAAGCGCACCTCGGAGGGGCCGTTCAGCTCGCCGATCCACGGGGCACCGGCAGTGACTGTCGTTCCGGCTGGTAACAACCGCTGAACGCCGCCATCCTCAGCCACGTACACGAAGCCGTCAGCGCCCACGGTTAGGTCGACCGGGTTTGCCAGACCGTCAAATAGGGGGTCGGGCCCAATGGGCGTGCCGGTCACATCGAAGCGGCGCACTACACCGGTCTCGGAGTCGGCGATGAGGATGCTGCCCTCTCCATCCACAGCCACGCCCTCGGGCCGCTCAAATCCAGTGGCGAAGGTCTCGAAGACGTATCCGAATGGGACCTCAATGTCAGCCGCAAGGGAAACCGAGATGTCGTCGCTGGCCAGGGTCAGGCCGAGGGTCGCGTTGGTAGCCTGTAGGACGTAAACGCCCGCATCCGCACCGCTGGCACCCGATAGTGTCAGTTCGTCGCCGGTCTCGCCCGCGAGCGGGGTGCCGTCATGAAGCCACTGATAGGAATCCGCATTGGCAATCGGGGCCGTCAGCAATCGGGTTCCACCGGCGACCACGGACTTGGTCTGCGCCTCACCGTAAGCGCCTTGCGGATCAAAGGTCAGTCCGGTTACCGCGTAATTCGGCAGGATGTCGTCGAATTCAAGCCGGTTGTTCTCAAGGGTCAGGGTCGCAATCGAGGGAAACCCTCCTCCCGAGAAGTCCGGGACGCCCGTGAATTCATTTCCGGACAGGACAATGTGGACGATGCCGGCGGGAAGAAGGGGGGCGTCACCCGAAAAACCGTTGCCTGCGACGTAGAACTCTGAAAGCGAGGTGCCTGAGAGGTTTGGAAGGACGCCACTCAGGTTGTTGCCGGTCAGGCTCAGGAACGTCAAAGCGGTGGCGCCTTCGAAAGAGCCCGGCAGCGGGCCCGTAAGCTGATTGCCATCAAGATTCAGTCGATCGAGGTCCGGAAGGCCACCGAGTTCACTCGGGATGGAGCCGGTCAGGTTGTTCGAGTACAGGCGGACCGTGGTCAGGCTGCTGGCGCCTCCCAGAGCCGCCAGAATGGACCCGGTGAGATCGTTCTCGTACAGGTGGAGCTCACGGAGGGCTGCCATTGAGCCCATGGTTCCGGGTATGCCGCCACCGATGGCGTTTGCCCCCAGGTCCAGGATTTCGAGGGCCGTCAAGTCGCCGAGCTCCGTTGGGAGCGTTCCGACGAGGTTATTGCCGTTCAGTGCCATCTCCGTGACGCGATTGGCGGCAACCGTAACGCCGTACCAGGTACCCGGGTCGCCGACCAGCCATCCCGTGTTGGTAGTCCAGTTCGCGCCGTCGGTGGCGTTGTAGAGCGCGACCAGTGCAGCCTGGTCGCCGGCGTTTGTTGCGGCGGCGACTACTCCCAGGGGAGTAGCGAATTCCGACGTGTTGTTGATAGCGTCCGTAATGGTCGCTACAACGAAATCGCCCAGAATGACCCCCAGGGTGGCTGCATTACCCAAAGAGAAAGTCTGGCTCGCTCCGCCGGTGGTGTAAACCAGGGGCGATCCAAGAAAAGTCTTGCCTTCGCCGCTGGCCTGCGTGTCCGCCTCGAACACCTCGACCGTACCCGCCACCGCGGCCGTAACGGTTACCGAGAGCGTGCCCGCGGGGTCGATGGACGCGAAAGCTACGGTGGGCGCGAGGATCCCCCCGTTGACGCCAGAGGCCACGTCCAGATCAAGGCCGGGCCCGACTGTCTCGAAAATGGAGTTCTGGGAGATCAGATTCCGCACCGGAGGGAACGCGTCGCCCCCAAGGCCCATCCCAATCCCCAGATCCTGATTGTACCCGATGACATTGTCGATGAACTGATTGTCGTTCGAGCCCTTCTGGAGGAATATGCCACCGTCGGTATTCGGGAGTCCGGCCGTCCCGTCGGCCGTGGTCCCGATGAGGTTACCGCGCACGATCCAAGCGTTTGACTGCTGACTGTTCGTCCCGGAGCTGAGTGAAATCCCGCGCTGGTTGCCGGAGATCAGATTGCGCATCAGCGGGTCAGCGCCGCCGATCAGATTTCGCGACCCCTGATTACTCACAATGGCGCGGAACTGCGGCAGCGCAGAGGTCCCGGCGGCGTCACTACCCAGGTAGTTACCGTAGACGAAGTTGTCATTTCCTGAGGGCTGGAACTCGAGCCCGAAGGTGTTGCCTGATATCAGGTTGCGACTGGCGGGTGTCAAGCCGCCAATGGTATTTCCGGTGGAGAGCATCAAAACCCCGGAATAATTCGGAGCGGCAACGGTGCCGGCGGCATTGGTCCCAAGGAAATTGCCCTCTACCGTGTGGTCGCCGGATTGCAGAAAAATGCCCCAGGATGCACCGGCAGGGTTGCTGAAGTTGTTGATTGCCAGTCCGCGTACGGTACTCGCCGGTCCGGTCAGCTTGATTCCGCTTGCGCTGGTGAGTCCCGAGCCGTCGATGACGATCTTGATCACCGCGTTCGTCCCGGCCGAAAATAGATTCGTATTTGCGGATGCACCTGGCTGGGTGTACGCGTCAATGACGGTCTCACCCGTCACGTTGGGCAGTGCCGTGGCGGGTGATATGGTGTGAGGACCTGCGCCAGGTATATCGAAAGTGATAGAGTCGAGCCCCGGGTTGGTGTTGGCAAAGTTGATTGCTTCCCGAAGCGATCCGACTCCGCTGTCGGTCGTGTTCGTTACCACGAGCGGGCTGATGGCCATCTGAATCGCGTCCACCGTCATCGTCCCGGTTATTCCGAGGTTCTGGTGGTGGACGCCGGCAACCCAATCCCCGCTTGCGGGCACACCCGCGATGGTACCAGAAAGCGCCCCGATAACAGAAGTAACTGCCTCCGAAAAGGCCACGATATAGGTATCGTTCTGCGTGGTCAGCGTCACGGTCAACGGAGTACTTCCGTCGTAGGTGTCCCATTCGAACTGAGCCTTGATCGAGAACGCCCCATTGATGCGGGACGCCACCAGTCCGTGTCTCGTGTTGCCGTATGTCGGCTCGCTAAGTTTGTGGTTGAGGGCGATGTAGATGCCGTCTGAGTTCGATCCGAATTTTGGCAAAAACGAGGATTCCGTGCCTGCTCCGGCTTTTCCGGCCGGCCGGATCCCGAGCCATGTTCGGCTGGACTCGTTCGGTAAGGCGGCCCCAGCTATGCTGTTCGAAATGTCGTCGATGACCCAGGTAACGCTTGTGGGGGCATTGCCGAATGGATCGAACAAGTCGTTGCTCTCGATGGCGTAGGTAGCGAAACCGCCTGTAGTCATGATGGCGACCCCCGCGTTCTCTGGCACCGCCCCTTGCCCGATGCTGGTGAATCCGCTCCCTACGCCCAGCGTGTTCGTGGTGAGCACGTCGTCGTCGAACGCATCTTCGAATTCAGTAACAAGGACCGGTGCAGCAATGGTGATAAGCGCGGAGAGTTCGGAGGTATTCCCTTGAGAATCCGTCGCCGTTGCCCGGAGCACGCCACCCAGGCGGGCGCCGAGATTTTCCGCGCCGAGATACACGACAGTCCGGGCGCCGGCTGCAGCCACCTGGTAGGAATCGCTGGGATAGGAGCCCAGATCCAGAAAAACGCCATCGACCAAAAACTCGACGGCGATCGGGTTCGTTACATCCGTGTCTATGGAATATGTGACGCGAAGGTCACTGCCGTTGAGCAGTTCCGCGGCCGCAATCACCGGGTAGTTCTGCCCGAGATTTGCACCCGTATCCACGTCGCCCGCATCGTTCGCGGTGACTCCCGCGGGGGCGAGATCGATGTCCTGACTGTTGTTAACAAACGTGTTCCTCCGAAAGGCATTGCCCGTTCCGCTGTTCGCAAGGATCCCGGCGGCGTAATTCGAAATAATGTTGGCCTCACCCGGTGCAGTTCCTCCAATCTGGTTATTGCTTCCCGAGCTTATAAAGACACCGTTGCCCGCTCCCTGAGCCAGGTTGTCGCCCTGCGGATTTGTCCCAAGCCAATTGCCCTGAACCACATTGGCGTCGGCTGCCCCAAAGACAAAACGAATCTCGCCAACAACGGTGTTTCCAATGACGGTATTGCCGTCTGCCTGATTAAAGGAGATAGCCTGATCCCCGTTCAGCAGACGAGTCCTTCCGTCGGCCGTGGTACCGAAACGGCTATTCCGGATCGTGTTTCCCGTGGCGGCGGGTTCGAAGTGAACACCCTGTTCTCTTGAGGCAGAGAAGAGGCTGTTTTGGACGAGTGTACCTGAGCCACCCGAGAAATAGATGCAATGGCGCCCGCAGCGCCGAGGTGCCCGGGCAGTCCCCGCAAAATTAGTCCCACCGTAGACCCGCTCGACAAGGTTGTTGTTGCTCCTTATCCGTAGCGGATCGGTGAAGCCCGCCAGTACAATGCCTCTTACGGTCGAGCCGTCCGAGCCGGTATTCAGGTACAGACCTGAGGTTGAGGGGCCGGTCGGAGCCTCTCGGGCATCCAGCGCTATCCGGAGGTCGTAGTCCTCTATGTTGCCTGTGCAGCTAGCTCCAGGCTGGCTGCAACCATCGATGACGACAGGCTGCGTGATGGAAGGCAGAGACACACCGTCCGCAAACGA
>JBLHLC010000003.1:0-70000 GCA_047619685.1 Rhodothermales bacterium
CTCCGCCTGCCGCACCCGTGGAGGCCGCGGACGCCCCGAAACCGGGGGACCCGGCTTCAGCAAAGCCCGCACCACCGCCGCAGGCCGCACCACCGCCGCAGGCCGCACCACCGCCGCAGGCCGCACCCGCTCCGGTACCCGCTCAGGCGGTCCCAGCTGATCGTGGCGGCACCCTGGACATTTTCGGTAAGCCTGCACTCGGTAAGCCACTCGGCTCTCGCACGCTCGGGAGTCCCGCACTTGCCCGCCCGGCTCCAGACAACCTGGCCTCCAACCCGACGTCGGGAGACGCGGAGCCATCGGGCGGAGCCACGGGAGATGGTGCAGTCCTTGAACTGCCCCTGGTTGCGACTACCATCCAGGGCTGGGACGCCATCGTGGAGTCTGTGATGGCCTCCAAGATCCATCTCGGCGCCCTGCTCCATCATGCCCAGGCGGATCTCCGAACTCCGTCTACCCTGACGCTGGTCGTGCCAGACCAATTCCATGTCAGGGTCCTCCACGAGGCCAAGAATGAAATCCTGGCAGGACTCGAAGAGCAGGGGCACTCGGGCGTGACGAACGTTGAGTACGAAATCAACGGGCATATCAGCCCGGAATCAGCGGTTAACGCAGATCAGGTGGACCCTCAGGAGGCTCTCCGCAAGATCTGTGAAGAATACCCTGCCATGGCGCTGCTCATGGAGCGCTTCGGCGGGGAGATCGTATGGTGACCCGCTTCCCTTTGACACTTTTCCACCCGCACCTATGAGTGAAGGCAATATGGCCGACATGTTCGGCCAAATGATGGACATGCAGCGCAAGATGACCGAGGCGCAAGATGCCTTGGCCGCTCGTATCGTGACGGCAGAAGCTGGCGGCGGGATGGTGAAGGTCACGGCCAACGGCCAGCAGCGCATAACCGCGATCAAAGTCGAGCCCCAGGTCATCGACCCGAGCGACCCCGAAATGCTGGAGGATCTACTGATTGCGGGCGTCAACAAGGCGCTGGACGAGGCAGCGGCCCTCGCCAAGGACGAAATGTCTCGTGCTGCGGGCTCCTTTCTGCCTCCCGGGATGGACCTATCCAAGTTGGGTCTTTAGGCTCAGGTGCAGTTCACCTCGGAGTCCGTCGAATCGCTCGTAGAGCATTTTGCCAAACTTCCCACCATCGGTAGGAAGACGGCGAGACGGCTTTCCTCGTACATCCTGAAGATGTCCCGAGAGGAAGTGGTCAGCCTGGCGGAGGCGCTGGTTGCGGTCAAGGACAACGTCACCACGTGTACAGTGTGCTACAACGTGACCGATACGGTGCCCTGCCCGATATGCCGGGCGCCACGTAGAGATCGGAGCATGCTGTGTGTGGTGGAGGAGCCCAACGATGTGCTTGCCATCGAACGCACCAACGAGTTCGACGGCCTTTATCATGTATTGGGGGGCGTCATCTCCCCTCTCGATGGAGTAGGCCCCGAGGACCTGCGCATTCGCGAACTGGTGCAGCGGGTGCACGACGGGCATCGGGATCCGATGGCCGACGACGACAGCCTTCCGCCGGTTGCGATCCAGGAGGTAATTCTGGCCATGAACCCCAACGTGGAAGGCGACACCACGTCCTATTACCTGGGCCAACTCCTGACACCATTTGGAGTCAAGGTCTCGCGCATTGCTCGCGGGCTGCCGATTGGTGGAGACCTTGAGTTTGCCGACGAGGCCACGCTCACCCGGGCCCTTGAGGGCAGGGGCAGTCTCTAGGCGTGATCCGGACTGCCCGCCTGCTTGACCGGCGTCAATCGTGGGCCCTGGCGCTCCCAGTCGGTCTGGTTCTGCTGGCGTATGTGCTCTACCCCAGCCTCCGCATGTTCGCTACCGGCTTGGGGGCCGAGGGACTGACGGATATGTTCTCGGGATGGGGAAGCGCAAACACCCGGGCGCTTTTCAACTCGGTGTGGATTTCGCTTTTGTCCGTGGTGGGCGCGGGGGTCCTTGGGACCGGGATGGCCTACGGGTTTTTCCGGTTCGAATTCCCCTTCCGCCGGACCCTCATGGCGGTGGCGGCGCTTCCCCTGGCCTTGCCGCCACTGGTTGGTGTTCTGGCGTTCCTGTTCCTCTACGGTGAGTCAGGAATTATACCTCGTGGACTCCAGGCCCTGTTCGGACTGAGCGAAGTGCCCTTTGCTTTCGATGGGCTTCCGGCCGTGTGGCTGGTCCACGTCTATTCCTTCTATGTGTACTTCTATCTCTTCGTGTCGGCGGCTTTTCGCAACATCGACCGCTCGGTGATCGAAGCCTCGTTGGACCTTGGCGCATCCGGAATCGTCACTTTTCGCCGGGTCCTCTTGCCGATGCTTCGACCAGCACTCGTCAGCGCATCCCTGCTGGTGTTCATGATCTCCATGGCTTCCTTCACGGCACCGCTGCTCTTTGCCGGGACGGAAAATTTCCTGACGCTCCAAATTTACAACTACAAGACCAACGGCAACCTCGAGATGTCGGCCGCCGTGGCCTCGGTACTGACTGTGATTTGTTTGGCCTTCCTTGCCCTGATCGAACTTGGCAAGCGCGGAACGACCGGCACGAGCGCCTCGAAGGGCGCTGGTGCCCCTCCGATACCGCTGACCTCCGGATGGGCACGATGGGTTGTGGGCGGCGTCGGCCTCATTCTCCTGACCATCCTTTTGCTCCCGATTGGCGTGATCCTTCTGATCTCGTTCGTCAAGGAGGGTTCGTGGACGTACCAGGTCTTGCCACAGGCCTACACGCTGGCCAACTACGGTTCGCTGCTTTCGCAGGCCGACGTTTTTGAACCCATCCAAAACAGTCTGGTGATGGCCTCTCTGGCCACCTTGGCAAACGTCGTCTTCGGGGTGGGTGCGGCGCTACTCATCGTGAAGGGGGCCATTCGCGGGCGAGCCGTTTTCCGCGCCATCGCGATGTTGCCGTTCGCCATTCCGGGCACCGTCATCGCGATCAATCTGATAGTGACGTTTAATCAGCCGTCAGTTGCCGGCTTTGGGCAGGTACTGGTTGGAAGCTTCTGGCTTCTGCCGCTTGCCTACTTCATTCGAAACGTCCCCCTGGTGGTCCGGGCCACCACCTCGGCGCTTGAGTCCTACGATCCCCGGTTGACCGAAGCCTCCATCGATCTGGGCGCGGCTTCGTTCACCACGTTTCGCAGGGTGATGTTGCCGATTCTTGGACCTTCTATTCTGGCCGGGACGCTACTGACCTTCGTGGCTGCCCTCGGCGAGTTTGTCTCGTCGATTCTGCTCTACAATTTCGACAACAGGCCCATCTCCGTGGAGATTCTGGCCCAACTGCGGCTGTACGACTTCGGGGCAGCGGCGGCCTATTCCGTGCTGCTGATGATACTGGTCGGCCTGGCCACCCTGGCCGTCCGGCAGATGGGCGGCGCGGCGGACCGCGCCGGCATCTGAAGGCTTTCTGCCCGGCACGCCCTGGCCGACGGCACTTAAAGGTCTGATGTCATGATGAAGACAGGCCGCCGATTAAACGACTTGTACTGGGGTCGCAAACGTTCGGTATCGTAGTACTTGACCACATCAACAACTTTTTTCTGGCCCGTCACCACATCGATCGGGACGTTGTCGTAGGTGCCGTTTCGCACGCTGACCAACCGTCCTGACGTGTTGGACAGGACAAGGTCCAGCGCCAGGTTTCCAAAGGCCATGGGGACGATTGAGTCCAGCGCATCGGGATCTCCACAGCGCACCAGGTACCCCAGTCGCTGGCTGACCACATTGATTCTCTGCCCCTTGTTGAACTGCGGGGACAGAATCTTCAACTCCGCGGCAACCCGGTCTCCAATGCCGCCGAGTTTCTTGTGCCCATACTGATCTGCCTCTTCGCCCTCGAAGGACATTCCCTTTTCGTCCGCGAGCGTGGCGCCCTCGGATACCAGGACCACGGAATAATTGCTAGGGTTGCTGTTCCTGTCTGCAGTCAGGACTTCGGCCAGCCGCTCCATGTTGACAGGATGTTCGGGTATTACGCAGCGGTCGGCCGCTCCCGCCATGGTTGGCAAGAGGGCCGTGTACCCGGCGTAGCGTCCAAAGACCTCGATAACCAGGTACCGTTCGTGTGAACCAGCCGAAGTCCGAAGCGCGTGCGCCAACTCGATCGTACGCGTAATGCACGTTCCGAATCCGATGCAGTAGTCAGTACCCGGGACGTCGTTGTCCATGGTTTTGGGAATGGCGACAACCTTGAAGCCTTCCTGATACAATCGGTGGCCGTAACTGAGCGTGTCGTCGCCGCCAATCGGGATCAGGTAATCCACGCCGAGCCACTCGAGGTTCTTGATCACCTCGGGGGTCAGGTCGTTGAACTCGTCATCGTAGCCGCTCAGGTGCACCGGTACACGAGACTTGGGAAGGTGACTTGGGCGAGTCCTGGAGGAATGCAGGAAGGTGCCTCCCGTGCGACCGGCCCGGTTGACCACATTCTCCGTCAACTCAATGAAGTTATCCGAGTTGTCTGCGTCCTTCTCGCGAATGATGTCGACCAAACCCGCCCAACCGCGTCGCAAGCCCAGGACCCGGTAGCCCTCCCGAATGGCGCGGATAGTTACGGCCCGGATTGCAGGGTTAAGGCCGGGCACATCGCCGCCGCCCGTCAGGATTCCGATCGTGCCTTTGTACTTCGCCATGAGGGATGCGTTTTGGTTTCGTCAGGAGCGAGTCACCTCAACATAGACGGGACCCGATCGCCTTCCAACGCAATCCGGGGCCGGAAGCGCTTCCGTTTACCGTGACTTCACGCTTGTACCAGTATCTTGCCCCACACTATCCCCAAGAGGCGCATGCGGATTTCGGTCATCGGAGCTGGAGCAGTTGGATCTGCCATTGCCAAGAAATTGGCAGACCTGCCCGAAGTGGAAGAAGTTCTGGTTTGTGATACAAGCCCGCGGGCGTTGGCCTCCCTGGCTGCTGCCACAAAGGCCGGGAAAATCCACTCGTACCAGGTAAGTGCCAGGGACACGGATGCTATCGCACCCATTCTTCAGAAGAGTGATAGTGTGGTGTGCGCCATCGGGTATGACCGCCAGCCGGACTTGGCGCGGCTGGCGGTGGCCTCGAACTGCCACTACCTGGACCTGGGCTCCTCCGAGGCCAACCTTGAGGAATTCGCTCTTCTAGCGCCGGAGGCTGAGGCGGCCGGTCGATGGATCGTCCACGGATGTGGACTGGCGCCAGGTCTTGTCAACGTCCTGTGCCTTCACGCTGTCAACCACTTTGAAGAAGTGGACGCGGCGTTTATCAGGGTCGGGACAGTCCCTCGAGAACCCAAACCGCCGTTTGATTTCAACATCTCATGGTCCGCCGCAAAATTGATCGAGGACTATACCGGGAAGGTGTGTCTTATCGAGAACGGCGACACTGTGATTTGCGAACCCCTGTCGCGGGTCGAGGACATCGCTTTTGATGCGCCATTTAACCAACTGGAAGCGTTTTGTACCGCTGGGGGGCTGGCCAGCCTCCCGGAACGGCTGGCCGGGCGAGTTCAAACGTTGGACTTCAAGACTATCCGGCGGCCAGGCCATGCGGATCGTATGCGCTTTCTCATAGGTCTCGGGTTTGCGGACGAGAAAAGCGTGGATATTCGGACGCATCTCACCTATCGGGATATTCTGATTCGACGCATGTGGCAGCGGTTGGGTGGGACAGACCCGGACATTGTCCTCATGAGGATCGTCGTTCACGGGAAAGTGGGCGGCGTCGAGCGCACACTTCGCTACGAAATGATGCAGACGGGTGACTCTGAAAGCGGGCTGAACGCCATGAAATACTGCACTGCGGTTCCCGCGGTCGTCATTGCGCGAGAACTGGCCGCCGGCGCGGTCGGAGGCGGCGGGACGGCGCCGCCTGAGGGCATTATGTCAGGAAACCAGGTCCTCGCTGCCCTCCGAGAACACGGACTTGGAATTACCGAGACCTGGGCTGACGGATTTGTCCCGGTATCTAACCGGTAGCCCCTGCATTTCTCCGCTGGCTGGTGCCAACTCGAACCATTGTTGCGGGCAGGCGCTGCCCCAGTTATGCGCGATCTTTTTTTGGTCTCCCGGCGTTGATTTGATGTGGACACTCCGAACAAAAATACACCGCTCGGGTTTTCTCTCACTCCTTTCAGACGATACTAGGACCAGGTCGGTATCACGTGAACCGGGTGGGACTTTTTTTCTTGCTGCTGGCGCCCGCCGGGGCTAGTTTCCCGCCCCTTCGGATCCGCCTACCGAAATCCTGTCAGTTCGTCCAATTAAACAAGAGTACTGCCGCGCGTCTCCGTTACCGAACGAAACAGTCCGCCCCAAGGACGGCTCACTGATTTGAATCACGGAAACGCCCATACTCGGCGGCTCACGCCCCCGGACCAGCAGCAAGGCAGGCATCGATCCCGGTCGAACCGAGCCGCGCGTACCCTCTTTTCGCTAATCGCGGGCAGCATAACTGTTGCTGCGGTTTTGGTTGGGCAGGCGGCGCCTGACTCGACAGGCGTCAACCGAACATGGAGAACCACCAGGATTGCCCCGGCCGACACGGACTCGGTCTCCATTGTTCTTCAAGACCTGCGCGCGGCCGCCGATTCCGATGCCTCAGTCCTGGACTTCCTGAGTCTTCGCGCCCGCATCGACTCCGACCGGGTTTTTGCCCGCTACCTGGACTGGAGAGTCCTCTCGGCTCGAGCTGACACGGACTCCGCTTTTGCCGTACTGGTGAATTCGCTTGGACTGGACTCACTCACCGTTTCGCCGGATACGGGCCTCTCCCGCACGTACGCGCCTAGGTGGCGAGGCGACCGGCCCGGCGCAAGTCTTTTCCCAAGGGCGCGGCGACGATTTGGACCACGCCTTGGCAACTACTGGCGTCACACCGTCGACGTGGATACCACCCAACTTCGATTTACTTCGCGGGAATTGGTTGGCGGACAAGACGTGCGTATGCCAATGGCACTCGACTTCGCGACCTACCGGAGTCTCCGCCTGGGCTACGATCTGAACCAGAGTTGGCAGGAACTCGTCGTCGAGCACCAGAGACAGCTGGATCAGCGCCGCCGGGGAGGATTGGGCATCAACGTAGTCGTCCCCGGAGGCCGGCAGAGTGCCTTCACCACCATCTTCGGGAAGAACGAAGTAGACCTTCGGGTCAACGGGCAAGCCGACATCAAGGCTGGATTTGATTACCGGAAAAGCGATCAGCAGGTGGCTTTTTCCGGGAAGGCCAGCCAACTGGACCCTGATTTCAAGCAAGACCTGCGCCTGGGAATCACGGGGACCATCGGCGACAAGCTGAAGATCGATGTCAATTATGACTCACAAAACCAGTTTGACTACCAGAACCAGCTCAAGCTTCATTACCAGGGCTACGATGACGAAATCATCCAGAGTATCGAAGCCGGTAACGTCTTTCTGCAGACTCCCTCTACGCTGATCAGAGGCGGTCAGAGTCTGTTTGGGATCAAGAGTGAGTTCCAGGTGGGTGGCGTCCATCTCACCACGGTGATGAGCCAGCAGGAGGGCCAGGCCAACAGCCTGTCGATCGACGGTGGATCGGAGACCACCGAATACGACCTCAAGCCAACCGACTACGACGACAACACCCACTTCTTCCTTTCCTACTACTTCAGGAACCGTTGGGAAGACGCGCTCATCGATCCGCCAAACATCCGTGTCGCGGACGGTTTCGAGCGCATTGTTGAGATCGAGGTCTGGCGCTTGATGCCGACCACGCCTGAAGAATTGAACGTTCGCCAGATCGTATCCATGGTGGACCTGGGTGAAAACCCGGACCTCCTTGGGCAGGCCGATTCGTACACCATAGCCAGGCTTCCCTCCAACGGGCTGGACCAGTACGCGGACGACACCGGCGGCGAAGTCGATGTCGAACTCCGCAACGGCGCGGCAACCCCGGGATCGTATCTGGAGTCCGCGAAGAACCTCACGGCATCGGACTATCAGATTGGTCGATTCAGACGGCTCGAGCGCGGACGCGACTACGACATCGACGAAGTCTTGGGTTACATCAGCCTCAGGCAACGCATACAGGAGAGTGAGGCACTGGCGGTCTCGTAT
The DNA here is from genome assembly GCA_047619685.1 of Rhodothermales bacterium. Taxonomy (GTDB): domain Bacteria; phylum Bacteroidota; class Rhodothermia; order Rhodothermales; family UBA10348; genus JABDJZ01. The sequence continues at coordinate 8,066 of JBLHLC010000003.1, forward strand.
CGTTATACAGCAGGCGGTCGGACTTTCCAGGTGGGCGACTTCTCGACCGACACTGGTGGATCAGACGGCGGCCAGAACGAAGACAAGCTGGTCATGAAGATGCTCCGGCCGGTCCAACTGAGACAGCCCGCCCTGGAATCCAACTTCAATCCCGCCGCCTGGTACTTGGAGATGCGCAACATCTACCGACTCCCTGGCCGCGGCATCAACGCCAACGAGTTCCAGCTGCAGGTCTACTACGAGCCGCCTGGTCAAACAGCCTCCCGAACGCTTCCGGGAGTCGGCGGACAACAGACCCTGCTGCAGATTCTGGGGCTCGACCGGGTGAATGCGGACCAGGCCCTTCAGCCGGATGACCTCTTTGACTTCCTGGTCAACTACACCATCGAGCCGGGAACGGGCCTTCTCATATACCCCTACCTCCAGCCTTTTGGCGAGAGAATAGACCGGGTAATCGAGTCAGAGGACGGCCCCGCCTCCGCAAAAGAGGAACTCAAGAACCTCTACGTATTCCGAAATCTGTACGGTCAGAAAAAGGCCAACGCCCGGCGCGACTCGCAGCATGACGTCTACCGGATTCGTGGGGAATACAGTGGTACCGTAAGCGATTTCTATGACCTCCGGGCCTACGCCGGCCTGGTTCCCGGTTCGGTCCGAGTGACATCTGGTGGCACGCCACTCCAGGAAAACTCGGACTTCATCGTGGACTATGCAGGTGGTTCGGTAACCATCACAAACCCGGCTTTCCTGACCTCGGGACGCGAAATCAACATCGAGTACGAGCAGAACTCGTTCTTCAACCTCCAGAAGAAGACGCTTCTGGGGGCCCGGGCGGACTATTCCCTGGATGACCGGATCAGTCTGGGCGCCACATTGATGCGGCTCACGCAGAAGTCTCCGATCGACAAATTCAGAATTGGCGAGGAGCCGGTTTCCAATACGATTTGGGGCGTGGACGGAAGCTTCAAGGCCGAACCGAGGTGGCTGACGCGGGCCATAGATGCCCTGCCGTTCGTCCAGACCAAGGAGCCCTCACGCGTTCAGTTTACTGGAGAGTTTGCGCAGCTTCGACCCAACCACGTGGAAACGATCGCCTTCACCCGAACTCGGCGCGAACTCCGGAAGGCGAACCGTGATTTTTCCAGCGACGAGTTGTCCGGCATTTCCTACATCGATGACTTCGAGGGCTTCGAGAACACGTTCTCTCTCATGCAGCCCGGTACCTGGGCGCTAACGGCTTCCCCCGATTCCATAGGCCCGGTGGACGGCGCCGGCGTACGATCGGGGTCGTTTGCGGACTCTCTGCGGACGGGCTATCGAGGCAACTTTGCGTGGTATCGCATCAATGCGAACATGCTCACAGAGGTGCCGGCGATTGCCTTCGATACGGAGGCTATTCGGCCGCTGGAGATCAACGATGTCTTCCCGAACCGCGACACCAGGGCAGAACTGATCGACCAGTTGGAGACGCTCGACATCTACTTCAACCCCCGTGAGCGCGGGCCCTACAACTACACCCACGATCTACGTGGCTTCATGCAGCGGCCCACCGAAGTCTGGGGCGGGATGACCCAGCGGCTGCCGGAGGGTTTTACAGACTTCAGTCTGAAGAACATCGACTTCGTTGAGTTTGTGATGAGGCCCTTCCCCGAGAACGCCCAACGGGATGCCGGCTCGCAAGCCAAGCTATACGTTGATCTGGGGTCGATCTCCGAAGACATTCTGCCCAACGAGAAGCTTAACAATGAGGATGGGCTTACCCTGTCCACGGTGAGCGAGGGCTCAATCCTCAAGTGGGGTCGGACGCCCAACGCGACACAGAACAGCGTGGTCGACATCGACGATGCCACGAGCCGCACGGAGGACCTGGGACTGGACGGTCTTGCCTCCTACGGGGGTGACTACCCCCCGTTTGCAACAGAGGCAGTGCACTTTTCCGACTTCCTCGCGACGCTCGTCCAGAACGATTCAGACCCCCTTTATCGCGCCGAGGTAGCCAAGGCGCTGCAGGATCCGTCTGGCGACGACTACCACTACTTCGCCAATTCCGACTACTACGAGAACCCGCAATTCTTCCCGAATGGCGCCACGTTCCAGCAGAGGTTCAGCCGGTACTTCGCGGGTCATGAGCTGAATGCGTTTGAGACCCAGACCAAACTGGCAACAAACACCTCCATCAAACGGGGCAACTCGCGCTTTCCTGACTCTGAGGACAGGAACCTCAACTCGACCGTCGACACGGACAACAGTTACTTTCAGTATGAGCTCCCGCTGGAGAAGTCGAAGCTTGATTCGCTGGCGGCACCAGGGCGCGTGGATGACTACGTGGTTGGTGAGATCACCGACACCGACGGAACCGGAACCGGATGGTACCAGGTCCGCATACCCGTTCAGGAGTTCTCCAGGCGGGTCGGCAACATCCAGGACTTCTCGCTCATCGAGTCCATTCGTGTCTGGACCACCGGACACACCGATCCGGTCACCATTCGATTTGCCGCGCTTGAACTTGTTGGAAGCCAATGGCAGAAGTCGGAGAGCATCACCCTCGAGCGGGAGACCCCGGCGGACACGGTGCTCAGTGACACCCGGCTGACTATCTCGAGCATCAACAATGAGGAGAATGCCGAGAGCTACACGCCGCCCATCGGCGCCATAGTCAGCCAGACTCGACTGGCCAGCGGGCGCGTGCAGAACGCCCGCGAGCAGTCCCTCGCCATCCGCGTGGAGAATCTGAAACCTGGAAAACAGCGCGCCATTTTCAAAACGCAAAACACGGCGCTGGACCTGCTCAAGTACTCCAACGTGCGCATGTTTGCGCATCTCCACGGAGAGACCAGAAATGGAACAGACCTGGGGTCCCTGCCGCTGGAGGAGGGCAGGGAGAAGGTGAAGCTCTTCATCCGAATCGGTGCCAACGAGAGCAACGACTACTACGAATACGAACAGCCGCTCACACCAAGCATGGAGGGCGCAGGAGGTTCGGACGCGCTGTGGGCGACCGCCGTCGATTTCCGGGGCGAAATACAGGACCTCAACTCGATCAATATTGACCTCGGGGCGCTCAATCAGCTAAAGGTGGCGCGCGACAGGCTTGCGTTCCCGCCGGACTCGGTGTTCTACAATGTTCGTGGGGACTCTCTGTCCTCTCCGGACTCGCCGGACGCATCCGAATTTGCCCCACCCGGCACGCGCCTCGGCATCAAGGGCACACCGTCCCTGGGTCGGGTCAACAGCATCGTGATCGGCATCCGGAACCCGGCCGATTCCACCTCTACCGACTTCGACGATATTCTCGAGGATGTCGTGGTCTGGATCAACGAACTGCGGGTTGCAGGCTATGATGAAACCAATGGCTGGGCGGGCCTCGCGAACCTTGACCTCGAACTTGCCGATTTCGGTCGAATCAAAGCCAGTTTCCAGCGCCAGTCGGATGGCTTCGGGTCGCTTTCGAGTACGCTCGCAGACCGGGAGCAGAACAACATCAACAACTGGAGTGTGACCTCGGAAGTCAACCTGGACAAATTCCTTCCCGAACGATTTGGCTGGAGTCTCCCGGTCAACGTTCAGGTCCAGTCCAATACCCAGACGCCAAGATTTGCGCCGACCCGCGGTGACGTCAGGCTTGAGGAACTCCTCACGCAGATAGACGAACGCACCGACCTGGAGGAGCCCGACAAAGAAGAACTCAGGATCGAGGCCGTTGAGTCCGCCCAAACCCACAGCTTCACCCGCTCGTTTACGACCCGCATAGCCAAGCAGGGCTCCCGGTCGAAGATCCTCAGGAACACGATTGACGGCCTCGGTTTGACGTATTCGTTCTCGGATGCCGCCGGCCGAAATCCGTCGCAGGTGCTGAACGACAACTGGCGCTGGTCGTCCACAGCAAGTTATCGATTCGCCTCCAGACGGCCCAGAACCCTTCGCCCGCTCTGGTTCCTGGAGCCAGTGCCGATATTGAATCTCCTTGGGGACATCCGTTTCAACTACCTGCCGCAGTCCTTCTCTACCTCCGCCACATTGAATCGCAATGTGAGTGAGAATCGGGAACGCCCCGCTCTGGCACCCGGTGATACTTCTGGGATTCCGCTGGACGTTCGATTCCCGCTGAGGGAGAAACATGCATTCGGGCACCAGCGCAACTTTGCGCTGCAGTACAACCCCTTTGGCTTCCTCAACCTCAGCTTTGATACCAACACCACCCAAAGCCTGAACAGTGCCGGCGTTGACACCCTGTTCTCGGTTGTGTCGCTGGACACGACTTTTGCGGGCGTCAACCTCCAGCAGGCTATCGCACAGGGCCTCGTAGACTCTACCCGGGCCGGAGAATACTACGAAGTCGAGAGCCTTCGTATACGACCGTTCAATGATGTCATCAGCCAGGTACTGACAGGAGGTTCAGCCGTCCGCGCCGAGAAGCATGACCAGTCGTTTACCGCCACGTTCCGACCGCGCCTCCAGAACGTAGCCGCGCTCAACTGGATCAACCTTCAGGACGTGGCCTATCAGGCCAACTTCGCCTGGCAGAATGGCCCGATTGGAAGAAACACAGGTGCCGCGATTCGCAACCAGGTTGACATCAGGGCGGGAGCGTCGCTGAGATTCCAGGAGTTGTTTCGCAAGTTTGGCTTCTACAAGGCCATGGAAGAAGCCCAGCGAGCCCATGATTCTGCAAAGCAGCGCCCCGGACAGAGCCCCAGAGCGGGAGGGAGAGCCACGCCGGAGCGCGCCGAGCCCGCGGCGGCGGCCGACGACTCCACCAAGTCCGGGGGCGGGTTTAAACTGCCGTTTCCCAACCTGAAGGTCTTCGCCAGGAGAACCATTCTTGGTCTGACGGGAATCCGCGACTTCAGCGTCACCTACAATGGGACCAGAGGATCGACATCGTCCAATGTGGGCACGCCCGTGCTCAACGCGGACTCGAGCCTGGCCGAGGTGGTGAACTACTACAGCCTTCTGGATGCCTTCCGGAATCGCGGCCCGTCACTGGGTTATCGATTCGGCCTCCAGCGACAGTTCGATATTTCGGACCGGGTCGTTGACCCCAGTCTTCAGGTATCGGACGTGTTGGACAACAGCAACCGCTTCCAGGGCCGGACGAGTTTCAACCCGACCCAGGCCCTCCAGATTGCGGTTACATGGAACGTCGACTGGACGGACGGGCAGACATTTACCTACCGCCCCGTTCTGGACAACGGCAACCTGCTTCGGGTGGACACAACCATCACCGGAAACGGGAGCAACAAGGCGTCCATCTGGGCCTTTGGAGCCAACTATCTCGACATGTTTCAGGCTCAGCTTGGCACGTATGTCAATGACCTGAACGCTGCGTCGGAAGAGAACCCGGTTCTCCTGGGCGATGAAGACGCCGATGGACGTGTCGTGCTGACTAACGAGTCTGTTGTGGCGGACTTTCGAAAGGCCTTCGTTCGTGGAGGGACAACCATCGACCAGCGCAACCTTCTCCCCATTCCCCGGCCCAACTGGAATGTGACCTACTCTGGGTTGTCCGATTGGCCGCTGATTCGGGCCGTTGTGCAGAGCCTCTCGCTGCGCCACAGCTATTCGGCTGACTATTCCGCCGACTACAATACGAATACCACGTTCGCGGGAGAGGACTCCACGCAAACCGTGGACCTGGGCTCGCAGCGGATAATCTTTGACATCCAGGAATACCAGACCGGTGGCGTCAGAATCAACGAGCGCTTTCAGCCGCTGATTGGCATCGATATCAGTTGGAAGAAGCAGATTCAGACCAACATTCAGTTCAACCGCTCGAACAGCTTCAGCCTCAGCACGTCGAACTTCGAGGTGTCCGAAAACAAGACGAGCGAAATGAGCTTCAACCTCTCGTATCAGAAGACCGGCCTGCGGCTGCCGTTCTTCGGCGGGAAACGCCTGAATAACCGGGCCAGCATTGGCTTGACCATAGCTCGAGCCACCACACAGGATCAAAGGCTGCGTCTGCGGCGGGCCCTGGAATCAGCGATTGGTGATCCTGATTTCCAGATTGGAGACGCATTGACCGGTGACAACGTGTCCTTGGTGACCGCTCATACCCGACTGACTATTTCGCCAGTGATTCAGTACCAGTTCTCCAACCGGGTATCGGCCAACTTCACGCTGAAGTACGAAAAATTTGACTCCGAGGACAGTCGCCAGCCCTCCGCCACCCAAATCCAGGGCAACTTCAATATCCGCGTCAGCATTGCAAACTGATGGAGACTCAGCGGGTCATTGCCTGTAGGCTCGGCAAGGTCAGGTATGAGCCGGCCTGGGAGCTTCAGAGGGAAATCCAGGCGCGACTGATTGCTGCCAAGCGCGGGCATCCGCCCGAGGACCTGCCACATACTATGCTCCTTCTGGAGCACGACCCGGTTTTTACCCTTGGCAAAAGCGGTGACGACGACAACCTGGTCTGGGACTCCGAGAAGCGCGAGGCGGAGGGAGTGGAGTTCCATCGCATCGATCGGGGTGGGGACATCACGTTCCACGGACCAGGACAGCTTGTCGGGTACCCTATTCTCGATCTGGACCGGTTCTTCACGGACATACACCGTTACCTTCGGGAGCTTGAGGGAGCGGTAATCGGGACGTTGTCCCATTGGGACATTTCAGGAGAGCGTGTGCCTGGTCGAACGGGTGTCTGGGTGGGTCCGGACGCGCGAGGTACCGAGAGAAAGTTGTGCGCGATGGGCGTGCGCTGCTCGCGGTGGGTCACCATGCACGGCTTTGCCCTTAACGTGCAGCCGCACATGGGCTTCTACGATGGCATCGTGCCCTGCGGCATCGATGACAGGGGCGTTGGGTCCATGGCACTGGAGCGTGGTTCTCCTATCCCTATGGGAGAGGTTATGGACGAGTTTGAGGTCCAGTTCGCAGGCCGCTTTGGGTGCAATGTCCAGTCCTTGAGCGGGGACGCCGCCTGGGAATGCCTCTCCGAGTTGCTCGGACGGGAGGTCTCTGGCGTCAACTACCTGTCCGTTTGACCTCTGGAGCGCCGCGAATGGGCCCTCAGTGCGGGCGGGCGCCCTTTGCATCAGCGGGATTTGAAGCGCCGTGCACTATCTTGTATGAACACGCTTCCCCCCTCCTGACATGGCATTCGATTTGGAAAACTTTGCGCGCCGACTGATTGCCGAGACACTCTTCTACGACGAAGAGTACGAAGCTCTGGGAAACCTCAGCCTTGTAGACGATCGGATCGAACAGGAACGCTACGTTGCCTCCTTCTCTCCCGAGGACGGTCTTTTCGTTATTGAAGAGGCCACCAACTGGGAGGACTACGAGGCCGGGGACAAGGATGAGATCGGTTACGCCCTCGCCGTGGACAGCAAGGAGCACGGCTCCTATGCTACGGTTGACGAAGCTGCAGATGAACTTCTCGCCCTAGCCAAGAAGTTCAAACTTGTCCCAAGTATCACACTCCTGTTTGAAGAAGACGACGCCTCCTGACGGCCGCGGCTGCCAGGCTGAACCAGCCCAGAATGAGCGCAACCCCTCCGAATGGAGTGACCGCTCCGAGCCACGTCATGCCTGTGGCAAGCAACAGGTAGAGGCTTCCGGAGAATAGCCCGACACCTACCAGGAAGAAGGACCCGGCCCGCCGCATCCCGGGCGATTCGCCCCACGTTGATACCAGAATACCCACAAGCACGAGCGCAAGGCTGTGGAGCATCTGATACCGAACGGCGGTCTCGAAGGTTTGGAGACCTTGCGTGGACAAGACCGTTTTGAGTCCGTGTGCGCCGAACGCACCCAACGCTACGCCCACCCCGGCCAATACGGCGCCGGCCAATACGTAGTCGGTTCCTGCTGCCTTCCTCAAGCCTTCTGGCATGGGTCTCTGGATCTTTGGTTCTGGGCGTACCCGGGCGTAATTTAGTAACGTTTCAGATGGTGTTTTCTTGCCCCTCACCATGATGGCCAAGGGCACCAGACATGTTTTAGGAAGACCTGCACATGGCGTTTACGTTCTCTGATGCCGACATAGAACGGATTGCTGCCGTCCTTGAATCAGTCCCCAAGAGGGATGGAGATCTGGCTCGGTTCGAGCTCTCGGATAAGGAAAGCGGGCGCCGGATGACGCTGGAGATCCGGCAGAGATTGATCCTCCCCGAGGGCATCGCCGATGAGACGGAGTCAAATCTGGTTTCGGTATACGCGGCCAGTTCCTTTCTCCAGTTGCAGGCGTGCACCGGGTTCATCGCAAGCAAGGAACTGGGAGAAGTAATCTTTGTGGCCCGAAGTGGTCACGCGGCCAACGGATTGGTAGTGGAGAAACAGGCGGGTTGCTCCCTCTACGCAAATGTGGACCCACGGCTGTTCTCTGCCGACTTCACTCAGTTGCCCGCTGAGTTGATTATGAGCAGCGTGGCGCTGTCCATGGCGGAGGACCTGTTCGGCGACCTTGGCTGACGAGGGGCCAGGCCCTGGGGACTCAGGCAAGGCCTCGGGACTCGCCCCTGGACAGATTGAGGTCGCCCACACGCATCCTGGTTTGCATCTGCCCGCGGCAAGGGTCGAAGAGTTGGCGCGCCAGGTACTGAAGGCCGAGGGAGCGCAACCCCTCTACATTGGGATCGTGCTCTCCCGCAGGGACCACATCCATGACATGAACAAGCGGTTCCTGTCGCACGACTACCCGACTGACGTGCTGTCATTTCCGATTTCGGAGGCCCTGAACGCCCTCGAGGGCGAGGTCTACATTGACCTGGATATGGCTGCCGACCGCGCGCCCGAGTTCCACACCACCTTTCAAAAAGAGGCCGTCAGGTACGTGATTCACGGCTTGCTGCACCTGGTCGGACACGACGACGACGCACCGGACGGGCGCGCTGCGATGCGGGACCTGGAGAATCGGTATCTCACTACTTTTTGGGATCGGAATACGGGTTGACAAAGCTCCCCGGTATCCGTATTTGAAAGAAGGATATATCGGAATTGTCCACGAAACCCGAATGCTATGCACATTCAGATCACGGCCCGTCAATTCCATGCCAGTGAGCGACTCCATGAGTACGCCCGAACGAAAATAGAGCGGCTTGGCAAGTTCTACGACGGTATCACCGGCATACGCGTGATTATGTCATTGGAAGGCCAACCAGAGTCTCATACTGTGGAAATGAACGCGAGCGTTCACAGGCAGCAACTCGTCGCCCATGCCGACGGAAAGACGCATGAGGAGGCCGTCGACGAATGCGTTGACAGACTGAAGCGACAGGTTGTCCGCTACAAGGACAAACTGAAGGTCAAGCGCTGATTCTGCAAGACTCTGGCCTGATCCTCAGGCCGTCTTTCTGATAGACCGCACGACCTTGCTCACGTGTCCAGCAGTGGACATGATGTAAAAGTGTAGGTAGGGTACCCCTGCGCCAAGAAGTTCTGAGGCCTGGCGGGTGGCCCATTCGATTCCGATCGAGGAGGCATCGGAGTCGTCCGCGGATTCAACTTCGGCCGCGAGCGCCTCGGGGATCTCCATGTGGAATGTCCGCGGCAAGGACTGGACCTGCTTCTTGCTGGTAATGATTTTTAGTCCCGGCACAATTGGCACCGTGATCCCAACCTCGCGGCATCGTTCCACAAAACGGAAATAGTGCTGGTTGTCGAAGAACATCTGGGTGACGATGTAATCTGCCCCGGCGTCCACCTTTCGCTTCAAACTCAGGACATCCCGGGTCAGATTGGGTGCCTCAAAGTGTTTCTCTGGGTACCCCGCCACTCCTACGCAGAAGTCGGTCGGAGCCGCATCGATCATCTCCTCCAGATAGTTGCCCGCGTTCATGTCGGCGATCTGCGATACCAGTTCACCGGCGTGCATATTCCGCGTTCTGTCCCCGCGGAGGGGTTTCCTGAACCCGTGGTCGTCCCCACGTAACGCCATCACATTCTGAATGCCGAGGTAGTTCAACTCGATCAGTGCGTCCTCGGTCTCTTCGCGGGTAAAACCTTCACAGAGCAGGTGTGGCACCGTCTCAATACCATACCGGCCCTTTATGGCCGAACACAGGCCCAGCGTTCCCGGACGCTTCCGCTTCACATGTCGCTTCCAGCTGCCATCAGCCTGCTCCTCATAGTAGGCCTGAGCGGCGTGGGAGGTCACATCAATGAAAGGTGGTTCGAACTCCATGAGTCCGTCAACGATGCCCAGAATATCTCGAACGTTCCCCCCCCGGCGTGGAGGAATGATCTCATAGGAAATAAGAGGATCGGAGGCTGCATCCAGCAGCTCTGCAATTTTCATCCAGACCAGCGATTTCGTTTCTTTGCTCAGCGTTCCCGCCTATAACCCAGTATCTCCTTTCGTGTTCAATGAAAGCCATCATCTTCGCCACTCTAGAAGAAGCAGAGCCATTCGTGCAGTCCTTCAGGAGGGCGCGTTTCAGCGACGCCGCGGAGGGCGAAACATTGCGCGATGACGATTACCTGGTGTCTATCGCCGGGATCGGAAAGATCAAAGCGACACTACGGACGGAGAGGCTTCTTCGGCAGTTCAAGCCCTCGGAAATATTGCACGTAGGCACGTGTACAACGCTGGTGGACAAGTTTGAAGTTGGGTCCTTTTTTGCCCCCTCACAGGTTTTCGAAGGCGACCGTATCGAGTTGGCTGCCCCAACCTATCCGCGCATGCCGCTGACAAACCCGTTCCCGCAATTCCAGACGGGAACACTCGTCACGCAGGACCACACCGTCTCTGGAGCTTCTGAACTCACGTACTGGCAGCGGATCGCCGAAGCGTCGGACATGACTGGATACGCCGTGGCGTATGTGGCCGCTACCTATGGAGTGCCCTGCACTATTCTCAAGGTCATTTCGGGGCGCATGGGTCAGGATGATCCCGACTTCCGCAAGACACTCGCAACCGTGCAGAACAAGCTGGCCAGTTTCCTGGTGAAGCATCTGGACTAGGGGGCGCCGGATCGTCCCTGGGGGCGCCAGCTTTCGTCCCTGGGGCACCAGCTTCCAGCTAGTGGCCTCCTCCCGCGTCGGGGCTTGGCGCACTGCCGGGGTCAGAACCATCGTCCAGGGCTGCCTCCATTTCCATGATGGTGCCCTTGGTCGTGTTCGGGAGATCGCCTCGGAGCGTTGTGTCCAGGAGCGTGAACGACAGGAAGACGACAACGAACAGGATGCCTACGGCAAAGACGAGCGCATTGACGCGGTTGTCGTACTTGAGCGCCATGAAGAAGCCTACGACCAACGCGGCCTTCACCGAGGCGATCAGCATTGCCAGGGGAACGTTCAAGGGGCCAAGATCCAGCCTGGACGTCGCAACGGTAATGATCGTGAGGAAGATCAGGGACCCGAAGACCGTGGCAAGCATCCGGGTAGACGAGATATGGTGTCCGTGTGCCATGGCCTATATCAGGTAGAGAAGCGGAAAGAGGAAGATCCAGATGATGTCCACCAGGTGCCAATACAGACCGGTCAATTCGATCGGCGTGTAGTACTCCGGCGAAAAATGCCCCTTGATTGACCGAATTATCAGCCAGGTGAAGACCCCCATCCCTATGAGCACGTGGAATCCATGGATTCCCGTCATCACGAAGTAGATCGAAAAGAACTGCGAGGCAAACGGGATGTCGTACGCGGCAAGGTTGTGCCCGTGGTACTCGCCGACAGGCGCAAAATTGGCCCCCGGAAAGATCCCGGCGGCAAATTTGCCCGTGTACTCATTGTACTTGATGAACATGAAGACGGCAGCACAAACCAGCGTGATCACCAGATTGATGATGAGCCCTTTCTGGTTGCCCTTCTGGATGTTCTGGATGCCGAAGGCCACCGTAAATGAGGAGGCCAGCAGGACCAGCGTGTTGAGCCCCCCCAGCTTCCAGTCCAACAGTTCTGCCGATTGAGCAAACACTTCGGGATGCCACACGCGGTACACGGTGTAGGCTACGAACATCCCGCTGAACAGCAGGATTTCTGTAATCAGGAACAGCCACATGCCCATCTTCGCGGCGTCGAACTGCTGTTCTGACGACGTGAAGTAGTGCTTGAGGTGGGCGGGCTGTCCGGCTACTGGTTGAGCCATGGGCTTTCGGTTCTGGGCGGCCTCGAGGCCGATATTCGGTTTAGGCCTCTGAAGAAGTACTCGCGATCTGCGCGGCACCTGCCGCTCCGTCCCCGGAGTTTCCCTGTGCAAAGAGCTCGGGGGCAAGGTGGTAGTCGTAGGGACCGCGCGTGACAACCGGCGTGTGGTGGAAGTTGTGTGGGTCCGGCGGGGTCGCCGCGTGTGTCCACTCCAGCGTCAGTGCGCCCCACGGATTCTGCGGGGCCTTCTTCCCTTTCCAAAGGCTCCACATCATGTACCCAAGGATCATGAACAGGCCAACGGCCAAGACATAAGACCCCAGGGTTGAAAGCTGGTGATAGATCTCATACTCCGGGAGATAATCGTAGTAGCGACGCGGCATCCCCTTGCTTCCCATGATGAACTGGGGGAAGAAGGTCAGATTGAAGCCGATGAACACCAGGACAGCAGCAATCTTGCCAGCCGTCTCGTTGTACATCTTGCCCGTCATCTTGGGCCACCAGTAATGCAAACCGCCCAACGCAGCAATCACATTGCCACCCATCATCACGTAGTGAAAGTGGGCGACGACGAAGTAGGTGTCATGCAGGTGAACATCGATTGCCAGCACACCCAGCATGATGCCTGTGAAGCCGCCGATCGAAAACGTGATCAGGAACATGAGGGCGTAGAGCATGGGTGTCGCAAGCCACACTGATCCGCGGTACATGGTCAGCACCCAGTTGATCACCTTCACTCCCGTCGGGATTCCAATCAGGTAGGTGATCAGGGAGAACACTATGGATGAAGTCGCGGACTGTCCGGAGACAAACATGTGGTGTCCCCAGACCAGGAACCCAAGGAAGGCAATCGCCACCGAGGAAAGCGCCACAAACCTGTAGCCCTGCACGCGATTCCTGGAAAACGTCCCCATCAGGTCAGAGATGATTCCGAAGGCCGGCAGAATCATTATGTAGACCGCCGGATGCGAGTAGAACCAGAAGAAATGCTGGAATAGGACCGGGTCTCCGCCCAGGGCGGGATCAAAAATGCCGATTCCAATGAGCTTCTCCAGGAACAGCAGAAGCATCGTGATCCCGATCACCGGGGTCGCCAAGACCTGGACAATGCTCGTGGAGTAGATGGACCACACGAAGAGCGGGAGTCGGGACCAGGTCAGTCCCGGGGCGCGCATCTTGTGTACGGTGACTATGAAGTTCAGCCCGGTCAGGATGGACGAAAAACCCATCACAAAGACGCCCATCGTGATGAACAGCACGCCATTGCCGACGCTCGTCGAGTAGGGGGCGTAGAACGTCCACCCTCCATCCACGCGCCCAACAACAAGTGCCGTTAACGCTATGACGGCTCCGATCAGGTAGATGTAGAAGCTGGCCAGGTTCAGCCTGGGGAACGCGACATCCTTGGCTCCAAGCTGGAGCGGCAGCACGAAGTTGCCCATCACGGCGGGGATCGCCGGGATAATGAAGGCGAACACCATCAGAACTGCGTGGAGGGTGAACGACTGATTGTAGGCGTCGGCACCCATGATGGTCGGTCCGGGAGCTGATAGCTCCGTGCGGACCAGCAGTGCCAGAATACCCCCGGCAAGGAATGCCAGGGACACAGCAACGAGATACATGATGCCGATCCGCTTGTGGTCCACCGTAGTGAGCCACGACTTGATCGTTTTCTCGTTATTCAGATAATTTACCGCCGGGGCGGCTGCGGACGATGCAGTCATAGTGCGTCTCTAAAGCTCGTAGCCGGCTACTGCAGTAACTTGATGTATGCGATGAGGCCGTCGAGCTGTTTGGCGTCCAGGAGGCCACTGTAGATGCCTGGCATTACGGGCGGGTAGCCCTCTACCACCTGTGAGGCCGGGTCCAAAATGGACTGCCGCAGGTAATTGTCGTCTGCTTCCACGGTGGTGCCGTCTGCAAGCGTTCGTGACGAACCGAAAACCCCAAGGAGGCTGGGTCCGACGCCAGCGGTGCCGTCCACGGTGTGGCAGGCCTGGCACTGCGCGAAGACCTGCTGACCAAGCTCCTCCGGTGTGCGGTCCGCGTTCTGGTCAGACAGCCACTGCTGAAATTCAGCCTCGGGTTGCGCGACCAGATTGGCAAGCATACTGGAATGGGCAGTGCCACAATACTCGGTGCAGTAGATCTGGTACGTCCCGGACTTGTCAACCTGAAACCAGACCGAGGTATACCGATTGGGCAACACGTCATGTTTGATCCGGAAATCCGGGACAAAGAACGAATGCAGCACATCGGTTGCACTCATGTTCAACTTGACCGGCCGCCCAATGGGTACATGAAGTTCGTTGGTCGAAGACGCTCCGGTATCATACTCGAATTGCCAGGACCACTGGGTTGCTCGAACCGTGATCTCGTACGAATCCGGCGGTGCTGCGTACATCTTGACGAACACCTTGAAGCCCCACGTGAATACGATCAGAACCAGGATCGTCGGAATGACGATACTGGCCGTCTCAATCATCGCGCTTGGATGGAACGCTGCCGGCACGTAAGAAGGATCTTTCCGCCGATACTTCCAGGCGTAATAGATAATTCCCGCAACCACACCTGCGAACAGGACAACGCTCGTCCAAAAGACGAAATAGAACAGGGCGTCCACCTCGGGGGCGATTGTAGACGCCGCCTGAGGAAGCCATACGGTCCCCTTGTCTCCCATGATACTTGTCTTCGTTTTCCGCTCGGAGGCGGGTTCAGGCGCTCACGAAAGTGAGCTTGCGCCGCTCTCGGCGCCAAAATGCGAATAGAAATCCGGCCAGCAATACAAGAGTCAACAGGCCTGCGGCCCGCATCATGTTCCAGGCGTCCGCCACGTAGGAGTTGGCCTGGGAATCGTATCGATAGCAGAACAGAAAAATCTTGTCAGCAGTGGAGCCGACCCGGCCTTCCGACGCTTCCACGATGGCCAGGCGTACCTCCCGGGCCGGAAACGTCATCCCCTGGATGTATTGGGTAATAACGGCAGACCCGCTCAAGAACATCAAAGCCGCCGGGTGGGCAAACTCCTGGGACTGCTCAACCCACTTGAACCCAAAGCCAAAAGCGTCGGCCAGGCCCTGGATGGACTCGTCCGACCCGGTCAGGAAGTGCCATCCCGCGGCTGCCTCGTCCGATCCAAGTTGCGCGATGTACTTGTCCTTGGAGCGGGACGCCAGATCAGGAAGTTCTGTAGCAGAAAAGCTTACCGTGACCACCTCGAACTCCCGGCCGGGTATCCAGCCTTCCTCTTGTTCAAGTTCAGCAAGTGTCTTGGTAAATTCTGCCAGCATCAGGCTGCACAGCATGGGACACTCGTGGTAGACAAAATTCAGTAGCACGGGCCGAGATCCATCGAAATAGGATCCGATCAAGACATCGGTGCCGGCCTCATCCTTAAAAACCAGATCCCTGGGAATTTCCTGTCCCCTGTGCGCATCTATTCCCACGCCCTCAAAAACGGGAGGCAATTCTCCTGTCCTTTGAGCCAGTCCAGTCCTGACCACAAAAAGAGCGATGAACGATATGAGCAGGCTCGTCCGCACCTAGCGATTCAGTGTGATCTCACTCGTGGTTCCTGAGCCGCTCTCGAGAATGACCAACTGCATGGCACGCTCAATCGGAATCCGGTAGACACCGTTGGCTGCATCCACGACCTCATTCTTGGTCAGTAGCGCCCGTCCGGCAACCCGCGATTCGCGGAGCTTGGGATACCCGGTGGTCTCCGTTGCTGCCACCTCGGCACTGGCGAATTCTGCGTAGCTGATTTGAACCCCGGCGATGACAACCACCGTCAGCGCCAGGACGATCGCCCCGAACATGGCCAATATTCCATTAGCCGGAACTCCTTCGGGTTCTACCCCGACATCTTCAATCGCGTGGTCCATACCCAAGTTTGGTCTTCAGTGGTCAAACGACCGTTGCCACCAATGGATTGATCTGCCTGATGAAGGCCTCGTCAAAATAGGTAACCGGAGCGGAATCCCCACAGGACCGGTTCGGAGTCGTTGGGGCGACTCTTCCTTCCGCGATTCGTATCAGGTGTTGCGAAACGCCAGAGAATGGCCCAATCGTGAGTCCTTCTGAGGCACCATACTGTGGCGACTGAGGCGAAACACGACCATGCCAACAAGAATCCCGGACATACCGACAAGAGCCAATATATCAGACGGGGTGATCTGTGCATGGTCCGGGTGCAGGACCGGCATCACCAGCCAGTGGAAATCAAACCAGTGCATCGCCAGCAGCCAAAGTGCCATGAAGCCCAACAACGGCTTCAATCTCTTGGCCCAACGTCCAACAAGAATGATAAACGGAAGAATGAAATGCGCGACCAACAGGATCGCACTGTGATTCTCCCAGCCATGCGCCATGCGGTGCGCATACCAGACCGTTTCCTCAGGGAGGTTTCCGAACCAGATCAGCATGTACTGACTGAAGGCGATGTAGGCCCAGAAGATGACGAACCCGAACATGAACTTGCCGAGGTCCTGATAATGCTCCGTGGTCACTTCCTTTAGCATGCCTCCCCTCTGGAAGAACATCGCCATCAGAATCATAAAGGCCATGATCGCCATGAAAGAGCCGCTGAAGAAATAGACCCCGAACATGGTCGAGAACCAGTGGGGATCTACCGACATCAAGATGTCATAACTCGCGAATGACACCGAAATGGCGGTAAGCGGGAGGCCCCAGGCGCTGGTGACGCGCATGCTGCGCGTTTCTGCAATGTCACCGGTCTGATCCAATCTGATCGAACTGGTGTAGAGGCGGTAGGAAATGACGGACCAGATCAGGAAGTATCCCGCAAGCCGAATCAGGAAGAACGGCGTATTCAGGTATCCTGACTTTCCGGCAATTACCGGATCATAGTGGTGACTGGTCGGGTCCAGCAGGTCGGCATGTGTCCAGTGATAGAGATCGTGCATCCCGAGGACTATCGGGATGCCCATCAAGGCCAGGACGGGGAAAGACCAGACCAAAGCTTCCGGGATTCTCCGGAAAACGACGCTCCACCGTGCCTTGGTCAAATGCTGGATGAGGAGAAAGAACAGTCCGCCCAGCGCCAGAGAGACGGCGAATGCCCACGCAACCAGATAAGAGAAATAGAACTGACTGAGGTCTTCACCTGCGGAGCCAGTGACAAAGGCCGCTACCAGGGCGATGATGCCGATACCCAGAGGGATCTGCCACGCCATGGAAGATCCAGAAAACCGGAAGCGTTCCTCTGCCAATTCTCCCGTCGGGCGAATCGGGTCGAAGAACCAGACCAGTGGATTGCTTGAACGAAGGATCGCCATCGGATGGGGCTACTTGGCCGAACTCGCGCCGGCTGATTGCACATTCTGGGAACCGCCAACTACGTCAACACCCTGCGCGTTTTGACTGCGCTGGAGTGCACGGAGGTAGGCTGTAATAGCCCACCGATCGGCGACTGGGATTTGCTGGGCGTACCCCGGCATGCTCCTTACGCCATTGGAGATGACATCAAACATGTACCCGTCAGGTACCGTCCGAAGAAGATCTGAGTGGTAGGTTGGTGCCGGGACGTATCCGTAGCCGCCAGTCATGATGATGCCCCGTCCATCGCCGGCACTACCGTGGCAAACCGAACAGAATATTTCGTATCGCTCCTTGCCGCGTGCCATCAGGTCGGCAGTAATCGCAACCGGAGACACAGGGACAAAGTCACCGCTGGCGGTGCGACCGAAATGGAACGCTGTGTCTTCCCGCAGAAAACCACGCGCCACCGTTCCCGCCACTGGCGGCCTCATGGCACGACCGTCCGCGAAGAAAGTATTGGCCTCCTGCGGGTCATACCGCTCCTGCTGATCCATATTCGGATTGATATGAACCGGAGGCAGGTCACTGGTCCCACCGCGGCACCCCGCAAGGACCAGCATCAGCGCCATCGCGGCGATTCCTCGCGCAGTGGTCATAGAAGCCCGCTGAAAACGTGTGGATGCCATCTTAACCCTCCAGATCCGAGGTCCCGCGATCGCGAATCACCTCGATGTTGGTGGCGCCGAGGCCGGACAGAAGCGCCCTCGTGGAGTCGGCTTCAAAGCGGCGGTCGGTGGCAGCAATGTGCAGGAAGAACGCATCGTCGGTCGCTCGCGCAAAATTGCTTGAGTAAAACAACGGGTTGTAGGGGCGCGGCAGGCCGTTCAGGGCGAACATACCCGCAACGGCAGCCAGAGCACTGAACAGGATGGTAACCTCGAACATGACAGGAATGGACGGCTCGACCGCAAAAAACGGCTTGCCGCTGATGTTCAGCGGGTAGTCCACCGACCCGGTCCACCACTGCAGCCAGGTACCAAGGCTCAACCCGGCGATTCCGCCGCCCAGGCAGATCCAGCCCACAATTGAGTTGCCCAGGCCCATCGCGTCATCCATGCCGTGGATAGGGAACGGGCTGTGGGTGTCAAAATGTTTGTAACCGGCATCACGCACACCCTCGGCCGCGTGATACAGTGCACCGGGGTTGGCAAACTCGGCCAGCAGACCGTGAAATTCAGGATCTGGGCTCTCATAGATGCCCATTCCAGCCTTCACTTCACGGATCAGTTCTTTCAACGCGTTCATGGCGATGTCAGGCTGTGGTGGGAGCAGCAGGTACCGGCGTGGGCACGCCTGGCCCCGCTTGTCCGTCGCCGTGGGTGTCGTAGTAATGCGGATTGGCTTCCGGCTTGATTCCCTTTACTTCCGAGATGGCCACCATTGGCATCCACCGCAGGAAGAGCAGGAACAGCGTAAAGAAGAGTCCGAAAGAGCCGACAAATGTCAAGACGTCCACCGCAGTCGGTGTATAGTAGT
The DNA here is from genome assembly GCA_047619685.1 of Rhodothermales bacterium. Lineage (GTDB taxonomy): Bacteria > Bacteroidota > Rhodothermia > Rhodothermales > UBA10348 > JABDJZ01. The sequence goes on from JBLHLC010000003.1 coordinate 26,912, forward strand.
CCCACGCACTCGGCAGGTAGTCCCGGTGAAGCGATGTGACTGTGATCACGAATCGTTCAAACCACATGCCGACGTTCACGAAGATGCAAACCACAAACATGAACGGGATGCTGGTCCTGAGCTTCTTGAACCAGAAGAACTGCGGGAAGAAGAGGTTGCAGCTCATCATGGTCCAGTAGGCCCACGCATACGGACCGAAAGCCCGGTTCAGGAATGCGTACTGCTCGTACTGCACGCCCGAGTACCAGGCCATGAAGAACTCGGTGATGTAGGCGAAACCCACCATCGTGCCCGTCAACAGGATCACGATGTTCATCTTCTCCAGATGAGCAATCGTAATAATGTCCTGCAGGCCATAGATCTTGCGAGCCACGACCATGAGCGTGACCACCATGGCAAAACCGGAGAAAATGGCACCCGCCACGAAATAGGGCGGGAAGATGGTCGTGTGCCATCCAGGCACAATCGACACCGCGAAGTCGAAGGAGACCACCGAATGGACGGAGAGAACCAGTGGCGTAGCCAGTGCCGCCAGCAGGAGGTAGGCCTTCTCGTAGTTGCGCCAGTGACGGTTTGCTCCAGTCCAGCCCATGGACAGCACGCCCAGCACCCGTTGGCGGACCTTCGTAGTCGCCCGGTCACGCATCGTGGCCAGGTCCGGGATCAGCCCCACATACCAGAAGGTCAGGGAAACGGTGAAGTAGACGGAAACCGCAAAGACGTCCCAGAGCAGCGGACTCTTGAACTGCGGCCACATTTCCATCTGGTTGGGAATGGGAAGCATCCAGTACGCGGACCACACCCGACCCACATGGATGCCGGGAAAAATCAATGCGCACATAACGGCGAAAATGGTCATCGCCTCCGCACTCCGGTTGATGGCCGTGCGCCACTGCTGCCGGAAAAGGAATAGAATGGCCGAAATCAGCGTCCCGGCGTGACCGATGCCCACCCAGAAGACGAAGTTGACGATGGCGAAACCCCACCCAACGGGGTTATTCAGGCCCCAGACGCCGACCCCGTTCCAGAACAGGTAGGCAATCATGACCAGCAGGATCATGAGGCCGATGTTCGCTACCGAAAAGGCCGCGTACCAGGCAAGGGGCGTCTTTTTCTCCGTGTGCGACACCACCATCTCCGTGATGTCGTGGAAGGAGAGGTCAGCACCGAACAGCGGGGAATCGTCCATGACGTGCCCCCCGGAGTTGATTTGATGGTCCGTACTCACAGTTCGACTGGTGCTTTTCTAGTGTTGCTCAGCCGCGGCTTCCGCGACTGGCTCTAAATGCTCATTCGGATTGCGAAGCCGGCCGAGATAACTCGTGCGAGGCTTCACGTTCAACTCTGCCAATAGCTCGTAGCGCCGCGGGTTTGACCGTGCTTTACGAACACCGCTCTCCGGATCGTTGAGGTCTCCGAAGGAGATGGCCTGTGAGGGACATGCCTGCTGGCAGGCCGACACCACATCGCCATCGCGAATCTCTCTATCCTCGACGTTGACCTGGCGGTTGACCTCGCGGATGCGCTGAATACAATAGGAGCACTTCTCCATCACACCGCGACTCCGAACCGTTACGTTCGGGTTCTGCGCCATGTGAAGGCTCTGGGGAAGTGTCTTGGTCCAGTTGAAGAAGTTGAATCGCCGCACCTTGAAGGGGCAGTTGTTCGCGCAGTAGCGCGTCCCGATACAGCGGTTGTAGATCATCTGGTTGGTGCCATCGGGCGAGTGCACCGTTGCGGCCACCGGGCAGACCGATTCGCACGGTGCGTTCTCGCAGTGCAGACACGGCAGCGGCTGTTGCACCATGTGCAGATCGCCGGCACCGTCTCCGCCCACGAAATACCGATCCAGCCTGATCCAACTCATTTCGCGGCCGCGACTGACCTGATCCTTGCCAACAACCTGAATGTTGTTTTCCGCCTGACAGGCAACCACACACGCATTGCAACCCGTGCAGGTATTCAGGTCGATGACCATCCCCCACTGGTTGGCGAAATACGGGTTGTCCTTCGCGGCCTTCTGGTCCGACGGGTGGTTCTTTTGCCAGAGGGCAGGGTAGTCCTCCCAGGGCGTCTCGTCAATCCTGGCCGGTTCTCCGCCCTGAACGAAGTAGGGATCGGCCCGATACTCGTCCAGGGTGGCCATCCGGAAGAGGCCACGCTTCATCATCTCGGCGCCCTCACTCGGCAACGCACCGTGGTCCTGGGTTGTGGCGATGAGGTAGTTGCCACTCGTCAGGCTTGCGACGGCGCCCGATGTGAACCCGGTGAACGTCGTTCCCAGGAGCCCCGCGACGTTGACGCCAACGCCCGACGCAAGAGCGCCGTTGGCGTAAATATCGGTCTCGTGGTCCAGATCGAAGAACACGGGAGTACGATGCGCGCGGCTTGTCGCGATGTCGCGACCGTATCCCAGTTCCAACTGGATGGAGTCGTCGGCCACACCGTGCTGAATCCAGACCGGAAGATCGAGTGTCCTGTCACCGATGGTTACGGCTACTCGATCCACGAAGTGCTTTCCATTGGTCAGCGCGACGCTCAGACCCAGGTTCTGGGCCGTGGCGGGGCTCATCATCGCCACGTTGTCCCAGACGATCTTTGTCGTCGGATCGGGCAGCTCCTGAAGCCAGGCGTTGTTGGCGAACGATCCGTCCAGAACCGACGGACTCAACCGGAAAACCAACTCAAGTCCGTCGCCAGGTGCGGCAGCCGGCATGCGAGCCAGAGAATCCGCCAAGCCGGAGGCCGGTCCTGACCAGACTGAATAACCGCTCGCCGGCGCAAAACCGTCGTGCAGCACCTTCTTCCAACTCGTCTCAAAGTCTCCCGAAAGCTGACTCTGCCACGCATCGCGAACCAGGTCATATCCTGAACGATTCGATTGCGCGCCTATCAGTCCCGCCACCTCGAGCGCCGAGTGGGCGTCCGTGTAGAGTGGAGCTATCAGCGGCTGAACAACCGATGCGGTGCCACCATAGGAGCGACCGTCGCTCCAGGCTTCCAGCGGATGGGCCATGGGCACATGCCAGTGCGCCGCCTGAGCCGTCTCATCACGATAGAGACCCAGATGTACGGTGTCGGCCACCCGAGCGAGTGCAGCAGAAAAATTGAGCCCTGCCGGAGCATCGTAGACCGGATTGCACCCCAACATGACCAGCATGTCCACCCGTCCGGCGTTCATATCCGCCACGAGCGTGGTCAGGTTCTCGGAGCGAACGTCCGCGTCCGACGTGCCCAGATCCAGTAACTCTACCGTATTCCCGACGGCCCCCAGGGCCTGGTTGATTGCCGCTGCCAGAAGGTGCGTACTGGCTGGCTGCGTGTCACCGGCAACGACGAGCGCACCACTCCCGGCGGCGCGCAGATCCTGTGCGACGGCGTCGACCCAGTGGTCTCCATCATATTCGGAACCGCCTACCGCAGCCACGCCCAAGGCTCTGGCCACGGCGGCTCCGACACCGCCAACCTGAGAGGACTTCACCGTCTTGCGGTGATCGGCCATACTCCCGGTAACGGTAAACGCGCTTTCTACGGCGTAGAAGCGGGACATCGACCCCGACTCTTCCACCCGTCGGCCGGCCGCGAAGCCGGCTGCGTCCTGAAGCGAATTCGCGGACGTCATCCCCAAGAAGTCGGCCTCGAGGGAGAGAATTACGCGCGCTTTGGCAAATGCATGGCGAACCCGCAAGGACTGGCCATACACGGCGCGCTGCGCTGCCTCGGATGCGTCCGACCCGCTCACATCGAAATCAATCCAGCGACCGCCGGCCGCTTCGACCCTTGCCCGCTGCGTTGCCAGCGTCGGCGACGAGGACGGCGCACTCATTACCACCGTGCCCGTGCCCGCCGGGCGACCCGCCGCAAACGTCACAAAGTCGTTCCAGCCAACCCGGTCACCATTCCGAACCACGCTCTGGGAGCGGTCCGGGTCGTACAAGCCCAGTAGTTGGGCCTGCTCGAAGACGCCCGATGATCCGGTCGATTCGGGGTGCTCGGCGTTGCCTTCTATTTTTGTCGGGCGTCCGTCCGTGCTCTCTACCACAACAGGCCGAAGCGTACCTCTGAACTCCAGGCCAGAGGCATACAGCATCGGGACGCCGGGGATCGTGTCCTCCGGGCGCCGCGAAAACGGCATTATGTGCTCCACGGGCTTGCGGCAGCCGGCAAGGCCCGCCATAGCCATGGATGCACCCATGATGTGGAGAAAACCTCGGCGCGTAGTCTGCCCTGGGCTTCCTGACGCCTCCGGCATGAGTTCGGAGCCGGTGAAGGACTGGTACTCGGGATGGCCCTCCAGTTGCTCCACGGAACGCCAGAACCGGGCTCGCGGTAAGGACGCGCCGGACTCGTGCTCGGAATTTTGCAATACGGGAAGCTCGATCATCTTCCGGTTGGGGCGGCGTTTAGTAGTGACACGCCGAACAGTTCGTCGGCGGTTGGATGTTCTCGCGCCGAACCCGTTCAAGGTTGCGCTGGATAAAATCGGACGGCTGAACGTAGCCCATCGTCGTGACCTCCTCGGAGGGACGCAGATAAAGCTCCGGCTGGCGATGGCACTCCAGGCACCATCCCATCGAAAGTGGTTCAGTCAACTTCACGACCTCCATCTGGTCAACTCGACCATGGCAGGTCTCGCAGGCAACACCATTCTTGACGTGCACATTGTGCGCGAAGTGGGCGTAATCCGGCAATTGGTGAACCTTCACCCAGGGAATCGAACTGCCCGTCGCCCAACTCTCGCGGACGGGATCCAGCGTGCTCAAACCAAAGCCGATCTGGTTGTGGCAGTTCATGCACGTCTGAGTGGCGGGCACATTGGAATGCGCGGCGTTCTCCACCTGGGTATGGCAATACTGGCAGTTGATGCCCAGTTCACCGGCATGAAGGCGGTGGCTGTAGGCAACCGGTTGTTCTGGTGCGTACCCCACGTCCGTAAACTCGGGACTGAAGAAGTACCAGACGAGGAGAATCGCAAACACCCCGCCCCCTCCGGCGCCGAGTAAACTCAGCGTCGGCAGCAGGTTTGCGCCTCTTGGAAAAATTTGGGGCATCGTTCAGGCCGGCGGGCCAGGAATTGGTGCACTTCAAGTCAACGAACGTAACAACTGACGCGTGACGTTCTCGTATGAGATGGTTGAATTATCAATCAAGCAGGAGATTCAAGGGCGCCAAGGAAACCACCTTTGGCCGTAAGCACCTGAAATCGAGCAACCAGGAGTACTGCCGCGACGCCGAGTCCCATTACCAACCCCCACCAGAGACCCCTCCCGCCCAGTCCGAGGTTGAACCCCAGGACATATCCGGAGGCAAGTCCGATTCCCAGATAGGACACGATCGAGATGATCATTGGGACAGTCGTGTCCTTGAACCCCCGGAGGGCGCCGGCAGCAGAAACCTGTATCCCGTCTGCCACCTGAAATATGGCCGCGACGGACAGCAACACAACCGCGACTTCGATGACCTCGGCATTGGCAGGAGCGTCCAGATCAAGGTATATCCCCACAACCCATCTGGGTGCCATCCAAAACAGGAGGGCGGTGGCCGACATGAACATCACAGAAAGGGACATCCCGGCATAACCCGCTCGTCGGGCTGCGGCCGCATCACGCGCCCCGACTGCCTGGCCCACGCGCACCGATGTGGCCAATCCGACACCCAGCGGAACCATAAACGTGAATGCTGCACACTGAATAGCCACCAGGTGCGCCGCGAGCGAAATCGTACCTATCCAGCCCATCATGAACAGTGTGAGCATGAAGAGCATCATCTCGATCCCGAATGAGGCACCTATCGGCCAACCGATGCGGAACAACCGTCTGAAGTAGTGCGAATCCGGCCTGCCAAGTTTTGCGAAAATGTGGAAGGGAGCGAACTCTGAGCGCGAGGCCACAAACGCCGCCAGCAGCAGAAAGTCGGACCAGTGCACGATGGCGCTGGCCCATCCCGTACCAACCACTCCCATCGCTGGGAATCCGAACTTTCCGTACATCAGAACCCAATTGGCGAAAATATTCACGCCAACTCCGGTGAACGCGATAAGCGTCACCGCCCGAGGCCTGGAAACGCCTTCCACGAAGCTCCTCAGGGCAATAAAGCCCAGAAACGGAAACGCGGACCACATGATGGCGCGCAGGTAGGCTGCAGCCAGTGCTGCGTTGACCGGGTCCTGACCCACCGCCAACAACACGGGTTCTGCATTCCAATAGACGGTCATTATGACGACGGCCAAGGCCAGCGAAAGCCACAGCCCCTGTCGAACGCTACGCCCAATCGGGTCCTCTTCCCCCGCCCCGTGCGCCTGGGAAACCATAGGCCCGACTGCCATCACAATCCCCATCGCCATTACGATGAGGGTGAAATACAGTGTGTTTCCCAACGCAATACCCGCCAGCGACTCGGGCCCCAACCGTCCCACCATGATGGTATCGACGAAACTCAACGAGATGTGGGCCACCTGCGTGAGCACGATTGGGCCGGCCAACACAAGCGTCGCCCCAAGTTCTCGCCGGTATCCGTGTAGTCTCGGTCTCATGGCGCTGATGATACGGCGCGGGGTCGCGTATCTTCGGCCCCGTTGCCGGACCATGTGACCATACCGAAGGACGCCCACGCCGCGGGGACAGCGATCGACCTGAGCGTCGTAATCGTCAACTACAACGTGCGGGACTTTCTGGAGCAGGCGCTGCACTCCGTGCAACGTGCGGCTCTGATGGTCTCGGCAGAAGTGTTTGTGGTGGACAACAACTCGGTCGACGGCTCCGTGCAGATGGTTCGGGAGACCTTCCCGGACGTTGAATTGATCGCCAACGTTAGCAACGTTGGTTTTGGTGCGGCCAACAACATGGCCATTGAGCGCTCCAGGGGCCGGTATGTGCTGATCCTGAACCCGGACACCATTGTTCAGGAAGACACCTTTCAGCGGATGGTTTCCTTCATGGATCGCCATCCGGAGGCCGGGGCAGTGGGATGCCAGATCCTGAACCCCGACGGGACATTTGCCCCGGAGAGCCGCCGCTCCTTTCCGACGCCGCAGGTAGGTTTTTACCGGATTTCGGGGCTCGGTCGGCTTTTCCCGAAGAGTCCGCGATTCGGTCGATACAATATGACCTTCCTTCCCCGCGACCAGGTCGCGGAGGTCGATGCGCTGTCCGGCTCCTGCATGATGGTCAGAGCGGAGGCCGTAGTCCCATCGCGGGGTGGCGTGGGCCTGTTCGATGAGGACTTCTTTATGTACGGGGAGGATCTGGACCTGTGCTATCGCATCCAGAAAGCCGGGTGGAAGATCTTCTATTCCCCCGATACCCAGATAATCCACTACAAGGGAGAAAGCACCAAGAAGGGCGAAATACGCTACGTGAGGCTCTTCTACGGCGCCATGGTGTTGTTCACCAGAAAACACCTCACCGGGCGTTATTCGATGGTCTTCGCCGGCGTTCTGCAGGCAGCCATCATGGTGCGCGCAGGCCTTTCCGTCCTGTCACGAGCGACAGCCTACATCGCTCGCCCGGCTCTGGACTTTGCCCTCGTGTATCTGACGGTCGCCCTGCTGGCATGGATGCGGTCCCGGCAATTGGAGTCGCCTCTCTCTCCCCTTTACCTCACGGCTGTGGCGCCGGCCTTCGGAGCGGGGACGCTCCTTGGCATTGCACTTACCAAGGGGTACCGACCCAGCAGTCGGCACCGAATCAGACCGGCCCTGCTGGGCGTTTTGCTTGGCTTCCTTGTGGTTTCGGCAGTTTCGTTTTTCGCGAAAGCCATCGCATTCTCTCGCGCCGTCGTCCTCGTGTGCCTTCCGGTTGCCGCGATGCTCCTGGCCATATCGCGCCTCCTTTGGACCGCGAAGCGGTCTGAGCCCAGACGAGCCATTGTCGTTGGCGACCGCGAAGAGGCGGAGAGGCTGGCTGCCCTGATCGGATCCCACCCAAGACCTCCGTTCCTCTTGGATGGATACGTGGAGCCCGCCGACGGAACGGCCGTTCCGGGGCCGGGGGGATCGGGCATGCATCTGTTGGGCGCCATTCATCACCTGCGCGACGTCGTTCGTCTTCACCGGGTAGATGACGTGGTCTTCGCCGTAAAGAACCTCCCGAACCAGCGCATCATGAGCCTCATGCAGTCGCTCAGAGACTTGCCTGTGCAGTTTCGCATGCTGGGAGAGGATCGATCCCACGTCATCGGCAAGGCGAGCATCTCAGAACTGGGACTCCCCGACTGGTCAGAGGCCCTTTCCGACGCGGTAACCCTTCGAACGCGTGCCAGTAGAAAGACCTTCGAGATTCCGGTGGCTTTGGCACTCCTGTTGCTCTTTCCGCTCCTGTCACTCGGAAAATTGATCGCCGGGCCTGAAGGCAGGGTGTCCCTGCTTGCCCGTGCAGCGGCCGGCGCCCCATCCGTGATTCTTGGGAGACGAGACCTGGTAGGTCTGGATCCATCGCACGAGAGCCTCGTTCCTGCGGACTGGAGGCTCCGACCCGGACTTTTCAACATCACGCAATTGGTGCGAAAAAGCCGGGTTCATAGCCCCCTGGAGAACGATGTCATTCGTGCCTATTGGTACTACGTAACCCATCAGTCGGCCAGTCTGGACGCAGAGGTTATATTCCGTGTACTAGCGGACCGATAAGAACCCCACCTTTCCCACCACCACCATGGCGAAGCCGCAAGGTCACTCGCTGGACTTCGAACGCCCACTTCTGGAGTTGGAGTCCAAGCTTGAAGAAATGCGCGCACTGCGCGGGGATGAGCCTTCAGCGGAGCTGACCGAGGCGATTGGCGGACTCGAAACCCGAGTCCATGAACTCCGCCGGTCCATCTACAAAAACCTTACCCGCTGGCAGCGGGTGCAGATCGCCAGGCACCCGATGCGCCCGTACACGCTGGACCACATCCACGCGTTGACGGACGGATTCCAGGAACTCCATGGGGACCGGTTTTTTGCCGATGACCCGGCGATGGTGGCTGGACTGGCCCGTTTTCAGGGCGCTCGTTACGGCTACCGGGATCGCACGGTGGTGATTCTGGGCCAGCAAAAGGGACGCGACACCAAGATGCGCAAGTACCGGCGCTTCGGCATGTCCAATCCCGAGGGATACCGCAAGGCGCTGAGGCTGATGCGGATGGCGGCTAAGTTTGGCAAGCCGATTATCTGTCTTCTGGACACTCCAGGAGCGTTTCCAGGGCTCGAAGCGGAGGAACGCGGCCAAGCAGAAGCCATTGCCCGCAACATGTTCGAGATGGCGCGCCTTCCGGTGCCCATTGTGGTGGTTCTTATTGGCGACGGAGCATCCGGGGGTGCACTCGGAATCGGCGTCGGAGACCGGGTTCTCATGATGGAGAATGCCTGGTATTCGGTCATCTCGCCGGAGAGTTGCTCCTCCATCCTCTGGCGATCCTGGGACTTCAAGGAAGAAGCCGCCCGCGGTTTGAAGCTCACGGCCCACGACCTCAAGCCACTGGGCATTATCGACGAGATTATTCCAGAGCCAGTTGGCGGCGCACACTACGATCCAGAAACCGCGTTTTCCGCCGTCGGAAAGGCCATCGCGAACGCACTGACCGAATTGGACGGTAAGTCCACGGACGAACTGCTTGACGAGCGACTCGCCAAGTTTGACGCCATGGGCGTGTTCAAGGAAGTCAAGGAAAGCGAAGCGGACGTGGTTTCGGGAGCCTGAAGTGCCTGAGTTCCGAATGACCCGACGCGTGCGATACAGGGAATGTGACCCGATGGGGGTCGTGTATCACACCCACTATCTGGACTGGTTCGAGGAAGCTCGGACCGAGGCGCTCAGAGACCTGGGTCTGCCCTATGCTGATCTGGAACGAGACGGGTTGATGATGCCGGTGGTAGATCTTTCCATTCGATATCTGAAGCCCGCTCGGTATGATGATATGGTTGAAATCGTCACGACTATCCAGGACACAATGCCGCGCGCGAGGGTCCAATTCGACTATCAGGTGCGCGCCACCGTGTCGGACAGCGTTCTTGCCACCGGCCGGGTGACGCTATGTTTTATCGACACCAAGAGGGGGCGCCCAGTTTCTGCGCCGCCGCAGGTGAGAAAACTGTTTTTGGAGCTACTCCATGACTGAGACTCACCCGCTTCCCGACTACGTCCTAATGGACGATATCGACGCGGTCATTCGCCGGGGACTCCTCGAGGATGTTGGTTCCGGGGACGTGACGACCCTGGCCACGATTACGCCCGAAACCCGGGCGGAGGCCGTCTTTGTTGCCAAGGCAGCGGGCACTGTCGCGGGGCTGCTGGTTGTCGGGCGCGTATTCCTCTCCATGCCTGGTCCAATCTCGATTTCCTGGGACGTCGAGGACGGGGACGTGGTCCATGTCGGGCAGCGATTTGGTGTCCTCACCGGAAATGCCCGGACCATTCTGGAGGGCGAGCGCCTGGCCTTGAACATCTTGCAGCGCATGAGCGGTATCGCGACGGCCTCCGCGGCCATGGTGAAAGCGAGCGGAGGTAGAGCTCGCATTCTGGACACTCGGAAAACGGCCCCGGGTCTGCGGGTGCTGGACAAATGGGCGGTGCTCCTTGGCGGCGGGACCAATCACCGCGTCGGGCTTCACGACATGATCCTCATCAAGGACAACCACATTGCAGCCTGTGGCGGCATCGGGCGCGCGGTTCAGGCTGCGCATCGATTCCGTCTTGATGCTGATCGGCCAGAGTTGGAGATTGAGATTGAAGTCCGCACAGAAGCCGAGTTGAACGAACTCATCGCGCTTGGCGGGGTGGATCGTGTGTTGCTTGACAACATGGTCACCGTGGATGAAGACGGCCACGTCGACACGTCCAGACTGGCCGCAGCCGTCCGGGCCGTGGATGCCCGGTTCCTTACCGAGGCGTCGGGGAATGTCACACTCCAGACGGTGAACGCCATTGCGCAGACGGGCGTAGACTTTATTTCTTCTGGCGCGTTAACGCACTCTGTTTACGCTCTTGACATTTCCCTCAAGGTTACACTAAGCGCCTAGAAAGCCTCGTTTCGACGCATAACCAGCCTCTTGCCTCATGCTGCAGGAACAGAGCAGGCTATTTCAGCGCCTGTTGTTCTTCGCCGACCTGGTTCTAGTTGCCGTCGGGTGGATCACCGCTTATTACATCCGCTTTGAGGTCTTCCTCAGGCTGAATTACCTGCCGCCGCCAGAGTGGCAGCCGCTTGAGCGCTACCTGGATTTTCTGCCGGGCGTCCTCCTGCTGTCGATGTTCGTCTTCTGGGCATCGAGTCTCTACGTGCCAGACCGAGCGCAAAAGTGGACGCGGCTGGTCACGGGGGTTATCAAGTCCACCGTCGTTGGCGTCGTGGTCCTGGCCGCGTCCCTCTCCTTCTACAGGGCGTTCTATTTCTCCCGGCTCCACATGGGGCTCTTTGCCGTGATCACGCCTGCGCTGATGCTTTCGCTTCGGCTTGGCTTGTATGCCGCACTGCGGCGGGCCAGGGCCAAGGGCAAGTACCAGCGGCGGGTCCTGATTGTGGGTGCGGGAGAAGTTGGAAGAAGGCTCGCGGCCGCATTTGAGGCTTACCCCTGGATGGGACTCGAACTGCGCGGTTTTCTGGACGACTCCGAGACAGGTCCGAACGTACTGGGGACAACGGAGGAGGTCATCCGGGTTCTGGATGAGGCAGAGACGGAAGGCCAACCCATAGACTACCTCTACGTGGCCCTTCCTCTGTCGGCTTCGCACCGGATTGAGGAAATCCTGAGTTCTGTCTCAACGCGTCTTGCCCACGTTTTCCTGGTGCCAGACCTCTTCCAATTCGACATCCTCAACAGCCGGGTCACGGACATAGACGGCCTGCCTGTGATCCACGTGATTGACGAGGCGCCGCTGGATTTCCCCCGCGCGGTCAAGCGCGCCATCGACATCGGTTTTTCTCTTCTGTTGCTGCTGGCGGCCTCGCCATTGCTGGCGCTCATCGCGGCGGCCGTCAAACTGTCATCGCCGGGACCCGTCCTCTACCGACAGGTGCGCATGGGGCTGAACGGGACGCAGTTCGATATTCTCAAGTTCAGATCAATGCCGGTGGAGGCGGAGTCCAATTCCGGCGCCGTCTGGGCCACGCCCGGTGAAGATCGATCCACAAAAGTCGGCGCATTCCTCCGAAGAACCTCTCTGGATGAACTACCCCAGTTCATAAACGTTTTGAGGGGGGAGATGTCTGTCGTCGGACCTCGGCCGGAGCGACCCGTGTTCATAAAGTCGTTCCGGGATCGGGTACCCCGGTATATGCTTCGTCACAAGATGAAGGCGGGCATTACGGGGTGGGCGCAAGTTAATGGCTGGCGCGGAGACACTTCCATCGAGAAGCGCATTGAACACGACCTCTTTTACATCCAGCACTGGTCTCTCAGGCTGGATATCAAAATCATGCTGATGACAGTCTGGAAAGGCTTCGTCAACGAAAACGCGTACTGAGTCCATCGTTCAGCTTCATAACATATCGTTGGCCTTTGGCGGGCGACAGATCTTCAATCGTCTCTCCTGGACCATTCGCGACAACAAGCGCATCGGGCTTGTCGGCCCCAACGGCGCCGGTAAGACGACCCTCCTCAAAATTCTCACGGACCGACAGGAGATAGACGAAGGCAGCATCCAACTTGGCGGCAGCACACTCGGCTATCTCCGGCAGGAGGTCGAAGAGAGTCCCGATGAGCAGACCGTCATTGGCGAGGCCCTGACGGCGTTCGAGGCCGTCGAGACTCTGGAAGAGCGCGAACACGAGATCCTGGCCGAGTTGGAAACCGAGCAGGACCACACGTCGGAGCACTACGAAAAGCTGCTCCATGACCTGGACGATGTCCATCAGGCCCTGCACGCCGCCGATTCCCACACAGCCAGACCGCGAGCCGAGTCCGTTCTTCTCGGACTGGGTTTTGAAGTGGATGACCTTGAGCGCGAGTTGTCGACGTTCTCCGGAGGCTGGCGAATGCGCGTCGCGCTCGCCCGGCTGCTCTTGAAAGCGCCCGATGTGCTCCTCCTGGATGAGCCCACAAACCACCTGGACATCGACAGCATTGCCTGGCTGGAGACCTATCTAAAGGCGTATTCCGGGACTATCGTCATTGTGTCGCACGACAGGTATGTCCTGGACCGCTTGGTAAACACGACCGCCGAACTGGCCAACGGGCGCCTTACCGAGTATGCCGGCAACTACTCCTTCTATCTGACCGACCGGGTGCTGCAGCGTGATATCCAGCGGGCGGGGTTTGTCAACCAGCAGAAACAGATCGTTGAGGAGGAGCGGTTTATAGCGCGGTTTCGTTCCAAGGCTTCCAAGGCACGCCAGGTCCAGAGCCGCGTCAAGGCCCTCGACAAGCTGGTTCGAATCGTTGAGCCGGAACGAGACGGCGCCTCCATCTCTTTCCGTTTCCCGGCCCCGACTCGTTCCGCGCGGAGCGTCATATCGCTGTCCAACTTCACCAAGGTCTATCCGTCGCCTGAAGGCCCTATCGAGGTATTCCGCGATGCCGATGCGTTGACGGTCGAGCGTGGAAACAAGATTGCCCTCATCGGGCGAAATGGGGCCGGCAAGTCCACCCTGGCCCGAATGCTGGGAGGCACCGAACCTTTCGAGGGAGAGAGGCGCCTAGGCCGGGAGGTAGACATAAACTTCTTTGCGCAGCATACCGCGGATACGCTCGACCCCACAGACACCGTACTGGAAGCCGTCCAGCGGGCTGCTCAGGGCCAGAACGAAACCCAACTCAGGTCCATTCTCGGGGCGTTCCTGTTCCGGGGAGACGACGCTTTCAAGCACGTCAGAGTGCTCTCGGGCGGGGAGCGAAGCAGAGTGGCGCTCGCCAAGACGCTGGTGGCACCTGCCAATTTCCTGATCCTCGATGAGCCCACAAACCACCTTGACATAGCGTCTATTGACGTACTGATCGAGGCCATGCAACAGTACACCGGGACGTTTGCGGTTGTCAGCCATGATCGGCACTTCCTGGACCAGGTGGCCACCGAAGTGTGGCGCGTGGAAGATGGAGGCGTCGCGGTTTACCCGGGCACGTACTCGGAGTATCGATTGCACCTGGAGGAGCGGCAAGCGCAGACCAGTGCCGCGTCCGCCGCCGCTCGACAGGGCCAGAAGGCCAGAAAGAACGGGAAGGCGAAGGCCTCCCCCGACAAGAGCAAGGAAACAGGATCGGAAATGAAGACCGCCAAACCGGCCCCGGGTCCTGCAGGCGTCGTCGTGGCAAACCAATACGCGAAACTGAGTGACTTCAAGCTCAAGCGTCTACATCAACAGGCGGAAGGGTCCATTATTCAGGCCGAAGAGCAGAAGACCGAAATAGAGAATCAGTTGGCTGACCCGTCCCTATATGCGGATGAGTCGGCGTCCAGAAAGGCGACCGAGGCGTATGACAAGGTGGTCGGACGCCTGGAGGGGCTTTATGCGGACTGGGAAACTATCAGCGAGGCCTTGTCGGCGAGGACTGGATAGGTACCCGCCGGTGGAGTTCAAATCTGGCGGGATCGGCACGATCATTGGAACGGGTTTGGCATGATGAATCGGGTGATGAAAGCAGGCTTCCTCACGACGTTACTGGCCCTGGTCAGTATGCCGGCCCACGCCCAGATTTTTCGCCTCTCACCTGCCGACACCACCACGGGCAGCTACTTCGGCGGCGCGGTCGCCCTGGATAACAACCGGATTCTCATCGGCTCGACAGGGACCGATACCTGTGGTCCGAACTCGGGGGCGGCGTTCATCTACGAACTCGATGAGTACGGATCCTGGGAACTGGAAGCCACACTCTCCGCCGGTGACTGCGAACCGGACGAGTACTTTGGCCGAGCCGTCTCGTTGGAGGGAGGGGTGGCCGTCGTCACGAGTTTTGTCCCGACGCCCTTTGCCGTGAGATCGAACGCGGTGTATGTATTCGAGCTTGGCGATGACGGGATGTGGACCCAGACTGCCCGGCTGAGTGACCCTGTCCCCGGCGACGACGGGCCTTTTGCCTCGTCAGCTTCGGTAGATGGTGGCCGCATTTTGGTAACCAGCGCCGGGGACACGGCGTCCGGCCGCTTTGGAGGTACTGCTTCCCTTTTCCAGAAGGGTCGGGACGGGCGCTGGATACCCAGTGGAAGACTTACTGCCACCCACGATGCCCGGTTTGGCGTCTTCGGGACTTCGAGCGCGCTGGACGGCTCCCGTGCCGTGGTAACGGGCTCCACGTACGGCCGAAACAGCCCCGGGAGCGCTCATGTCTTTGACGAGACGGACGGTAATTGGGAATGGACCTCCCGCATCGAGGGCATTGACGACTATTTCATTCCCCTGGCTCTCGACGGCGACCGCCTCCTGCTGGGGCAAACCAGGGAGGGCCAGGACCACACCGGCAGAGCCGTCATTTACGAACTGCACGATGGCAAATGGCGCCGTGTCGCGGACCTGAAACCAGACTCGCCCTATCCCAGCGGGGGTTTTGGTTCAGCCGTCGCCTTGTCCGGCGACGTGGCCGCCGTTGTAGGGTTTGACGAGCAGTTGAAACTGGAATTCAACATCGACCGCGTAGTCTTCGTTTTCCGATTCGAGGAGGACGGCCTGTGGCACCAACGCCAGACCATAGACGTCGGCGAGGTCTACTTCGGGGCCGCCCTCGCGCTGGACGGCGATACCGCGGTCATAGGCAAGGCGTCCGAAGACAGTCCCGGTGACGTTTTCGTCGCAAAAGTCCGCTAAAAGAGGGGGCGATAGCCATGGCAGTATGGCGATCCACCCGTCTTGCCGTAGTAGTCCTGGTGGTAGTCCTCAGCCGGCCAGAACCTGGATGCAGCCGCGATTTCAGTCGCGACGTCGTAACCCTTGGCCTTGAGTTCTGCGATCAGCCGTTCTGCCACCCCACGCTGGTCCTCATCGAGGTAAAAAATAGCTGAGCGATACTGGGTCCCAACGTCCGGGCCCTGGCGGTCTTTTTGCGTGGGATCGTGGGTCTCGAAGAAAACGCGGGCGAGGGTCTCGAAGTCCGTGACGCTCGGGTCGAAAACCACCTCTGTGGTTTCTGCGTGTCCGGTGGCTCCGGTACAGACCTCCCTGTACGTTGGATTGTCCTTCCGGCCTCCCGTGTAACCGACGCGGGTCGAGAGCACGCCGGGTGTCTTCATCAGGAAATGTTCGGTCCCCCAAAAACATCCGGAGGCAAAAAGGGCGCGGGCATTGTCATTCATAGAGGCTTGGAGGGCTTGAAGTCCAAGGAAAGGGAATTAACGCAATGTCGGGTGTTTTTGGGCGTAAATCGCTCGCCCTCGAAGACATGACCCAGATGTCCGCCGCAGCTGGCGCAGACGATCTCCACTCTTCGACCATCTGCATCAGGCACCCGCCGTACGGAACCAGGAATCTCGTCATCGAACGACGGCCATCCGCAATGGGAGTCAAACTTGTTTCCCGACTGATAAAGCGGAGCGTCGCACTGGCGACAGAGGTAGGTGCCGTCCTCAGCATGTTGATAATACTGCCCCGAGAATGCTGACTCGGTGCCCTTGTTCAGGAGGACGTACTGCTCTTCCGGTGTGAGTTTATTCATGGTCTGCCAGTGACTTGGGGACTTCTTAAACGCACGAATCTGATTTCCGTTACCGGGATACCCCCGCCAGGCAGACAGCTCGCGCGGGGAAGGCAACGATTCACGATTCTTGGTCTTCGGATTTGGACGCACGCGCCGATACTAGGGATGTTGTGGGACGAGCCGAGCGAACCCAATTGCGGATTGTGCGTCGCAATGCATTGAGCCCCAACATATTCCGGCCCGATAACGTTTTTGAAGACTCCCATGTACAAGGTCCCCGCGTTTGCGCTTGCTGCCATTCTGATGGCCGGTTCGGCTTCGTCTCAGTCTCTTCGCCTCCAGGGAGGGACACTGTCTGTGGCCTCCTCTTCCCAGGCGGAAGGCGGGACCATCCATTTGACGAGTCTGCTCGCAAACAGCCCCGAGGGCCGGGCCTCGCTCGCGGAATACCGAAGGCTCAAGGAAGCCGGGCAGTCTCCCGCCCAAAAGAATTCAGGATTGGAGGCCGTTGGCTCCATTGTGGGATTCCAGGTCTACAACTATGAGGCCCGCACCTACGAAGCGTTGGATTTTTCGCTTGAGGTCCAGACCCCCAAGTTCAACATCTGGGTTGAAGCTGCCGAGATGGCCAATGGCCACATGGATGCGCAATCCGTCGAGACCCTGCGCGCCGCCCTTCAGGATGCAACCCCTGCCGCGTCCTTCGACCCGCTGAAGGGAGTGCTCGATCTGGACGAGTTCGTTTTTGGCGAGCCGACAGACGTCGACAACTCCGGCCGAACGGACATCCTCGTTCTGGACATCCGTGATGGGTTTGACCCTACCGTGGGAGGCGCATCGGTGCAAGGTTTCGTGGATCCCAACAACCTCTCAACACTGAACGTCCGGGATATCCTTCACCTGGACACATTCCCGAGTCTGGCTCCCGGACAGGACCCAAACAACCTTTACCTGACCGCGGCCCACGAGTACCAGCATCTCATCCGATTCAACTACGATACCACCGAGCTGACCTTTGTGGACGAAGGCATGTCAGAATGGGCAGAGGTAATGACGGGATTCGGACCGCGACGAAATACCTACTGGTCCGACCCAACCGAGCTGCGCCGGCCATTGCTTGGCTGGAGGGGTACGCTCGAGCCCGGGGTCGACTTTGACTACCAGCGGGCAGGCCTGCTGACCAACTACATCTCTCAACGAATCGGCGTGCTGGCCACGGGTGCCATCACGCGATCCTCAGCCCAAGGGGCCAATGGGTATTCGGCCATTCTATCGGGTCAGGGGCTCACTTTGGGAGACATATTGGCTGACTTCCACGTCGCCAACACCGTCAACGACGCCGCGGTTGGAGCCGCCTATTCTCAGGGATCCTGGTTCACCGAAGTCGCGGCGGCACCACTTCTGACGTACGACGGTTCTGCGCTGAGTTCTGCCTCGGTGGCTACAGACGGGGCCGCCGGTAGCCCCGCGCAGTTGGAGCCCGGAGGTGTAGTCTATCACCGATGGACGAATGTGGAGAACCTCAACCTTGACGTGGATGCCCTCCCGGGTGCGGGTTCGTTGGCCGCCATGCGGCAGCGGATTCGGGCATTCATTGTCTCTTCTCAGGGGGGCGACGCCAAGACAGTCACCCCGGTAGATCTGGGTGGCGAACCCGTTTTCTTGACCGGAGAATTCGCGAACGTCACGCTCGTCGTTGCGCACATTGATACGTCGCTGCCCGGAGGCTTCAATTCAAGTTGGGCGCCCTATACGTACTCGAGCAGTTGGACCGAGGGGTCCACGAGCGCAAACACTACAGACATAGTCTACGACGACGGAAGTGTCGTCATCTTAAGCGAGACGGGCGGCGCCCAGATCCTGGATGCCTGGCCGTTCTCCGCCGATAGTCCAGTCGGTTTGGATGGCATGATGGCCAATCAGTTTCTCGTTCCTACGGGTTCGGTCTTGAGCCGCGTGGATATTGCCACTCTGTTTGCCTCCGATTTTGACGCGGCCATCCCGGTGGGTGTTTATGACTACACCCTGAGAGTTCACAGTGAAGCGTCAACCCCGGGGGGCGGTCCCGGGCCTGTCGTCCTGGAGTTGGAGCGAGTCGATCTCGGGCGTTCCCCGATTCCAGAATTGGGCTTTGACCGGGTTGATCTGACCGCGCACGCCAACGTGTTGGCCGGGCTGAGCCAAACGATTTTCGTTTCCATTGCAAACGCCGGGGCCGATCCCAATACCATTGTCATGCCGCTTTCCGAGTGGGGAGGTTCGGGCGCAGACAATCCCAGTTGGTTCTTTTTGAACTTCCAGAACGGTCAGCAATGGGCCAATTTTGGGGTTATCACCTCGGATGGTGTAGCGCGATTTGAAGACCGCGTAGCCCCGATTCGAGCCAGTTTCGTGACGTCTACGGCTGACGAAGTCCAGGTTGTACTACCAAGCGAGTTCGCGCTGGAAACCAACTATCCCAACCCGTTCAACCCGACGACCTCGATCGCTTTCCAACTTCCCGTCGCGACGCACGCCCGAATTGCCGTTTTTGACCTGCTGGGACGAGAGGTTGCTGTGCTGGTGGACGGGGTTACGCCTGCCGGACGACACGAAGTCAGATTCGACGCTGGCAGACTTGCGAGCGGCGTGTATCTCTATGCGCTCGACACGGCGGGTCAACGGCTGACGCGGACGATGCTCCTGATGAAGTAGCGGCTAACGTGCCAGAAGAATTGGCGGCCTAACGTTCCAGTCGCTGGATCGTGGCCACACGGATCGTCGCAAACGGACGGCCGTTCCAATCGCCCCGATAGAGCTCGCCGAATACCCGTTGCATACTGGGGTTCACGAGACCGGTTCGCTGCTCCGGGGTCAGCTCCAGGACGTACCAGTTTCCCTGTTCCGTCTCCAGAATCACGGCCGTGAAGGGTTCGTTGCCCCGAACTGTGACTCTGCCTTCGATTTCAAAGGCGGTGGACCCGGTAGCTCGGGGCGACATACAGCCCGCTAGGAGGACCAGAGCGACCATCGATAGCAAAAGGGGCACTCGGAGCAGGGACTTCATGAGACCGCGAGTTGGGTTTTGGCGTAGGAGAATGCATCGGTCGAGGTATTGATTCTATGTTTCCCAAAACGGTCGCCCTTTCGGTACTGTTGTGTTTGGCGCTGAGCACCTCCGGAGTTCAGGCTCAGGATGGGGGGCACGGGGCCGAGAATCACATCTGCGGGACAGAATTCGAATCCGACGAAGCCAGGCAAGCGCTGGCCAATTTCAAAGTTGCTCGGACGTCTGGTATGCTTGCCCGCGCATCGAAAACCGCCTCGCCTCCGGACATTGGTGAAACCAAGACCTTCCGCGTAAGCGAGAGCGGATGGGTTGAATTGGATTTCCAGCTGGTAGACAAGGAGGAGGGGCTGTACTACCTCTGGGTCTCTGCCGATGAGTTGGCGACGGGTCGGATCACGGAAACCGTCATTCGGGATCTCCGAACTGCTCTTGTCGAAGCCACACCCGGCAGCATCATCAATCAGGACGCAGGCATACTGGCGAACAATGAGACGGTGCTGGGTCCGCCGCCGGATTACGATGGGGACGGAGTTACCGATGTGTTGATGTACGACATTGATCCAGCCGACGACACGCCGGGGTCTTTTACGGCGGGATACGTGCATTCAGCAGACCTCAACCCAAACGCAGGCCCGACAACGGGAAATCAGGCCGACGTGCTCTATCTGGATTCCAACCAGGGCATCAGCTCCGGGGCCACCGCGTCGACTGCCGCCCACGAGTATGCCCACCTGATCCACTTTAATACCGGTTTTGACACGGAGACCTTCATCTCGGAGGGCATTGCAGAATACCTGACCGTAGTCAACGGGCTCGGGCGTTCCCGGTACTCCTACCTGACACTCACGACGGAGACCGAAAAACCGCTTTTCAGTTGGGGAGCGGGCTCGGTTATCACGAATGACTACGCACGCGCGGAGCTGTTTTTTCGGTACGTGGGTGAACAGTTTTCACCTGAAACGGTGGCCTCCATTGCGGGAAATCCGCACAAAGGGGCAGCCGGGATTGATTCCGTACTTCAATCAGCGGGGAGTTCCCTGGACCGGACCGTTCTGGACTTTCACTCGGCCAACCTGGTTAACGATCGCCGAATCGGGTACGGGTTCGGTTACAACTCCGACGTCCAGTCCAGCGGGGTCAAGGCTGCGGTGTCCGTGTCTTTTGGCGGCGGATCGGCCGGTGAGACCCCACGACCTGTCAACGCGCCTGGCGTCGAGAGTGGATCTGTAAATTATATCTCCTTCACCAACATCTCCGACCTACGCATTCGGTTCGATGTGGACGCGCCGGCCGTGATCCTGGCATCCTCAAGAGAAACAATGGCCGGGAGACTGATCTATCAGGACGAATTTGGCGCCTGGTCTGCCAGGGACCTGCCCCCTGCCGATTCCGAAGTTGTCCTTGGGGGCAACTACTTCAGGGTGCACGTGGTATTTGCGAACACCAAGCCAGGACGCGCCTTTGTAACCCGCTACATCTACGAGGCGTCGTGGCTGGGATCTGGCGATGCGACGCCGGTGGACGAGAGTCCGGAATTGCCGGAGGTTGTATCGCTGGACCAGAACTACCCCAACCCGTTCAATCCAGTCACCGCCATTGGATTCGAACTCCCGGAGACCGGGGCGGTTAAGCTGGTGGTTTTTGACCAGCTGGGGCGACCCGTTCAAATGCTGGTGGATGGCGTCCTGACGGCCGGAAATCATGTTGTGACCTTCGACGGCTCTCATCTTGGGTCGGGTTCCTACCTCTACGTCCTGACTGCCGGCGGGCGAAGCATTACCCGACAACTCACCCTTCTCAAATAGTAACTGCGTGTCTGCCCGCATCCAGCCAATAGTCGTCCTTCTCGCCCTCGGAGTCCTCGGAATCCGACCGACCTCTGCCCAGGACGCGCAAAGCCATTTTCACACGGTGGGCGAATCGGGGGTGCTCTGTGGCACCATGCTATTGGCACCCGAGACCATGCAGGCATCGCTCAAAACGTATCGCGCGCAGAGGAAGGCCGGAATGGGCCAGGCCGCCACGAAGAGCGCCTCCCCTCCGGACATCGGGGACCAGCAGACGTTTCGCGTTTATCGTTACAACACGAGTGACTTCGGAAATGCGGAATTCCAACTCAGGGACAAGACCAGCCTGTATCATCTGTGGGTTTCGGTGAACAACCTGGGGGCGGTGACGCAGGCGGAGATTGATACCATCAGGCTCAACATGTTGACCCAGACGCCGGCCGGGTCCATCGACCCCACCCGTGGAGTCATGGCCAACAACAACGCGCTTTTCGGTTCACCTCCCAATGTGGATGGGGACGGCATCGTGGATTTACTGATGTACGACATCGACAACCCCAATGTCGGAGGATTTGTCAGCCCATCGGACCTCGTGCTTGATGGGGTGGCAAACAGGAAGGACGTCCTTCATTTGGACGTTTTTTCTTCCCTCTCTTTTTTGCCGCAACTCGTCGCCCACGAGTACACCCACCTTATCCATTTCAACTACAAGTTTGACGCGGATGAGACCTTCATAGCCGAGGGTATGGCGTCTTATGCCGAAGTGGTCAATGGCTTTCCGAAACGCAACCCCTCCTATCTCGCTCTTCCTACAGAGCACAAGCGGGGCCTCTTTTCCTGGCGCTCTTCCGACAACGCTGACTTCGTACGGGACTATCAGCGGGCACAGTTATTCTTTATTTACCTCGCTGATCAAGTGGGCCCCCAGGTCACAGCTTCCCTTGTACAGATGGAAGGCAGAGCGGGCCCGGGAATAGACGCGGTTCTGGTACACGAGGGACTCCAGCTCTCGGACGTAATTCCGAACTTCCATACCGCCAACTGGGTTTTCGACACGTCCGTGAATCCTCTTTATGGCTATTCGCAGACGTTCTCGTCGCCCCCCGCACCGGTACCGGACTTTCGCTTTGAGACGGCGGGCGTCAATTTCACACCCGAGGGAATAGAGAACCCGCCGACTATAGAGGGTGGAGCTGTCCACTATGTGTACTTTGAGCAACTGGCCGACCTCTCGCTGAACTTCGACGCATGGGCCGCTCCTGCAACGATTGCCGTTATTCCGTCCATTCTGGACGATTTCCGTAGCAGACTCCGGGCGCGGGTGGTTGCCACCCGAGACGACGGGGGCATCGAAACTGCGGACGTGCTACCCTCATCCTCGGGATTCCGCCTGCTGGGCAACTATAAGAACCTGACGTTGATCGTCACGGGGGTGGATCCGGCCAAGGTCCAACAGTATTCCATCGATGCGTCCTGGAGAAATTTCGGTACCGGGACCGATGTTGAAGACCCGGAAACTCCCCTCCTCTTCTCGCTGGTGGAGGCCTATCCCAATCCGTTGGTCGGACAAGGCACCGTTGCCGTAGATCTGCCGCGGGCTGCACCTGTTCAGGTTTTTCTGGTGGACGTACTCGGCCGCAGGGTCAAGACACTCGCTGACGCCTTCTTCGTAGCTGGGCGCCACGAAATCCGGATCGATGTATCCGGAGTGACCTCGGGTTCCTATCTCCTTGTTGCCCGCAGTGCTGGCCGGCAGATGAGCCAACCCTTGGCAATTCTGCGCTAGACCCGCTCTCCCGCGCCTCGTTCGGCGGCTTTGGAAGGCT
The DNA here is from genome assembly GCA_047619685.1 of Rhodothermales bacterium. Lineage (GTDB taxonomy): Bacteria > Bacteroidota > Rhodothermia > Rhodothermales > UBA10348 > JABDJZ01. The sequence goes on from JBLHLC010000003.1 coordinate 50,108, forward strand.
GCGCCACCTTCAACAGCCGTCTACTCATCTTCCAGCAGGTGGATGTCCGGAAAAGCGCCGGTTACAAGAGCTGCCACGTCCAGGGCCTGTTTCTCGTTGAACTTGTAGGTCAGGCTCTTGTGGTTGAATACGTCCACAATGGTACCGATTGCACACAGACCACCGGTAAAGAAGTACAGGAGACCCATTCCCATCTGACCCAGGTAGAACCGGTGGACCCCCGCAACGACCAGGAATCCCAGGAGCGCGGTCACGAGCGTGATATTCGCTTCTTTCCTGCGCTGACGATAGACGCGGGTGAACTGCTCCGCCTGCTCCTCTGTCATATCCCGAAAGAGCGTTGCCACGTGCATCTGCTCTTCGTCCTGAAGTTCGGGGAGGTACTTGATGATCTTGGACATCAGCGGGAGGCGCGGTTGGGCGGCTTGATGAGTCGGGTGATGTGGTGGGATAGCACTAGTACGGCCGGAATGCCAAAGGGGTGCGCGGCAAGGCTCGCCATGAGTTCGCCTCGGGCCAGAAATCCCACCGCGTGACCAAGTCCGCAACCGGGGCAGAACTCCAGGCCGATTGCGGCGCCCACCCAGTGGAAAGGACAGACCGACAGGAGCCCGCCAGCCGTCGGATCTGCGACGCCCACCGCAATCAGGCCAGCAATCCAGACAAAGGCTTCAATATGGTCCCGTCGGCGCATTTCAGCGAATCGCGGTTTGGAGCAGCGTCATCATGGTTGAAAGGTTCGACTCTCCATAGGTTCTGATGCGGCTGAGCGGATACCCCGCCAAACCGATCATACGCTCCTTTAGCCGATCCCGCTCCTGAACCTCAGGGTCGTCATGCCATGGGCTATCCAACTCTACGAAATAGAGAGGACGGGATCCATCTGGAGAAAAGACCACCAGGTCTACCAGAACCCGAAAGAAGGTATCCCTCTCCTCTCTCGAAAGGAGACCGCGGACCGCGGCAAAATCGAGGGCCGAATGTAGCGCAGCATTGGGAACGAGGATGTGATCATCGAAGACCCGTCGAGCCGCCTGGTAGAGGACCCTCTCCTGCGAGGATCGGAACAAGGAGCGCCCGCCGGCCACCCGCTGCGACCCTTCCACCTGGGTGGTCTGGCCCATCGGCGACGCAGATGTTTCGGTGGGCCCGGCGGCGTCATATTGCGCCAGGACCCCTCGACAAGCGTCCGCCTGGGGACGGTAGCGTGCAAACTGAACGGCCCGCCCCGGCATTTGGCGATTGCGGTTCACCAGAGTCTCCGCGATGAGGTCCAGTTGGGTCTCGGGCATGCGGAGGTACCCGCCCCGCTGGAGAAGAAGCAGCCGCTCCAGGTGGTCGTCGCTGAGGGTTGTCCTCTCCGCAGTGAGATTGGCCAACACCGCGTCCACAAGGACCTTCCGGGCCTCCGCAACAACGGCCCCATTCTCGCCGCGAACGGCGTGAACCTGGCTCAGCGCGGAAGTCCAGTCCTGCTGGGCTACCGCCTGGAATAGGGCCTCTGTGTCAACCGTTTCCTGTCTCACCCTTCAAGGCCAATGACTCCGCTGGTGGCTGTTCGAATTTCAGAACCAGAAGGTATCCATCCTTCGGTCCTGTTGTCCACCGGATCCAAGGCCAGTATCTTGGCGCAGTCCTGAATGTTGTCTCCCGAATCCAGAAGCGCGATTCATGCCTTACGTCGTAACACAGGCCTGCATTAACTGCAAGCACACCGACTGTGTGGAAGTCTGTCCCGTCGATTGTTTTTACGAAGGACCCAACTTCCTGGTCATTCACCCGGACGAGTGCATCGATTGCAACGCCTGCGTGCCGGTGTGTCCGGTAGATGCCATCTATGCGGACGACGAACTCCCCGAAGAGATGGCCCACTACGCTGAGTGGAATACCTATCTGGCCGAACAGTGGTCGGGTCTGGGCAAGAACGTCACGGAGAAGTCTGATCCAATGCCTGATGCCGAAGAGTGGGCCAAACGCGAGAAGACAGAGCAGGATATCATGACCTGGGAAGGCGCGGGCGAATAGCTGCCTGTTAGCGGGCGACGGTCAAGAGCTCGAATTTTACCGTCGTCCCGGTGTCCAGGCGCAGCAGATATACGCCGGAGGCAAGATTGCCTGCCTCTAATACCGCTGTATGGTTCCCTGCCTGGCGCATTCCTTCGTCGACAACGGCAACCCGCCTTCCGAGCATATCGTGCAGCGTCATCACGACTGGAGCTGCAGAGGGCAGGGAGTAGCTGACGTTCGTTGAGTGCCCGAACGGATCCGGAAAGTTCGCGTGAAGGACGGTCTCAGCAGGCAATTCGAATTCGTCGCTGGTGGTCTCCTGCTGAAAGAAGACGCTGCTGACCCGCCAGGAATCGGACGAGTGGGTCTCGCCCGCTACGCTCAGCCTCAGTCTGACGTGTCGTCCTCCGAAGAGCGACAAATCAAGCCGCTCCGTCCCGGCAGAGGTCGTGGCCACAAAGGCTCCCTCTCCATCGACCTGTCCTGGATACCCTCCAACCGGCTCGGCAAGGGCCCATGACGCGCCATCGTCCCCGGAAAGTTCTATTTGGCCGCCCGCGCCCGGGCCAAAGCGGTACGCGTGCTCAAACTCGAGAAGAGCGTGGGTTTGGTTTTGAGCCACATTCAGGGGGGCAAATACCAAGCTTCCCAGGTCTTGCCCCGCCGTCTGCCAGTCCGGACCAACCCGTGACCAGCCCCCGGAACCTGAGGCGGTGTCCATCAGGGAGACGATAGACGCCAGGCGAATATTGATGACATAACCCGGCGCGTTTGACGGAGGCGTCACCGTTTCGTTGCCATCCACGTCCTTGAGGCGCACGTGCCAGGTGACGCGGTCGCCCGACTGAACGGTCTCACCGAGGTCAATGACACCGCTGAATTCCAAGAGCGAAGAAGCAGATTGGGTCAGTCTGACCGAACCGCTGACAGTACCCCTCCGGCTTGTGAAGTCGTATTCGAGCCACGCATCGGATACGCCCACATCATCCAGCACCTTGAGGGCAAACTCCGGGAGACTGACGCCCGCTGGAGCGGTGGTTGTCGCGGACGGCTCCTGGGTTAATACCGGAAGAGCAGATCCTCCACCAAGCTGGTTTGTGATTTGAATGTCATCAATGAGCCAGCCAGCAAACTCCCGCGCTGACTCTGTATTCGTAGCATCGGTACCGAAATCGAATCGGATACGAACATCGCCGAAGGCCGGCAGCGGCATTATCTCTCGCCGCCATCCGTAACTGAAGCCTCCAAAGGCAGCCTCGCCGGACAGTGGGTTGTCAGGCCCGGAAATGATGGCCCCGGTGTAGCCTCCCGCCGGCGCGAGGACTGACCAGGTCGCGCCTCCATCAACCGAAAGTTTGACGTTGCCGCCGTCCCACAAGATATCTCCTCCCATCTCGCCGGGATCGGCCCGACCATCGTGTTCCGTGTCGTACCAATGCCAGAACACCAACTGCGGTGCACCCGTATCGGTCAGGTTCAGTGGCTGCAGCTCCAGGGCCGAGACACCCGCCACAGCCGGGTAGGGGGCCGCAGGAAGCGTGCCCCAAACTGCGCCGGTCGGCGAGACGAAGGTCCCGAATGATGGTGTCGCTGTGGCAAAAAGGCCCGAAAGGGACAGGTCGCTTCCCGACGAACCGGGACTATATGCCCTCAGCACGCCGGTCCCGCTGACCTGGAACGAGTGCGGGCCGGACACCGACCGATTGTTTGCCGCTGAGATGTCCTGTGCTTCGATTTCGTAACTGACCTCCGTTCCAACGGCTACCCTGGAAACGGGGAGGTCGAACTGAGCCGACCATGAATTTTCCTCCCTCTCCAGGAAGACACTGCCTGAAACGGCAACTTCGCCCGGCACGGTGACCACGTAAGATACCTGAACCCAGTCCACTCCCAGGTTGTCCGAGACGGTGGCGGACACCGTCGGCGGCCATTGCGCCAGGGAGGTCTCTGCAATTGGCGTGTGCACAATGACGGGTCCTTCGCTGTCCGGTCCTGTAGTGAATGAAAACAGCGTAGCCGGCGCTCCGGGCGGCTCGAGGGTCTCACGGGACTCGGAATCAACGGCACGGAGGAAGTACTCGACGAATGCGGGAGTCTCTGATAACGGGAGGCTGCCCTGGAAGGAATCGCCCCCGGTGGGACCCATCGGGACAGAAGAAAACGAGCCGCCGCCGTGACGATACTCGAGTGTGACGGCCGCTACCGCAGAGCCAACGCCGATTGCCCGCGCTATGACGGGCCTCGTGCCCCCGGTCTGCTCGGTGGATACCAATCCCTCGTGAATGAGAATGGGCCCGAATTCCGTCGGATCCACCAGTCCCCGTGGCCCGAAATGGCCAATCAGCGTTTCCACGTGGACACCATCATAGTGATCGATGTCCGCCTGGACCACGGCCTCGGCCGCGTCCGCAAAGGTCGCCCCGGGTGCAAGATATCGGTGCGAGAGCAGGTTCAATCGATCGGTGACCTCCTTTCCCAGGTCGTCAAAAACCGCCATGAGAACGGTCCCCCAAAGACGCCCGTCATTGTGCACTGAACATCCCCCACCGGAGGCGGAGTCGGAGCAGGTGTCTTCAGGATAGTGCCCCTGGAAGTCCAGGCGCCGTCCCTCCCATATCTCCCCGAGTCCGCTGTCCCAGCGAAAAACCTGCTCCCAGTCAGAGCGCGCCATCGCGCCGGCGTCGATCAACCCCCGCTGATACGACATGGCCCAGTAATCGGCCCAGCCCTCGTGCAAAGCCTGCCCTTCAAGTGTGGTTCGGAGCCCCGGAGCCCCTCCTTCCAGGAGCGCGTGGGCATACTCGTGTAGAACGACCGCTACATCCTCGCCATCGTCAACACCGCCGGTACCGAAAAACAGGTATCGCTGACTCGCCAGCCAACCAGAATCGTCCGCGGTCGAACCGGAAGGGTTGACCTGAATCGGAGAGTTGGATTGCAGGTCCAGAATGCCGAGCGACTGGACATAGCGCTGGTTAGAGTCGATGTGGTAATACACATTGACCGCCTCAAATCCGGGCAGCGACCGGTTGTATGCGAATGCCCCCCCGGCTTCAGCGGGCGGGCTGTACACGTCCACCCCTCCGCTGTTGCGCGCGACGATAGTCAGATAGGGTCCTTCCAGACGGACCAAGCCATCTGATGCGCGCGTCACGTCCCGCAGGGTGACGCTCTTCATTTCGGCATCCAGCGCATCGTTGGTGGCGTCGTTGGCATCCACGTAAGGCGCCCCATAGTCGGCCCCCGATGTGGCCAGCGGATCCGGGTCGAACACCAACCCCGTGGCGTCCAGTCTGCGCCTTGCCGGCGCGGCCGGGGCGCGTCTCTCCGCCTCCGTCAACGCCTCCGTCAACGCCTCCCCGAGCGCCGGCCCGGTGGAGCCCGTCCTCAGTCCTGTCCTGGCGGATGTCGCCTCCCCTTCGTGGCCGCTTTTCCGCCGGACAGTCATGTCCCATTGCGACAGAATGGCGCTGGTCCTGGCGTCAATAAGCACCTCGATCTCAGCCATGATATCGAGGGGCCAAACCACGACCCTCCACGCAAGGACCGGAACACTGCCGGGAACGATGACCAGTTCAGGTACGGCGGAATTCGCGTCGCCTCCGACGGCTGCAACTGCCAAGGTGGTTGCCTTTGCGGCGGACAGTTCCGGCCTGGACGAAAACCCTCGGTAGTCAAGCCCCGGCTCGTAACCGCTTACGACCATCGTCGCATAACCCGACACGTTGAGGCTAACCCGGACAAATCGGTTCAGCACCGGAATTCCGGCGTGGGTCTGCCGATATACGACATGAGAGGACCCACCCATATTCACCCGCTCCAGCAGTTCCAGGTCACCGGCTTGCCATCCGAATCGCTGAGCCAAGGCAACAGCCGGCTCCTTGCCATTCGTGTCCAGACTCAGCCGATACGCCGCGCGAGGCACCAATTCTCCACTCGCGGACTCGGCAGCGCGCCCGTCCGCCACCCGGATGGTGACAGGCGAGAGGGCCGCGGGACTCTCGCGCAGTTGCGCCTCGGAAGCGGATGCCCCAACCAGGGAAACCGCCAACAGACAGAACGCAACTCTATATGACCGAGCCTGCGTGCCATCCATCAGAAACCTCACGCAGCGTTGTGCACGTCATCGAGTCGGTCCAGCTTCTCCCAGGCAAACTCGTCACGCCCAAAGTGGCCGTAAGCCGCGGTTGGACGAAACACCGGCTTCCGTAGCTCCAGGGAACGAATGATCGCCGCTGGACGCAGGTCAAAGACCTCATTGACAATCCGACCCAGCTCAGCGTCGCTGACTTTGCCCGTACCGTTCGTTTCCACACGGATCGAGACGGGATCGGCCACTCCGATGGCATACGCCAATTGCACTTCTGCCTCGTCGGTCAACCCGCTTGCAACGAGATGTTTGGCGACATACCGGGCCGCATAGGCCGCACTGCGATCCACCTTGGTGGCGTCCTTGCCACTGAATGCGCCACCGCCGTGGGCTCCTTTGCCGCCGTAGGTATCCACAATGATTTTGCGACCCGTGAGACCCGCATCGCCATGGGGCCCACCGATGACGAACCGGCCCGTCGGATTGACGTGGAGAATCAGGTTGTCATCGAGCATTCCGGCCGGAATGACGCGCGGCAGGAGATACCTCCTGACGTCGTCCTTGATGGTCTTCAGTTCGACGTCTTCGGAGTGCTGAGTCGAAACCACCACCGTGTGTACCCGCTTGGGCGTACGGTTGTCGTCCTCGTACTCGATGGTTACCTGACTCTTGGAGTCCGGACGGAGGTAAGGCATGTCCGAATTGACGGACTTGCGAATAGCCGCCAGTTCCCGCATCAGCCCGTGCGCATAGCTGATGGCCATGGGCATGAGGGATTCCGTTTCCCTGCAAGCGTAGCCGAACATCATGCCCTGGTCTCCGGCACCCTGTTCGTCGTGCAGGCCAGCACCTTCGTCCACGCCCTGGGCGATGTCGGGGCTTTGCTCGTGAATCGAACTCAGGACGCCACATGACTCCGCGTCAAATCGCAATCTGGGATCGGTATACCCGATATCCCGAATGACGCCTCGAATGACCTCCTGGACGTCCACGTAGCTATTGGTCCGGACCTCGCCCGCGACCACCACGAGCCCCGTGGTTACCAGCGTCTCGACGGCCACGCGGCTTGCCGGGTCGTCCGTCAGAAGCGCGTCAAGAATCGCGTCGCTGATCTGGTCAGCTACTTTGTCTGGGTGCCCTTCAGAAACTGATTCCGAGGTAAAGAGGTTTGGCATGGACATTCGGTCGGCGACTTACTTCAGCTTTAAAAAAGCGAGCCGTTGCTACGCGGCTGCAGCGCCATCGTTTCGCCCAGGAACTGCCGGGATTTTGCGAAACGGAACCCGTCTGGTTACTTTGGTCAATTGTTCGGATTCCGGGAACCCGGAACCGTAAAACCCCCCCTAGGGTTGGGTCCGGGTTTGAACGTATCAGCTACAGGAATACAGCTCATGGCCAACGATATCGCTGCCAAGGTCAAGGCAATCATTGTCGAGAAACTCGGCGTTGATGAAGACGACATCACGAACGACGCATCGTTCACGAATGACCTCGGTGCCGACTCTCTCGACACAGTCGAGTTGATTATGGAGTTCGAAAAGGAATTCGACCTCACCATTCCCGACGAGGAAGCCGAGAAGATCGCTACCGTCGGAAATGCGGTGAGCTACATCGAAGAAAAGGTCGGGTAACACCGGGCCCGGTTCAGTCACTGAACCGAAATAAGCAACGGAAAACCCGATGGCGAGCAATTCCCGCCGCGTTGTGGTCACCGGAATGGGAGCTTTGACTCCGATCGGACTAAGCCCCGATTTGTTCTGGGACGCCATGATGCGTGGCGATAGCGGCGCGGCGCCGATCACGTACTTCGACACCGAAGCCTTTGATACGAAGTTCGCTTGCGAACTGAAAGGGTTCAATGTGCATGAGTATCTGGATCGGAAGTCGGCCCGACGGATGGACAAATTCTGTCAATACGCCATTGTGGTGGCCGATCAAGCCCTCGCCGACGCGGGTATTGTCTCAGATCAACTGTCTGAGGAAGACAAGGATCGAATTGGGGTGATCTTTGGCAGCGGAATCGGCGGGATGCAGACCTTCCACGAGCAGACCGCAGAGTATGAGCGAAGAGGGCCAAGAGGACTCTCTCCGTTCTTCATTCCGATGCTGATTTCGGACATCGCGCCGGGTCAGATTTCGATCAAGCATGGTTTTCGGGGCCCCAACTATTGTGTGGTCTCTGCCTGCGCCACCGGCAACAATAATATTGGCGACGCGGTCATGCTCATCCAGGCAGGCCATGCGGACGCCGCCATCTGCGGTGGCGCTGAATTCTGCGTCACGGAGCTGGGTGTGGGAGGCTTCAACGCCCTGAAGGCGCTGTCCACGCGTAATGATTCCCCGGCAACCGCGAGCCGGCCGTTCGACAGTTCGCGCGAGGGATTCGTTCTTGGCGAGGGAGGAGGAGCTCTTTACGTGGAGGAACTCGAACACGCAAAGGCTCGCGGGGCCACCATCCATGCCGAAATCGTGGGCATCGGGATGAGCGCCGATGCGCATCACATCACCGCCCCCGCCCCTGATGGGCGCGGAGCGAAAGGGGCCATGAGCGCAGCATTACGCCATGCCAACCTGGATGTCACGGCTGTTGACTACCTCAATATGCACGGCACGTCTACACCCCTGGGAGACAAGGCCGAGACCAATGCCATCAAGGCGGTTTTCGGGGCGCACGCCTACGACATGAACCTGTCGTCAACCAAGAGCATGACCGGACACCTCCTGGGTGCCGCTGGTGCCATTGAGGCGATCGCCGCAATCCAGGCGATCAAACACAATCGGGTCCCGCCGACGATCAACTTCGAACACCCGGATCCGGACTGCGACCTCAACTATACGTTCAACACCCCCCAGGATCGGAGGGTTGACGTGGCGATGAGCAACGCCTTTGGTTTTGGCGGGCACAATACGTCCATATTGTTCAAGGCCTACTCGGATTAGCCCGCCGGGGTGCCCTGGCAGATGGCCCTGTCAGCGGAACAGGATTTCCTTGACGAGCGGCTGTCCAACGGATTCGTTTACCCTGTCTCGCCACTCTTCCCGCTGCGCATGAAGCGCATGTCGCCATGTGGCGTCTGTGAGGTAAACCGTAAGCCTTCCGCCGGCCATCCTGACCCTTCGGGTGACTCTGGCGGCCTGAGGACCGGCCACTTTCTTCCACGCCTCCTCCACGTTGGTATCTCCCAACCGGTCGGATATGCCCATGTCATCAACGACAGTTGACAAGAGGGACGAAAGGGAAGAAGGCTGTCGGGTGCGACCCATAGGGGTATGGTCGGTTGCTACCAGATCAGTACGCGCGAGCGCCTTGTCCGGTCCGGTCTCAACTGTCGGCTGCTTGGCTGTCCGGCCTAGTCTTCCGCCGAAAGTGATGATCCCATTCGGTCCGTTTCCCGAGTCCGCTCGACGGGAGGCCTGTCTTTGGGAGTGGCTTGCCCCACGTCCGGGATGGCAAAGGTGAAGATACTTCCCTTTGTCTCGGCGCAGTCGGCGGTTACGCGACCACCGTGAAGCTCGACAACCTGCTTCACAATAGAGAGTCCGAGCCCGGTTGATGTTTCCCCGCCCGTCGGGCGTGCGGAGAGCTTCTGGAACTTGCCGAAGATCTTTTCCTGATCTTCTGCGGTCAGGCCCGGCCCTTCATCCCTGACCGAGAAAATGACGTCGTTGGTTCGCCGCTTTACGCTCACGTAGATACTCGACTGCAAGGGCGAGTACTTGATCGCGTTTGAAACCAGGTTGTCCATGGCCTCACGGAGGCGTTCGCCGTCTACCGGAACGGAGCAGGCCTGCGGATCTCCCATAGTGGTATGTATCACCTGACCCTTGCGGTCAGCGATGCGAACGTTGCGCTCCACGACACGCTCGGCAAGATCGACCATGTCCGTCAGGGTTCGGGTAACATGCATTGACCCTCCTTCCAACGCAGCTGAATCCAGCAGTTGGGAGATGAGCGACAACATGTCGTTACTCGAATCGAAAATCATGTCCAGCAGCTCGAGCTGGTGCGTCTGATCGCTTTCCTCCCTGAGTATCCGGGCAAACTCCCGGATAGCGGTGAGAGGGTTCTTCATGTCATGGGATGCGATCGACAGCAGTTGCGACTTCATCTCGCTGGCCTGCCTCAGGGCCGCATTCGAAGAGAGCAGGTCTGTGTTGAGCCTTTCCAGACTGTTCTTTTGATCCTGAACACGAATCAGGTTGCCCACGCGTGCCAGCAACTCGCGGGCGCTGAACGGTTTTGCGACATAGTCGTCCGCGCCTGCCTCAAGTCCTTCGATCTTGTCCTCATTAGACGCTTTTGAAGTCACCAGAACAATGGGGATGTGGGCGATATTCTCGTCGCCACGAACAGCCTTACATAGTTGGAAGCCGTTCATTTTCGGCATCATGACATCCGAAACGATCAGGTTTGGTCGGATCACCTGTGCCAACTCGAAACCGTTCTGCCCGTCGATGGCCTTGACCACGTTGTAGCGAGGCTGGAGGCACTCGGCGATGTACTCACGGATGTCTGCGCTGTCGTCTACGACCAGGACAACCGGCGCTTCTGCCGAGACGGTTGTGAGAGGTTCATCGCCCTTGGCCGAGCCGTCGACGACGTCCTCAAATACGGCCATCTCTACCATCGGGCCTCGGCCGGCTGGCTCCGTGGCATAACCGTCCACAATGACTTCGTGCTCGCCGAGCAAACACGGATCAGTCGGTAGGATGACCCTGAACTCGGCACCCTCACCTATCACGCTCTCGACCACGATGGAGCCGCCATGCAGTTCCACGAGTTCCTTGACGAGCGCGAGGCCTATTCCTGTCCCTTCCTGGACCTTCGAGACCGCACCATCCACCTGATGAAAACGGTCGAAGATGTGCTGCAAGTCGCTGTCTGGAATGCCTTGACCACTGTCACGGATTCTAATCGCGATTGCAGAGATTTCCTGTCCCTCCTTCTGAATGACTGCATCCTCCATGGAAACAGCGATGGAGCCTCCATCCGGAGTGAACTTCACGGCGTTCGACAAGAGATTGAAGAACACTTTCTCCAGTCCAAGCGGGTCGAAAAGAAATTCCTCGGTGGTCGATGTGGTCTCGAACGTGAGATCCAACTCCTTCTTCTCTGCGAATGGCGTAAACGAGAAGACGATTCCCTCCACAAGGTCGGCGAGGGAGCCCTCCATCACCTTCAGGCTCATCCTACCCGACTCCAGTTTGGAGAGGTCCAGCAGCTGGTTGATGAGCCGTAGCAGGCGACGGGAGTTGCGCAGCATGACCTCCAACTGACGACGAAGGACCGGTGTCAGCTTTCCGTAGTCACCCAAGAGTGCGTTCTCCATGGGCCCGATGTTCAGCGTCAAAGGCGTCCGGAACTCGTGGGAGATATTGTGGAAGAAGCGGGTTTTAATGCGATCCATATCACGAAGCTGATCCGCCTGCTTCTCGATCACCTCGCGAGAGGTCTCAGCAAATTCTCGCTGCGCCTCTGCCTCTTGTCTTGCCTGTTCCGTCTGGGTCAGCGCCTCTTCGGTCTGCTGCATTGCCAGACGAAGATCCTTCGTGCGCTCGTTCACCTGGGACTCCAGTTCGGCGGCGCGGGCCCGCATCGAGTCCATCCTGCCTTTGTAGGCCATCCCAAAAATGGCCAGGATCGTCAAGGGACAAAGCACCTTGAACCAGGTGGTCTGCCAGTAGAAGGGCATCAACTCGAAGGAGAGGGTCGCCTCTTGCTGGCTCCAGACTCCGTCTCCGTTTTGCGCTCGGACCCGGAACGTGTACTTGCCCGGTGCAAGATTGGTATAGTGCGCCGTCCGGCCGGCGCCCGGAGCCAGTCGCTCCCAGCCGCCGTCGTAGCCCTCGAGCCTGAATTCGTAGGAGGTTTTTAATGGCGAAAGGAACGTCGGAGCCGTGAAATCCACCTCAAACCGTTTGGACCCCGCATCAAGCACAGCGGTTGTCGATGCCGTTCCCGCATATGAGTCCGAGATAAACCTCTCGATCACGATGTTCGGCGCGACACCGTTCTTTTGGTAGGGATTGACCGAAACCAGGCCAGCCACATTGGCCAACCAAAGACGGCCCTCCGAGCCAATCCATCCGGCAGGCTGCGTTCCGCCGTTGAATTCGGAACTGCGAAGACCGTCGGCCCCGGTAAACAGCTCCGGAGTGAGTCGGTCCAGACGACCGTGCGCAATGTCCAGGAGCGCCGATTTTTCGATTCGCGAAGCACCAATATTGCTGGTCACCCAAATGCCACCGTCCTCGTCCTCCAGAATGGTGAGCACGTTGTCGCTAGACAGGCCTTGGGCGGTGGTAAACTCATAGGTAAGCCCTTTGCGAATCAGCATAAGGCCGCGCTCGCGGGTCCCTACCCAGATGTCGCCCTCCTTGTCCTCGAAAATGGCTGTGATAAACTCAGAGGAGACGTAACGCCCGATGACCTGGCCGTTTCTGATCAGGTGCAGGCCGGCATCGTAGGTGCCCAGCCACAGGTCACGCTCTTCCGTTTCGTGGATTGCCGTTATTTCGTTGGAGCCAAGACCATCCTCGGTTGTCAAAGACGCGTACCCAGTGTCTGTCAGACGAGCCGCCCCTTTTCTCGTCGCCATCCAGAGTCCGGACGGGCCCGAATGCAGGGCAAAGACGCCGTTATCCGGTATGTCACCTGACTCGGCGCTTCGGTGCGTTATCACTCCATCGCGATACCGAAAGAGTCCACTTCCATAGGTACCCATCCAGACGCTTCCGTCCTTACTTTCCGCCAGTGACAGGATCATCTGACCTTCAACCCCTGGGAAGTCCGACTCTATTTGGCCCTGTCGGAGACGAGCAACACCAGCGTCAGTGCCAATCCAGACTGAACCATCGGAAGCCTCGATAGTGGACTGCACGTGGTTGGATGGGAGGCCCTCACCTTGTCCGTACGTCTTGAAACGGGTGTTCCGAATGCGGTGGAGTCCCGAGTCGGTCGCCATCCAGACGGACCCCTCCATGTCAAAGTGGATGTCCCGGACCGCGCGTGTCCTTGCGGAACCAAGTACTGGGGGCTGGCTGACTACACCGCCACCCAGACGCCAGACTCCGCTCTTTTCCGTGCCCACCCAAACTGTACCGTTGGGGTCTGCAAGGATGGATCGAACCGCGTCCTTGGGCAAACCAGCCTCAGAACCATAGGTATGAATCCGATAACCCTGGATTCTGGCGATTCCTCTTTCGCCCGATGCTACCCAAATGGAGCCGTCGGGCGCGATGGCCAGATCCGGAATGTAGGTATGGTCGAGAGCGCCTGTCGCCAGGAACGACGTCACGACCCCTTTACCATATCGGAAGAGACCATTCTCTCGCGTTCCAATCCAAATGGCCTCTGAATTGTCTCGCACGACCGACGTGACACCTCGAATTTCGGCACCGCCAACGTTCGTCACCACAGACTCGTCAACATTGAGGCGGACCAGCGTGCTGTCGCCCAGCCCGAGGAGGAGACTTCCTGGTCCGTCGGAGACGATCGACGCTATCGACGAGGCGTTCAGGCCGGGTAAATCGAATTGTGCCAGGACGCCGTCAAAATACCGCAGCAGCCCGCCACTCCGCGTTCCAGCCCACAAAACACCATCTTCGTCTTCGTAGATCGAGAAGATGGCGTTACTTGAAATATCCGAGTTTGACTTGTCAAACACGTCAAAGTCGTAGCCGTCGAATCTGACCAAGCCCTCTTGGGTACCGAGCCACAGGTATCCGTCCCGCGTCTGCGTTACAAGGTCAACCGCCGTCAAGGGGAGGCCGTCCTCCGTTGTCCAGATGTCCAACTGGACCTGGGAGAGTTCATCGCCTCCGATCGGCCAAAACCCTGGTACTGGACCCGTTTCGGGAATTTTTTCGTGCGAGTCAGCCCGTACGGCCGCCACTTGGGTGGCGGACCAAAGGGTCATCACCGCCAGCGTGAGCATGGCAGAACGAATCATGAGTCTGCTTGCACGAGGGGGCATTTGCCGGAAAGGGTTTGGGGATGCCTCTCCGGTATCGTCCACTATCGCCGACGGCTTAACTGGTTAACGCAGACTTTTGCGTGACGCGGTGATCGACCGGCCCGGCCCAACGAAGAGAAGGGGGACACCGGACTCAGTTAAGAGACTGGTGCCCCCCCTCGCTTGTCGGAAGACGCACCCGTCACTACGGAAGTTTTCCGTCTACGGTTACATTGGGGCAGGAAAAAATCATTTCTGGCCATTCTTGCCCGACGTCCTTATCGCATGGATCACATTGAAACACTCCTCGCCACGGCTGGCTGTCTTGTTAATCAGGATGCAGGCGCCGTAACCCCGCCGATCCATACGTCCACGACCTTCGACCGCGCGACCGACGGCACCTATGAAAGTGGCTTCGTGTACAGTCGGAACGCCAATCCAACCCGCACCCTGTTCGAAGAGACGTTGGCAAGATTGGAAGGGGCCGAAGGCTGCGCTGCTTTTTCGTCGGGGATGGCAGCGTGCAACACCGTGATCAGCGCACTTTGCCCCGGTGGTCACTTGCTGCTTCCCGAAGACGTCTACCACGGCGTCCGACACCTGGCCGGAACCACTTGGCGCCAATGGGGACTGGAAACCTCGGTCGTTGACTACAGCGCGGATTGGGAACAGGCCTTGCGTCCAAACACCAGCCTCATCTGGATGGAGACCCCGTCCAACCCTCTCGTCAGAATCACGGATGTGCAGGCGATATCCGCCAGGGCGCGTGAGTTGGGGATTCCGACCGTTGTAGACTCCACCTGGAATACCCCGTTGCTCCTTCGGCCCCTTGACCTCGGGGCGACGATCGTTGTTCATTCCACCACCAAATACCTGGCAGGTCATTCCGACGTCCTCGGAGGCGCAGCGTTAACCCGCGACGCCGAAGTCCTGGAGAAAATCCGCCACGTGCAGACCTCGGGCGGAGCGGTCATGGATCCATTTTCGGCGTGGTTGACGCTCCGCGGCATGCGGTCTCTGGGTCCGAGAATGAACGCGCAGTGTACCAGCGCCGCTCGCGTTGCCGAGTGGTTGGCAAATCACCGGGAAGTCGAGACTGTTCACTATCCCGGCCTGGCCACACACCCTTTGCACGAGGTTGCGTCACGGCAAATGAGCCGCTTCGGAGGGATGCTTTCCTTTGAGGTTGGGGGAGGGCGGCCGGCGGCCATGGCCGTGGCGGGCAGATTGAAGACCTTTCGCAGAGCCACTTCCCTGGGTGGAACAGAGAGCCTGGTTGAGCACCGGGCCTCCATTGAGCCCGAACCTCCAACCTCGCCTGAAGGGCTGCTCCGGCTTTCTGTTGGGCTCGAACATATCGATGACCTGCTGCAAGACCTGGAGACGGCCCTCACGCCGTTTTGAGGTTGCCTCGCCCGGCACTAGATTCCCGCCCGCTACCTTTTCCTGCCCCTTTTGAATGACCGGATCACCCGGCCGATGAAACTCCCGTTCTTCCTTGCACGCCGCTTCGTTGCCTCCGAGGCGCTGGACGGCACATTGCCCGTTGCGCGTGATCTGCGGGCCAAAGGCCTTCTCACGACCCTAGACCTGCTCGGTGAGTATATCTCGGAGCGGTCCCTCGCGGAGCAGGCCCTTGAAGCCTACCTCGGACTCATCAAGACGCTGTCCCTTGAGGAAGGCATAGACCGAAACATCTCCATCAAGCTATCCATGCTTGGGCAGAAGATTGACGAGGAGTTCTGCGTCGCTAACCTTTTGCAGCTTCTGGAGGTTGCAAAGAAGTCGGATGCGTTCATTCGCCTTGACATGGAGGGTACGGATGTCACCTCCTCGACGATTGGGATCCTGGAACGAGTATTTCCCGACTACCCGAAGAATGTCGGAATCGTGCTCCAGGCCTACCTGCGCCGGACCGGCGACGACATAGCACACATGTGCGAACTGGGCGCCAGGGTGCGCCTCTGCAAGGGGGCCTACAGGGAGCCCGAGTCTCTGGCCTACCCAAAGATGTCGGAGATCCGGGACAAGTACCTCGAGCATATGGAGGTCCTGATGGTGCAAGGCAACTACCCGGGCATTGCCACCCACGACGACATCCTGATCAATGCCGTCCGCACGTACGTGGCCGACAACGCCGTCGCATCAGACCACTTCGAATTCCAGATGCTCTACGGCATCAGGACCGATACCCAGTTGGAGATTGCAGCCGCTGGCTACAACATGCGGATATACATCCCTTACGGAGAGATGTGGTATCCGTACTTCTCGAGACGGCTCCGGGAGCGGAAGGAAAACGTGTTCTTCGTTCTCAAGCACATGTTCTCCCGGTAGTCTCCGGCCCGGACGGGCTGGATTCTCCGTAGCTCGGACGAACTCAGTCCTCCCGCTCGGCAAGCCAGCGTTCGGCGTCTATTGCAGCCATACACCCTGTGCCGGCTGCGGTGACGGCCTGTCGATAGATATGGTCTTGGGCATCCCCGCAAGCAAACACCCCCTCGACGCTCGTGTATGTCGAGTCTGCGCCGGTTTCGATATAGCCGATTTCGTTCATGTCCAGGATATCCTTGAATATCCCGGTGTTGGGCTTGTGCCCAATGGCTACGAAGAACCCGCTGACCGGTAGTTCGGACTCCTCCTTTGTAATGGTGTCGCGGATGCGCAGCCCGGTCACCTCCTTTTCCCCAAGGACGTCGGTAACCTCGGTATTCCAGTGGATGACGATCTTTTCGTT
Source organism: Rhodothermales bacterium (assembly GCA_047619685.1). GTDB lineage: Bacteria > Bacteroidota > Rhodothermia > Rhodothermales > UBA10348 > JABDJZ01. Next base: position 66,894 of record JBLHLC010000003.1, read on the forward strand.
CGCGAACGCTCGGGTCTGCATTATCTGGGAAGCCCGCAGTTCGTCTCGGCGATGCAGAAGATGCACCTTCGTTGCAAAGCGGGTGAGGAAAAGGGCTTCTTCGAGCGCGGTATCACCGCCACCGACGATGGCTACTTCCTGATTTCTGAAGAATGCGCCATCGCACGTCGCACACGCAGAAACGCCATGACCCAGAAGGCGCTTTTCGTTCTCCAGTCCAAGGTATTGGGCTGACGCCCCGGTAGACACTATTACCGTGTCCGCGGTGAGCGGCACATCCTCGTCCTGAACCAGCTTGAATGGTCTGCTGCTGAAATCGACCGAGGTGATTACTCCCCACCGCAAGTCCGCGCCGAACCGGCGTGCCTGCTCCTCGAACTTCTGCATCATGTCCGGACCGAGAATGCCTTCCGGAAATCCGGGGTAGTTCTCGACGTCCGTGGTCGTGATGAGCTGGCCACCAGGCTCCAGTCCCTGGATCACGATCGGTGCCAAATTGGCCCGGGCGGCGTAAAGTGCCGCCGTGAGCCCGGCAGGACCGGACCCAACCACGATCAGTCTGTGGTGCTCAGCTTTCGAAAAATCCATACTTGCGGCGCCAGTCTTCCTAGACGGATTGTGTTGCCAAAGACTCGAGTCGCTCCGCTAGGACCTTCTTGGGGGCCGTGCCTACCAGTTGGTCCACAACACGACCGTCCTTGAAGAACAACAGTGTCGGGATGGACCTGACGTTGTAGTTCATGGCCGTCTGAGGATTGGTGTCCACATCAACCTTCCCGATTTTTGCCCGGCCTTCAAACTCTCCGGCGAGCTCGGCTATCACTGGCGCGATGACCCGGCAGGGCCCGCACCAGGCGGCCCAGAAATCCACGAGAACCGGCTGGTCGGAGTTGAGGACTTCCTCCGAGAAATTCTCGTCGGTCAATGTGATGTACTTCGCGTCTTCAGACATAATGGTGTGCTTTTGTCCGGAGACAACGGCTCCGGTTCGTTCGATGTTCTATTCCGAGTCTCTGATTCCTACAACGGGACTTTCGTGCCCCAGTAGTCTGAGTTGTTACAAGGCCTATCCCAAGCTTCGTGCCATCCGAACGCGCCTGCCACGCAGTCAGTTCATGTACGCCGGAATGGCGGACTCGAACACATGCCGGAGGTCTTCCACATCTTGCGATGCGACAGACTGGCCGCCGACACTGACGCTCAGTGTCCGCCTCTCCACTGAGCCAAGTTGGGTAACTAGGACGTCATTTGTTGCCGCGAGGCTCTGAAGAGCGCTCAGGTGCTCCGGTCTGACGGACAACACAATGCGCGACTGGGCCTCGCCGAACAACTGCGCGTCCAGCCTTTCGAAGGCGGCCAGGCTCACGTTCGCGCCCAAGCCGGCGGACTGGATGCAACTCTCGGCAATTGCCACCAGGAGGCCACCGTCGGAGACGTCGTGCGCAGACTGAACTAGCGCACTCTGGATTGCCTTGAGGCACGTGCGCTGAACGGCCAACTCTTCATCGATGTCCATATGAGGCGCATCGCCCGCCGTGCGCCCATGGATGACGGAGAGATACTCCGACCCGCCGACATCATTGCGATACGCCCAACTTCCGGGCGATAGCTGTACGATCACATCCCCTTCCCTCTTGAAGTCGGAAGTCATCGCATCGCGGGCCACGTCTTCGACCAACCCCAACATGCCGATGGTGGGCGTAGGGAAGACCGCACCGTTGGGATTCTCGTTATAGAAGGACACGTTGCCGCCGGTCACCGGTGTGTCAAAGGCGAGGCACGCGTCCCCCATTCCCCCGACGGCCTCCTTGAAGACCCAGTAGACCTCGGGCTTGTATGGATTACCGAAATTCAGGCAGTTGGTCACGGCCACCGGTTGACCACCGGCGCAAACCACATTCCGCGCGGCTTCGGCCACGGCAATACGCCCGCCTTGCCTTGGGTTCAGATAGACATATCGGCCGTTGCAATCCGTCTTTGCGGCCAGGCCTCGCGTGGTGCCTTTGATCCTGATGACGGCAGCATCCGAGGGACCCGGACCCACAACTGTGTTGGTCCGGACCATGGTGTCGAACTGTTCGAACACCCACCGCTTGGATGCAATGTTGGGAGAGCCAAGGAGCCGCCGGAGCACGTCTCCCACCTCCTGCTCCTTAACATCGGCGATGTCGGATATAGAGAAAGACCCGGTTTCATCCAGGTATGCTGGTCGACTCGTTTCTCTGTGATAGACAGGGGCGCCACCGCCCAGCACCAGATGTTCAGCCGGCAAATCGGCCACCAGTTCACCATGCCAGCGGATCTGGACGCGACCAGTGTCCGTGACTTCGCCGATGCGAACCGCGTGCAGGTCCCACTTCTCGAAGACGGCCTCGACTTCAGACTCCAGACCTGGCTTCACCACCAGAAGCATGCGTTCCTGGGATTCGGATAGCAGGACCTCGTAAGGGGTCATGCCTTCCTCGCGCATCGGCACCAGGTCGATGTCGAGCAGCATGCCACATTCGCCCTTCGCACTCATCTCGCACGATGAGCAGGTGATTCCGGCCGCCCCCATATCCTGAATACCAACCAACAACCCCTTCCCGATGACCTCCAGAGTCGCCTCCAGCAGGAGCTTCTCCGTAAACGGGTCGCCGACCTGAACGGACGGTCTCTTGGCCTCGCTCTTTTCGGAGATCTCTTCGGAAGCAAACGTTGCGCCGTGAATCCCGTCCCTTCCCGTAGCGGAGCCTACGATGTAGACCGAGTTGCCGGGACCCTCCGCAATGGCAGAAGCGGTCTGACCGACCTTTACCACGCCGATGCTCATGGCATTTACGAGGGGGTTACCCTCGTAGGACGGGTCGAAGTAGACCTCGCCCGCCACGGTGGGGACTCCAAAGGAGTTGCCGTAGTCGCCGATGCCTCGAACGACTCCGTCGAACAGGTACCGCACCCGTGGATTGTCGAGCGATCCGAAGCGGAGGGAGTTTAACGAGGCTATGGGACGCGCACCCATGGTAAAGATGTCCCGCTGGATGCCGCCCACACCGGTGGCCGCTCCCTGGTACGGCTCCACCGCCGAGGGATGGTTGTGGGACTCAATCTTGAATGCACACGCCAGC
>JBLHLC010000003.1:77500-184263 GCA_047619685.1 Rhodothermales bacterium
TTGGATTCCGAGTACGGTCAGATTCTCGCAACCGCGATTTCTTTCCAGAATCTCGAATGCCAACCGCCGAATCATGCGGCCGACCTGTTCATGGGTCAGAAGCCGCGTAGGACCGGAAGTCCCTACTGGAACATCGCCTTGATGCTTCCCCACGTTCTTCGGATAGCCGTGCTGGTGTAGTTGACAGACTGGGTCACAACGACCTCTCTCAGCCCGTTCTCATAGATGACTTCCAGGCGGTAGTCCACCTGTTCGGACGCCATCTTATAGACCTGGTCGTCCACGAATTGATAGGGCAACCCTACTCCATGCGCATGGAGGGCCTGTACCGCTACGAACTGCTGGTTGCTATACGGCGTCCTCCTGGTGAGCTCGTATTCGCGCACCTCGTCCTCCGTCTCCATCTGCCACTTGACGGTGAAGTCCTTGCCGTTCGGAGTGATCTCGAAAAACTCCAGCTTCACGCCGTATCCCATGGATGCTGCTGAGAGCACCAGGACAGATAGTATGATCGGAATTCGTCTCACAAAGAGATCCAAGAGGTGGGACAAAGAAGATAGTACCCGTTTCATTGATTTACACGCATGGATAGTGCCGACACGTCGACACTGCATATTTCATGCCTTCGCACTTTCAATAACACGATTGGGACAGGCTTCTCGACGACACCGCCCGTACATGTGCAGGGAGTGATGCCGGATGTCAAATTGGAAGACGTCGGCGACCATCTCCTGGATGCTCTGAATCCGCGGGTCGCAGAACTCGAACAGTTCGTTGCAGTCCATGCAGATCAGGTGGTCATGTTGCCAAAAACTGTAGGCGGCCTCATACTTGGCCTGCTTGTTTCCGAACTGGTGTTTGGCAACCAACTGGCATTCGCACAGAAGCTCAAGCGTGTTGTACACGGTGGCCCGGCTCATTTTTGCGTCACTATCTACCAGGAGGACGTACAACTCATCGGCGTCAAAATGGCCGTTCTGCGCATAGACCGACTCCAGCACGGCAAATCGTTCGGGCGTCTGTCGCTGATTTCTGGTTTTCAGAAAGTCTGAAAACACGCGTCGTACGTTTTCGAGTTGTTCCTTTCCGAGGTCTGGCATCGCGCTCAAGAGTTGCCCGGCAAACCGGGGGTGCCATTGCCAGTTCCGCCTGCCACGTCAGGGTCGTCCAATAAGTGCGTGGCCAGGTCCGAGCGGATTCGCTCTGCCAACGCCGAGATGGAAAGCGTGCCGTCCAGGGCGCAGACCCGCTCCTCCTTGGCCGCCAGCCATCGGTAGCCCTCGGCGACCCTTGAATGAAACTCGTGCCCGGCCGCTTCCATCCTATCGTCCTCCGACCTCGCCTGACGCCTTTCGCGTGCGGTTTCCGGCGAGATCTCGATCAGGTACGTGCGATGGGGTACGAGGCCACCCGTGACTTTGCGATGGAAGGTATTCAGCCACGCCGGGTCGGCAATCCCCCGCCCAAAACCCTGATAAGCCGTTGTTGAGTCAAAAAACCGGTCACAAATGACCACAACGCCGGCTTCCAGAAGTGGCCGGACACGCTCCGAGACCAGTTGCGAACGCGCGGCGCTAAATAAGAGAAGCTCAGCGAACGGATCTATCAGGTTCTCGGGGTCAAGGAGCATTTCGCGGACACGTTCCGATATTCTTGTCCCCCCCGGCTCTCGAACCATCTCGACCCGAAACCCCTCAGCTTTCAGCCACTCGGCCAAAAGGAGAGCCTGTGTGCTCTTTCCAGAGCCGTCCAATCCTTCGAATGAGAGTAAGTACATCCACTTCCAGTGCGCCACGGAACGCAAGAATCTACAATTGAGCCGTTATAGATATTGGTGGTTTTGAACAGTTCCTGTATGCAGTTCGACGCTTCCTGAGTTATTTTTAGGCGAACCATCGCGAAAGAGATGCTTATAAGCAGTTCTTTCCCGGCGAACCATATACTTCATGAGCATGCTCAACTTCGGATTCGACGACCACGACGAGTCCAGAAATGAAGACCGTTTGAGGGATCTGGTTGCTTCCTTCGAGCACTCGGGAGAGTCTGGTTATTACGACTCGGACACCCTCGAGGATATCGCGACTTTCTATTACGAACAGAGTCGTTTCGACGATGCTCTGCGAGTGATGGACAAGGTTCTTGATGCCCAACCGTTTTCGTCTGACGGCTGGATGCGACGGGGAATCCTGCTCAATAATCTGGGCAGACACGAGGAGGCCTTGGATGCCTACGATCGGACCCTGTCTCTGAATCCTGCTGATCTCGAGACCCTGGTGAACCGCGGGATCACGCTCGACAGTCTGGATCGCCCTGAAGAAGCGATTGACTGTTACGAGGACGCACTGACCATCGACCCCCTCAGCGACGAGGCTCTGTTCAATCAGGGCGTAACGCTTGAGAGACTCAACCGCTTGACGGAGGCCGTTGCGGCGTTTGAAAGATGTGCGGGTGCCAACGCCGAACATCCCGAAGTCTGGTACGAACTGGGGTTCTGCTATGATCGCGCGGGACAGATAGAGAAGGCCGTGGAGGCCTACGACCGGCATTTGGATATCGACCCGTATTCCCACGATGCCTGGTACAACCGGGGAATTGTGCTGAATAGGGCTGGACGTTACCAAAACGCTGTCGATTCCTACGACATGGCACTGGTCATCCAGGACGATTTTGCTTCCGCGTTCTACAACCGGGGCAATGCGCAGGCTAACCTCGGTCAGTTGAACGAGGCCATCGAAAGTTATAAGCGCGTACTCGAGCTGGAAGGCAATGACGCGGCGACCGCGTACAACGTGGCGTTGGCGTATGAAGAGAAACGCGAGTATCGAACGGCTATCAAGTTTTTCGAGCAGGCCATTGAGGCTGACGACTCGTATGCAGAGGCGTGGTACGGCCTGGGATGCTGCTTCGACGCAATGGAGCGTTATGATGAAGCGCTTGTCTTCTTCAACCGTGCGGTGGTTCTGAGTCCGAACACGGCTGACTTCTGGTATGCGAAGGGAGATTGCGCCTACAATCTCCGCAGGGTTGGCGAGGCGGTTTCTGCTTATCGCACCGTGGTCAGACTCACACCTGAGAACAGAGAGGCCTGGCTGGACTACGCGGAGACGCTGTACGAAGCCCGCCGTCCGGAGGAAGCGCTGGATGCGTTCCGCCGGGCATTGGAACTCCAGTCGGATTGTGCCAGCACCTACTTCCGCCAGGCCAAGGCCTTTTTGGCGCTGGGACGTCTGGACGACGCTCTTCAGTCCATAAAAATGTCATTCAGCCTGGACCCGCTGCAGCGGGAAGAGATGCCTGAAGCCTATCCCGAACTCCATGCTGACGCCCGCGTCCGCTCGGCGCTGGGCTTGTAGTCTGGATCCTCCTGCGGATGCATCCGTTTTGGCGGCGACCCGAGAAATCGGGTTGCCGCTTTTTTTTGCCTTGGCGCCAGACTCATCCTCTCCAAAAAACATGCTCGCCCACCTTCGCCATTTTCTCTACGGTATCGGAATGGGCGTGGCCAACGTGATTCCGGGGGTCAGCGGAGGAACGATGGCGCTCATTTTCGGAATCTATGAGGAGGTCGTGGAAGCGGCCAGTAGTGCCGTTGGGGCAGGCCTCAAGCTTCTTCGGGGCGACATTCAGGGCTTTCGGACCGAAGTCGTGGCGCTGCCCTGGGCCTTCCTGCTCCCGCTTGCAGTCGGCATTGTGGCCACACCCTTCCTGGGCGCCGGGCTCCTCTCCAGCCTGCTGGAAACCGAGCCGGAACTGATGCGCGGCCTGTTCTTTGGGCTAATCGTGGGCTCGCTCCCCATTCCATGGCTTCGCATTGGGAGGCGCGACTGGTCTACCCTGCTCCTGGTCTTGATAGCCGCGGCTGCCGCGTTTTGGCTCTCCGGCCTGCCGGTGTTGACCGTTACCGACCCTTCGGCGTGGATGATATTCGGCGCCGCCGCGCTGGCCATATGCGCCATGGTTCTCCCCGGGGTCAGCGGAGCTTATCTGTTGCTTGTGTTCGGCATGTACCAGGCCACGCTGAATGCCCTCGAGCAACTGGACCTGCGGTTCATTCTGCTATTTGGGGCGGGAGCGGCTGTCGGACTCGGAGCGTTTAGCGTTCTGCTGAACTGGCTCCTCAAGCATCGTCATGATGGAACCATGGCCGTCCTGGTCGGGCTCATGCTGGGGTCTCTTCGTGCCCTCTGGCCCTGGATCACGGCCAACTCGGGGCCGCGGATGCCTGGCGAAGGCGAAGCGCTTGGGCCGGTCCTCCTGCTGGGAGTCCTGGGCCTGGCTGTCACCGGCGGCCTCAGTTGGTGGGAACTGTCGCGGAAAGACGCGTCATAGCGGTCGGTGCCGCTTCGATCTCTATCTCGCGAAGAACAACCCCGGTGGCCGCGTCTATCACCACGACTACTCCAGGCGCTGGCAGATCGGTAAATCGCTGAATGCGCTGGTAGGTCCGCGAGTCGTTTCCCCGGGCCACCAGAATTTTATCGCCAGCGTGGGCCACGCCAACCGCATCAGCCACATCTGCAATGTGGCGGACCGACGCACCGGACTCCATTGCGGCCAGGTGTACGCCGCCAGCATCGGTGACCAGAGCGAGGACGCCGTTTGCGCCCAGATCGACTCCGCGAAGCCCTGAACCAAGCATAATCGTTCCGGTCTGGGCAATCTGGGTCGGACTGCTAATGTCGAACAGAGTGGCTTCGCCACTGGTGCTTCCAATAGCGACCATCACGGCTCCGTCTGCAGATGTCAGCAACTGCGTCACTCGGTGACGGGGACCAAATATGCCGAAGTACGTGGCCTGTCCGCCCTCAATCGGAAACACGGCTATCTGATCTGCGGATTCACTCACCGTGAATCCATAGTCCCCATGAGGCCTGACTGCGGCGGCTACCGTCTCCGGGAAGACCATATCGATGGGCCGAACCCGCATGTCTATTGTTTCCACCGTATGGATGGGACGGGCGATTTGACTGAGTTTGCGCCCAACCACCAACCAGTCGCCATTGCCTGAAGCTGCCACACTGCCTGGTTCGGGTACTTCTGCGAGACCTGTCAGGGCGTGATCTGCGTCGAACCTCAAGACCGCATTCTCCCCTTCCAGAGAGACGAACCATGCGTTTGCGTTGCCAGATGAAGCCAAAGACGCCGGTCTGGACGATGCGGAGAATCCGAGTTGTTCGAAGTCGATAATTCGGGCTACCACCATGTTGGTGGGATCGACCACGGCCACCAGGGCCGGGTCGGCCATGCTTACCAGTACCTGATCTTGGGAGCCGCTGTATGGCACGACACCGTTGTCGTCACGGGCGCCCGCGTCGATCCATCTTCGCAGGAAGTCGATCTCGACTTCCGGTATGACTTCTGCCCCCACCTCGCTCGGATGCGCGGCCTCCTGACGCGTGCTCAGCATGCGCACCATGCGGCTGCGCTCGGCGTCGAAGGGAACCAGAGCGCCGCCGGCCGAGGACCCTTCCAGCAACCCGTCCCAGGAACGCAAATCCAACTCCGCACCAGAACCGTCGTGGCAAGCCACGCAGCGGTCTTCAAAAAGGACCTGGACGTGGCGGACATAACTGATGTCCCCGATAGCCGCGTAGTCGGGTAGCGATGTGTCGCCGAGTAGCTCGCAGGAGGCCAGTCCGACGCTGGCGAGCAGCATAAGGGCGGGCACAAGTCGGTGAGCAGACGTAGAGGACATAAGGGATCCAGGCGTGTCAACACTAGGATCGGCCGAAACTCGCAGGTCTTCAGCGCCTTCGTCAGTGCGAGACGATCAACGTCCGGCTATCGGAGAACGCCTGCCCTTCGATTCTTACCCAGTACCGACCCGCGGGCCAGGCCGCCACGTTGAGCTGGAATGTCAATTCCTCCTCCGGGCGAGCCACTCCCTCAAACAAGGTTGCTACCTGTCGGCCGACGGTGTCGTAGACCTTGACGGAAACCACCTGCGCGGCAGCAACTATGAGAGCCACCTGGGCAGACGTGTTCGTCGGATTGGGATAGATGTCGGCAAGCAGGTGCGTGCCCGGAACCACATATACGTCTTCCTCAAACAAGGTCTTCTGGCTGCCCGCGGCGGACACCGTTACCAGCCGAATCCTGGATTTCCCCGGGGGGAGACCTGCCGCGACCAACTCAAAGTCCTGTGAAACGCTCACCGTTCCGCCGCCCGCCGTCGTGGCGACGACGCTGGATGAACCGTCGGGCAACAGTCTGAGAAGTTCAAACCATTCGACATCCCGCTGGCGTGCCATGGTCCATCCAATCTGAATCCCGCTCGCACTCGTCGTCGTCTTATGATCGGCAAGGAGAGACTCCAGCAAGGCGGAAATCCTGAGGAGGAAGAGCCCCTCACCCCTTGAGCTTACCGCCACGGTGCCGTCCGAGAAGTACGGATAGACGCTCCACGTTCCGCCATACGACACCGCGCCGTTGTCTGGCGTCGTGTCGAAGTGCCCGATGGCCAACGGATTCACGGGATCGGAAACATCCAGCACACGGAGACCCGACGTGTAGTTGGCCTCATAAAGAACCTGGCCCCTGACGTACAGGTTGTGGTCTATCGAGGTCGTACCCAGATCGAACTCGGAAGCCAATTGTGGGTCGTCGAGATCAGACACATCCCAAATCATCGTACGGGTGGTTTGACCCAGCCTGCCCTCGTCCAATTCGTCGTTTTGGTAGAAGTACCGCTGGTCTTCCGATAACCATCCCTGATGCACGTACTGATTTGTCGGGTAGGTCCCGACGCCCAGCGACACCGGGTTCGCCTTGTCAGTGACGTCCGCCAGGGCGATGGAATCCTCGTTTGCCGCTACGCAAATCTCGCGACCTTGATATTTCGTATGCGGACCTGAATAGATGACACATTGCGCGTCGTGGGTGTAGGCCCGGCGAGTGCGCAAATCCCTATGGCAGCCGGCAAACAAAGGCCTTCTTGGGTTCCGGATGTCGATCATGTGCAGGCCCTGCGTGCATTCCCCCGAGGACGTACCCACGGCGTAGGCAAACCCTGACTCCTCGTTTATCACAATGTTGTGTGCGCTCCCAAAACCCTCGTATCGCGTCTGTTCGGTGAAGGTCACGGTACCGGGACCGCTTGCCGTCCTCAATTGGGTAAGGTCGAAAACCTGGAGGCCGTGGGCACCCGCTCCGTCGGACACAACGAATGCGTAGTTGTCATAGACTTTCACGTCGCGCCAGACACTCGCCAAGGCTCCCGGGGTCCGCATCATCTCACCTACCAAACGAGGAGCCGCGGGATCGGTCACATCAACGAATGAGGTTCCGTCCCGCCGGCCAAGAAGGACATAACGCCGTCCCGTGTCAGGGTCCTCCCATCCCCACAGGTCGTTGAGCCCGGCACCCGACGTGCTCACCTCCTGGAGGGACATGTGCGCAAGGAGGTTGATATTCTGACAAGGAAAAATGCCCGCGAACCCATCAAGGCAGTCGGCAGACAGCGCGCCAGTTTTTGAGAGGACCCTCGTCTGACCAGCCTCCACATCAGACTGCGTCTTTCCATCCAGGGCCTGGCCTTGGGCCGTTCCCGCAATCAAGATGACCGCAAATATGTTGATGGTCCGGCGCATCATCTCCGTGTCACCACACGTGAGCGTATGGAACCGTTAAGCCTGACCTCGACGATGTAGGTACCAGCCGACAACCCCGAGCCGTCCAGGACAAATTCCCTGGTTCCCCCGGCGGCATCGCCCTCGAACACTACCGCGATTTCCCGTCCCAAAAGGTCCACCAACGCGACACGAAGCACGCCGGGCTCTTGAACATTCACTTCGACTGTGGCCGAGGTGTCGAAGGGGTTTGGAAACGCCCCGCCGACCGTGAACGATGTCGGCAACCCAGACGCCGGCTCGCGCGAAATAGAGAGGGCCGGATGTGTGGGCTGCAGGATAAATAACCCCTCGTCTATGGAGGAGACTGCTATCACCCCGCTCTCGAAGTAGGGATAACTGGACCACGTCCCAGCAAAACCCAGCCCGGATCGATTGGGCGTTGTATCAAAGAAGCCAACTTCAACCGGCGCGGTTGGATCACTCACATCCAGAATCCTGAGGCCTGAGGTGTAGTTGGCCTGGTACGCAAAATCCCCCCGAACATAGAGATTGTGATCGATGGACAGGGTGGTCGCGAGGTATTCCGACGCAAACACCGGGTCGTCCAGATCGGAGACATCAAAGATCAGTGATCGCGCCGCCTCACCACGCGTCTCGTCCAGTTCGTCACCAAGAATGAAATAGCGCTGATCTTCCGTCAGCCAGCCCTGGTGTGCATACGCCACGCCCGGGTACTCGGCCTTGGCCAGTGCAACTGGTTGGCCCTTGACCGAGACATCGGCGATGGACACGGCCGTTTCATTGGAACCGAAGCAGATTTCTTTGCCGGCATGGTCCAGATCTGGTCCGTGGTATTCCACGCATTGTGCGTCGTGGGTGTAACCCGAGCCACTTCTGCCAGTCCCCTCGTGTGCGAAACACCCCACGAAGCGCGGAATCCCCGGAATCTGGATGTTGATCATGTGGAGGCCACCGCCGCAGTCGTTTCCGCCTGAGGAACCGACAGCGTAGGCAAAGCCGGTTGTCTCGTTGATGACGATATTGTGCGCACTTCCGAACCCAGTATAATGGGCGGTCATCTCGAACTCAGCAGGACGGCCAGCATGATTCCGTAGCTGCGTCAGATCGAACACCTGCAGGCCGTGAAGGCCGGCGCGATCCGACACCACAAAGGCGTGATTGGCGTAGACTTTTACGTCTCGCCATGGGCTTGGGCCTGCACCAGAATGTCGCAGGGTCCCCACGACCCTGGGGAACTCGGCCTCGGAGATGTCCACAAAAGCCGTCCTGTCGTCCATCCCCAGGACCACATACTCAGAACCGGTATCAGGGTCCGTCCATCCCCATATGTCCAGTGCCTCCGCCGAACGCGTGTCCAACTCTTCGACGGACAGATGAGCCAGCAAGTCTACGGCGTCACAGGAATAACCGGACGCTACCCCACCCAAACAAGCCGTCCTCAGACTCCCCACAGATTGCTGCGCCTCTGCAACATCCAGCGTCAGGGTGGTGATCAGGACAACAAGAAGTGCAACGCGCGTATCTTTCGCGCGCTTCCCAAAAGACACAGACATGAGACGACTAGACAATAAAACAGTATTCATTACAGGTGCCTCGGCAGGCATTGGCAAGGCATGCGCCGAGGGATTCGCAGCTGAGGGCGCCAGGCTATTGCTCTGCGCCCGCCGGCTAGCGCGGCTCGAGCCGGTTGCGGCGTTGTTGAAAGATACATACAATGTTGACGTCCGGACGTTTTCGTTGGACGTAACCGACTCAAACGAGATCCGGAATGCCATGGAGGCACTCCCAGCGGAATGGCGCCAGATTGACGTCCTTATCAACAATGCAGGAAAGGCGCTGGGAAGGGCCACTTTCCACGAGGGCGACCTGGAGGACATGGACGGCATGCTGCACGCCAACGTCCGCGGTCTGATTCACGTATCGCGCTCGGTGATTCCGGGAATGGTGGCGCGTGGGCAGGGACATGTCATCAACATTGGCTCGGTCGCAGGTAAGTGGACCTACCCGAGTGGCTCGGTTTATTGCGCGACGAAGGCGGCGGTGGCCGCTCTATCTGAAGGCATGAAAATGGATCTGCATGGGACGGGCGTTCGCGTCAGCAGCGTGGATCCCGGCCTTGTGGAAACCGAGTTTTCCCTGGTGCGATTCCACGGCGACGAGGAAGAAGCCGCCAAGGTCTACGCCAACATTGCCCCCCTGACGGCAGCGGACGTGGCGGACGTCGTGGTTTTCTGCGCCACCCGACCCGCCCACGTGAACCTGAATCAAATCGTGATGATGTGTACGGACCAGTCTTCGTCCACCATGGTCTTCCGCCACCCCGCCAGGCAAGAATCCTGACGGGATGCCGGTCGTCGTCGCGGACGCGGCATGGTTTTGGCGTTGCTCTGGGGTGAATCTAACCGGGCGAGACTATGTCCCGACACATCCCCAGTGCGCGATTGACACATCACGAGATAGCCAGCCTTCTGACTGGCTCCATCGACCCTGAGGAGCGGAAGCAGCTCCTGACCCGCTTGGCGGCCGACTCGGACGCGCGCGAACTCCTTCAGATGGCTCTGGAGGCCCTGAAAGCCGCGGACGAAGAGGACAGGTCCCAGGGTCGCCACGCAGCCTAGCTGGACGAGTTTCGCAGCGGAAGACCATCTTCGCCCCGGAATATTCTGGCGCGACGGATCCGTACATTTTGCCGCCACTCAACCTCAGGCGAGATGCGATTCCTTCCTTTTGCGCTCTTAATGTTTTTTGCCGCAGAGCCGGCGTCGGGGCAACCCGTATTTTCGGTCATCTTTGAGCATGCCACCGTCGTTGACGGAACCGGGGCCGACCCCTTCGTTGCCGACGTTGGAATAATCGGAGACCGAATCGGGGCCATTGGCGATCTTTCCGGCGAGAATCGGTACCGGGCAGCCTCGCGGGTGGACGCCACCGGCCTGGTCGTTGCACCCGGGTTCATAGACATTCATAGTCATGCGGTCGGGGGCGGGGCCACGGGGTCACTCGCCAGCAGGCCAGATGCCGAGAACCTGGTCCGGCAAGGAGTAACGACCGTGATGGGGGGGCAGGACGGTTCCTCGCCCTGGCCCATTGGAGAGGCGCTCGCATTCTTCGACTCCCACCCGGCTGCCGTGAATGTGGGACTCTTTGTCGGACAGGGCACCATCAGAAGCCTCGTCGTAGGCCCTTCGAACGTCAAGCCCACCCAGGACCAGCTGTTTCAGATGTTCGCGATCGTGCGGCGATCCATGGACGACGGTGCGTTCGGGCTTAGCTCCGGCCTTGAATACACGCCGGGGATGTTCGCGGACACGGAGGAATTGACACAACTCGCGGCACAGACCGCCAGCTACCAGGGCCTGTATATCAGTCACGTCCGGGATGAGGGTGGGGGCCTGATGGATAGCGTCAACGAACTCATCGAGATCGCGCGCGGAGCGGGCATTGCAGCCCAACTCACCCATCACAAGATAATTGGCAAAGGGCGATGGGGGGGCACGGCGACATCGCTGGCACGGGTCGAGGAAGCCCGGTCAGCGGGGCTGGACATCACCATTGACGTCTATCCTTACACCGCGTCCAGCACCGGAATGACAATTCTATTCCCGGCCTGGTCCAAGGATGGCGGACTGGAGGCCTTGCAGGGCCGGCTGGCCGACGAAGGCACAGCCGCTCGAATCCGCCGGGATGTTATTGCGCACATCAACTCCGAGCGGGGGGGAGATCCGTCCACCATTGTCGCAGCTGGCTGCAGCTTCGATTCAACGCTTGCCGGTAAGTCGCTCGCAGACATGGCCCGTGATCGGGGCCTGGCCGTTACGGTTCCGAACGCCGCGGACATTGCGATGGACCTGGTCAGGCGTGGCAGTTGCCAGGGGGTCTTCCACTCCATGTCTGACGACGATGTCTCGCGGGTGATGCGTTCTCCGTACGCCATGTTGGCCTCGGATGGAGGCGTCCCGGAGTTTGGAGTAGGCGCACCGCACCCACGTAGTTACGGCACCTTTGCACGGGTGCTGAGCCGGTATGTCCGCGATGAGCAGGTGCTCACGCTCTCCGAGGCCGTGCAAAGAATGTCTGGCACACCCGCTGCCCGGCTCGGGTTGGCAGACCGCGGGATCCTGGCCGTGGGGCGTCGCGCCGATCTGGCCGTCTTCGACCCGGAGACCGTCCAGGATCTGGCCACATTTCAGGATCCGCATCGCTACGCGGCGGGCATGAGATACGTCCTCGTCAACGGAGTCCGGGTACTCTGGGACGGCGAGGTGACAGGCCAACGCCCGGGACTTGCTATTCGCAAGGAGATTGGGCGATAATGGAAAATATCCGCGGAAGCGCTTTTGCGTTATAATGGCGGAAATGGGAGAGATCTCATGCCAAGTGTTTGAATGCCCGCCCGTGCACCCCTCAATCAATTTGAGCCAGCCATGAAAATGTTTGTATCAGGTCCCCGCCTACTCGCCTTCGCGTTATTGGTGGCCGTCGCGGCCCTCTCGGCCCCATCCGCCTTTGCCCAAAATGGTAGCGTCTCCGGAGTGGTGACTGACGCAGATGATGGTGGCCAGTTGGCCGGAGCCAATGTGCAAGTGATCGGCAATAGCGGATCCATGCTCACCGGGACGGCAACAGACATCGACGGTCGTTACACGCTTACCGGTATCGCCGCCGGTTCCTATACCATCCGGGCCTCCTTCATCGGCTACGGGGTTTCGGACGCCACCGTGCAGATTGTCTCGGGCCAGACGGCTACGGTTGATTTTGCGCTCACCGTCGGTATCACGTTGAACACCGTGGTTGTGACCTCCGGCCGGCAGCCGGAGAAGGTGCTGGATGCCCCGGCGTCCATTTCAGTCCTGACCGCAAAAGACATGACTTCCGATGTTGGAATGTCCTCCGTGGAGGCCCTTCGCAACACGACAGGCGTTGATATCGCCCAGACGGGAGTTGATCGCCGAGAACTTGTACTCCGCGGATTCAATAACGCTTTCTCGGGAGCCACCTATGTGCTGACCGATTATCGGCAGGCCGCGGCCCCGTCACTTGGCGTGAACCTCTACAGCCTGATGCCCAACATCAACATCGACGTGGACCGCGTCGAGGTCGTGCGCGGCCCGGGATCGGCGCTATACGGTGCCGGTGTGGACTCCGGAGTCATTCACTTCATTACGAAGGGCCCGTTTGAGCATCCGGGCACGACGATCTCCGTTTCCGGTGGGGAACGGTCCTATATGGGAGTGCAGTTTCGACATGCAGGCGTATTGAGCCCAAAATTCGGCTACAAGATCACGGGTACCGTTGGGCAAGCAAACGACTGGGAAATGGACCCTTCTGACCCGACCGACGCCCAGCAACTGGCCGGAGATGTGACCGCTCGGAACAATGACTTCGAGAAGTTGAACCTCAATGGCAACTTCGAATTCCGCCCAAAGGCAGGCACGTCGATCATTGGCAACTTCGGCTATTCGGAGTTAACCGCCACCGTGCTCTCCGGCATCGGCACGCTCCAGGCCATCGGGTTCGGCTACAAGTACGGCCAACTCAGGCTCCAGACCGGCAACTTCTTTGCGCAGACCTACGTGAACCAGAATAATGCTGGAGAATCCTATGTTTATGATCAGGACTTCAACGGCGATGGCGTTCCTGATCCCGTAACCGACAACGGCATCCAGGTGGCTTTTCAGGCGCAGTATGACTACCAGATGAGCAACAAGCAGAGCTTCATCATCGGGGCAGACGCAGACCTGACCCGGCCGGACACAGACGGCACGATACTGGGCCGTAACGAGGACATGGACTCCATCAACGAGTACGGCGCCTACATCCAGTCACAGACCGCGCTGTCGCCCAAGTTTGATATGGTTCTTGCCCTTCGGGGTGACTACAACGACGTTCTCGAGGCGGCCACTGTGTCGCCGCGCGCGGCCTTCGTGTTCAAGGCGGCTAGTAATCACTCGTTCAGGGCCACGTTCAACCGGGCCTTCTCCAGCCCAGGCACCAACTCTAACTTCCTGGACATCGTGGCTTCCACCTCGCCTTTGGTGGCGCGGGGACGCGGCACGGCTGGCGGGTTCACCTGGGAACGTGACGCCTCGTACCGGGGACTGGGTGCCATTACGGACCTTGCCGCAACCAGCCTGTTGCCCAACTCTCTGGGTGAACTTGGTCCCGTCGGCGCGGACCTGACGGATATCTACGAGTTGGTGTATGGCGGCCTTGCGGCAATGGGTGTCCCACAGATCACCGGCATTCTGAACGCACAGGGCATCCCAGTCAACGATGCCATCACCGGCCAACTTCTGGCTCTACTTAGCCCCGCGGGCGGGACCAACGTAACAGGGTTTTCCCCTGGAATCATGGGGATCCTGAACCTGACGACTGGCTCGGTGGGGTCTTTCGCCGATGACCTTTCGAACATCAAGCCTCTCGAGCAGACCACGACCCAGACCTTTGAGGTTGGCTACAAGGGATTCATCGCCAACAAGTTCTCCTTCACGGTTGATGCTTATTACACCCAAAAAGAGAACTTCATCGGCCCACTCCTGCTGGAGACGCCGCTGGTACTTACGCCCAACCTTGCCGGCGACCTCTCAGCCGCACTGGCGGCTGGGATCCAGGGGAACGCCCCATTGGCTGGGGCTCTTGGATCATTCGGGCTGACCCCTGCCGCCGTTGCCGGCCTGATCGTTCAGCTATCGGAGCCCAGTTTCCCGTCGGCTGTGGGCATTGTGCAGCCGGCCGAAAACAACCCTGGCGTAGGGATCGCACCTGAACTCATGCTCTCCTACCGAAACTTCGGTAAGCTGAGCTACTCGGGCGTGGATGTCTCGATGGACTACTTCCACAGCGACCAGCTTTCCTTCTTTGCAAACGTTTCCTGGGTCTCCGACTCGTTTTTTGATTCCACCGAATTGGAAGAGGAGAACACGGATCTTGAACTGGCGCTCAACGCCACGACGTTCAAGGGACGGGTCGGCGTGCGGTACGAGGCGGATTCTGGCCTGTCCGCCAACGTTGCGATGCGGTACACGGACGGATTCCCAATTCGCTCCGGCCCCTACATCGGTGACCTACCGTCCTTCACGCTTGTTGACGTCAGCCTCGGCTATGACCTGAGCGCTACCGTCCCTGGCCTGACCCTCAACGTGGGCGTGAACAACGCGCTGAACGAGTCCCACCGCGAGTTCATTGGCGCTCCTCTCCTGGGACGCATGGTGATTGGACGCATGACCTACTCCTTCTAGGATCGCTCCTGGCCACGTATTGGTGGCCTTCGGGTCTTTGTTGAGCCCCGGCGCGAACCCCGCGCCGGGGCTCATTTGTTTATCCTGAGCTCGTTCCGGCCGGTTTGATCGCCGGCCAATTGGCGCCTCCGTCCATTTGCCCAATATTCAACGCCGAACGTTGATCTGGGAGAGGCCGCCCCGTAGCTTCGTAGTTGCCTTTTTCGGCCCTTTTAGCCCTCGCGCGTCCCCCATGGCTACGGACTTCTTTCCGCTTCTTTTGATGCTTGTCATCGCTACGGCGTTGGCAATGACATTGCTTAAGGTCGCCGAGCACCTTGGCCCGGCCAGACCCAACCGAATCAAGCAAAAGGCCTACGAAAGTGGCATGGACCCTGTTGGAACAGCACGCGATCGGTATTCGGTCAAGTTCTACTTGGTGGCCATGATCTTCATCGTCTTCGATGTCGAAGTGGTTTTTCTCTATCCGTGGGCGGCGAGTTTCCGGGACTTCGTTGCCGCCGGTGTCGCGCTACCAGTTTTGGGTATCGTCTTTTTCTTTGTGGCGATCCTGGCCATCGGACTGCTCTACGACATCAAGAAGGGCGGGCTGGAGTTTGACTGAGTCTCTCCGGAACTGACCCTCACAGTGCGGCCTCAGGCCGCGAAAAACATTCTGCCATGTCAGACGACATTCTGGGCGGTGAAGGCTTCCTGACCACGCGCGTTGACGCGGTGGTCAATTGGGCGCGATCCAACTCGCTCATGCCCATGCCGATGGGGCTGGCTTGCTGTGCCATCGAAATGATGGCCTTCGCTGCCCCCAAGTATGATGTTGCCCGGTTCGGTAGCGAGGCCATGAGGTTCTCGCCCCGTCAGGCGGACCTCATGATTGTCGCGGGTTGGGTGAGCTACAAAATGGCTCACACCATCCGGCGGGTTTGGGACCAAATGGCGGACCCCAAATGGTGCATTGCCATGGGCGCCTGCGCCTCCACCGGCGGGATGCACCGCTGCTACGGAGTGGTTCAGGGACTCGACAATTTCCTGCCAGTTGATGTCTATATCCCGGGGTGCCCTCCCCGTCCGGAGGCCGTTATCCATGCCCTCATGGACATCCAGGAGAAGGTTCGAAACCAGCATTCAGTGACAACGGACGCGCACGAAGGCAAGGGCGCCCCGCAGCCGATGGCCTTGCGGCCCCGCGTCATCACGCCCGGCGGCGACGAATTGATCTCGCCGGCCACGCTCTACGGACATGAGGGCTCCTGACCATGGCAAAACTGGAGTTTCATTTTACGCCGGTGGACAAGCCGACTGCCAAAGAGGCAACCGAGAACCCGCACGCTAAAGCCACCACATTCGTCCCCGAAGACGTACAGGCGCTTCAGGACAAGTTTGGGGCCGACGCGCAGGAAGTTTTCCTCTACGCAAACGAGCACACGGTTTACGTGACCGCGGCTCGCATTGTCGAAATTTGCCGTTTTGTGAAGGACGACCTCGGGTACAAGTACTTGGCTGATCTGGGAGGCATCGACATGTTCCGGGATGAAGACCGGTATGAGGTGTTCTATAACCTGGTAAACCTGACCAAGGGCAGACGTCTTCGCCTGAAAACCCGCGTGGACGAAGAGAAGGGCTCCCTTGCCTCCATCACGGGCGTGTATCGCGCGGCTGGCTGGAACGAGCGCGAGTGCTACGACATGTTCGGCCTTCGTTTCGAAGGGCATGCCGACCTGCGCAGGATGTACATGCCGGAAGATTTTGAGTATCACCCGCTCAGAAAGGAATTCCCACTTCTCGGAGTGCCCGGATCCCTGCCGCTTCCGCCCCAGACTCCCGAGGCCGGCCTGACGCTGGATCCGTTTGCCGCCGCCCACGGCTCCAAGCCGATCAAGAGTTACGAGGAAGCCTCCTCCGACCTGAACGACGCATGAGTGCAATACCCATAGAGGACCTGGATCTCAAATTCTGGCCACGCCACCAGGAAGCCATCTACAAGCGCCTCGAGTCCAAGCATTCCTGGCTTGAGGAGAAGGGCACGGCCAAGGAGAAGGTCGCGGATCCGCTCGAAAACGAGATGGTCCTAAATATTGGCCCACAGCATCCGGCGACGCACGGTGTGCTGCGCTGCGCGGTCAAGCTGGACGGAGAGACCATTGAGAAATGCGTCATCGACATCGGCTACCTGCACCGCGGACTTGAGAAGGTCGCGGAGAACAAGACCTACCAGGAGTTCATGCCCTATACGGATCGCATGGACTACCTGTCGCCGTATTCGAACAACGTGGCGTGGTGCCTGGCGGTCGAAAAGGTCGCAGGGATCGAAGTGCCTGACCGGGCACAGTGGATCCGAATGTTGATGAGCGAACTGGCTCGTATCTCCTCGCATCTCCTGTGGATGGGCGTGGGACTGATGGATGCCGGCGCCATTTCAGTGTTTTTGTGGACGTTCAAGTACCGTGAAGACCTCTATTCGATCTTCGACGAGATCGCGGGGCAGCGGCTGACTGTTTCCCACAGTCGCATTGGCGGCATCGCCTCGGAGCCTTCCGAGACCGGCTTCGCCATGATTGCGGACTTCGCGGAGAAATTCCCCGAAGCCCTGGCGGGATGGGAGAAACTCCTGAACCGCAATCGGATCTGGATTGACCGCAACAAGGGTGTGGGCGTGCTCACGGCCGATGAGGTGGTCGAGTTCGGTATGACGGGCGCCAACCTTCGGGGCTCAGGCGTGGCGCATGACATCCGGCGGTTCGAACCGTACCTCAAGTACGATGACGTAGACTTCATCATCCCCATTCGAGAAGAAGGGGACTCGCTCGCGCGGTATTTCATCCGCCTCGAGGAGATGAAGGAGTCGATCAAGATCATCAACCAGTGCCTGGACAAGCTGAAGACGGTGCGCGGCCCCATTCGTGCCGATGACGCCAAGAAGGCGTATCCGTCCAAGGACGAGGTCTACTTCTCCATGGAAGGCCTCATACATGACTTCATGTACACCGACACGGGCGTCTGCCCTCCCGACGGTGTCTGGTCCTACCACGCAATCGAGGCGCCCAAGGGAGAATTGGGCTTCTACCTCCAATCTGACGGTACCGGTCATCCCTACCGAGCCCGTATTAACGCGCCCAGCTTCTCCAATCTGCAGGCACTCGAGCCCATGATGGAAGGAGCCGTGATGGGCGATATGGTAATTCTGATCGGAACCGTTGACCCGGTTCTGGGAGAGTCCGACAAGTAACATGGCCGACTTCATCAAGAACCCGGTTGTCGAACTTCCGGAAAGAGACGGACCTCCAGCCATCCCGGCGGCCGAACTGATCTTCACGGATCAGGAGAAAGCCCAGATCGCGGAGTTTGTGGCTCGTTATCCCACAGCGGATGGCGCCATAATGCGCGCCCTGTGGCTGGCTCAGGAGAAGTTCAGCTTCCTGCCCCCGGAAGTCATAAGGCTTACGGCTGAGGCCATAGGTATGCCTTACGCGAAGGCTTACGGCGTGGCGACGTTCTACACCCAGTACTACAAGAAGAAAATGGGCACCCACGTCCTGGACGTGTGCACCTGCTTCTCTTGTCAGATTTGCGGTGGGTGTGACATGTTGCATCACCTGGAAGGCAAACTGGGGATCCACAAGGGCGAAACCACGGCCGACGGGCAGTTCACGATCCAGGAGGTTGAATGCCTTGGCTCGTGTGGAACGGCGCCCATGCTTCAGGTGACCAATGGCCCGTTTGTTCACAATCTGACCACGGATAAGCTGGATGCGCTCATCGACGCACTTCGCGAGGGAAAAGAGGTGCCGTTCACATCGGTGACGCTTCCGCAGGACGAGGACGAGATGGGCGGCAACCGGCGTACCGACGTTACCAGCACAGATACTTACCAGACACCTCCTGTCGCGGAGACAATCGTCTAGTCGAACTAGGAAGACATGGAAGCCAAGAGCGGAAAAGCAGGAGACTGGCGCAGTTACGAACGCGTGCTGCTCCCCAAGGTCAAAGACCTCCACCAGCTGGAGGCCTATGAGGCCGCGGGTGGCTACAAGGCCCTGCGCGAGATCCTGACCACGGACAAGTGGGACCCAACCGGCGTGACCAACGAGGTCAAGAGGTCAGGTTTGAAGGGTCGCGGCGGAGCCGGATTCCCGACTGGTCTCAAGTGGAGTTTCATGCCGCCGGTCAATCCGGATATTCCTCGCTTTCTCTGCTGTAATGGAGACGAGTCCGAGCCTGGCACCTTCAAGGACCGGCAGTTGTTGGAGTACAATCCGCACGCCGTTTTCGAGGGCATGCTGATTGCATCGTACGCGATGAGCCTGGCCGGATCGTACCTCTACATCCGCGGTGAGTATGCGGACTGGATCACGCTCATGGAGGGTGAACTGGAGAAGGTCTATGCGAAGGGCTACGCCGGGAAGAACATCATGGAATCCGGATTCTCGAGCGAGCTTGTGATCCACAAGGGCGCAGGCGCCTATATCTGTGGCGAGGAGTCCAGCCTGATGAACTCGCTGGAAGGCCAACGCGCCTATCCGCGCGTCAAGCCGCCATTTCCCGCGCAGAAGGGAATCTGGGGATACCCGACGACCATCAACAACGTCGAGACGCTCGCGGCCGTCCCGTACATCATGAGCCGCGGTGGAGACTGGTTTGCCGGGATCGGTGCCGAGAAACATCCTGGTCCGGTCCTTTACGGGATCTCCGGCCACGTGATCAGGCCGGGTGTCTACGAATACCCGACCGGAATGCTGATGACCGATCTCATCTATGAGGTCGCGGGCGGCATCCGCGGCGGCAAGAAGCTGAAAGCGGTTGTTCCTGGAGGAAGCTCCACACCCGTTCTGACGGCCGCGATGATCGAAGGCGTCACTATGGACGCCGATTCGCTTCGGGAAGCCGGCTCCATGATGGGCACCAGCGGCATGCTGGTCATGGACGAGGACACTGACATGGTGGCATTCCTGCGCCGCATCACGCATTTCTACCACCACGAAAGCTGTGGGCAATGCACCCCCTGCCGTGAAGGCACGGGTTGGCTGGAGAACATCGTGACCCGCATCGACGAAGGCGAAGGCCACATGCGTGATTTGGACTTGCTGTTCGATCTCTGTTCGGAAATGGAGGGCCGCACCATTTGTGCCTTGGCGGATGCCGCGGCGTGGCCGGTCCGCCACACCATTGACCGCTTTCGGAGTGAGTTCGAAGCCAAGTGTAAACCTTCCCTCGTGCCCTCCGGATTTGAAACTACTGAGGTATCCGCATGACCCGATTCCTACCCCTGCTCTTGCTCGCATTTCTGGCCGCCTGCACGGGCACCCAGACAGAAGCCGAGGATCCAAACGAGGGCTACGAGGCGTTCGGTGAAGCGATGACCGATGTTGACGCAATCCCGGTGCAGGCTGTTGTGGCAGAGGCCGATCAGTTGCTGGGCAAGCCTGTAAAACTGGAAGGCCGGATAGCCGAGGTCTGTCAGGGAATGGGATGCTGGCTGTCGCTTCAGGTAGTGGACGGTCCCCTGGTCAGAATCGACGTGCCACGGGACCAGGACGGCAACTACGTTTACACCTTTCCAAAGGACGCTTCCGGACGCCGAGCCGTTGTATCCGGCGTCCTGATGGCCGGCGCGGCACACGATGAAGGCGGCGAAATGGCGGATCATCATCCCGAGGGATCCGATATGGACGGCCACGACGCTGCTGGATCAGAAATGGCTGATCACCACGCCGAGGGCGCAGACATGGACGGCCACGACGATCGTGAGACCGCCGTCATGAATGAAACTGTTTACACGCTGATTGCCACTGGCGCGCTCCTGGAGCGCGTCCGGGCCTGACCGAGCGCTACTACATGCCATCCGTTACAATAGACGGCCAGATCCTCGAATTCGAGGGACGACCGAGGCTTCTCCAGTTCTGTCTGGAACATGGCATCGAGTTGCCGCACTTCTGTTTTCACCCGGCTATGTCAGCACCGGCCAACTGTCGCCAGTGCCTGGTCGAAGTGGGAAGCCCGGAAATGGATCGGGCCACGGGGCAACCCCGTCTGGGTGACGACGGCCAGCCCGTCATACGCTTCTTCCCGAAACTCCAGACGTCCTGCACGATGGACGTCACGGACGGCATGGTGGTGAAGTCTCATCGCACCAGTGACCAGGTGGAGCGTGCCCAGAAGGACACGCTGGAGATGCTTCTCATCAACCATCCGCTGGACTGTCCAATCTGTGATCAGGCAGGCCATTGTCCTCTTCAGATCCAGGCGTACAAGTACGGACCGGAAGGCTCCAGGTTTGAATTTGAGAAGGTCTCCAAGCCCAAGCACGTGGCGCTTGGACCGCGGGTCACCCTGGATGGCGAGCGCTGTATTAACTGCACGCGTTGTGTACGCTTCACTACCGAGATTTCGGAGAGCCACCAGCTGACCATCATCGAGCGGGGCGTCCGCAACTATCCGATGACGCCTCCGGGCACAACGTTTGACGAGCCTTACTCGATGAACGTGGTGGACATCTGCCCGGTGGGAGCTTTGACCTCCACCGATTTCCGCTTCAAGGCCCGCGCCTGGGAGATGAGCAAGACGCCGTCCATCACGGTGTCAGGCTCAAAGGGCTCCAATTGTTACTACTGGGTCAAGGACAATCAAATCCTGAAGGTCACACCGCGTGAAAACGCGGACGTCAACGATTACTGGCTCCCGGATGAGGAACGCCTGGACTATGGCCGATTCAACGACGATCGTCCGACGGGCCCGCTTGTAGACGGCGCCCCGGTAGCGTGGGACACGGCGTACGATGCGGCCGCCGCCATTCTCGGCGGAGCCGATCCGGCGAGGACGGTCTTTCTGGGATCTGCGCACGGCACGGTCGAAGACAATTACCTTCTTACGCGTCTTGCCTCCAGCCTGGGCGTTGCGACTCCTTCGTATGTGCCACATGCTGAGAACGGGCGTGGAGACAACTGGCTCCTGACCGATGACCTGACTCCCAATGCCAACGGATGCGACCGTCTTGGCATGCGGCCCCTGGATGCGGCGGCCCTTTCGGCCCGATTGGATGCAGGAGAGGTGGATGTACTGTACGTGTTGGAGGATGACCCGGTTGGGTCCGGCGTCTGCACCGCGGCACAGTTGGAGAGCGTGAAGATCATCCTTCATTCTTACCATTCCACAAACCAGACCTCGGCATCTGCCGCCGTATCCCTGCCGGCCGCCATGGTGGTCGAGACCGTCGGTACTTACGTGAACACGGACGGGCATGCCCAGCGAGTTCGACCCGCGAAGGCCATCAAGGGGATGAACCGCACGCTGATGATGGAGTGCGGAAAGAGCAGGGCTGACCTGCACGGCACGCCGTTCGACAAGTGGTTCAACGAGTCCAATTTGGTGGACTGCCAGCCCGGATGGGTAAGTCTGCCTGCGGTGGCCATCCGTCTGGGTCACGGTCTGGCCTACAAGGGACCAAAGTTTATCATGCGGGAAATAGCCGACACCATGGATGCCTTTAGCGGGGCCACCTACGAGGCTATGGGCAAACTGGGCGTGCGTCTTGAAGACGTGGCAGCCACCGTCTGACGATGACCAACACACTATCGATTCACATTCAGGCTCAGCCGTAACTGACTCTCCCCGACCATGGAACTAGCCTGGTATTGGACGGCGGCCGTCGCCTTTCTGATCATCAACTTCCTGTTGGTATCAGCCTCTGTATTGGTGTACGCCGAGCGGAAGGTCTCTGGATACATTCAGGCTCGCCCCGGACCTAACCGGGTTGGGCCTTTTGGATTTCTGCAGCCGTTCGCCGACGTGCTGAAGCTGGTGTTGAAGGAAAACATCGTACCCATCACCGCCAATCCGTTTGTGCACTCCCTTGCCCCAACCTTGATGGTGATCATAGCCATGGGCGCGGGCGGCCTGATTCCGTTTGCTCGGGGTGTGGTGGTGGCGGATATGGAGGTATCTGCGCTCGTTGTGCTCGCCCTGACCTCGATCTCCGTCTACGGAGTGACCCTGGCGGGTTGGAGTTCCAACTCCAAATACTCGCTGCTTGGTGGTCTTCGGTCATCCGCGCAGATGATTTCGTACGAGTTGTCCATGGGGCTCGCCGTTCTTTCCGTTGTGCTCCTGACCGGATCTCTGAACCTGGTTGAAATGGTCGAGGCGCAGCAGACAGGCTGGGGCCTCTTAGGGTGGAATATCTTTCGCAATCCGATCGGCGCGATCATCTTCATCGTCACGGCCTTCGCCGAGACCAACAGAACCCCGTTCGACCTGCCTGAGGCAGAACAGGAACTGGTGGGCGGATACCACACCGAATACTCGGGGATGAAATTCGGGATGTTCTTCCTGGCCGAGTACGTCAATTTCTTTGTGGCGTCCTTCTTCATTGCGACGCTCTTTTTCGGAGGATACTTGCTGCCCTTCGAGCCTCTGATTATCGGCGTGTTTCCGGGTCTGGAAGGCTCCATCCTTCTTGGCGCGCTGCAGATTGGCTCACTCCTGATAAAGGCCGGTTTCTTTGCCTTCCTGTTTATCTGGGTTCGTTGGACGCTGCCAAGGTTCAAGTATCAGCAGCTCATGACACTGGGCTGGAAGTATCTTCTTCCGATCGCTCTGGTTAATGCGATGGTGATGGCGCTTATTGTAGCCGTCGTTTATTCCAACTAGGCGGAGAACACGTGCCCATCCTGGCGCCTTCTATCCTGGCCGCCGATTTCGGCCAGCTAGAGACCCACTGCCGCGAGGCCCTCAAGGCTGGTGCGGACTGGCTGCACATCGATGTGATGGATGGCCACTTTGTGCCCAACATCACCATTGGCCCGTTGATTGTGCGGGCGCTGAAGCCACTCGCAGATGACATGGGTGCCGTGCTGGACGTTCACCTGATGATCGATCAGCCAGAACGATACGTTGACGCATTCGCGGAGGCGGGGGCTGATATTCTCACCGTTCACGTCGAGGCAACCAGGCACCTCCACCGCACTATTCAGGCCATCAGACAGGCGGGTATGAGGCCGGGTGTCACGCTGAATCCAGCCACTTCTCTCTCCACTCTGGAAGAGGTCATCGGCGATGTTGACCTGGCACTGATCATGAGTGTCAACCCAGGCTTTGGTGGTCAAGGGTACATCCCTGAGGCTACCCGCAAGATTGAGCGACTTCGTCGAATGTTGGACGATTCTGGCTCAAGGGCCTTTCTTGAAGTGGACGGCGGAGTCAAACCGTCCAATGTATATGAAGTAGTTAGCGCTGGCGCGGATGTTATTGTTGCCGGGAGCGCAGTATTCAAAGGTGCCGATGGGGTTGCCGCCAATATTCAGGCTTTCCATCGTGCATGGTCAACGAGCGTATGAACCAAATTGAGGGCAGCACCTGTGTTATCACGGGTGCAAATTCCGGCATAGGTAAGGCTGCCGCATCAGAAATGGCCCGACACGGCGCCCGCGTGGTTATGGTGTGTCGCAGTCGAGAGCGGGGCAGACAGGCGCTGGTCGAGGTGTGTCAGGATTCGGGCAGTTCGTCAGTCGACCTGATGATCGCTGACCTGTCCGTGCAGCAGGAGGTCAAAGACCTGGCTGCCCGGATTGCCGCGGAGTACCCTCAGGTTGATGTGTTGGTCAATAA
Organism: Rhodothermales bacterium; assembly: GCA_047619685.1. Taxonomy (GTDB): domain Bacteria; phylum Bacteroidota; class Rhodothermia; order Rhodothermales; family UBA10348; genus JABDJZ01. The sequence continues at coordinate 101,928 of JBLHLC010000003.1, forward strand.
TGCGGGCCTCTTCAAGGGCAAGCGCGAACTGACCGTTGACGGTCTGGAGACCACTTTCGCTGTCAACCACATGGCCTACTTCATCCTCACACTGGGCCTGATGGATACCCTGAAAGCCAGTGCACCCGCCCGAATCATCAACGTTGCCTCAGACTCGCATAAAGGCAACAAGCTGGACTTCGACGACCTGCAAGCGGAGCAGAAGTGGAGCGGATTCAAAGCCTACGGCCGTTCAAAGCTCGCCAACATTCTGTTTACGGGCGAACTGGCCCGCCGGCTGGAAGGATCGGGCATTACCGCGAACTCGCTTCATCCCGGCGTAGTGGATACAGGGTTCTGGCGGCCTGGAAACGGTGCCGTCATGACCGGGATGGGGAAGGTGGGAAGCCGATTCATGCGGACGCCAGAGGATGGCGCGAAAACCACACTCCACCTGGCGACGTCGCCGGACCTCGACGGGGTAACCGGCGGATATTACGCGAACGAAAAGGCAGCTCGCCCGTCTACGGCTGCGTTGGACCAAGAGGCCGCGGCACTTTTATGGACAAGAAGTCTGGAGTTGGCCGGATACGAAAGCGATCCGTTAGGCTGATCCTGTCTGCGTTCGCGCTCCTGACCTGCGTGGCACCAAGCGCATCGGCCCAGGAAGACTGCTTCGAGAATGCCTTCTGTCTCGAAGGCGTCCAGGATACTCAGGGCCGAGTCGGCATCAGGATTCGCAATCTGCTCCCAGGTGCCATCACGATGCGCCTGGACATGGAGCTGGAGAATCTGTCGTCCCAGGAATCGCTGCCCATTGTCATAACCGTGCCAGGCGAACGCACCGTTCAACCACTCAGATTGGAGGTGGAAAACGACAGGGCCAGATGGGGCTATCGTTTCGATGCCAAATGGATGCTGGGCACCCTGGCGCCCCAGCACACGCCCGGCGCGGCCTACTCATTGCCTTTTGCGCCTGGGACGTCGTGGCTCCTGGGACAGGGTTATAACGGCAGTGTGACCCACAGCGGCAAATATGCGCTGGACTTTGATATGCCCGAGGGCACCGAGGTCAGGGCATCCCGCGCCGGCCTGGTCATTGAAACCGAGGAGAGCTACCGGGTGGGCGGACCAGACCTCGCCCTTCAGACCCGCGCCAACTTCGTCAAGATCCAGCATTCTGACGGCACCATAGCCAACTACGTGCATCTGAAGCATCGGGGCGTACAGGTTCGGGAGGGTCAATCCGTGCGAGTCGGCCAGGTATTGGGACTGTCCGGGAATACGGGATTCACCACCGGACCCCACCTCCACTTCGAAGTCTACGGTATATCCCGGGATCTGGAGCGGCGCACCATCCCCGTAAACTTCCTCACCGATGACGGCGCGGTCATTCTGGAAGAGGGCAAAACCTACCAGAATCCAGCGCGACGCTAGTTTTCCTGACTGCTTCCCAGTCGCATGGCCAGGTTGACCGTTTGTTTATCCCGCTTGACGCTGAAACGGAGACGGTCGCCGGGCCGGAAGTCGTAGAGCCGAGCCACAAATTCGGTCTGGTTGGCAATGGGCTCGTCCTGCACGGCGCTAATCACATCGTACGGCAGGAATCCGGCCTGGTCCGCAGGTGATCCCGGCGAGACATCCTCCACGAATACGCCCTCAATGGTCGTCAGCCCCAGCGCCCGCGCTATTCTGGGAGTCACGTTTCTGCCGGTAAGTCCCGTGTAGTAGGACCGGTCAACGAAGCCCTTCTCCTTCAACTCGGAGATGACGCGAACAACCCGCCCGATGGGGACCGCAAATCCAATTCCGACAGAGCCGCCACTCTGACTGATGATTGCACTGTTGACGCCGATGACGTCCCCAAGTGCATTCAGCAGGGGTCCGCCGGAGTTACCCTGATTGATTGCGGCGTCGGTTTGGATCATGTCTCGGTAGATACGGCCGTCTTGCGGCGAGAGATCTCGCCCGGTCGCACTCACCACGCCAACTGTTACCGTCGGATCTGCCGCTTCGAAGAGTCCAAACGGGTTACCCAAGGCAATGCACCACTCACCCACGATGGGAGAGGTCGCGGAATCCAGATTCAAATACTGAAGCGGTGCCTCTGGCGTCACCTTCAAGAGTGCCAGATCCGAAGCAGCGTCTGTACCGACCAGTTCCGCTCGAAAGGTGTCCCCATTCGGAAAGGCCACCGTAATGAGGTCTCCGTTTCCGGCCACGTGATCGTTGGTTACGATATAGCCGTCTGGCGAGACGACAAAGCCCGATCCTACACTCTGGACCTGCCTCTCCCTCATGCGAGTGCGTTGGTCCCTGAAGAACAAATTGAAGAAGGGATCCGAGAACGGGTCCTGATAGCGAATCTGCTGGACCACGCTGATCGACACGATGGCCGGCGATGCCGTTTCTACCGCGCGGGTAATCGCGTTGTGCCGACTCGCGCCGATGTCTCCCGCCCCGGTGCTGCTGGTTTCGGGGGGACGATACTGCTGAGACTGGACTGATTGGCCGCAGCCAGCCAGCACCAGGACAACCGGAAGTGTAAATCTGAGTCCGTTCCGCATGACCTCTCTAACCTTTTCCAGTTAATCCGGTTCGCACCTGCGTGCGTGTTTACAAGACGCCAGGGGTTGCCCGGGAACCAGGCGATCCCGAGGCGCGGCCGGGCAACAAGGAAACGACCCCGCTCACAGCCATCGCGATGGCTAGCTAGCAGTCACCAGACGTGTCGTACCTCGTGGTGATATAGCCGAAGAGCCCGAGCCGGGAGGAATTACCTGGCAGGGCGAAGACGTAGAATAGGGCGCTGCTTTTCAAGTCAATATTGGGCTCGCGCAACTCCTGATCCGATAGGTACTCGGACATATCGAAGATCAGCTCGTGGGAATCGTTTGTCGGATTGTACGACCAGAGGGCCATTGCCGTGACGTAGAAAACGAGTCCGGATTGCGGGTGATGAAGCCACGAGTTGATCGCGTCGACCCGCGGGTTCGAAGTGCTCGGCATAGGATGCGGCAACCTCTTCAGGCCCGAGCGTCCTTTCCCAGAGCGCCATTTCGTCCATGTCGAGTCGGGAGCGTCCAGGCGTTTACGTTCGGCATAGAGAAGGGCACCCGCTGGCTGGGTCTCGACCCGCCCGTCCTGAAGACGGTAGACGCGCTTCAGCGGAGCCGTCTCGGTGACATTCAGGTTCTGGAGCCCGGTGTAGGGGTTCGCCATGAGTACCCTCTCAGCGGCCGCGACGGGATCCCATCACCATGCGGCGGCGGAAAGCAATTCTGTCGGCGCCCAGGCGGTGGGCCTCTCGGTCCACTTTCTCTGCGATTACCTAGCTAGCCTTGGCCTGCGACAGATTCTTTAAGCCCCGCAGCCCAAAACACAGGTGACTCCTGATTAATGACGCATCGCGGGTTGTGATGCCCTGCGGCTTATCTCGTAATTTTGGTCATGCTTATAAACGACACTCGACTCCTTAAGAATCTGGCCGACCTCGCCCGCATCGGTGCCCTGCCCGGTGGCGGTGTCTCGAGACTGGCGTTTTCGGCTGAAGACCGAGAAGGCCGTGATTATGTGGCCGCCCAACTATCGAACCTCGGACTCGAATCACACTACGACGCCATCGGCAATCTCTGGGCAATTCGCCCGGGGTCAGGCGCAGACCAGTCGGTTGTGATGCTCGGGTCGCACACGGATTCCGTTGGAGCTGCCGGTAAATACGACGGCGCCCTGGGCGTACTGGCTGCGCTTGAGGTCCTCACCGTCCTCGTGGAGAACGACGTCCAGACGGCGCATCCGGTGGGTTTGGCGTCGTTTGTGAACGAGGAAGGCGTGCGATTCATGCCCGACATGCTGGGTAGCATGTTTGTTCGAGGTGATTTGGATGCCGAGCAGGTCCGCGGGATTATCGGGACCGACGGCAGCACGATCGGTGTAAACCTTGATCAAACAGGTATGGCGGGCCTGGCCGACATGCGCGCGCTTGCGTTGAACGCTTTCCTGGAGGTCCACATCGAGCAGGGACCCATTCTGGACCAGCGCGAATGGCCGGTTGGCACCGTGACTGCCGTTCAGGGATTGAAGTGGCTTGAGGTCACTCTGACTGGAACGGCCAACCATGCGGGCACAACGCCCATGAACCAGCGGCGGGACGCGGGATTCGTAGCGGGCCAGATTATTGGACTGGTCAGGGAGACGGCCTCTGAAGTCCCGGATCTGATGGGGACTGTGGGACGCCTGGTGCTGAAGCCCAATCTTATTAACGTCATCGCCCAAGAGGCCACAATGACGATTGACCTTCGACACCCAGTGCAGGCCCACCTGGAGGCCGCTGTCGCTCGGGTTGAGGCGGCGGTTCGGGATCTGGCAGGCCGGGAGGGATTGCACGTGGACATCGTCCAGACGGCAAGCGCGCCAGCCGTGGACTTTGACCCGCGCGTGGTTCAGGCGGTTCGGAACGCGCAGTCTGTCTTAGGCCTTCCACCCCTTGAGATGACCAGCGGTGCGGGGCACGATGCCCAGATAATAGCCAGTTGCTGCCCATCGGGGATGATCTTCGTCCGAAGCATTGGCGGCGTTTCGCACAACCCTGCGGAGTTGAGTCGGGATGAGGACATGGTGGCCGGAGCCAATGTCCTCCTGCTTGCCACGCTGGATCTGGCTGGCCGCGTGCGCGACGAGCGCAGCTGAAGCCAGCATTGGCCTCAGCTTCCCAAAAGGGTTTCGTATCGCGGGCCAGTCAGGATCGCCACGGCATCGCCCACGGCCTGGTCGGAACGTAGAAGGAGCCGCACCCTCTCTTCCGGCTCCAGGACCCGGGTGGCCACCTCATCGGCCAGCCGCGCCCGTATTCGGTCGTCTGCTTCCCTGAACATCTCCTCCCCCATCTGCGCCGAAATCAGTCGGAGCTGCCGTAATGGTTCCGCCGCGTCCGGCCGCCAGGCCAGAGGCGAAAGTCCATCCAACTTCTCATCCAGTTGGGTCGTGAAGGTGAAATCATCCCGGCGCAGCCAGTCTCGGAATTCGGCCACGGCGTCGTCTGGAAGCTGAAGTTTCCCCGAGACCCGGGTTGCCGCTCTGATCTCCTCTCCGCGCGTGAGCGCGTACTCTCCCGCAAAGCGAAAGAAGGCCGCCTCACGGATAAGTGCCATCTCCAAATCACTGACGGTACCAGATTCGCGCGAAACATCGGGTTCTATCCCGTTCCCTTCGCGGACGGTTCGGCCGTTCGTTGTCCTGAAGGATTTCATGGGCAGACCGTCCGCTTCCAGGGCATCCTTGCGGATTCCCCGGCCCGCTGGCGTGAAGTACCTGGAGTACGTGATCTTCATTGCCGTGTGGTACGGCATCGGGCGCACCACTTGCACCAGGCCCTTGCCGAAGGTCGGCTCGCCAATAACGACGGCGCGATCAAGATCCTGCAAGGCACCCGAGACGATTTCGCTGGCCGAGGCCGACCCCCGGTTGACAAGAAGCGTCAGGTTCAGGTCCCCCCAGTCAGGCTCCTCGCTGGTCGAGTAGAGTCGGTTTGACTCCGGTGCCCTGCCTCTGGTGGAAACCACGGGTGTGCCTTTGGGGACAAATAGACCGACCAGATTGATGGACTCGATGACCAGCCCACCCGGGTTGTCCCGAAGATCCAAAATCATTCCATCAAGCGGGCCGCTCTGGGACAGGTCTTCCAGTGCGTTGTCGATCTCATTCGTGGCGCCGGGACCAAAGGCGTCCAGTCTCACGAGGGCGACATTGGTGCCCTCGACTCGATCAGCAAACGATACGTAGTGGACGACCGGCGCCTCCCGCTTCAGATTGAAGTCCAGGAACCCGGTTCCGGAACGCTCCACGGTCACGCTTACGGTCGTTCCTGGCTCCCCACGCAGAAGGCCCCGCACGTCGGACACGGTCAGGCTGTCGGCCGATTGGCCAGCCACGACCACTACCGCGTCGCCCGTGCGCATGCCCTGCCGATAGGCGCCGACATCGGCGTCGGGCGAGAGAACCGTCACCCGCCCGCCCCGGTTGCCGAGATTGATGACGACCTCGCCGAACCCGGACTGAGAACGGAGCTGCATGGCGGCGTTGTCCGCCTCGTCCAGAAAGTCCGTCCAGGGATCCAGCGTTTCGAGCATGGCATCCATACCAGTCCGCATGAAACGCTCCGGGTCCACGCGGACCATGTACGAACTGACAACCTGTTCGTAAACGCCCCCGAACAGCTCGAAATTCTTCCGCATGGCGTAGAAGTCATCGTCTCTGGCCGTCTGGAATCCGGTCCAGAAAATCGCCGCCGCCACCAACGGCAGCGCCCAGACAAAAACTTTGCTTTTCATGCTACGCCAGGGCCTCCTCCATTTCCTTGTTGCGCTTCTTCTCAACGTATGCCGCAATGAAGATTGAGAACTCGTACAGAAGCAGCAGCGGCATGGCCACCAGGATCTGGGATAGCGGATCCGGCGGCGTGAAAAGCGCGCCCAGCGTAAGGCACAGAATCAGCGCCCATTTGCGGTGCTTCCGCAGCAGAGCCGGAGTGGCCAGACCCATCTTCGCGAGGAAGTAGATCACAACAGGCAACTCGAACAGGATTCCGCAGCCGAACGCCCAGAACGTGATCATCGAGAAATACCGCGAGATATCGAACTCGTTCGTGATCTCGGGCGAAATGGAGTACTGGGCGAAGAACTGCAGCGCCAGCGGGGTGACCACCAGATATCCGAAGCTGATGCCGAGCGTGAAGAAAAAGGAGGCAAATGCCGCCGCAAATCGAAGTCCCGACTTCTCATTTGGATAGAGGCCCGGCTCTATAAACCTCCAGATCTGGTAGACCATCAGGGGCGAACCAAGAATTATCCCGACAGCGAATACGGTCCCGATGTCGGCAAAAAACTGGCCGGTGATGTTCCTGTTCTGAAGTACGAACTCCACCGCGTCAAGACCGAATACCCGGTACATGATGAAGTTTGGATCCTTGGGGCCCAGGAGGAGGACATCGATAATCCACCCTCGAAAGAAGAAGGCAATGACGGTGGTAAGCACAACGCCTATGCCCGCCTTGATGAGCGCCCAACGGAACTCTTCAAGGTGGTCCAGGAAGCCCATTTCCGCCAGGTCCTCGTCCGTTTTGACCCCTTCGAGGCCTTCAGGAATCGGAGGTCTGGCGGCCTTATTCCGCTTGGAAAAAAACCGGTTCATCAAGACGGCTTTAGTACGAATCGGAGCTGCCCGGCTGATTGTCGCGCAAATTGAGGTCCAGCAGCGTGTCCACCCAGAGTCCCTGGGCCTCCATGCGGGCACGACCTCCACTCCAGGTGAAGTTGAACAGCGTCATCAGCCCTTCTACGCGAAACCCTTCGTTTCGCAAGAGAGCCACGGCTCGACTGGCCGTACGCCCGGAATTCAGAATGTCATCGACAAGAACGACCGGGAAGGATCGATCCACCGGGCCCTCGACCAGGCGCCTTCGGCCGTGAGGCTTTCGCTGCTCACGCACAAAACCGCCAACGAACGGAGTCTCGCCATCTGCAGACAAGACCGACGTCACCAAAGGGAACGCACCGAAGCCAAAACCAACAACCTGGACCACTCCCCGATTCTGGAGCCGACCCGCCAGAACCGAGCCTACCTCCTTGAACAGCGTGCCATCCAGCATCGGCATGCGGGTATCCAGGAGCCATCCAATGGGTTGGCCGCGCGGATCTGTGATCAGCTCCTGCTCCCGCCGAACAAGCGCACGGTCATAGAGCCGCCTGCCCAAATCGAGCAGTTCGGCATAGGCGGCTGAATTCAGGGCAGACTGAGGCATGTAGTTCTTCTCTGACTCACTCGCACAACAGAGCGCTGAGTGTCAAACAAGGGTACGAAGTCAAAAGTGGGATTTATGTTGCACAGGGTGCGACTTGGCGACCTTAGGCAACCTCAAAATCATAGAGCGGGAAGCGATCGCAGAGTTCCTGTACCTCTGCCCGTACGGTATTGGCTACCGTTTCGTTGCCCGGATCTGAAAGAATACGATCCATCATCTCGACAACCTGCTGGAATTCGGCCTCGCCAAATCCCCTTGTGGTCATGGCCGGGGTGCCGATCCGGATACCGCTGGTCACAAAGGGGCTCTCCGTGTCGAAGGGCACCATGTTCTTGTTGACGGTGATCTCTGCTCTCCCGAGTGCCTGCTCGGCCGCCTTACCGGTCAAACCCTTGCTTCGGAGGTCGATGAGCATCAGGTGGTTGTCCGTTCCCGCGGAAACGAGATCGTACCCCTTGGCCACAAAGGCGTCGGCCATTGCGGTGGCGTTGGCTACAACCTGACCCGAGTACTCGTGAAAAGACGGCTCCAGTGCTTCTCCAAATGCGACGGCTTTTGCGGCTATCACATGCATGAGTGGACCACCTTGGTACCCGGGGAATACGGCCGAGTCCAGGAGCTCAGACATCTTCTTCACGCGGCCAGACTTGGGGGCCACTTTTCCAAAGGGGTTGTCGTAGTCCGATCCAACCAGGATCATCCCTGCCCGCGGACCGCGAAGCGTCTTGTGGGTCGTGGTTGAAACCACATGGCAGTGCGGCATGGGATCAGACAAAATGCCGGCGGCAATCAAACCCGCGGTGTGCGCCATATCCATCCACAAATAGGCTCCTACCTCATCTGCAATTTCGCGGAAGGCCGGGTAATCGAAGTCCCGCGAGTAGGCACTGGCGCCAATGGAAATCATCCGGGGTCGAACTTGCAGCGCCCGGGTCCGCACCTTGTCCATTTCGATGCGACCGGCCATGGGCCCGTCCTTCTCCACACCGTAATACTCTGGCTTGTAGAGTATGCCGGAGAAGTTTACCGGAGATCCGTGGGTTAGATGCCCGCCGTGAGCCAGGTCAAGACCCAGAAACGTATCGCCAGGGCGCATGAACGCCAGGTACACCGCTGCGTTTGCCGAGGCCCCGGAATGAGGCTGTACGTTCACCCAATCGCAGCCGAAGAGCTTGCGCGCTCTTGAGCGAGCCAGGTCCTCAATTTCGTCCACGAACTGACATCCGCCGTAGTAGCGCCTGCCCGGTAGACCCTCCGCGTACTTGTTGGTGAGGGGCGTGCCCATGGCCTCCATGACTGGGCGGGACACGAAATTCTCGGAAGCAATCAGTTCGAGGCCGTCGTTCTGACGATGGACTTCCTTCTCGATGAGGTCGAAAACCTGTGGGTCGGCCTGCCGAAGTTTGGACATGAGCGGATGATGTCTTGGGTGCGAGTAGCGTACTCTAAAAGGACCCGGGTGTTCAGCGGACGCCGAGCGAATAAGACGGGAATCTGCTAGCTTGTCTGTATGACTCACCGAACGTATGGCGCCGCGTTTCTGCTTGTAGTGAGCTTTTGTGGCTGCAGCGAGCCTCCGAAGACCATGGTGGTGAGTTCGCACGCTTTCTTTCCCGAGATGGTTGCCGTCGACCTGGATGGAGACAACCTGCCGGAACTGATGGGTACCGCCGATCGCGACGCGTGGTCACCTACCATCTAGGGACTACTTCAGGCTCAGCCGCCGTAACCGACCCATCGGAGTATTTCGGTTGCCCAGATACGGGACTCATGGCACCGACGTGTTTTGCGGTGGACGTCGAGCTCTCCGGCTTCGCCGCCAGCGACCTCATTATGCTCGCAACCTTTCCCGTGAATCAGGACCCCGACTGCGATGGCACGGCAGTCCTCTCCCCATCCGGAGACCTCACGACCAACTGCGCACACGACGGGTCTCTTGGAACCAGTCGCAGATTTGCTTCGCTTTTTGTCAACTCGCGCGCGACGCTGGACGTGCTCGGGCGCCGTGTCCATCCAAGCCGGCCCGCTCGCCGCCGGGCGCGACTGAGACTGCGGCTGTTTTGCAGCCAGTTCGAACGATTCGCGTGTATGGAGTCAACATGGCTGACCATCATGAAGCGCTTGGGGGCGGCAGCCTCCGGGTAGAAGAACTTCGGAGCGGCTTGTACCGGGTGGTCCCCTGTGGGGAGGGCAGCGTCGAGATCTCCCAGCCAATCGGACTCCCTTCGACTCACCTATTTACAAGTGGGACGGGATCGCGACCGGTTACACCTCGGGTCGATCGGCGGTGCGGGCCGGAGCACCGGGCCAATACGGGAAACTTCTCACCGCCTCTTACTCGGAGAGCTTGGGCGGGCCTTTGTCCACGACTCGCAGTCAAATCACGTTGTTCGCCATGGACGACCTATTTCCGTGGATGACCTACTTCGATTTTCATCCCTTAGGCCATCGTCACAAGCATTTCTTCACCCCGGACCACTATCCCGACTTTCCGCATCTTGGTGTGGACTGGACGCGATCAGATTATGTCGATCCTTTGCCGTCTGAAAGTGAGGAAAACGCCAGAATCCTGCGTTTTCAGTGGGTGAAGCGGGCGTGTGGGAGCAACGGATTCGAGGATCGGTCTTTCGTTCGCCGAATACCAGGGCCCCCCGAACGATTACGTTATCCAGTTCTCTTCCGCTTCGTGCCTCGGACCGTCAGGCACGTGGGGATTTACTGTCTTGCCGGAAGGGGTTATGTACCTCATGTGCACCGGAGGGGGCGCCGCCCGCGCCGCTGAGCCCACCATCGAGGGACAGGTGATCCCGGCCTACGCCGCAGACCGGAGAGACGTGCTGCGACTCGTGACGAATTTGCTTGGGAATCCAGACAATCGACTAAACCGGGCCGGAGAATACTGGCCGAGGGTCACCCAAGCGCCAGAGCCCCCGGCCATTACCGACTGGGCGAAGCGCTGGTTCGCGGTAAACACCGCCTTCGGACCCATTTCTTGGGGACCGGAATTCAGCATCGAAGTTGTCCGCGGTCTCTTCTGGTCGATCTACTGGGGGCGCAAGTAGTCCGGCGCCTCGTCAGTCCCCCTCGGGACTCGATATCTCGATAAACGTCCCGCCAATCCCAACGAATCGCCAGGACTCATCAGGGTCGCCGTCCGCACCGATATCGACGGCATATAGACTGAACAGCAGGAAGTCCTTCCGCTCCGCCGTACGTGCGGCGAGTGACCCAACGATGGACGAGCCCATCTCTGTCAACATGCGACCCAGGCGTCGCTGATTCGGGTTCTCGCCCTTCAGCCGGTCTTCTACCCGGGACTGGACATAGTCCTCAAACTCGTCCTTGGACGGGTTGGAGACGAAGAGCAGACCGGCCACGCCGGCCAGAACAACGAGACCAAGAATTTTCTTCATGTCGCGGCGCGGCTACCGCATCATGGCGTACGTCAGAATGTTCGTGCCCATTCTAAGCGCCGCGGACCGGAGCTGTGGCGAGTCATTGTGCACGGCCTCAGGCTCCCAGCCGTCACCCAGGTCCGACTCGTACGAGTAGAAGAGCATCACGCGCCCGGCGTCATCCAACACAGCAAAACCCTGGGGAGGCGCACCGTCGTGCTCGTGAATCTTGGGAAGCCCGTTCGGGAATTCGAACTGGTTGCTATAGATGGGGTGGGAAAACGGTAGTTCGACCAGTTCGCGGTCGGGGAAGACCTTCTTGATTTCTCGCCTGAAGGAACGGTCCAGGCCGTAGTTGTCGTCTACGTGCAGGAAACCACCACCCATCAGGTAGCGCCTCATGTGCTGAGCTTCTCTTTCCGTCAGGACCACGTTCCCGTGCCCAGTCATATACACGTAAGGAAACGAGAACAACTTCTCGCTCGAAAGCTCAACGGTCTCTGCCTCCGGGGCTACGTCAATGGCGGTGTTGGCTCGAACAAAACGGAGCAGTTCCGGAAGTGACTGCGGATCGCTGTACCAATCTCCCCCGCCGGCATACTTGACCCGGGCTATGGTGAAGTCGTGTTCAACCTGCGCCTGCGCCGGAGCCGGTAGCCAGACTGCGCTGGCTAATACAATCAGAAGGAGGCCGCTCGGAGTTCTCATGCGCGGTCATACGGGAGATTCTCTGGGAGGTTTTCGGGGAAACGGTGCAAAGGTGGCTCGCCTGAGGGGTCAAGGACTACGGCAACATTGTTTGACCTTTCTCTGGGCTGTACCTTTTCGGCCATGACCACGGTCCAGGACATAATGACCAGGCTCGTTGTGCGGGTGAACGCGGATGATCCACTCGGCGTTGTCCGGCACAAACTGACGCAGGGCGGCTTTCACCACCTACCCGTCGTGGATGGGAACGAGCTGATCGGAATCATCTCGGATCGCGACGTGCTGGGTGCGCTCAGTCCCTTTCTTGAGTCTCTGTCGGAGCGAGAAAGAGACAAGCGCACGCTCGACAAACGCGCCCATCAGGTAATGACACCTCAGCCGTACACCATCTTGCCTTCAGCCACGGTCGAAGCGGCCGCAGAAATGATTCTTGCGCTTGATGTCTCTGGACTGCCCGTCATCGACCCGGATGGTCATTTGGTCGGGATTGTCACGTGGCACGACCTCCTTTATTTTTTTGTTGATGGTCCACCAAAGGCCAGCTAGATAACGCCTCGCGCGCCGCTTCCGGGCTCATCAGGGGCCTGACGGCCCGATTCGGACTATGCACGACTACCTGTCGTTACAAATCAGGGCTGCCCTCGAAACGATGGGTGGGGCACCCGAAGACTTTTCGCTGGACTTCCAGCAGCCGGGCAACCCTGATCATGGCGATCTGGCTACCAACGCTGCGCTGCAGCTGGCGAGCCACTTCCGCAAGGCGCCCCGCGCCATTGCAGAAGACCTCGCGGCCGCGCTCCAACTTGATCCAGGCAAAGTCTCCTCTGTGGAAGTGGCGGGGCCCGGATTCCTCAACTTCAGATTTGCGCCGGCCTACCTGGCCAACTCGCTGCGTGCCATACTCGAGGCAGGCAAGGAGTACGGACGGACGCAACCCACCGGGAAAACCGCGATCGTTGAGTTTGTCAGTGCCAACCCCACCGGACCATTGACCGTGGGGCACGGCCGGAACGCCGTCCTGGGCGATACGCTGGCCAAACTCCTGGAATACACCGGCTACGAGGTTACCAGGGAATACTATTTCAACGATGCCGGGCGGCAAATGCGGGTCCTGGGCGAGTCCGTCCGCGCCCGCTACCAGGCGCAGGTAGATCCAAGTCACGGCACAAAGGAAATAGAAGCCGCCGGTGGCGAGTCCCTTGTGGTTCCGGAGAGCTTCCCGGAGGATGGGTACCAGGGAGATTACATCAACGATATCGCGGCCGCTCTACAGGCCAACAAGGGAGACCAACTCCTGGCCAGCGACGACATCACGCCCTTCCAGACCGCGGCGCAGGAACGCATCTTCCAGGAGATAGCAACCACCCTGGAGCGCATGGGCATCCACATGGACTCGTTCTTCAATGAGCGCACGGTCTATGACTCGGGCGCGGTGTGGGAGATCGTCGAAAACCTTCGGAGCCAGGACCTCGCGTACGACAAGGAAGGAGCCGTCTGGTTCAGGACCACCAGTTTCGGCAAAGAACAGGACACGGTTCTGGTCAAGAGTTCTGGCGAACCTACCTATCGCTTGCCAGACATAGCATATCACGTGGACAAGGTGAAGCGTGGCTTTGACCTGATCGTGGATGTCTTTGGCGCTGATCATATTGCGACATTTCCCGATGTCCTTTCGGGCGTCCAGGCCCTTGGATTTCCGACCGCGGCCATCCAAGTGGTGATCTACCAGTTCGTCACGCTGGTGCGTGGCGGGGAACCGGTCAAGATGAGTACCCGCAAGGCTACCTACGTGACATTGGACGACCTCATGGATGAGGTGGGCGAAGATGTCACGAGGTTCTTTTTCCTGATGCGCTCGCCCAACACCCATTTGGAATTCGACCTCGACCTGGCCAAGGAGGCCAGCGAGAAAAACCCCGTCTTCTATCTGCAATACGCCCACGCCCGGATTGCTTCCATACTCCGTAAGGCGGAAGAAGTAGGGTTTTCGTTTGAGGGAGAGGGGAAACTGGAACTGTTGGTCCATGACGCCGAAGAGAACCTCATCAAGGAGCTTCTGAAGTACCCGGCGGTGCTTGCCCGTGCAGCCGGGTTGTGCGAGCCGCATCGGCTGGCCAATTACCTTCGCGAGGTCGCCGTGGCGTTTACACAGTTCTACGGGAACTGCCGGATCATCGGTGAGGACCCGGATTTGGCGACGGCCCGCATGCGCCTGGCCCGCGCCGCCCAGGGGGTTCTGGCCGGCGGCCTGGGAGTACTGGGCATCTCCGCGCCGGATCTGATGTGATGGCTGAGACAGAGCGCATAGCATTCCAGGGCGAGATTGGCGCCTATTCGGAAGAAGCGGCGCTGGCCCTTTATCCGGGTTCCGAGGTTGTCCCGTGCCCAAGTTTTGAGGCTGTCTTTGAAGCGGTTTCACGGGGAAACGTGAGTGCCGGCGTGGTGCCGATTGAGAACTCGCTTCACGGCAGTGTGCATGCCAATTATGACCTGCTCAGGGAGTTTGACCTCCAGATTACGGCCGAGGCCCAACTCCGAATTCGGCACTATTTGCTGGCCCGCGAGGGTGCCACGCTGGCTGGACTCCAGAGAGTCCGCTCGCACCCGCAGGCGCTGGGCCAATGCCGGGAGTTTCTCCGAACCCGACTCCCGCATGTCGAAGCAATTCCGGCATACGATACCGCCGGGGCGGCCAAGAGCGTGGCGGAATGGTCGGGCACAACCGACGCTGCCATCGCCAGCAACAATGCCGCGCAGGAATACGGCCTTCAGGTCCTTGCCTCCGGTATCGAGAGCAACCCAAACAACTTCACCCGTTTCCTGGCCCTTGAATGCCAGGCTCCGGTGAACCCGGTACTGACTCAGCCCAAAACCTCCCTGCTCTACGTGCCGGGTGATAACATTCCGGGTGTCCTGTTCAAGAGCCTGGGCGTGTTTGCGCTCAGGGATATAGACCTTTTCAAAATCGAGAGCAGGCCCCTTGTAGGGAGTCCGGGGAAATACATTTTCTACCTCGATCTGGCGGGTGCGGCGAGCGATGAAAACGTGGAAAAGGCCCTGGACCACCTGCAGGAGATTGCGGGATATGTCAAGGTGCTGGGGTCCTATTCCACCGGCGCCCTTCTAGGGTAGTGGATCGCGATCTTCGTGATGCCCTGGCGAGAGCGGAAGACCGCCATTGGTGGTTCGAGGGTCGCCGACGCATCCTGCGTTCTGTCTTGACCAGGATCGAAGCGTGCGGGCCGCTTGTCGAGGTGGGGTGCGGGAACGGTGCCAATCTCGAAATGCTTGCGGAGTTTGGCGCACTGACCGGAATAGAGCCATTCGCGGAGGATCGGGACCGTGCGGCATCGAGAGGCATCGGTCAGGTCATCCCCGGATCACTCCCCGACCGAATGCCTGCTGGTCGGAGCTTTCAAACAGTCCTTGCACTGGATGTCATCGAACACGTGGAGGAAGAACTTCTGGCCGCTGAGACCTTGGCCAGGCTCGTGGCGCCGGGTGGACACCTGGTCGTTACGGTGCCCGCATATCAGTGGATGTGGAGTGATCATGACGTGCGAAACGGGCATTTTCGTCGCTATAGCAGGGCGTCACTTCGCGGACTGCTTCAGAAAACCGGGCTCCGCGTGGACCGGGTCAGCTATTTCAATTCCTTCTTGCTCCCCCCGATCGCGGCGGTCCGGGTGCTGGGGCGGTTTGGGGGACTCAGCGGGGCCGGGACCAGCCTGCCTCCGGAGGCGGTGAACAGGGTACTCATGAAACTGCTGGCGTTCGAATCCCGTCTACTGGCCAGATTCAATCTGCCGGCCGGGGTCTCGTTGATGGCAGTGGCCACGAGAGCTTGACTTTTTAACGCATGTTATCCTCCAACTCTCAGGACTCTGCCCTGGCCCAACTGGTCGAGCGCGCCAAGCGCGGCGACCGGGAAGCCGAGTCGGCACTCCTGGGATCTCTGGAGCCGGTCGTGCGAGGGTTCTTTATCCGGCGGGTGGGTCACCATCCAGAATTGGATGATCTGGTTCAAAACACGCTTCTGCGTGTTTTCCGTGGCATTACCCAAATCAAGGACACGGGAAGAGTGCGCGCCTTCGCATTGAAGGCGGCCCTTTTTGAGCTTCAGGATCTTTACCGAGGGCGGTACGGGAGTCGGGAGGCTACCATGGCCGATGAAGTGGTCGAACCAGCCGTTGGACCAGAAACGTCTGGCGTTGGAATCGACATCGAAAGGGCTCTTGCTTCGCTGACGCCCCGGGCCCGGCGCATCATTGAACTCAAGTCGCTCGGCTACAAGTATGGGGAGATTGCGGGAATGGTGGAGTCCACCGAAGCGGCCGTGAAGATGCAGGTCAAGCGCGCCCTCGAAAGCTTGAGAGCGATCCTCATGGTCCTATCCACGCTGGCCGTGCCCAGCGGCCCGGCCATGTTACTTTTTGAGCGCTTGGCGCGACTTATATCTTGATGTGGGCCTTCAACTTTGGGCCCAGTCCAGGATCTTGACCCCAGTGCCTGACTCCAACGACCATATCGACCCTCAACCATCCCGCGAGAATTCTCCGGAAGCGCTGCCGACTGCCCGTGAGCAGGAGGTGCTGAACCTGCTCGTTGCGGCGGCCAGGCAGGGACTGGACGCGGCATTGTCGCCGGACAGGTTGGTTCTTCGCGGGCTGTCCGACGCCGGGCGGAGCGATGCTCTTTCTGCCAGCGAACGCACGCAGCTGGAGCAGGAGAATTCCGGCATCAACAAGGCACTGGATCAGCACGCCGGCCTGGCAGATGTCGTTCGCGCAGTCTCTGCCGACGCCGCGCTCTTCGACGAAGTTTGGGACGAACTGGCCTCCCGTGATCGGCCCGCCAGGCGTCCAAGGCCTATGCGCGCCGTCCGCTGGCCCGCGCGCATAGGCCTTGGCCTTTCCGCCGTAGTCCTTGTTGCGCTCACTTATCTATCGATTTCCAGCGAGGTTCTGAGAACCACGGCAACCGCTCCGGCAGGCGAGCACCTGGTGGTGCAACTGGCGGACGGCTCATCGGCCAGGCTTTCCCCCGGTTCAGCACTCACGTATGTCCCCGGGGCTTATTTTGAGCGAACCGTAAGCTTGGCCGGTCAAGCATACTTCGACGTTTCCAGGGATGCGGTTCGATTCTCCGTCGAAACGCCTCAGGCCATCATCACTGTTCTGGGCACTCGTTTCGGGGTCTCGACCGGAGAAGAGCAGACGGATGTGGTCCTCGTCTCGGGTCAGGTGGCCGTTTCGCCTCGCTCAAACGCCAACGATGTGGTCATACTTGAGCCGGGCGAAGCCACTCGGGTCACTCGGGGAGCTTCCCCTCAACCTGCTTCGCCGGTCGAGGTATCGGAAGCCTTGACCTGGTCGGGTCTTCTGGTGTTTAGAGAAACCACCATGGCCCGCGTCGCCGAGTTGCTCCGCCTGGAGCGCGGTGTCGACCTGGAACTGGGAGTTGGCGTTGCTGATCTGTCGGTTACGGGCACGTTCGGGCCGGAATCAACGACAAGCGAGATCCTGGACATTCTGGCCGCCACACTTGGCGCACAGGTCAGCCACTCCAACGGGCTTTTCCTTCTGGTCCTGGAGTAAGGCGCATCTGACCGGCATATCTTCCGGGGATGCTGCGACGACCGGAATTGGTACTTTGGAGCGCACTGCTGGCTTTGGCTGTTTCCGTCAACCCCGGTGGTGTGCGGGCGCAATCTATCCGCCTGGATCTGATGGATACCCCGCTGATCGTGGGTTTGGGACAGGTCATCGCCCAGGCAGAGGTTGACGTAGTCTACGCGCAGCGACTGGTGGAGGGAGTTCTCGTTTCCTGCTCCTACCGGGGAAGCGTGCCCCTGACTGCCCTCCGCTGCTTGCTGAGAGGCACGGACCTGGAGGCTCGATCCACCGGACCGCGGCAGTTCGTTATTGTCGCCCGCTCCAGCGCGGCCAGAGAGCGAACCGTGGCAGGCGTTGTGCTGAACGGCTCTTCCGGCCTGCCTCTAGCCGGTGCGCATGTCCTTCTCGTTGACCTGGGCCGGGGCGCCATCACCAACCGAACCGGTTTCTTCAGCTTCCCGGCCATGCGAGAGGGACCGCAGAGGGTTCAGATTTCATTCCTGGGGTTCTCTGCTCTGGACACACTCGTCAACGCCTCAAGGGGTAGCACGCGCTTCCTGCTCTCGCCGCGGGCCATTATGGGCGACGACATTTTGGTGCAGTCCACCCAACTTCGACCGGGAGACCGTACGCCTCTCCCTGGGATGTCTGCGCCACCCATGACACGGTTGGAGAGACTCCCCGCATCGCTGGGAGGACACGACCTGCTGGAGGCACTCAGTTGGCTGCCAGGAATCAGACGCTCCGGAGAAGTTACCGGCGGGCTCCTGGTGCGTGGCTCCGGGCCAGACCAGAACCTTTATCTCCTGGATGGGGCACCCGTCTACCATCCCTGGCATGCGTTCAGCCTCATCTCCACGTTTCAAACGGAGACCTTTCGCTCGGTCCGCGTCTATCGAGGCGCGTTCCCTGCGGAATTCGGCGGGCGCCTCTCGGCCGTCCTGGATGCCGAACTCTCGGACGGGCGTGGACCGGAGCCCAAGGCCCGAGCGGCGGTCAATACACATAGTGGTCGGTTCCTGATTGAGACGCCGATCGGGGCGAGATCATCCTTCATGCTGGGAGGACGACGCTCATACATAGACCGGCTGGTAGGTGAGTCTCATCCGGTTTCAGACGAATCCGGGAGGCTGGATACCCTCAGGACCGGGTACTACTTCTATGACTGGACCGCAAAACTCGTCTTCAGGCCCGACGACAAAAGCAGACTCTCGTTTACGTCCTATCGGGGACGGGACGATCTGGATCTTCGGCTTCCCTTCGACCTGTCTCTTGACCTTTCGTCCTGGTTGAGGCCAGCTGACCTGTTGTTTGAAGTCAGGGAAGTCTGGCGCAATCGGGTTTTCAGTGCGCGATATGAGCGGCTGCTGTCAGCGAGGTGGTATTTGACGGCCACTGCGTACGACTCCGGCTACGAGGCACAGGAGGGCGTTTTCCTTCGCCCCACCCTCTCGTCCAGTGTGCGAAGCAGCTACGGCGTTGACATTCGGGACTTGGGCGGCCGGATTGACGTGGATTATTTCCGATCGGCAAGGAATGAAGTGCGGATGGGCGTCCAGTTGGTCAGCCGCGAATTCAGTTCGGAAATTGATGCGCTCGTCGAGTACAACCCCCATCTATCGGAGCGCCTTCATGAGAACAGCCGATCGACGGCCGTAGAGATCTCGGGTTATGTGCAGAATACCTGGCAGGCAACGA
This sequence comes from Rhodothermales bacterium, assembly GCA_047619685.1. Taxonomy (GTDB): domain Bacteria; phylum Bacteroidota; class Rhodothermia; order Rhodothermales; family UBA10348; genus JABDJZ01. The sequence goes on from JBLHLC010000003.1 coordinate 121,121, forward strand.
ATCGGGTCGAAGTGATTGCCGGGCTTCGGACGGTGGCTTTCGGTTCCGACCGGATAGCCCGGGCGGAACCCCGGTTGAGTGCCCAGTGGAGTGTCGATCCGCAACTCCTGCTGGTTCGCGCCTCCCTGACGCGGAGCTATCAATACCTGCACCGCATAAAGGAGCGGCAGTCTTTCCTGTACGACATCGTGTCCAGCAGGTGGATTCCATCCAACAGCAAAACCTCTCCGGCCCGCGGGACGGAACTGGCCCTGGGTGTGGAGAGCAGGCCGCGCGGCATGGATCTGAGCGCCGGGGTTTATATCCGCGACCAGAGACACGTTCTTTTACCGCGCGACGTGTACCAGTCCAAGAACGAACTGGTGGGCCCGGGAATTGAGATTGGGGCGCTTCTTGGGCAATACGTGGCCGGTGAGGCGCGGGCAATGGGCCTCGAGATGGGGGCCGCGGGAAACCGGAATGGATTTTTCGGATCCGTCGCGGTCACGTTTGAACGCTCGGAGACCCGCGCACGCGAACTCGGAGAAGAGACCTTTCGCCCAGCCCGGCTCGACGTGCCGGTATCCATTCAAGCCTACGCCGAACGGCGCGTCGGGGCGTGGGGTTACGGCATCGGCGCCCAGATCCGATCAGGGTATCCACTCACTATTCCGGAGGCGCGCTACGAATTGAGCGGGCCCCTGGACGATGAACCTGTCACCTACCTCTACCGAGCATCTCCCAACAATGGACGACTGCCCACTTACTGGCGGGTGGACGCCAACGTAACGCGTGCCTTCAACTGGCTGGATATGGACTGGCAGGTGCAATTGCAGGTGTACAACCTGCTCAACCATCGAAATATCATCGATCGTCTCTTTGAACCCACCGGCACATCTGTTCGGACCATTGATCGGAGAGGTCTCCCGTTGATCCCCTTGTTCGAGATCGCAATAGTGCTTTGAGAACGCATCTCTGGCATATCGTTGCTCTCTCTTTTTGGTGCCTGCTGATAGTCGGCCTCTCGGCGTGTGACTCGGCCCGCACGGATCCAGAGGCGTTGGTGCTGGAGGCCTATTTTCAGCCAGACAAACCGCTCCCGCCTGTCCTTCTCTCGCGTGCGACATCCCTGGACTCGTCTCCTCGTCGGCCGCTGTCCGGCGCCGAAATTGGCATTGACATAAACGGCCAACACATGCCGTACAGCGAATCGGCGGAACCGGGCCGCTACCTTCCGACGTCGTCGATTACGCTGGTTACAGGTGATGCCTTCAGGCTTTCGGTCACGGACGGCCGGGACGTTGCGTGGGCTGAAGGCGTGGTGCCGCCTCGCATCCACCTGGACAGCATTCGTGTCTCAGCCCCAGGCACTCCTATCGCCGCAGTACTCCTGGACTCGCTGTCCTTGGCGTTTGACAGCCTCGCTTTTGGCCTGCCGTCTCGTTTGGGTTTTATCTATCCAGTTAACGTGACCATGTGGTGGCAGGCGCCTCCGGGTCCGTCGGTGGAAACTTGGGTCGAGACAAGTCTCCAACCGGTGGAGACCTTCTCATCCGGGCTGGTGGACTTCTTCCTCCTGCCGTTCTCTGTGCTCGAAGAAACCGCGGCGCCGGGCATCCAGCTTTCGTGGTCGGGTGTTTACGCCGTGCCGGTAGATGCGGCCGAGGATGAGATGCCCCCGCACTTTCTGAGAGCAGCGGCTGTGCGGGGGTCACTGGATTATGCCCGGTTTGCGCTTTCGCGGTCAGATCCGGACCGGAGAGAGCCTGTCGGAAATGTGGTTGGAGGGATCGGGATCGTGACAGGGATCGCTCTGGACTCCGTGCGCGTCTACGTAGAATGAGAAGAGGGCCAAAAAGGGAGCGTCCGGACCCGATTCCGGGGACCATCACGAAGAGATCCGTTCAGGTCAAAGACCCCAACCGGGTCTCGGTGTATGTGGACGGCGCCTTCTCATTCGGCATGCACCTCGAGGCGGCCGTGGACCTGGGCATCCAGAAAGGGGTCGAACTCTCGGAGGAATTGCTTGAGCATTGCCTGCAGGCGGACGAAGCCTACCGGGCCAGGCGAAAGGCGCTCAACCTGCTCGCCCATCGGCAACGAAGTGTCGGAGAGCTGGAACAGCGACTCGGGATGGCGGGCTTCGGTCCGGCAGCCATCGCCAACGCCGTCGAACGAATGGACCGCCTGGGGTATTTGAATGATCTGGCTTTTGCGACAAGCCTGGCTCGGGATCGACTGCTCTCGGGAAAATTGGGGCAGAGACGGGTGTTGGATGATTTGCGCCGAAAGGGAGTGGATCCGACCCTCGCGATGCGCGTGGTGGCGGAGGTCAGTCTTGGGCGCGACGAGACCGAAGATGCCTACGCTCTGGCCAGGAAGCGGGCACGGGCCGTGTCCGACGTGGATCAGGCCCGCAAGCAGCAAAGACGCCTGTACGGACTGTTGGCACGTCGCGGGTTTGGTGCCGAAGCCATTCGCGCGGCGCTCGGACGGATAGGGGAGGAAATCGGGACCGAAGACACCGACGATCAGTAAGAGCACGGAGTAAGGAACACGTAATGACGAAAGAGACCTTTCCCAATCAGTCAGGCGCTCAGGTGCAGACCGGAATCACACCCGACCGCGTGGTCCGTTGGGTGGTGTATGCAGTCCTCATGGGCGGGTCTGTTCTGCTGGTGTGGTACTTCGTCCGACTGGTGGCATATCTCATCATCGGAGTGACCCTGGCGTATATCATGCGCCCGCTGAAGGATTGGGTGCAGAGTTTCGGTATCTCGCGCGGAGCATCCCTGGCCATCAGCTTCGTGATTTTTTTCGGCTTGATCGGCATCTTCCTTACCTACATGGTGCCGTTTGCGGCCGGTCAGATTTCCGAGGTATCCCGACAGCTTTCTCCAGACGGCGTTGCGCGAACGGTTGCCGAACGCATCGCTCTCTGGTTGCCGATTGACGCAGAGACGGTGCGCGCCAGCATGTTCGGTGCGCTGGAAACGCTCATGCAGGAGGACCGGATTACGGCCATGGCCGGTTCTGTGATCGACCTCTTCACCAACATCTTCTACGGCGTCCTCGTCATTCCATTCGTTGCGTTTTTCTTCCTGAAGGACGGCTCTCGCATACGTTCGTCCATGTTGCGCATGGTCCCCAACAGGTATTTCGAAGCATCGCTGGGCATCGTAGAGCAGGTGGAAGGCAACATCGGTCGTTACTTCCGCGCCCTCCTCCTGCAGAGCCTCTCCATCGCCACTATCTCTTCCGTTCTGCTCGGCGTAGTCGGTCTCGACTATGCACCGGCCGTCGGCATGTTCGCCGGCCTTGCCAACACGATTCCGTATTTCGGGCCCCTTATCGGCCTGTTGGCCGGGGGCGTCGTCGGCATTTCGCAGACGGGAGATTTTGCACTGATTCCCGGTGTGATCGTGGCCATGGGCATTACGCAGCTCACGGACAACCTCCTTCTTCAACCCCTGATTTTTTCGCGCGCGACACGGGCACATCCGCTTGTCATCCTGTTTGTGGTCTTGATCGGCGCACAGTTGGCCGGCATCATTGGCATGCTGATAGCCATTCCGCTGGCAACGACGCTGACCGTACTGATTCGCGAAGTCCTTTGGAGCATGCGCAATTTCAGAAGCCTGCAGGCGGCCTGATTGGCCATGAAGCAATCGATGGTTGAGGCGGTAGCAGCGGTTAGGGCAATAACAGACCGATCGCCAAAGCTGGCCCTCGTTCTGGGGTCAGGGCTCGGCGAACTTGCCGAAACGTGCGAGGACCCCGTCGTCATACCGGCCGACGCTATCCCTGGCTACCCGGCCAGCACGGTCCAGGGACACCAAGGGCGGTTGGTTTTTGGCACACTCGAAGGGTGCGACGTCCTGTTTGTCCAAGGCCGCGTGCACATGTACGAAGGCCATTCCCGCGATCGGGTTGTCTTTCCCATACTCCTCGCGGCCGCACTCGGCGCCACCCACGTCCTTTTGACCAATGCGGCTGGGGGAATCAACCCCGGATTCCCGCCTGGTACACTGATGTGGATTGATGGGCACATCGACTGGACCGGTCCCCGACCGGACCAGTCGGCCGCGTCGGGCATTGAGAGGTCTTCCTACGATTCCTCGTGGCTCGAATCTGCGGACAGCGCCTCGGAAGCTGCCGGTATCAAGGTGGAAAGGGGCGTTTACATCTGGGCGATGGGCCCCAGCTACGAAACCAAAGCGGAGATCCGTGCCTTCCGTTCTCTTGGGGCCGACGCGGTCGGGATGAGCACCGTTCCCGAAGCCCGGGCGGCGGCAGAGTCGGGGATGCGCGTACTTGGTCTCTCTACCATCACCAACCCGGCTGCGGGACTGAACACGGAACCACTCGGGCATGATGAGGTCGTTGAGACGGGTCGAATGGTTCGATCTACGCTGGAGAAACTGGTTGGACTGGTTGCACGCGGGCTGGCCAGCGCCTCAGAATGACGGCAGAAATGATGGAAGTAGATCAGATAGTGTCCCTCGTCCGCCCGGAAGTTCGTGCGGCCCGCGAGTATGTGGTCGGCACCTTTCCCGATATCAGCGTCAAACTGAATCAGAACGAGAGCCCGATGGACGTCCCCCAGTCCATCAAACAGGACATCGCGGATGCGCTCCTGACGACCGACCTCAACCGGTATCCGGCCGAGTTTCCCCACGCCTTGCGCTCGGCGCTGTCGGAACGACTGGACCACCCGGAGGAGGGGATCATCGTCGGCAACGGATCCAACGAACTCACCTACACGCTGGGTATGACCTTTATTGGGCCCGGCACGCCCGTGGTCTTGCCCCGACCCATGTTTGCGCTTTACGAGTCCATGGTGGGGCTGCATGGTGGCGTGGTGGTGCCTGTCGCGCCGCGGGAGGACCTGTCGTTCGACGTCCCTGGCTTGCTCGCCGCGATGGATCGGACCCGCGCTCCCTTGACCATAGTGACCACCCCCAACAACCCCACCGGCCTTGCGATTCCTCGTCCGGAACTGGAGCAGTTGATTCGTTCAGCCCCCGGTGCCATTGTGGTTGACGAGGCCTACGTAGAGTTCAATCCCCATGGATCCGCCGTCTCGTTGATCGACCGTCACCCCAACCTGGTGATAATGAGGACGCTCTCCAAGGCGTTTGGACTCGCCGGACTGCGATTGGGCTACCTGGTCGGTCATCCGGGGGTTGTGCGCGAAATGATGAAATCGCGGCTCCCGTTTATGGTTGACAGGATAGCGGAGGCAGCCGCGCTGTCACTGCTCCGTCACAACGACCTCGTACGAGAGCGCACAGAATCCATGATTGCGTGGACGGCCGCCCTCGCAAGCGCGCTTAACGAGACCCCGGGAGTGGACGTGCTGGTGGGAAATAGCAATTTTGTGCTCTTCAAGACCCCTTTGGACCCGATCATCATGTTGAACAAACTCGCGGCAGACGGTATTCTGGTTCGCAACATGGCAGGGTATCCGGAGTTGCGCGGATATCTGCGTGCTTCGACCGGAACGGAACCAGAGAACAGGCTATTCCTGGACGCGTTGCAACGGGCTCTGGCAGCGACGCCGGTCCCCTAAGCAGGATTTCAATACCACATTCGATGGACTTCATTCAGGTAGACATCATTGGCCTCTCCACCAGCCCCTCAAGCGGAGGCGCGTACGCGCTGGTGCTTGGCGAAGTCGAAGGAAATCGGAGGCTACCCATCATTATTGGGGCCTTTGAGGCCCAGGCCATTGCGCTGGAACTCGAGAAGATCCAGCCGCCCAGGCCAATGACCCACGACCTCCTGAGAGACCTTTTCGATGCGGTTCATGGCGATGTCGTGGATATCGTCATCGACGAACTTCGAGAAGGCACCTTCTTCGCCAAGATCCGCTACACGGTTGGTGGCGAAGAGGGACAACTGGATTGCCGACCCAGTGATGCGGTTGCTCTGGCCGTTCGGGTTGATGCCCCCATTTACGTTGCTCCGAGCGTCTTGGACGAGGCGGGCATTCCGACGGAGGACGAGGACATGGAGGACTCTCCGGCCGCTGAGGCCGCCGCGCCACCTCCACAGGTCGTAGAGCAGGAGACAAAGGAGCCCGAGGCGCCCAACTCGAAGCTTGACGCGGTCTCGTCCGAACTCGAAAAAGCCATTGCGGCCGAGGACTACGAGAAGGCGGCCAAACTTCGCGACGAACTCAATCGCATCAAGGGGGCCAGCAACTGACCCGGGACGCGTCCGAAAGCCAGATAGACCTGGCTGCCCGATTCAAGGCGGCTCGCCAGATCACAAGGGTACCCTACGGAGACATCTCCGGGTTCTCGGACCTCTTTGTGGATTACGCTGCGGCCAAGCCTGCGGCTACCAAGTTCTACGCCCGCGGGTTTGACACGGCCTCTGTGCTGGAGGCCGCCGCCCAGACTACGGCTCATCCCCACGCAGATAGACAGGCACTCGTTCAGATTCTGAGAGACCAACAGTCTCTGTGGGGAGCCGATGCCGCGGCGGATGCCAACGTGGAGAAGCTGGCAGATCCCAGGGCTGCCGTCATCATCACGGGACAACAGGTTGGGCTCTTCACGGGACCGACCTACACCGTTCTGAAAGCGCTGACAACAGTGCTCATGGCACGCAAGCTGGAGGCTATTTCAGGAAGGCCGTTTGTGCCTGTCTTCTGGCTTGGGTCCGAGGATCATGATTTTGGGGAAATGGCCACCACATGGGTGCCAGGACCCGTTCAACTGACCGTGCCGAGGCCGGATGTCGCTAACACCGGTCCAGTCGGTGCACTGAAGTTCGGGCCTGAAATTTCTGGCCTGTTGGCTACCCTGGAAGGGGCGCTTCAAGGCACCGACTTTCGGGCCACCGTCATGGAGATGGCCCGCGAGACCTACGCTGAGGGGACCACGTTTCGCGATGCCTTTGCGCGCATGCTTCGGGCGCTACTGCCCGATACGGGTCTGGTCATTTTCGCCCAGGATGATCCCCGCGCCAAGAAGTTGGCGGCGCCGGTCTGGCAGAAGGAAATAGAGGACTGGGAGTCCTCAGATGAGACGCTCAGGAAGGCGAGTGAGGAGATTGCCTCGGCGTACTTCGCGCAGGTCCACATTCGTCCCACCAACCTCTTCATGATCCATCAGGGCGCCCGACTCCCCGTGGATATTGAAGACGGGCAGTTTCATCTGCGGGGTACGGACCAGTCTTGGACCCGCAGCGAACTCTCGGCTCTCCTGGAAGCAGAGCCGGAGCGGTTCAGTCCAAACGTTGTCCTTCGGCCCCTGACCCAGGATTGGCTCTTCCCAACCGCCGCATACGTTGGCGGCCCCGGAGAGACCGCGTACTTCGGCCAATACAAAGGCGTCTACGAGTGGGCAGGGCAAGTCATGCCCGCCATCCTCCCGCGCGTCAGTCTCACGTTTGTGGAGCCTGCCATCCGTCGCACGATTGGCAAGATCGGGCTTCCCGCCGAGGCATTCAGTCAAGATCCGGACGCCCTTTTCTCCGAGGTTGCCCGCCGGCGCATGGCGTTCGAAGCGGAGGCCTTGTTCGGCCAGGCGCTTTCCCAGGTTGACCGGGTCGTCGAACGCCTGGCCCCCGACGTCGTGGCCGTGGATGCCTCTCTGGCCCGGTCCGTGGAATCCACGCGAGCGGGTCTGCACAAGCAACTGACGCGGCTGCGCGCTCGGGTTCTGAAGGCGGACCGGCGTGGCCGAGGCCTTCTCCGCAAGCAGATCGAGCGGGTCGCGAACGCATTATTCCCGCTTGGAAAACCCCAGGAACGGGTTATTTCGCCGCTGTATTTCGTTGCGAAGTACGGCCCCAATTTTTTCGTCCAACTCATGGACGATCTGGAAACCGACACACGCGTGCACTTCCTGGTTGACCTCTAGGATCTGCGCCACCTGTACCCCTAGACGTACGTAAAATGTCCGACTATCCGTTCAAGGATATTGAGGCCCGCTGGCAGCAGCATTGGCAGGAAGAAAAAACCTTCCGAGTCCCGGCTGACATAGACACTTCCAAGCCCAAGTATTACGTGCTCGACATGTTTCCCTACCCGAGCGGGATAGGTCTGCATGTGGGGCATCCTCTCGGCTACATCGCGACAGATATCGTCTCGCGGTACAAGCGGATGCGCGGGTTCAACGTTTTGCATCCCATGGGCTTCGATGCCTTTGGACTGCCGGCCGAGCAGTTTGCGGTTGAACACGGCGTGCACCCTCGCGTCACCACCGAGAACAACATCGCCAACATGCTCCGGCAGCTCAAGGCGTTGGGCCTGAGTTATGACTGGGATCGCGTGCTGGCCACCACCGATGTAGACTACTACAAGTGGACGCAATGGATATTCCTGAAGCTCTACGATAGCTGGTACGACGACGCGGCGGGCCGTGCCCGGCCGATTCAGGAACTCGAGGAGCGTCTGGCTGGCGCTGAACCCGGTTGGAGCTCGCTGGACGCCGCCTCCAAAGAATCCCGATTGGCCGAGCATCGGTTGGCCTACCTGGCAGAAGTCCCGGTTAACTGGTGCCCGGCGCTGGGTACCGTTCTGGCCAACGAAGAGGTCACCAACGAAGGCCGCAGCGAACGCGGAAATTATCCCGTCTTCAAGCGCCCGCTGAAGCAGTGGATGCTACGCATCACCGCGTACGGAGACAGGCTGGAGCAGGACCTGGATGGTGTGGATTGGCCGGAACCGGTCAAGCTTATGCAGCGCAACTGGGTCGGCCGAAGTGAAGGCGCACATGTGACCTTTCGGATGGCTGGCTCTGAAGAGACCATCGAGGTCTTTACGACGCGGCCCGACACCCTGTTTGGCGCTACCTACATGGTGCTTGCGCCTGAACATGGCCTGGTGGATGTGATTTCCACAGAGGAACAGCGGGCTGCCATAGATGCCTATCGGCTGGAGGCCTCACGCCAGACAGACCGGGATCGGATGATCGATTCCAAGACGAAATCCGGCGTGTTTACCGGCGGGTACGCAGTGAATCCAGCGAACGGCGAACGAATTCCAGTCTGGATCGCCGACTACGTGCTCATGGGTTACGGTACCGGCGCCATCATGGCCGTTCCGGCCCAGGACGAACGAGATTGGGAGTTCGCCGAGGTCTTCGGACTGCCGATTGTCCGTACCGTTCAGCCGCCCGAGGGGTTTGACGGAAAGGCCTTTACGGGGGATGGTCCGGCCATCAACAGTGGCTTTCTGGACGGCCTCCGTCTCAAAGAAGCCAAGACCAGGATGATTGCCTGGTTGGTGGACAATGGCCACGGTCGTGCCGCGGTGACTTACAAACTCCGCGACTGGCTCTTCAGTCGTCAACGATACTGGGGTGAGCCTTTCCCTGTTTTGCACGGCCCCGACGGGAGTATCCGGCCCGTCGCATTGGATCAACTTCCGGTGGAATTGCCGCCCATGGACGATTTCCGGCCGTCCGCATCCGATGACCCCGACGCGGCGCCAAGGCCGCCGCTGGGTCGGTCTCCCGAGGCCTGGCGTTCCGTGGACATGGATGGCGTCACGTATCGGCGTGAACTTAACACGATGCCTCAGTGGGCCGGTTCGTGCTGGTACTATCTCCGCTTTATCGACAACACCAACAGCAGCCGGTTTGTCGATCGCGAGCAGGAGAAGTACTGGATGGGAGAAAACGGCGTCGACCTGTACGTGGGCGGCGTGGAGCATGCCGTCCTCCATCTTCTGTATGCGCGGTTCTGGCACAAGGTGCTCTTTGACCTGGGCGAAGTCTCTAGCCCGGAGCCCTTTGGCAGACTCTTCAACCAGGGATATATCCAGGCCTTTGCATACCGGGATGATCGCGGTGTTGCGGTTGACGTCCAGAAGGTTGTGGACCAGGACGGCAGGCCCGCCGCAGAAGTTCAGGATGTGCCAGGGAGGGAATTTTTCGCCGATGGGATGCCGGTCACCCAGGAGTACGGCAAAATGGGGAAGAGCCTCAAGAACGCCGTCTCTCCAGACGAAGTGAACGAGAAGTACGGATGCGATACCCTCCGCCTCTACGAGATGTACCTCGGGCCCCTCGATGCGTCCAAGCCGTGGAACACCAGGGATATCGTCGGCGTAAACAGGTTCCTGCGCCGGGTCTGGCGTCTCTTTGTCGCGGAGGAGGGACTGCGCATTACCGACGCGGAGCCGTCGGAGGAACTCGTCCGCGCGCTTCACAAGACGATCAGCAAGGTCACCGATGATCTTGAGGGTATGCGGTTCAACACCGCCATTGCAGCACTCATCGAGTTTGTTGCTTTGTTGGTGCCCCTGGATGCGATACCCGCGTCCATAGCCAGACCTTTTCTCCTGCTCCTATCTCCTCTGGCTCCGCATGTGGCGGAAGAACTCTGGAATCGACTGGGTAACGCGGAGTCACTGGGATTTGAGCCCTGGCCAGAGGCCGACCCGGCGATGCTCGTCTCCGATACCATGCCCATCGTCGTGCAGGTAAACGGGAAGATGCGGGCCACCGTCCAGGTGCCCTCGGACGCTTCGAAGGACGCTGTCCTGGACCTGGCGCGGGCAGACCAGAAGGTCGCCAAGCACCTGGAGGACAAGACCATGCGACGAGAGATTTACGTCCCCGGTCGTATTGTGAACTTCGTCGCCAACTAGCCTCTACTGCGTCAAGACTCCGACATGACCACCGAACCTCTCGACGTACTGGCGTTCGGCGCCCACCCGGACGACGTAGAACTGTGTGCGGGTGGGACCGTGGCCAAACTCGTCAAGCAGGGATACCGGGTCGGCATCGTGGACCTGACGAGGGGTGAATTGGGGTCGCGGGGCAGCGTAGAACTTCGGACAAAGGAGACCGCGGAGGCCACGCGGATTCTTGGTGTCCATGCCAGAGAAAACCTCGGATTCGCGGACGGTGACATTGCCAATACGGTTGAAAACCGCTGGCGGGTGGCCCGTACGCTGCGAAAGTATCGTCCGCACATCATTTTGATTGGCGCCCCAGACTGCAGGCATCCTGATCACCCCGCTGGGGCCCAACTGGTTGCGGACGCCGTCTTTCATGCCGGCCTCGTCAAGATCACGTCCCAGGAACTCGGCGAGCCCCAGCAGCCATGGCGCCCCAGTCACGTCCTACACTACATCCAGTCGATAGACTTTGAGCCCACGTTCGTCGTGGATGTCAGCCAGGAATGGGATCAGCGCATGAAGGCCCTCCTGGCCTACTCATCCCAGTTCCATTCGCACGAATATGCTCCCGGCGAAGCGGAGCCCGAGACCTTTATCTCGAACCCGGCCTACGTCAAATGGATTGAAGCACGTGCAGTCGCTCTGGGCTACCGGATCGGCGCTTCCCACGGAGAGGGCTTCCTGTACCGGCACGGCCCCGTTGGCGTGGACGATCTGTTTGACACCCTGAAGCGGGGCCGAGAGCACCGGTAGGAGGCTCCCCAAAAAGTGGCTCCCCTATAAAATGAGACGTCCTGTAATCCGTTAGGACTACAGGACGCCTCTCCCCGACGCACACGTCCCGGTTGCGAGGGACGTGTATTCTGTGCCGCCATCGCGGGCGGCTGAAGTGGTTAGAACAAGTTCAAAGTGATTCGGCTGGTCCCTGAGGGGACGCGGTCAAGCAACAGGAGGAAAGTGCCCGGCAAGTCGCCCGCCACAAGGCTGCCACTCAACTCACCGTCCAGTGAATCGAAACCGACGTCGCCCAGATTGAGCTCCAGCGTAAGGCCTTCGATGGCCTCCCGACCGCTGTTGGTGACGTCGATGGAATAGGAACTGTCGTTTGACTCTGCGACGTCCAGGGACACACCGTTTCGGAGAGTCCACCAGCGAAGCACGTCGTTGAGCGTTGCCGTCCAGGTGCCGTGCTCCACGGCGAGCGCGATCACGTCCCGGAGTTGACCGGTCCGGAGCGAGCCAGAACGCTCGGACTCGGGATAGAAGGGAAGGACGTAGAGTCCCCCCGCCTTCTCAATCTGTCCAAAACGGACGGAGTAGTCTGCGAGGCCTGCGTCCAACGGCATCAGGACCGCGGGGGTGGGCTCGACTCTCGCTGCTGCAGGTTGGCGGGTCTGGCGCCGGCGTGATCGCAGGAAGGCCAGGTCCACTTCTTCTGTTGCGTTGGCCTGAAGGGCGCGGTAGTCCACGTCCTCCCACCAGCGCTGCACGGATGGGGCCAGGCTGTTTCCGCCAGGGAGGAGTACGTAGTTGAAACCACCCTCCACGGCAGCACGGAGGGTGTTCCCATCGTGATATCCGCCAGGAGGATAGATACCCGCCTGTGTACCTCCCAATGTGCCACTGGCACGCGCCAGACGCCCGGCCTGGACCTCAAGAGGCTGACCTAGAAGAACATTGTCGGACTCACCGGCGACTGCCACCTCTCCAAGCTGCGCCATTGCGCTGGTCAGATCGGGAAAGCCGATGGCCTCATCCGTTGTCAGGAAGAAGGTGGCCGGCACACGCTGGTTGCTCAGCAAGCTGAGAAATTCCTCATAGCCGGACATGTACGCCATCGGGTCAAAGCCGACGGTCGGAAGGGCGGCAATCGCAAGTGCGGACCGAGCCATCTCGGGCCACGGCCGCACGGACACGGAGCGTGCGCCGGTCAGATGGGCAATGGCATTGACCATGAGGCGCTGGTAGGCGGCCTGATGGGCGCGCTCGCGGGACACATGCTGAGGACCGAACCGGGTCCAAAGCACCTTGCCGTCCTCTTTCTGATTCAGCATCATCAACGTGACCTCAGACAGCCTGGCATCGTCTCGACCACTGTAGGAGACCGGCGTACCGAGTGCGGTACCCGTGATCGGGCGAGCCGCGGACAGGCCATCCATCGCGGCAATGTTCAGCAGGAACCCCGGAGGGACTCCCTGGCCGACTGGAGACGCCGCGTCTACACTGTGCAGAAGACCAAACGGCTGCTCGGGGATGTTTGTGACCAACTCAGCACCCAGAAGATCAGCGAAGAACGAACCGTCCGCGTTGCGACCTCGCTCGTCCAGGGCACCGAGCGAACCCGATGCGATCACGGCTCCGCCGCGTTCCACAAATTTCAGGATCGACTTTTTCTGACGACCCGAAAGAGCCGCGGCAGAGGGCATGATGAGGAGATCGTAGTCCTTGGTGGACAAACCTTTGCCGATGTCCCCATCCAGAACAGTTGTGTACGGCAACTGCAGTCCGAGGAGAAACACTTCCCAGTAGTACACCGCGTCACGAACGCTTGAGCGCGTTGCAGCGGAAAGACCCCGGGTCTGATCGGAGGTCAGGAGTGCCACACGGGGCGAATCCGAGTTCCAAAGATCGCCCGTGCTGTGACTCACACCCGGTGCGGGCTTGGAGAGGGTCAGCGTGGCGTCGATTGCCTGCGCCTGTACAGACTGCCCCAGGCCGGCCGAGAAGACCACGACCAAGGCTGCCGCAAAGAGACGCACGATATGTTTGATGCTGTCTTTCATGAACTAGCGGTCGTTGCGGAACGGATCGGTCTCGGGCCCGAGCAGGTCGATGTGGAAAATCCTGTACTGCTGCGGTTTCAGCTCCTTGATGGGCATCACGAGCACGGTACCGCCTTCGCGGAGTTCGTATGTCGGGATGTCCTCGCCTTCGCCAAAGACCTTGAAGATGTTGATGAGCTCGGGACGGATATTGACGGACTCAACCGGCCGCCCAAGAGAAATACTGATACTTGCGTTCCGGGCCACGTTGCCGTTGTCGTTGGACACGCGGACGAAAATCCGGGAGGGACCACGCTGCTCGACGTCGGCATTGAGCCCTTGATGGAGGCGCCACCAGTGCGCTATTTCGTCGCCTGACGCATTCCAGAAGTTTCCTGCCTTGAGGGATCGGGCCACGCCACGAAGAACGCCCACGTTCTGGCCGAGAAGAGTGGAGGAGTAGACCAGGTTGAAGAGTCCACCTTCGTACTCCGCACGTCGAATTCCGTCCTGGATAAGGCTCGATGCCAGGTCCAGGGAGATCGTCGCATCGCCGCCCAGGATGTCCTTGTCTCCGCGAGCAGTCACGCCGATCCGCGTCAATGACTCGAAAGGTTCGCCCATGAGCTTTGGCGTCGTACGCCGGCCAATGGAGTCTGGCATGAAGTAGGTGAACGTGTCGGCGTCTACCAGGCCGCCCATCGTCTCGCCGCTTAGCATTCCGCGCTCACTGGATCGATATCCCTTGATGGGACGCCCGCCAACCATGCCCTCGAGTGCCTCCCGCAAGGAGCGGAGTCTGGGCGTCTGCCTGGCCGTCGAGCCATCGCTTCGGGTCCGCAGGGAATCATAGACTCCCACGTCACCAAGGTCATACATCCGGGACATGAGATTATCCATCCCCCGTGCATTGTCCGGCGCTACGAAGAACGTACCGGGGAAGTTTTCGCCCTCCAGCATACCGACGACGGGCTCGAGACCTTCCACGTTGGTATTGGCGACTCCGGTCATCATGCCGGCGGCGCTGTAGGGGTACGGCCAATCGTGAACCCAGATCACCGGCTTGCGGCGCAGGTAGTTCATCATATTGGCGAAGACATCGGCCAACTGGAGCCAATCCTCACGATCATCCGGACCCACGCCCATGGCATTGCGCTGGAAACCCAGGTAGATGAAACGGCCTTTGCCGTAGCTCCCGTAGACCATGCCGGAAGTGTTCTCCACAGCATCGGAACTAACCAGATCATCCGTCGCAAAGTCGTACCAAAAACCTGCGGCCTGCGTGCGCTCGGGTGCAGTTACCCGCACTTTGACACCGGGGTTGTACACCTGAATCTTGACGCGGTAGCCCGAAGGCACATTGGCAGTCAGAGGCGTGTTGCCGCGAAGGGTGAATCGTCTGATACCCGCGTTGCTGCGGGGATATGGAATCTCCGCCGTTGGGTCTCCACCGATCCAGGTGAAGTAGGTTACTTTGACGGCCTGCTGATAGCTGATCTCGCCATTGGTGCCTCGAAGTGGGGCATGGACAGTCTGTGCCCGAGCATAGTCGCGCGTCGGTGGCGTCGTACCGAGGGTATCACTCCACTCATACGTGCGCAACGGCGCAAAATCGGTCGCTCGGGCTTCGGCGCGCTGCGTCTCGCGGTTCAAGTAATCCATGGAACTAGTCCCTGAAAAGGGTTCTGGATCACTCATGTCCGCCAGGTAATCGGGGAAGTAGATTCCCTCCGGGGTCACGCCCGGGAAGGTATCCGTGTAGACGCGGTAGTTACCAACTCCGCGTTCTACGAATCCCTGGAACTCCACACCGAAGACATCCTCAACAAAGCTCCATCCCCGCCATGAACCGTCCGGGCGATACACACCTGGCGTCCAGGTTGCGAGAACACTGCCTCCTTCGTCCATGAACTTCTTGACGGCAGTGATCTGCTCATCCGACATCGCTCGGACTGAAGGCAGAACAAGGACATCATAGTCGCTCAGGTCACCGCTCTCGAGATCCCTGTCGCTGATATCGCGAAACGAGATCTGACGCTCCTTCTCTACCAGGAATCGACGCCAGGACAACAACGTGTTGTCCATCCAGGTCGTAGTAGTATCGCGAAGGTTCAGCTCACGATGCACACGCTTCGTGTACTGGCTCTCCAGGAGTGCAACACTGGGCTTTGAGGTCTCGCCAATCGCGAGCGGCGAGGCATCCTTGATACTGAAGGCGCCCAGGGCGGACTCCAGAAGGAGGATGTACACCAGAATCGCGGCGGCCAGGGCCGTGACGCCAAGCGTCATAAACCAGAGCGTGTTGATTCTCTCGAGGCGCGGCAGTGCCATCGTCGTGGTGGTAGGAGTGAGTTAGGATTACGGAGTGGTCAGCCTATAGCCAGGCGTAGCCTTCGTCCTGCTGCGGCTGCTGGGCCTGAGGGGCCTGCTGCGGCGCCTGGCGCTGAACCTGCTCCTGCTGTGGGTTCACCGGGACGAAACCTTCGTCGGTGTACTCCCAGAAGAGCGAGTTCGGGTTCTGACCCTGCGGGGCTGCCTGAAGCTGCTGGTGCTGCGACTGCACTGCTGGTGCCTGCTGCGCCGGCGCATACATCGCTGCGGTTGCTGGCTGACCCTGACGAATCTGCTGTTGCTCAGGTGCAACAAGAACGTGCGGCTCCTGCTGGAGATACCCGGTCTGCATCGTCGAGGTCCGGGCACGGCCTTCGCGAATCTTGTAGAGGATGTAGGCTGCCACAGCCAAGATGAAGGTGGCGATGGTACCTACAAGGATGATCGTGGAGAGAATCGGGACTAGTTCCATGGTAGTGGCGCGGTTTGGCGCTCTTGGGTTTCTATTCGCCTAGACCTTCTTCAAGCATTGTGCCCAAAATGGCAGACCCTCGAATTGGGCTGTTTTAGCTGTTTTATTGCTCTTATTCAGTCTCATTATTGTACTGACGATCAAAATGAGATTGGATTTCTACTGTTTTGAGCCGCTACCAATGCGCTCCAGCTTGCCCCAGGTCATCCCGAAGCCGAGGAATTCCTCGATCGTCGCGAACGTCTTACAGACATCCACGATGAGAATGAAGAAGAGGCGGTAGAACAGGGAGTAGAAAACCAGGCGGGCTTCCTCCTTCTCAACAGCCACGCAATAGAGCGCGGCAATGAGATCCAGAATGGTGAGGCTGAGCCACCAGTAGACCAGGTAGTAGCTCATATCGAAGACCAACGCGATGAAAATGAAGTAGGCGTTGGCAAAAATATTCATGATGGGCCAGATCAACGCTTCGAACGCCATCGACCACATCACAATGGTCCCTCCGAAGTTGATCGTCGGGTTGAAGAACAGATCGTGGTGTTTGCGCACGGCCTGAATGATGCCACGCGTCCACCGGTACCGCTGCTTCAGCAGGTCCACGATGGTGTCCGGCGCCTCCGTGTAGGACTTGGCATCGGGCTCATACTCCACGCGCCATCCAGCGCGAATGATCTTCAGCGTGATATCGGCATCCTCCGCGAACGTGTCGGAGCTGTACCAGCCGGCATCGATAATGGACTGCTTCCTGAAGAGGCCGAGGGGACCAGGAATGATGTTGACGAGCTTGATGATGCTCTGGGCGGAGCGTGCCATGTTCAGCCCCTCCACGTACTCCAGAGCCTGGAGCGTCGTCCAGATGTTGTCGCGGTTCAGGACCTTCACGTTGCCGGCGATGGCGCCCAGCCGCGGATCAACAAAGTGGCGAATGGTCTTCCGTAGCGTATCCGGGGACAATTGGGAGTCCCCGTCCACGTTCAGGACGTAGTCATTCCGGGATACCTGGATACCGGCGTTAAGCGCGGTGGCCTTGCCCCCGTTGGGCTTCTCCACCAACCGTACTTCCACGGTCCCGTTGCGATACACACCCACCAACTCGCGGGCCAATTCCCGGGTGTCGTCCGTAGAACCATCGTCCACGAGAATGATTTCGTACTGCGGATAGTCCATCTCAAGAAGAGATGCCACGGTGGAGTGAAGGAGCTTGCCTTCGTTGAAAGCCGGGACAATTATGGAAACCGGCGGGAGAAAATTGTGATCGTGCCCTTCCTCGATGGTGTGTTTTGTGGTGTTCAGGTACGCCATGTTCATCAGGGACAGATACCTGAAGAGCAGGATGACCAGGAAGAGCACCAGGGCCACGATGGACGAGTACACAATCAATCCGCTCCAGGAGAGAGAATTGGGCTTGTTGGTCCAGTCCGAAATGAACCCGCCCGGATCTTCCATGAAGACATAGATGATCGTAAAGAGGACGAGCGACAGGAATCCGTAGACCAGCATCCGGCGGACCAGGACAGAACCCTCTTCTCGAGGTCCCATCATGTGCGCTTCCATACGCCGAATCGGTTCGAACGGCGTGCGTTGCTGCGCGGCCGCCTCCTGGACAGGAGTGGTCACCGGCTGATTCTGGTTGGTCGTTTCGTTGGCCATCTTAGTTCTGTGTTGGCTGCCAGGCAGGCCTTAAAGCGTCCAGTAGAGAGCGGCCGACAACGTGAAGGTGTTGTAGCGGTCGATGAAGCTGGTTGCTCCAGAGCCCAGCGAACGGGTGGACTGCCCCAGAGAACCGGTCATGTTGAATGACCAGTGGTCTGCGAGTCGCTTGATCCAGTCCATTTCAATGCGTCGAGACACAAAGCCGGAGGATCGAGCTACCACGCCCATCGCGCCACGAAGGCGCAAGTAGGATTTGAACGGGAGATTCTTCTCGTACTCCAGAAAGATGTCGTACGACGAGTAATTGCGCGGCGAGAAGTAGAGGTCCGTCCGGGTCCGATAGTCTATCTGGTAGTAGGTCATGCCGAGCCACGTATTGGGGAGCACGCGGTAGGAGGCCTCCAGGAGGATGTTGGTCCCGAAATTGGTGTCGTTGGTCGTCCCCGGGGTACCAAAGTTGTCCCGAACCACATTCAAGGACAGGTTGCCGTGCAACCGCAGCGTGGAATCGGGCATGACACTGGGCACCCAGGCCTGCACATTCAACTGGGTGAGCTGCAGGTTGTATTCACCGCCGGCGGGTGACCACAGGTCAATGGAGCCCTCGCCCACCCTAAGACCCACGGAGCCGCGGTAGATACCCGGATCCTGTCTCCAGTAGCGAAGCCCGCCGTAGCCTACTGTGCGGCCGCCTTCGTAGTCATAGAGGCCTACTTCCGCCGTCAGGCGATTCGTGTAGGCGGCGTGGTTGTACTGCGCAACAGGCTCCGTCAGATCGCGGAATCCGGCCACAAAGACCTGGTTCACTCGGCCGCTGGACTCCGCAGAGCCTGGGATGAGCTGCCTCGTTCCCGAGATAAAGTGCGAGTTCACACCTGCCATGATCACGGTGCCGTAGCCGGACGGGATCGTGACGTGCGTTTGCATGCCTTGCGCCCAGCGCTCATACCGGGTGCCGCCGCCACGGGCGATGACTGATTCGGTCGTAGGCACGATGATGCCGGCGAAATCCATGCCCTGCCACTCCCCGCTTTCGGCCAGGCTGCGACGCATGCTTGCATCGAGCGCTATGGAACGTTCTCCGACCGTTTCAGAGGCATCGGCCAGCACCGTGGCATCGGCATACACGGCCTCGGCCTGCGTGAAGAGTCCCAGCTCACGGTAGGCATCGGCTTGGAGGAACTTGACTTCATAGTCTCGCGGGTTCCGCGTGGCCAGATCCTCCAACGTCCGGAGCGATCCCGAGTAGTCCTGGCGATAGATCTGGTTGCGGGCGATGTCCTTCGCCACATCGTATTCCCAGGTCTGATCCTGCAAGGCCTTCAGTATGGAAAGGGCGCTCACATAGTCTGCAGCAGCGGTGTGAACCTGGGCGAGCTCCTTCAGCTCGGAACGGGAACGGCGACCCTGCGATTCGAAATAGTTCTCATAGGCATCGATGGCAGCCCCGAACTTCCGCTCCGCTGCGAGCGTGCGCGCTTCGTTCAAGATCTCGATCCTGCCGGCCTCGGTCAGGCGGATTCTCTCCCGAGCCACCAACTGCTCCACGGTGTTGATTCGTGTGGAGAAGCGAGAATCGCCCAGAGCGTCCGCCGTCCGCACATAATTGTCTGCGGCCTCGATGTCACCACTCAACAGGCGATACTCGGCCAGTACCAGGAGAAGCTCGGGGTCGGTTTGACCGGCGCTGCCCATCAGGTTTTCGACATATGCTTCGCCAAGCCGGTCCAGATTTCCCTGAGTAATCGATGCCAGCACGAAAACCCGCTGGAATGTGGTGTTGTCAGGCTGGCGGTCCAGCAAGTAGTCAGCCTGCTGAATTGCCTGGTCGTAGTAGCCTCGAGACTGAAGGGCTACCGCAAATCGTGCGCGCTGCTCGTCGTTGCCCGGCTCAAAGGACAACAGTCGCGCGTAGCCTTCGAAGGCTTCGTCATCCCTGCCCAGCACCAGATAGTGGTCTACAATCTCGCGCAGCGCCTCAGAATCGTTTGGATTGGCCACAAGCTGGTCCTCCAATTCCCGCACGCGGCCTTCAGCTATTGCGTATCGCAACTCGGTGACACGACGAATACGCCCCTGATAGCCTGGATGGGCTGGGTCCGAGTAACGTGCGTCCGTAAGAACCTCCAAGGCTTCGGCAACGCGACCCTCGTCGGTCAGCGCATCCACAAGCGAGTAGCGAACACTGGAATCGGAGGGATCGAAGGCCAGACGGTAGGTCCAGCGGTCAATCGCGTAGATCGGCGTACCGGCTCGTGCCAGGCCATCATCCACGGAGATGAAGTGGGTTAACCAGCGCTGGCTCTCGCCGTGAGCCTCGCGAAGCAGGATCAACTGATCCCAACCTTCGGAGTAGCGGTTGTACTTGATGAGCTGCTCGACCAGCCGAAAACGCTTCTCGTCGTCACCAGGAGTGGCTTTCAGCTCGCGAATCAATCGGTCGACGATAAATTCCTGCTGCGGCTGAGGCGTGCGACGTGCCACCGAGGCCAGACCGGACTCTGCCCTCTGGTTCGCTCGGCGCCATTGATTGGTACGCCGATGGCGGGGGGCCAGGAAATCAAGGTTCTGCTTGGACTCGAAGTAGCGACGGTTGTCCAGAAGAAGGCTAACCAACTCGAACCGCTTATTGTCGTCGTTAGGTTTCACCATCAGGCCGCGGGTCAACACGTCGATCGGATAGGTGGACAGGCGGGACCGGCCACCATCATCCAGACGGGCCAAGGCAGCAGAAACGGTACCCCAGCGGGTCTTCCACCGCTCGGCACCGTTGTGGCGGGCTCGGAGATACTGGAGATTTTCGGAGGCTTCGAAGAACCTGTCGTCGCCCACAAGAAGATCGATCAGGCCGAATCGCTTCTCGTCCTGACTCGGATTGGACATGAGATCCCGCGTCAGCACGTCAATCGGAAAGGTGGACAGCGTCTGTGGGGAGGCCACCAGTTCTCTTTTGACGACGGCATCACGGCTTGCCCACTCGGGCTCAGAACCGCGGCGCTCGAGCATTACATCCAGTTGCTCACGCGCTTCGAAATACCGCTCGGACTCGATCAGCAGATCAATGAGTTGATACCGACGCGCATCGTTGTCGGGACTGTTGCGAACGTCCCGGAACGCGACATCGATAGGGTACGTGGACGAGCGGGCAATGACGTCAGGGTTGCGGGCCTGAAGCTGACAATCCCGGGCCTCGGAGCCGCCCGGATTCAGGAGAAGGGACTGGTCGCAGGCCTCAAGGGCGCCGGCGTAGTTGCCCTGCCACAAGCGGAAGAAGCCCAGGCGCATCCACAAATCGTCGTCTGTGGTATAGATGGCCACGTATTCGCTCGCCACCGACTCGCCTAGCGAGTTGTCTCCCGGATAGTTTGCAATTGCAATCAGGTAGCGCTGAACGATGTCAGGCGTCCCTTGGGTCTCATTGAGGTAGATTCCGTACTGCTCTGCGGACTCCAGATAAAACTGCGCGTCGAAAAGGGCATTCGCATACCGTATCAAGAAGGAAAGATTGTCCGGATTTGCCTCGACCAGCCGGCGAAGACTCCCCAGATTTCCTGTGCTTGGAGAACGCTCACCCCGAAGTTCCTTCAGTCCAGCCAGCGCCTCCGCATGATCAGGCTGCGTCTCCAGGACGCTGCGATAGTCGGCCTCGGCCGCGTTTTCATTGCCCATCAAACGATGGGCCTGAGCACGCATGAGAAGCGCACGCGTGTCCATGGATCCCGGCTGAATCATCCGGTCCAGGATCGTCACGGCCTCATCGTATCGGCCCTGTTCAATGGCGGTCTCGGCGCGCTGTTGAGCGGCGAGGTCCTGCGCCTGGAGTGAAACAGGCGTGGTCGCCACGAGAATCGCGGCGACCAGGCTGGCAAGTAGATACCTATATGAGGTCATGACGTTGGGTCGGGATTAGGCCTCGTCCATCGCGTAGATGAGAAACTCGTCTGCGCTTTGGAATGGGCGGCCGTCGGGCACCACGATTGCGGACACCGCATGCAGCAGGTGGTCGGCCTGCTTGGGTGCATCTGCACGCAACCGGTTCTTTAGCCGAGCGAAGAAGCCCTGGGCCTCTTCTGGCTTGCTCTCGGCGAGCAGCACCACCAACCGTTCGTTGAAGGCACTGATCAGCATGTCGTCCTGCGGTCGGAGGCTGTCCGCCACGAGGTCGATAATGAAATCAAAGTCTACCGGACCCCGGTCTGATGTCTGGTCCATTCTCATGGCCAGAAGCAGGAATGGCGACGCGCCATCCTCCCGGCCTTGGAAGAATTTTTCCAGGCGTGTCTGGAAGGCCCCGCGATCCGAGTAGCGATCAATCGCGTCCTCCTCTTCTGCGGTCCTTTCCGGTGCTGACACCCCGATTTCGGGGCTTGCGTGAGGGAATCGCGGTGCATTTGGGGCGGGACGGGCCTGAGTCTCCGCGCGCTCCTCCGTAATCAGAGTGCCTTGGCCAGGCGCCGTAACGACCTCTGCCAAGTCCCAATGCCGGACGACCTGCCGTTTGATCTGGCCGATGTGCGGGATCAGGGTCAGGCGACGCTCGGTGGAGGTAGGCTCTTCGTCGGCGGCCTCGATGTGAATGGCTCCGGTCATCTGGCCGGCCATGAAGTCAATCACGCGGCGCGACTGAGGATTGGCGGGCTCGGGGAGGGCCACGACTACTGTCGTCTCCAGGGAGTCGATCTGCTCAAGCATGCGGATGAATTCCATCCGGAACCGGTCGAAGGACCTGAACATGACGAACGGCATGAAGTCGTTGATCACCAGGCGTTCGGGCCGCTGCTTGCGAATAATCGTGACAAGATCCCATAATGCCTTGGCTACCGAATCATCGCCCATCGCCTGCGGATTCATCATTGGCGGGATGCGCATGAGCCGGACGAGGCCATCCTGCTGGGACTGCTTGAGATCGAACCCGATCGAGGCGGCCTGAATCACCAGATCACGGGGACGGTCGGAGGCAATAAAGAGGCAGTGCTCGCCACCCTGGACTCCAGTCTGCGCGAAACGCAGGGTCATGAGTCCGCGGCCGGTTGCGGCGCGTCCGAATGCGAGGTAAGCCCCGCCACGGTAGAGTCCTCCCCATTCCTCGTCGACCGGGTCGATGCCGGACGGAAGCATTGCAGCGAAGGAGGACATGCTTGCGGGCGTGTCTGTCATGATGAGAAGGCGAAGTATTCAGGATTGCTACGAGCCATCAGACCCTTTATCAAACGGTATGCCGAGATTCCGACCGGCCGCGTGGACCGGTTAAAACAGGCGGTTTCGTTGGATATGGATCGAATCATTGCCGTGATTGCCTTGTGGTGAATCCCTTTATGAGATCGCTATCGACACACAGGCCCGATTCTGGGGCTTGCATGCAATTGATGGGATCGGCAATTCGACAGCGATCTGAAGCAATTCGGGTCATTGACCTTCGGGCAATCCCGCTATCTCCATCGGTGCGAGAGCTGTAGCGCCTATTAAGAGGTCTCGGCCAGCCTCTCTGTCCCTGCTCAAGAACACCCGCCAGATAGGCGAGCAGGCTCAAAAAGAGACCGGCAGGGACCTTGCATGGGATTGTCGAAGTCAGTCTCACTCTGACCGTAATGAGATCCCAGCCTCAGATGCCATTCAGGAAAACATGCTCTTTTGGACGCAAAACGTCGATTTCAGGTTGCCATTTCGAGATTGGCCCGAAGCTTGATGAGCTTATTCCCGACCGCACTAGCGGACTCAACGGATCACTTTAGTCATCCGACGCCAACCGGATCTCGAATCCAGACTTGCCATGAAGCGCAGCACCATGCATATAATGAACACTGTATCCCGCAGAGCCGGGCTCGCGTGCATTCTCCTAATTTCAGTTCTCGTCTCCGGATGTGACATCTTCGGTGATGCCATTGACGAGCGGGCACCGACCGTGCAGGTGGATCGCCCTTTTGACGGCGCGACCCTTTCCGGGGCGAACGTGATGGTCGCTGTAAACGCCTCGGCCCTTGGCGACGGCAACTTCATCTCCTTCGTGAATGTCAATCTGGACGGCGTTCGGATTGATGAGGCCGAATGGGATGGCACCCGTTATGTGACGCGCATCAACAGCTTTGAACTATCCGACGGCCTTCACCGCCTGGAGGCAGTCGCATTCGATAGTTTCCAGGCGCGCGGTGTTTCCGCGCCGATCACGCTGCTGGTTGAGAACATCAGTCTTGGCGACGGACCAGTCATGCAAGTCCTGGAGCCAGAGGCCAACAGAACGGTTTCCGGCGTGGTTCGAGTGCTGGCGCAAACGGCAAGTGGACAGCCGCCGGTAACCCGGGTTGACCTGCTGGTGGATGGTATCCCGTTCTACACGACGACCACCTCTATTGGGGGCGATGCCTACGCATTTGACTGGGACACGTCTCAGTTCGGAGCGGGCGATCATGTCCTTGAAATCAAATCGTTCAGCGGACCCGGCGTCTTCCGTTTGAATGAGCCCCGGAGCGTCTCCGTCGAAGGTGGTGGCGGAGATCCCGTAGACAGCGAGGGACCCGGCGCCCTGGCATTCCGCGGGACAGGGCTGGCCGGCGAAGTGAAGGGATCCGCGGCCGTAGGATTCAATGACGACATCTACCTGGGCTCCTCAAACGGCACACTCTACGCGTTCGACAACGAGGGTATGCTTCGGTGGGAGCGCGACACCAAGGGGCCAATTCGCTCGACTCCTGTGGTTGGCAACAACGAGGACGTTTTCGTGACGAGTGAGGATGGCCGCCTTTGGGGCTTCACCGCAGACGGTCGCGATCTGTGGGCCGTTCCCTATAACAGTGCCGCGCCTCTCCGCTCCGCTCCGGCGATGGGTGTTGACGGGGTACTCTACTTCGGCGACACGTTTGGCAATCTCCATGCCGTGAACTCCTTCAACGGCTTGTCCGCCTGGTCCTCTCCGATCAAGGTGTCCAACGGCTCGATTGTACAGGCGCCGGTAATCACACGGGATCACACGGTGGTCGTGGCCGATTCAGAGGGCCGACTCTCCGGGTTTGACAGAAACGGTGGCCTGCTATGGCAGTCGGCCATTCGCGGATCAGGCAGTTGTGGAGGTGGCACCTCGCGCGCACCGATGGCACTGGCTGAGATTCAACTGACTGTGGAACTGCCTACCGGCGAGATCCGCAGTTCCACGGAAGCCTTGGTCTATGTCATGGCTGACGATGGCTGCCTGTACGCCTTCAGCGGCTTCGATGGCTCGCGTCTCTGGCACTACTCGCTGGGTGGATCAACGCTCGCAGGGCCAACGCTGGTCTCTGGACCCGTCGTCGACGAGGGAGGAACCATCTACGTGGGCACCGAGACGGGCCTCTTCGCACTGAATGAGACGGCCGACGCCCTCACGCCTCGCCTTCGGTACAAGTTTGTTGCAGACGACGTCGGCATGCCAGCGATCGATACGAACGGAGTAATCCACTTCGTCGCGGGGCGTAACGTGATGGCCATCAATACCAATGGTACGCCTTACTGGGAATACCAACTGAACTCCGAGTCAGATGGCCCGGTCACCATCAACCGGGAAGGCGTCTTGATCGTCCCGGCAAGAAACGGTCATCTTTTCGGATTCCAGACAGGATCCGCCGGACTGGCTCGAGGCAAGTGGCCGATGTTCGGCCGGAACGCTCGACACACAAACCGCCTTGGCATCGACGCTAACGACGGCTGACCCGGATGCTGTCCGACCTCGGTTGGACGAAGAATTTCCCCTCCAACAAAAAACCCCACCCCCATTTCGGGGGCGGGGTTTTTTTTGTTTACATGCTCTTTACCGGTGGCGCACGATGGTGGAACGGGTACGCTGCACTAGTTGCCCCTGCGTGTCGTAGGCGTCTATCCATATACGCCGGGAGGCACTTGGGGGCAGGAAGGCGGCCAGGGCTTCGAAGTCCAGGTGCGGGACATCCGACTCCACGCTCCCCACCACGCGGTCCGTCTCGTCGTCAAAAATAACGAAATGGTAACTGGAGGCTGCGGGGTCGCCCGACCAGGTCAGCGCTTCGAACGGACCATTGACGGCGACCATCCTGGATGGGTCTACCTGTGCCATGGCGCCCTGGGATATTCCGGAATCCACCCCAAAGCGGAACGCCACAAACACCGTTGTCGTGAACGCGGTAACGCATACGAGCGTGATCGTCATCCAAAGGAGTACGCTCAATCGCCTGCTGGCGGTAAGAAGAGGACGGCGGCGTGCAGGGATTTTCACCGAAGTTAGTGAAGGCCTGGGCAGTGCTTGTCCGTCGCCTTCCGACTCCAGCAACTGATTGGCGGCGAACAGCAGATCCCGCGCATCCTCGTTCCGAGCCAGAAAATCGGCGACCTCGCGTCTTCGCGAAGGCTCCAGTTTACCGGCCAGGTATGCCGCTAGGGTGTACTCGTCTATGCCGCGACTTGTAAGTCGCATGTGGGTGAGGGCTAAAAAAGGTGCGCGTCGACCAGGGCCCTCCAAGTGGAAGCGGGGCCCCTATGGATGGGAGTACGATAAAAATGCCGGGAATAGTGCCCAGCCCACTTTCCGATACCGATTCACTTGCTTGCTCCGCTGGAAGCCGTCATATTCCTACCATGGACGCTGACCTTCGATCTATTCAGGAAGCTCGGGAGCTGCTTCGGGCCGCCCGAAAGGCACAACACGAGGCCAAGAAGCTTGATCAGGCCCAGGTAGACCGTATTGTTGACGCCATGGCGCGCGCGGGTGCCAAGCAGGCGGACCGGCTGGGTCGGATGGCGCATGAAGAGACGGGATTTGGACGCGCCGAAAGCAAGCGGGAAAAGAACCTGTTTGCCACCACCATGCTTCTTGAGCGGATGGCAGGGATGCGGACGGTCGGGATCATTCGGAAGCTGGAAAACGACAGCATTTGGGAGGTCGCCACACCGATGGGAGTTGTGGCAGCCCTGATCCCCTCTACCAACCCCACGTCCACGGCTATGTATAAGGCGATCATCGCGGCCAAGGCCCGGTGCGCCGTGGTCATGAGCCCTCACCCGCGGGCCAAACGCTCGACGGCCGAGGCTCTTGGCGTAGTCGCGGAGGCAGCTTATAAGGCCGGGGCGCCACAGGGTCTCTTCGCCTGCATGTCCGAGGTCAGCCTGGCTGGAACCCAGGCGCTGCTGGAGGACAAGGAAGTTGATCTCATCCTTGCCACCGGTGGCTCTGCGATGGTCAAGGCCGCGTATTCCAAAGGCAAGCCGGCGTATGGTGTTGGCTCAGGAAACGTACCGGTCTATGTGGACCGAAGTGCCGATGTGGCCAAGGCGGCCAAAGACCTGGTCTATGGCGCCAGTTTTGACTGGGGAACGCTGTGCTCCACGGAGCGGAGCATTGTGTGCGACCTCCCGGTGAAGAAAGCGCTCCTGGAGGGACTGCTAGCCGCCGGCGCTCACCTGGTTACGACAGACGAGCGACCAAAACTTGAGCGAGCGGTGGTCGTGGACGGCAAGCTCAACCTTGAGCAGGTTGGCAAATCGCCGGAAGTCATCGCGCAGATGGCCGGCTTTCGTGTGCCCAGGGGGACGCTCGCGCTCATTGCAGAATCGACCGTGGTCGGCGTAGGAGACCCGCTCTCCCGAGAGACACTTTCGCCCATTTTGACGCTGTACACGGTAGACGGTTGGGAGGCGGGATGTGAACGGTGCATGGAAGTCCTCAGCTACGGCGGCATGGGGCATACGCTGGCTCTCCACGCCACAAGCGATCGTGTGATCGAAGCTTTTGCACTCCAGAAGCCCGCGATGCGAATCGTTGTCAACTCTGTGGCTGCGTTGGGCTCGGTCGGGTATTCGACCATGCTCTTCCCTGCGATGACGCTTGGGCCGGGCACCATTGGGGGTTCCATTACGAGTGACAACATCTCACCGCTCCATCTGCTGAACATCAAGCGCGTGGCGTTTGAGACGGCCCCCGTAAACACCAGATATGCGGCCGAGGCGCGGGTTACCGGGGCCAAATCACGGTCCCCTCAAACGGCGGGTGACAGCGGGGCAAAACCGCTGGCTGCCAAGTCCCGAGAGGGCGGCAGCTGGATTTCCGAAATTGAGGAGAGGCTGCGAGCCAGAGCTGGAAGCCCCCCCGTCGCCACCCCCATTCAAGCCCCGGCCGTTTCCCCGGCAGCGCCGAGTGGCACCGATTCCGGCGGCCTGTCCGACGGGGAGATTGACGCTCTTGTCCGCGAATTCAGACACTAGGGTCTTCTCGAATTGACTAACAGGGCCAAGACAGGCTAACTTTGACGCCTTTGCGCGAATTAATTCAAGGCTGAATGGCGGACACGAGCGACTTCAGAAACGGACTAACTCTTATATGGAACGGTGACCTCTGGTCCGTCATTGAGTTCATGCACGTAAAGCCGGGCAAGGGCGGTGCGTTCGTGCGTTCCAAGCTCCGAAATGTGCGGAGCGGCAAGATTGTGGACAACACATTCCGGGCGGGAGAAAAGTTTGATACCGCCAGAATCGAGCGCCGGACCTATCAATACCTGTATCAGGATGATTTGGGTCTCCACTTTATGAATCTGGAGGACTACGAGCAGCTGTCCCTTCCGGAAGAGAGGGTTACGGGTCGCCAGTTCATCAAGGAAGGCGGGACTCTTGAGATCCTCTTCCATGCGGAAACCGAACAGGCCCTCAATATTGAGATTCCAAGCACCGTGGAGTTGGTTGTTACCCAAACGGACCCCGGTCTGAAAGGGGATACGGCAACCGGCGCTACGAAACCCGCCACACTCGAAAGCGGAGCGGTGGTCTATGTACCACTGTTCATCAACGAAGGCGACACGATCAGGGTCAACACGGAAAAGGGAGATTACCTTACCCGTGTTTCTACAGCCTGATCGGCGCTAACACCTACCTCTGATGGATATCGATCGCATTCGGGAGCTTCTGCAGATCATCGCTGATAGCGGGGTCTCCGAAGTGGAAATTCACGATGAGGACTTCAAACTGGTCGTTCGAACAACTGCACCACCCGCGGCGGCGCAGGCCCCATCTCCGTATCCCTACATGATGGCTGCCCCGCAGCACATGGTCATGCCCGAGGCTAGTCCAGGAGCCGTGATACCGGCGCCCGCCGTAGCCGCTCCAGCGGAGCCCGACGCGTCGGGAGAGCCCATTCGCGCGCCCATTGTCGGCACCTTTTACGGTTCGCCGTCGCCAGACCAGGACTCTTATGTCTCCGTGGGAGACAGGGTCAAGCCCGGCGATGTCCTCTGCATCATCGAGGCCATGAAGCTCATGAACGAGATAGAGTGCGAACAGGCAGGCACGATCACGGAAATTCTGGTCGAGAATGCGCAGCCTGTTGAATTTGACCAGCCCCTGTTTCTCATTGATCCCAGCTGAGGCTGACTAGCCTACATGGGTAGATCGTTCAAGAAGGTCCTGATTGCGAACCGGGGAGAAATAGCTCTCCGAATCATCAGGACGTGCCACGAAATGGGTATCAAGACCGTCGCCGTGTACTCCACGGCTGACAGGGATTCCCTGCACGTCCGTTTCGCAGACGAGGCCGTGTGTATAGGACCTCCGGCGTCCAGGGACAGCTACCTCCGCTTCGAACGGATATTGGCCGCCGCCGAGGTGACTGGCGCGGATGCCATTCATCCGGGTTACGGCTTCCTGGCCGAAAACGCGGACTTCAGCGCCATCTGCGAAGACCACCATATCAAGTTTATCGGTCCGTCGCCGCAGACCATCCGGCTGATGGGGGACAAGAGCCTGGCGAAGGATACCATGCGGGCTGCAGGCATCCCGGTCGTGCCCGGCTCCGATGGCGTCGTGGCCACTGCGGCGGAAGGCAGGCGCATTGCCGATGAGATGGGGTACCCCGTAATCGTAAAGGCAAGTGCCGGCGGTGGCGGACGAGGGATGCGCATGGTAGCCTCCCCAGCTCAATTCGAGGCCGCTTTTGCCATGGCGTCCAATGAGGCCGAGGCTGCCTTTGGCAACGGCGAGGTTTACGTCGAGAAGTTTGTGACACGGCCACGACACGTTGAGATCCAGGTGTTGGGAGACGGCCGTGGTAAAGTCATTCACTTTGGGGAACGCGAGTGCTCCATTCAGAGGAGGCACCAGAAGCTGCTGGAAGAGTCGCCCTCCCCGATTTTGGACGAAGACCTGCGCCAACGCATGGGTGATGCCGCCATCCGCGGTGCAGAGTCGGTGTTGTACGAGGGAGCCGGTACCGTGGAGTTTCTGGTTGACGCAGACCGGAATTTCTACTTCATGGAGATGAACACCCGCATCCAGGTGGAGCATCCGGTGACCGAAGAGGTCACGGACTGCGACCTGATCGAGTATCAGCTTCGGATTGCAATGGGAGAGGGGATTGCCTCTGAATCTCGCAAGCTCGAGGGACATGCCATCGAGTGCAGGATCAATGCTGAGAACCCTTTCAAAGGGTTCTCTCCCTCTCCGGGTAAGATCACCACGTTTCACCCGCCCGGTGGACATGGTGTCCGCGTGGACACACACGTGTACGCGGGGTACGTAATCCCTCCGCACTACGACTCCTTGATAGCCAAGCTGATTGTCAGGGCTCGCACGCGCGATCTGGCCATTCAGAAGATGCTGCGCGCGCTGGACGAATTTGTAATTGAGGGTGTGCACACCACGATTCCATTTCATAGCCAACTGCTCCGGGATGAGCGCTTCAAGTCTGGGGATTTTGACACCAGTTTCCTGGATAGCTTCACCCTGAAGCCGGCCTAGCGGATCCTCCAGACGTCTGTTCAGGTACAGACGTGACTCTTCCTTTTATTGCTCGTAAAACCCGTACTCGACGATGGACTTCCCGGCGGAGCTTCGCTATACCAAAGATCACGAGTGGATTCGCATCTCGGACGATGGGTCCACAGCGACCATCGGCATCACCGACTTCGCCCAGGGCGAGTTGGGCGACATTGTATTCGTTGATATTGACACGGTCGGAACCGAGGTGGCCAAGGATGACGTTTTTGGAACCGTAGAGGCTGTCAAGACCGTTTCGGAACTGTTCATGCCGCTCACCGGCGAGGTGCTCGAGTTTAACGGGGCCCTCGAGGACGCACCTGAACTTGTGAATGACGATCCATATGGCGAAGGATGGATGATCAAGGTCAGTGTGAGTGATTCGGCGGAACTTGATGGGCTTCTTTCTGCCGAGCAATACTCGGAAATGGCTGGTTAACGCATGCATCAGCGGATCATAATTCTTGATTTTGGCTCCCAGTTTACCCAACTGATTGCGCGCCGGGTTCGCGAGTCTGGCGTGTACTCGGAGATCTACGCGTGCACTACACCGACCGCGGAAATCGCTGCGATGCAGCCCTCCGGTATCATTCTGTCGGGTGGCCCCTCGTCAGTCTATGACGACGGTGCTCCGCAACTTGACCCAGTCATTTTGAGTCTTGAGGGACCAAACGGGGCGGTTCCTGTCCTTGGGATTTGCTATGGCCTGCAGGCCATGGCGCACTCGGCGGGGGGCCACGTGGCCCGGGCCGATCGCCGCGAGTTTGGCCGGGCCCGGTTGAAAGTGATCGATGAAGCGACCTTGCTCGCCGGTCTTCCCGAGGACACAGTTGTCTGGATGAGTCACGGGGACCACCTCATTGACCTCCCGTCCAACTACCGGGTCATCGCCAAGACCGAGAATGCGCCGATTGCCGCCATCCAGATTGAGGGCACCCCGCATTACGGCGTTCAGTTTCACCCGGAGGTGTTCCATACGGATCACGGCAAGACCGTCATTCAGAACTTCACCCACGGTGTGTGCGGGTGCTTGGGCGACTGGTCTCCGGCCTCTTTCATCGATGAGAAGACCGAAGAAATCCGGGCTACGGTGGGAGACGAGCACGTCATCCTCGGTCTATCCGGTGGGGTGGATTCCTCCGTCGCCGCGGTGCTTCTCCATCGGGCCATTGGCGACCAACTCACGTGCATTTTCGTCAACAACGGACTTCTCCGCCGTGGCGAGTGGGAGCAGGTCCAGGAGACGTTTCGGGACCATTACCACATTCGGCTTGAGGCTGTGGACGCCTCCGACCTCTTTCTGGACCGGCTTGAGGGCGTTTCCGACCCGGAACGAAAGCGTCACATTATCGGCAACACCTTTGTCGAGGTGTTCGACTCCGCGACAGACTCCGTGGTAGCCCGCATTGGGCGCAGACCACGCTTCCTTGCCCAGGGGACTCTGTACCCGGACGTTATTGAGAGTGTGTCCTTCAAGGGCCCTTCGGCAACCATCAAGAGTCACCACAATGTCGGAGGGCTGCCCGACGACATGGACTTCGAAATTCTGGAGCCTTTCCGGGAGTTGTTCAAGGATGAAGTTCGCGTAATCGGACGGCTTCTCGAGGTGCCGCAGTCCATTGTCGGCAGACACCCCTTCCCCGGCCCCGGTCTTGGAATCAGGATTCTTGGCCCGGTGACCAGAGATGATGTGGCAATCCTCCAGGAAGCCGACGCCATCTTCATCCAAGAGCTTCGCAACTTCCAGCTCTACGACGATGTCTGGCAAGCTTTTGCCGTCTTGCTGCCGGTCCAGACGGTAGGCGTCATGGGCGATGAGCGGACGTACGAAAACGTTTGCGCTCTGCGGGCTGTCTCCAGCGTGGACGGCATGACCGCGGACTGGTCCAAACTCCCGTACGACTTCCTAGCCCATGTGTCGAATCGAATCGTAAACGAAGTCCGGGGCATCAATCGATGTGTATACGACATCAGTTCAAAACCTCCGGCCACAATTGAATGGGAGTAATCCGGCCCATAAGTCGCACGTTCGCGGGAGTGTGTTTTTGCGTCCTTCTACTGACACCGTTCGCCACCCCGTGGGTGAAGGCGCAGGCGCCCGATTCACGGATCGCTGAAATTGCCGAAGCGGATACGCTGTTCGATCGTGCGGTGCAGCTGTTTGAAGCAGGTAACTATACGGAGGCTGCCGGTCAGTTCTCCCGTGTTGCGCAGTCCTTCGGATTACATCGGTACACCACGGCCGCGGCCTTCATGGAGGCCCGTTCCCTGTATCGCGTGGGCGCTTTTGGAAAGTCGGTCAGCGCCTTTGAGGCCTTCCTGGGGCTGTACCCCTCCAGCCGGTTCGTCGCCGAGGCAGAGCGTTCCCTGCGACTGGCCAAAGACGCGCTCAGTGCCAAGGACAATAGTCCGGTAACGCTCGGAATCATCCTTTCCCTGAGTGGCGATGAGGCTTCTTCCTCCCAGGCCGTGTTTAACGGGGTGCGGCTTGCGGTCGAAGCGCATAACATGACAGAGAATGCGAGACCCGTCAGGCTCGTCTTTCGCGATATCGCCCTCTTGGGACCGAGGGGCGCGGTAGACGCCGTTGTTGAAGAGGGGGCCATAGCGATTTTCGGGGGGCTATTCAGCGACCAGGCGCGTGTCGCCGCGGCGGCGGCTGAGGCCCACGGAGTCGTCTTCGTGGCGCCACTTGCTACAGATCCGCAGGTCACAGCCGGTCGGTCGTTCGTTTTTCAGGCCAACCCAACTATCCCCATGAGGGGCCGTCTCATGGCCAGGTTTGCGGTGAACGCGCTCAGGTTGAACGAGCTTGCGGTCATAGCAGAGGCGGATGATGGCGGAATCTCCGAGGAGATGGGGCGCGCCTTCGCCGACGAGGCCGAACTCCTGGGTGCTACCGTCCGCTTTGTCAATATCCTCCCAACCGCGACGGAGTGGTTCCGACTGGGGAGTACGCTGGATGCAGACAGCCTGCGCGGACTCGATGCCATTTACACGCCGGTTTCCGGGGCCGGAGCGGATCGGTTGGCGGGCGCCCTTTTGAGTAGCCTCGATGGAGTGCTGGGCACTGGCGCCGGAGGGCTGGGGTCTGGTCTCAGGATACTGGGCAATGCCGAGTGGCACGATCTCCCGATCCGGGCCCAGGCCTCGCGATACAGGGTTACCTACTCGAACGATTTTTTCTTTGATCGCCAGAGTGACCGGGCCCAGGCCTTCACGAGACGATATCGGTCTCTGACGGGCGTTGACCCCGACCGTCTCGGAGTTGTCGGGTTTGATCTCACCCGATACCTGATCGACCTCCTTCGACCGGGCGGGGTCACAGAGCTCCGGGATATCATGTTGTCTGCGCCCCCTTTCGAGGGAATTGGAGTCAGGACCTTCTTCGGGGGGCAACAGGTGAACCAACAGATGTTCTATCACCGCTACAGAGACGGCAACCTCGAACTTATGAGGTAGGCCTCCCTCCTGCCGGACCGCAAGGAACTGCCCCACAGAGGTCGGGGTACGATTGTGTTGCTGTACCCGATTTTTGTCGGACCTCGCGCGTACTAATCCCGCGGGCGCCAGCGTTCCTGACTCCCCGGCACTCGCCACCATTCCCGAAGACTCCTGATGATCCGAAGAATCATCCCTATCGTTGCCCTGCTTGCCGTAACCGGGTGTGCCGGGTCCGGCCGCCTGTCGTACGATGGCCCCGAAGACGCCTACAACAAGGGCGTTACGCGCGTTGAGGCCCGCGACTTCGAAAGAGCCGCCGAGTTTTTCCAGGGCGTATTCGACTTTGGTCGCACGCACGAGTGGGCCGCCGACGCGCAGCTTTCTCTGGCCAGGGCCTACCGGTCCAACAAGGATTATCTGCTGGCCGCCAACGAATTTACCCGGTTTACCCAGATCTACCGGGCGGACCCCAGAGTCCCGGATGCCGCCTACGAGCTGGCCATGACGTACTTCGACAGGTCACCGGCATGGGCACTGGATCAAACAGATACGGAGCGCGCCATCACGCAGTTCGAGCTGTTCATGACGCGGTACCCCAGCCATCCACTGTTTTTTGAGGGCCAGGAACGGATCCAGGAGCTCAGGGGAAAATTGGCTCAGAAGCGGTACTACGCCGGCTTTGAGTACCAGGTGCGGGGTTACCAGGAAGCTGCGGCCTTGACGTTCGTGTCGGTGTTTGACGACTACTACGATACCGAGTGGGCTGATGACGCACTCGTTGCCGCCGCAAAAGCATACATCGAGTATGCAGATCGGAGCGTGATCCACAGGCGTCCAGAGCGCCTTCGCTCAGCTATTGAGGTTTATGATCGGCTACTCCAGATTTTCCCTGACAGTCCTCTGATCAAGGAGGCCGAGGCGGCGTATCTGGACGCCTCTCAGCGGCTGCAGGATCTGGAGTCCGTGCAAGAGCAAGAGTAGGCAGACCGTGGCTCGGACTTCGGCCGGGCTCCATTCCAACCTGCGGGAAATGTCATGCGTGTCGGACTGTTCGGGGGCACCTTCAACCCTCCTCATGCAGGCCATCGCATTGTGGCCGAGCAGGCGGTAGAAGTTCTGCATCTGGACCTTCTGATCTGGATGCCGGCAAGAAGGTCTCCCTTCAAGAACGGCAACCACGACGTGGACGCCCGTCACCGGCTGGCGATGACGCGTTTGGCGACGGCGGATCATCCGTCCTTTGTGGTCTCAGACCTGGAGATTGAGCGCCCGCCGCCGTCCTACACGGTTGAGACCGTTCGCCTCCTTGCCGAGCGTTATACGGAGGCAAAACTCTTCCTGGTCATTGGCCAGGACAGCTGGGATGGCTTTTCGGACTGGAGACGGCCGGCCGAGATCCGGGAATTATGCACGGTTGCCGTCTATCCTCGACCTACCACTGAGAAGGCGGTCCCGGAAGGGCTTCAGGGCACTGATGTCCTCTGGATAAACGCCCCACGTATGGACATCTCATCCTCAGACATCCGGAACAGGTTGAAGACTGGCCAGGCCGTAGCGGGCCTTCTGGGACCACATGTTCGGCAGTATATCGCCGAGAATAGCCTGTACACGGCCCTGCCTGAAGCCAGACCGAGCCGTTGATGCGCGGTTTGACAAAACCCGATACTCTTCGCGAACGGGCCGCGCAATTGATCGTGCCGAGGCTGGGTTCGAATATGCCGCCGGCAGTCTCCGTGGCCGATGACCTGCAGAGAGCCGAGAGGCTGCTCGAGGAGGTCCCTGTCGGCGGGTTTGTGTTGTTCAGGGGCTCCATGGAGAGCAGTCCTGCCGCACTCGCTTCGCTTCAGGACATCTCGAAAACGCCCCTTCTCATAGCGTCTGACCTGGAACGTGGCGCCGGCCAGCAGTTGTCCGGAGGCGTCGTCTTTCCTCACGCTATGGCTTTTGGCCATGCCGGGTCTGACCGACGGCAAATGGTGAACGACGCCGCCTGCCAGACGGCCGCCGAGGCCCGCCATGCGGGCGTCCACTGGATCTTCGGGCCGGTGGCAGACATCCATTCAAACCCGCTCAATCCCATCATTTCCACCCGCGCATTTGGTTCGGACCCGGATGAGTGTGTGGATTTGACGGTTGCGTTTGTGCAGGGCTGCCTTGAAGGTGGTGCATTGAGCACGGCCAAGCACTTCCCCGGGCACGGTGACACCGACACCGATTCACACGACGCCCTCCCCATGGTCAGCAGGTCCGCCAGGGTGCTCCGAAGCCTGGAACTCGCCCCATTTCGAGCCGCGATCGCGGCAGGGGTTGACTCGGTGATGACGGCCCACGTCGCCTACCCCGCGCTGGACCCATCGTGTGTCCCGGCCACGTTTTCGCCCATGATCCTCCGGGATCTCCTTCGCGACGAAATGGGCTTTCGAGGGGTTGTCGTTTCAGACAGTCTCCTGATGGGGGCCGCAGGCGAAGCGGTAAGCGCCAGAGCCCACAAATTGGTCCAGGCAGGGGTCGATGTGCTTCTGGACATATCTCACCCGGCCCTCGCCCTCTCCGCTCTCCTTGAGGCCGTAGCGGACGGCTCCATGAAGGAAGAATTGATCCAGGAAGCCTTTGAGAGAATCTGGGCGATGAAGTCCAAGGTCTTTGGGCTCGCGCCGGGGCCCGTCGGTGACGGTCGGGCGCTGGCCGCCAAGGTGGCCACGGCCGCGGTCCAGGTAGCGGGCGACCTGGATGGAGTCCTGGCCGGCCCAGGTCCGGTTCCGCTTGTCGTAGTTCGACCCCACACCGATTACCCCGATCCGACGCGCGCGGATTCCGCCGCCCTTTTTGACGCCGCCTCGGACCAGTTTGAGGTATATTCTGTTGGCCCCGACACCACCGAGGAAGCGTACCAGGACTTGACCAAACGCATCGTGACCAGCGGGCGCTGCGTGCTGGCACTTGTGGTGAAGCCCGCGGCCTGGCACAAATTCGGACTCCTGCCCCGCCAAATTGAATTCGCCCGGAAAGTGATCGAGAACGCCGAAACCGCAGTGTGTTGCCTGGGAAGTCCTGACTCCGCAAGAGACCTCCCGAAACCCCGGGCAACCGTCCTGGCATTCAGCGATGTGGAGGCCAGCGTCCGGGCTGTAGCCCACCTTTTGGCCTCTGGCGGGAGGTAGAAGCGCATGGCTCTTTTTGACTGGCTCACCGCAGACCGGCCCGACGTTCGGGAGGCTTTTGATGACCTTCAGGTCATGCTCAGGCTGGGAGACGAAATGTTCTCCGCGGCTACGGCCCGGCTCCTGGATAACGAAATCCTGGAAATGGACCTTGAAGCTGTTGATCGGGGCATAAATGCCCGTGAAACACATCTCCGGGAGGTCATTCTGGACAACATCGGGGTTCGCGGTGAATACGAACCCGTGGACATGCTGAAACTACTGGGCATTGTCCATGAGGCCGAACGCATTGGAGACCTGGCAAAGACCATATCACAGGTGGCCGATCTTGCAGCTAAGCCTCGGTTTGGCAGTGAAATCCCGGATCTCCGGGAGATTAGGGACCGCGTTTCTGCCATGTTTGTCCTCACCCGCCGCAGTTTCGAAGGGGGCGACGCCGTCACGCATGCGGAAGAGGTCCTGGCCCGACATGAAGTGCTAAAGACCCATGTAAACCAAAAGCTCCG
This sequence comes from Rhodothermales bacterium, assembly GCA_047619685.1. GTDB lineage: Bacteria > Bacteroidota > Rhodothermia > Rhodothermales > UBA10348 > JABDJZ01. The sequence continues at coordinate 158,809 of JBLHLC010000003.1, forward strand.
GGAACTGGCATCCAGCGATTCGTTGTCCTCCAACATGGCCGTTGTGCTTGCTCTGGGTGTGCGAATGATGGGACGTGTCAGCTCTCATCTCGCCAACATCGCATCGGCGGTAGTCTTGCCGTATCGAGATCTTCGAAGGACCCATCCCTCCCGGGACGGTAAAGGAGACCCTCTCGAATAGTGCCGCCGAAATGCCTTCCGCTTCTGAGCTGGCAATCGAGGCCTTACCTTCCATTCGCTCGATTCCAGGATTCGCTGGATCCAGCTGTCCGTCCCCAAGGATGAAAGCATCTATCCTCCTCGTTTGCATGGCGACTCTGGCGTCCATTCAGGGATGTAACAGCCAGGTGGATACATCGGCTCTTCAGGCGCAAATCAACGAGATCGTGGCCACGCAGCCTGACGCGATCGTGGCCGTCTCCGTCCGAGACGGCGCGAGTGGAGTGAACTTCGATCGCAACGGAGATCGTCTTTTTCACGCCGCGAGCACAATGAAAGTCCCGGTCATGATGGAGGTCTTCCGCCGAGCCAGCCGTGGCGATTTTTCTTTGGGCGATTCTCTGGTTCTCCGCAACCAGTTCCGGTCCATTGTTGACGGTTCTCTGTACGCCATCGGCGATGACTCGGACGATGCCATCTACCTGAAGTTGGGTTCCAAAATGGAAATCCGACAGCTCGTGGAGAACATGATTGTCGTCTCCTCCAATCTGGCGACAAATATCCTCATTGACTTGGTCAGCGCGGATTCGGTGCAGGCTACCAGCGAACGCATCGGAACGACGAAAATGCGAACCTTGCGAGGTGTCGAGGACCTCAAGGCTTTCGAGCTTGGATTATCAAACAGGACTACTTCGGCGGATCTGGCGGTGCTGATGTCCGCCCTGGCTGAGGGCCGCGCGGTTGGCCCTTCCGAGGACGCGGCAATGATTGAGGTTCTGGCGCGCCAGCAGTTCGGCGAGATGATTCCAGCCGGGCTTCCACCAGACACGCGGGTAGCCCACAAGACTGGCCAGATAACGGAAATCCATCACGACGCCGCAATCATTTTCCCTGACCGCGGGGCGCCATTCACGCTGGTCATCCTTGTGGAAGGCATCCCGGACGATGCCATCAGTTCATCAATCGGCAGCCGAATAACACGAGCCGTATATGAGTTCGTCCGACCGGCCTCCCCTTGAGTTTGTGGGGACACATACGACGGTTGTTCGAGGGGACTCCACCTGCCGAACCGGAAGTTGACGAGGTCGCGGAGGCGGCACTCCGACTGACCGAGGATGACTTTGCCGCAGTCACCGGACTTCCGGTTACGAATCTGGATTTCTATATCGAGGCCATGCGGCATCGTTCCCTGGTCCGGGGCCGAATCGGTACTGCCGTGGATTCCAACGAGCGGCTGGAGTATTTGGGAGACGCGATTCTCGGGTTTGTGACCGCCGATCATCTCTTCAAACTTTATCCGAGCGAAGACGAGGGCTTCCTCACCAGGCTTCGTTCCAAACTTGTAAACGGGAACGCCCTGGCCCTGCACGCTCGGTCCTTGGGGATCGACAAACTGATACTGATTTCTGACAACCTCAGGCAACAGGGGCAGACTCAGAAGTTCACCAGCGTCATGGCCGACGCTTTCGAAGCTCTCATCGGCGCCGTTTATCTGGATCAGGGCACAGAGGCAGCCCGATCCTTTGTGATCGACAACATGCTGGCAAAACTCGATCTGGACGAGTTGATGCGGCTCGAAGACAATCCGAAGAGCCTTCTCCTGGAGTTCGCTCAGGCGCGGGGTTGGGTACAGCCGATATACCGCGTCCGGACGGCGACAGGCCCAAGCCACAAGAGGACGTTCACGGTGGACGTGGTGGTACGCGGAGAGCCAGTGGGTGCGGGCGTGGCGGGCAGTAAGAAACAGGCCGAACAGCATGCCGCCGCGGAAGCGCTCGAAATGCTTCGAGCCTCAAACCCGGACGAATCTGAAGACGCTTTCCACAAAAACTGAACAAGGCAGACGGCTCCCCGCGCCCACTGTGGAGTTTGCGCTAGCCTTGGAGGTACTCTACCTCCAAGGCCCAATCAAAGACCGGACAAACTGAAAGTCTGATGGCCGTCGATCTCAACCCAACTGACCGCTTTGCCGATCGGCATATTGGTCCCTCTGATAGCGACATTCAGGATATGCTGGGCCTCCTCGGAGTGGCCAGCCTGGACGAGTTGGTCGCCCAGACGATTCCTGCTTCCATCCGGCTTGAACGCGAGCTGGAACTGCCTCCCGCGCTGACCGAGCATGAGCTCCTGGCACACATCGGCCAGATTGCGTCTACGAATCAGCGATTCCGATCCTTCGTCGGGATGGGGTACTACGGAACGCTTACGCCCCCAGTGATTCAGCGGGGGATTCTGGAGAGTCCGGCCTGGTACACACAATACACGCCTTACCAGGCCGAAATTGCCCAGGGTCGCCTCGAGGCGCTGCTGAACTTCCAGACGCTCGTCACGGACCTGACGGGCCTCGAGATCGCTAACGCGTCCCTGCTGGACGAGGGAACGGCGGCAGCGGAAGCGATGACGATGCTTCACCGAAAGAGCTCCGGTCGAGACGTCTTTTTCGTCGATTCCAACTGCCACCCGCAGACCATCGAGGTGGTGCGGATGCGCGCAGAGCCGCTGGGCATTCGGGTTGTAGTGGGGGCGCACGAAGCGTTCCAGATGGACGACAGCACTTTCGGAATTCTGGTGCAGTACCCCGGATCAGACGGGCAGGTCGTGGACTTTCGAGGCCTGTGCGAGTCCGTACATGCGGGGCGAGGCCACGTTGTCGTTGCGGCCGATCTGCTCTCGTTGCTGATTCTGGAGGCTCCGGGCGCGTGGGGCGCCGATGTAGTAGTTGGCACCAGCCAGCGATTCGGCGTGCCGATGGGCTTCGGCGGACCTCACGCGGCATTTTTTGCGACGCATGGCAGCTTCAAGAGAGCGGTTCCTGGCCGGATCATCGGTGTGACCGTGGACTCCGACGGAAAGCCAGCGCTTCGAATGGCACTCCAGACCCGCGAGCAGCACATCAGGCGGGACAAGGCCACTTCCAACATATGCACGGCTCAGGTCCTTCTTGCCGTGACGGCCAGCATGTACGCGGTCTACCACGGACCGGACGGGTTGCGCAACATTGCCGGTCGTGTTCACAACATGACCCGGGTTCTCGCGGCAACGCTCGCGGCCAACGGAGTCTCGGTACGCCACAGCGACTTCTTCGACACGCTCAGGCTGGATGTCGCGGACACGGACGCAGTGCTGGAGCGTGCCTCCACTTCCCGCTTGAACCTCCGAAGCTTTGCGGACGGATCCATTGGCATCTCGATAGACGAAGCCACCTCAGAGGCCGATCTGCTGGACCTCGCCCAGGTCCTTGCCGGAAGCGCAGTTTCACTGGACGCAGCAATAGATGCGCTCAATCCGGGGTACGACGGGGCGATGGGCCGCGCTACTACCTATCTGGAGCACCCCGTTTTTAATACGGTGCATTCCGAAACGGACATGCTGCGCTACATGCAGCGGTTGTCCTCGAAAGACCTCTCATTGACCACGAGCATGATCCCGCTCGGGTCGTGCACCATGAAGCTCAATGCCACGGCAGAGCTGATGCCCATCACCTGGGCGTCGCTGAACGGCATTCATCCGTTCGCTCCCTCAGACCAGGTCCCGGGCTATAGCAAGATCATCTCGGATCTGGAAGACTGGCTCGGCGAAATAACGGGCCTCCCACACGTATCCCTGCAGCCCAATAGTGGCGCCGCGGGCGAGTACGCGGGGCTCCTCACCATCAGGGCCTATCACGCGTCCAGGGACGATGCGGCCAGGGACGTATGCCTGATCCCCAGTTCGGCGCACGGAACGAATCCGGCGAGCGCCGTCTTGGCCGGCATGCGAGTGATTGTGGTGGATTGCGATAACCATGGCAACGTGGACGTCGATGATCTGACAGCCAAGGCGGACCTGCACGCCGACCGCCTGGCCGCTCTCATGATCACCTATCCCTCTACGCACGGGGTGTTTGAGGAGGGGATCCGAGGGATCTGCGGTATAGTCCATTCGCGCGGCGGCATGGTATACATGGACGGTGCCAATATGAATGCACAGGTTGGTCTCTGCCGGCCTGGCGACTTCGGGGCTGACGTCTGCCATCTGAACCTCCATAAGACCTTTGCCATCCCCCATGGCGGTGGCGGACCCGGGATCGGGCCCATCTGCGCCGCTCCCCATCTGGCCCCGTTTCTGCCAGGGCACCCGCTTATTCGGACGGGCGGCAGTCAGGCCATCGGTCCCGTGTCTTCCGCGCCGTTCGGGAGTGCTGGCGTGCTGGTCATTTCATGGGCGTACATCGCCATGTTGGGACCGGACGGCCTCAAGAAATCGTCGCAGACGGCCATCCTCAACGCCAACTACATGGCCAAACGTCTCCTCGGCTATTACGACGTGCTCTTTACAGGCGCATCGGGACGCGTGGCGCACGAGTTTATTCTCGATCTCAGGCATCTTCGGCAGAACACCTCCCTGACGGAGGTTGACGTGGCAAAACGCCTCATGGACTACGGATTCCATGCGCCGACCATGTCATGGCCCGTGGTTGGGACCGTCATGGTGGAACCCACGGAGAGCGAGTCCAAGGCCGAGCTCGATCGTTTTTGTGAGGCAATGATCTTGATTCGATCCGAGATCCAAGAGGTCGAGTTAGGGATTGCAGACCCCGAGCGAAACGTCCTGAATCAGGCACCACACCCGGCTCAACTGGTCCTTTCTGATGCTTGGGACATGCCTTACTCTCGCGAGAAGGCTGCTTTTCCGGCCCCCTGGACTCGGCAACACAAGTTCTGGCCCTCGGTCAGGCGCGTGAATGACGCTCAGGGTGACAGGACACTCATCTGTACCTGCCCGCCTATCGAGGCCTACCGGGACCAGAGCTGAGCGGCGACAGCAACTTGTAATTTCGCCCCGAAAGCGGGTGCCCGACGTGTGCCTCAATGCGCCGAGACAACGCTGCTACTTTCGCCACATCTATATCGGTTCGGTAGCCGAGACGGTTCGCCAGGTAAGAAACGTCTTCGGTAGCCACGTTCCCCGTGGCTCCCGGAATAAACGGGCAGCCACCCAGACCCCCGAAGGAGGTATCAAACCGCCGCACGCCCCAATCCAGGGCGCAGGCGATGTTTGCGAGTCCCAGGCCGCGCGTGTCGTGAAGGTGGAGGACAATGGGCGTTGCCGGGTCGGCGGAGCGCACATTGTCCAGCATCCTTCGAATGGATGGTGGAGCGGCCATGCCGGTGGAATCTGCAAGGGATAGAGACTCCAGACCCGCCCCACGAAAGTGTTGGACGACTTCCAGAATCAGGGCTTCGGGCGTATCGTCGGGCGCGTTGTAGCCCCAGACCGTCTGTAGCCCGAGTTGCACCTGCATCCCTTCTGACTGCGCCGTCCGGATCATTGCCTCGACGTCCCTGATCCCCTCACGAACCGTGGAATTGGCGTTGTCTCGGGCGTGGGTTTCGTTCAGGGCGATGGACAGATCCAGGCAGAGGACGCCAGCCGCCGCCGCGCGCTCAACGCCCCTCATGTTCAGCGCGAGTGCCGATAGGGTCGCCCCCGCCGCCGTCGCTTCCGGTAGGAATTCTCCCAGCAGTGCCTCGGCATCGGCCATCTGTGGAACGCGCCCAGGGTGGACAAAAGACGTCGCCTGGATACGCCTGATTCCGGACGACATGAGGTCGCGAATCGTGTCCAGCTTGAGCTGGGTGGGGATGGGCACGACTTCAAACTGAAACCCGTCGCGCGGGCCAACGTCACAAAGATCGATCAACATTGGCTCGCCATGGTTTTGATCTTTCACGGAGTTTGCCTCGGGTATCGCGGATCTGTGGTTCGTAAGCTCGAAGCGTGAATTGAAGCGCTCTACAAATGTTCTACCGCATCGCCCTCCTCTTCCTCCTGCTCGCTACGGCAGCAGGCACCGTCCGTGGACAAGCCACCACAAATTCCGAGCGGCCACTCTCCGATCGTCGGGTGTCGTACCGGATGGACGTTACGCTCGACCCGGTCGAACGCACCGTATCTGGAACCCAGCGGCTGACCTGGCGCAACCCAGGCAACGTTCCCGTGGACGAACTGCAGTTTCACCTCTACCTGAACGCGTTTTCTCCAGGCTCAACGTTCCAGGTCGAGAGTGGCGGCGCGCACCGAGGCTTTTCGGATGAGCGGGATGACCGGTGGGGTGGGGTCGAAGTAACGCGGATGCAGGTTGCCGGCGAGCTCCCGGCAGACCTTGCAGGGACACTCCCTTATTCAGGAGGGCCAACCGATCTGACGGGCTCCATGCGTTTCATTCAGCCGGACGACAATAATCTCCGGGACAGGACTGTGATGGCCGTCACGCTCGCCGAGCCCGTGGCCCCCGGTGCCACTATCGCCCTGGACGTGGACTTTGAAAGCTCACTTCCTCGCATAACCGCCAGGACCGGGTTCACAGAAGACAGCGATGGTAACCCGTTCTTCATGGTCGCCCAGTGGTTTCCGAAAATTGCTGTCTATGAGGTCCCCGGCCAACGGTATGTACCGGCCGATGCCTCGGAAGGGATCTGGAATGCGCACCAGTTCCACGCCAATTCCGAGTTCTACGCGGACTTCGGGACGTACGATGTAACCATGCGTGTCCCGGAGTCCTACGTGGTGGGCGCCAGCGGAGTCCGGGCATCGGAACAAGTGGTAGACGGCACCCGGACCATCCGGTACCTCGCCGATGATGTCCACGACTTTGCCTGGACCGCGTACGAAGGCTACCAGGTGTACGAAGAGACCTGGCGACACGTCAATATTCGACTGTTACTTCGTCCGGAACACGACAGCGAAAGACAAATGAGGCGGCATTTCGATGCCGCGACCGCTGCGCTGGAGCGATTTGATGCATGGGTCGGTGAATACCCGTACACCTCCCTGACGCTTGTGGATGGAATCGGTGGTGCGAACGGCATGGAGTACCCGACGTTGATCACCTGTGGCACCGTATACATGATTCCGGAGTGGGCCCGATTCCTGGAGCTTGTAACCATACACGAATTCGGCCACCAGTACTTTTACGGCCTCCTGGCATCAAACGAGTTCGAGGAAGCCTGGCTCGACGAGGGCATGACTTCCTACGTCGAATCCAAAATAATGGATGATGCCTACGGCCCGGGTTCTGCGCTGGACTTGCCGGGCCTCCCGGTAGGCGACCGGAACCTGCAGCGACTCGGCTATACGAAGCGGAATCCTTCTAGCGGGGCTCTCTTCACCCGCTCCTGGGAGTACGAATTCGGGTCCGACTACGGGAAGAACTCCTACTCCAAACCCGCCACGGTCATGAACACGCTGGACGCTTATTTGGGCTGGGAAACCATGCGGACCTTCCTGAGGACGTACTACAGCACTTGGCGATTCAAACATCCGAGCACCCGTGACCTCCAGGAGACATTGGAGGAGGTGGCGGGGCAGGACATGGACTGGTTCTTCGACCAGTACGTCTATGGAACCGCGGTCCTGGATTACCGGATCGATACCATATCGTCGGCGCGGGACCAAAGTGTCCCAGATTCACTGGATGCTACCTACTTGCACACCGTTCGTGTGGAGCGCGTGTATGACGGATATATGCCCACCACCCTGCGAATGGAGTTTGAGGACGGCACTCACCACGATATGCGGTGGAGCGGAGAAGACCACTGGCGGGAGTTTTCGCATACTGGACCGTCCCGTTTGAAGGAAGCCTACCTGGATCCGGAGGGAGGCCTCTGGCTGGAGACAAAGCGGTTGAACAACCGGCGCTCCTTGGCTGTCCATAGCCCCGGGTCGCGCGAGCATCGAAAATTTGCGACGCGTTTTCAGCAGCTGGCTCTCCTCATCTCGGCCATTTTTTAGGCCATCGACAGCAACACCATGTTTGGACGAAGCATTCGAGCCGGCCTCGTAGCCCTCCGGCGGCACTCTGGACTGGCCGTCCTCCTTTTTGTCGTACCCGCGGTTCTGGGGTACCTGATTGCCTACCCGATCGGTTCAGCATTTAACGCCTCCTTCGGGGCCTCGGGATTTGGCCCGGACCTGGCCGAGGGACTCGATCCCGTGCTGCTGGCCGACTTCTTTGGAGAAAATGTTGGACTACTCTCCGCGGTGGCGGGTCTTCTTGCCCTGATGGTGCCGATTCTCTTGGTCTGGTCTACCGTTGTGGGGGTTGGTCTTGTCCACACGCTGCGTGACGGGGGCGTCCGGCCGTTCTGGTCTGGTGTCTCGACCTTTTTCTGGCGCGGATTGGCCCAAACGGCGCTTTTTCTTGTCCCGATCGGCGGTTGGACCCTGCTCTCTTTCGGGGCAGCGGTCGTGCTGGGTATGTCCTTTTCCGGGGAAGTGGCTCTTTTCTGGTCCATCGGCGTGGCCGTTCCCGCGGTTTGGATAGCCGGAATGGCCGCGATAGACATGATCCTGGACTACGCCCGAATAGGTCTCGTAGCCCGCGGCATGTCCGTTATCGGAAGTGCCTGGTTTGGCGTACGGTTTGCCTACGGCCGTCTAAATACGCATCTGATCTACGCGGCCTGGTTCATTCCCAGCCTGTGCTTGATTCTTCTCCCTTCAGGCCTGGAGATCTGGCTGGGCGCCAGCGTCGTCCTCTGGCTCGTGCAGCAACTCGTGCTGCTTTGCCGCTCCTTTGTCACCATTGGATGGATGGGGAGCCAGGTAGCATTATTTGAAGCCGTATCGGAGGAATACTTTCCGGCAATCACCGACGGTCCGTCGGACACGGCAGAGCATCCGCTGGGGACAGAGGTAGCTCGAGACTTCGCCTGAGGGACGCTGGGGGAAAAGAGAGAGGCCGGGCACTGCTTCCAAAAGCGCTCGGCCTCAACGTCGAAGAGTGGCGCCCGTATCACCCACCGTTACGGGACACTCAAGTACACACAGAAGGAGGTAGTGTGTTTAGAACCTGCTTCGACGATTATGCGTTTCGTACTTGTGCCAGTGTCTCCTTCATCTCCCGCACCTTGGGTAGGAAACGAGGGCCGACACCGTTCTCTGTCGCCATATCACCTACGTACCGAGCCAGCGCAGCGCGCTCGTGCTTGGTTGCGTTTTGGGAGTCCATCAGACGCATGGTGCGCCGCCAGACTCTTTCGGTGATCTGTCCCTGCATGTACAGGTTGAAAATCACGTTGAGGGAAGAATTCGAATTTGAGACGGTTGCGGAAGCCATTGGAAATACCGGTTGGAAGCTGTGAAGTGTCTTGACCATTCACATGCCAACTCCGTGCCAAAAAGACTCAGCCTCGAATATTTACTGGACTGACTCGTAAGTCGCTATGGGAAAGGGCCTCGTGAACGCGCCTTTGTCATAGAGAACCGGCCCAAACAGTCCGCAACACCGGTGAGTCCGAGGGCGTGGCGATATCGCGTGCCGGAAAAGCTGTCCGCCCGATTGGACGCCGGATCACCGCGAATCACAATGAAAGGGTCTCACTCTGGGAGCCCGTTCTACAAAATCGGTACCTGGTGCCCCGCCATGGCAAACCACTCCTCTACGGGCGGGTGCTGCTCGTTGGCATGAACGTATTCATTGGTCTGTGGATCATACCTGTAATCCTGGCTCCAGGCCTCGGCATTCTCTGCCACTCCAGCGAGTCCCTCAAGCACGATCTCCAGTTCCTCGTCCGTCATGGTCGGGTGCAAGGAGAGCCTTACCCAGCCTGGTTTCTCTGACAGATCTCCAGAATTGATTCTGTCAGTGATGCGGTGGGAATGATCAGGGTCGACGTGGAGCAGGTAGTGTCCATACGTTCCCGCACAGGAGCAGCCTCCCCGCACCTGGACGCCATACCGATCGTTCAGCAGCTTCACGATCAGATTGTAGTGGATGCCTTTCATATAGAATGAAATGACGCCCAAACGATCCCGAAGATGATCGGCCAGGATGACCAAGCCAGGGATGGAGGTCATGCCCTCGAAGGCCCGCTCGAGTAGTTCATCCTCGCGCGCGCGAATCTTATCGCAGCCAATTTCTTCCTTCAGTTTGACGGCAAGCGCCGCCCGAATGGTCTGCAGAAAAGCTGGCGTTCCTCCGTCCTCGCGGTCCTCAATATTGGCGATGTACTGGTGTTCGCCCCAAGGGTTTGTCCAGTCGACCGTCCCGCCTCCCGAGTTGTCCGGGACCCGGTTCCTGTCCAGAGAGGCGTCGAATACCATTACGCCCGTTGATCCCGGGCCTCCAAGGAATTTGTGAGGCGAGAAGAAAATGGCGTCCAGACGCTCCATCTCATCCTCTGGATGCATGTCTATCGGGTCGTACGGGGCCGATGCAGCAAAGTCCACAAAACACAGTCCACCGTGTTCGTGCATGATGCGGGCCATCTTGTGGTAGGGCGTCCTTACACCCGTCACATTTGAGCAGGCCGTGAACGATCCGATTTTGGGGCGATCGCCGAACTTCCTGAGCGCCGCATCCAGCGTCTCCAGGCAGCACTCACCATTCGGCAACGGCGCCAGCCACTCCACATCCGCTACCGTCTCTATCCAGGAGGTGTGGTTGGAGTGGTGCTCCATGTGCGTAATGAAGATCACCGGACGTGCCTCTTCCGGAATCGAAACGTGGGGCAGCATCAACTCGGGTACACGCAAGCCGAGGATGCGCTGGAATTTGTTCACCACCCCGGTCATGCCGCTTCCAGCAGCGATGATGACATCATTCGGGCCGGCGTTGACATGCCGCTTTATGATTGCCCTGGCCTCGTGATACGCGCGGGTCATCGAGGTGCCAGTGACGCTGGACTCGGAATGCGTATTTCCAACGTACGGCCCGAAGCTGTGCGTCAGCTTCTCCTCGATGGGCCCATAAAGACGTCCGGATGCGATCCAGTCCGCGTAGATCAGCGGCTTGCGCCCATACGGAGTCTGAAATTCCAGATCATATCCGACAACGTTTCTTCGGAATCGGTCGAAGTAGTTTTCTAATTCGGACATGGCCTTTCTGTCAGGACAGGACAATTTCCTTTCTGAGTCTCGCCACCGGCACGCCGAGCTGCTCGCGGTACTTGGTCACCGTGCGACGGGCAATCTGGAAGCCCTTCGCCTCCAGCATAGTCGCAATCCTCTGATCCGAAAGGGGCTTTAGTTTGCTCTCGTTTCCGATGATCTCCTCGATGATGGCCTTCACCTCCTTGTTGGAGATTTCCTCGCCACTATCTGTCGAGAGACCCTCGGAGAAATAGTACTTGAGCTCGTAAACGCCGAAATCGCACTGGACGTATTTCCCGTTGACCACTCGACTCACTGTGGAGATATCCATATGGATGATGTCCGCGATGTCTTTAAGAATCATGGGCTTCAGGTAGCCCTTGCCAAGCTTGAAGAACTCCTCCTGGATCTGGACAATCGCCTCCATGACCTTGAACATGGTGTTGCGCCGCTGGTGGATCGAGTTGATGAACCACTTCGCCGACTCAAGCTTGGTCTTCAGGAAGTTGCGGGTGTCGCTGTCAAACGCGTTCCCGGCCGAGCCGCGTTTCTTCTCGGTGGCAATCTGCTCGAGCATCTGCCGATACTGCTTGGAAACCCGCAGCTCCGGTGTGTTGCCGCTATTGAGGCTGATGAAGAACTCCCCGCCTTCCTCGTACCGTACCGTGAAGTCCGGCGTGATGTAGTTCTGGGCCGCCGTGAACTCTCCCTCGCCCGGCTTTGGATTCAGGCGATGGATCAGATCGAACGCATCCTTGAGGTCACCCGAGTCGATGTCGAGTTTGCGCATGATGTGATCGAAGTGCTTCATCGTGAACTCCTTGTAGGCAAGATCAAGCATCTTGTACGCGGCGTCCCGACCAGGCGTCTCCTCTGGCATTGCGTCCAACTGGACCATCAAGCACTCACGCAGGTCCCGCGATGCAATCCCAATGGGTTCCAGCCTCTGGATGCGGACGAGAATCTGCTCGACCTGATCCTCTTCAACCAGCACTCCGTAGTTGAAGGCAACATCATCAATAATGCTCTCAAGCGGCCTGCGCAGGTATCCGTCCTCGTCGATAGAACCGATGACCTGTTCCGCAATGAGCTCCTGCTCGTCACTGAGCCCCAAAAAGCCCAATTGGTCCTTCAAATGCTCGGCCATGCTCACGCCGGCCTCCATCGGGATCTCGCGCCGTTCCTCCTCGTCGCTCGAGTCTACGCGCGCCTTGTGCCCGTAGAGTTCGTCCGCGTCCGGAATCAGGTCCTCCCAGTTGTAGTCTTCGTCGTCGCCGGCGGCTTCCTTTTCGTCCGTTCTGGCCTCGTCCTTGGACTCGGTCGTTTGCTCCTGCTGATCTTCCTCCTCATCCATCCCCTCCTCCAAGAGAGGATTGCCCTCCATCTCGGATTTGATGCGCTGCTCAAGCGCAAGTGTCGGCAGTTGCAGCAGCTTGATGTACTGGATCTGCTGCGGCGACAGCTTCTGCGTCAGGGACTGCTTCTGTTGGAGATTCAGCATGGATGTTCTTGGAACGCTATCTCATTGATTGGTGTCAATCACTGCGGAGAAGCCGGCGGCGCTCGTCACATGCATCGACGAACAGTGCGTACCACTCCTCTCCAAATATGCGTACCAACGGATCGCGCAGGAAGTTCGGCAACTTGACACCTTCTCTCCGACCATTCGGGATAGCAGGAGCACAAATGGCGATGCGTTCGTAATTGAGCGCCTTCCATTCGCCCATGTTTTCGATCCGAACCGGATACAGATGACAGGATATGGGCTTCGCGAAGTCCAGTTTGCCGGCGAAGTGTGCTTTCTGGATTGAACATTTCGCCACCGGGCCATCGTAGACCACAAAGACGCACTCCGAAGACCCGACGCATGTAGTGGCATAGTAGCCTGGGCTGGTTTCCTCCCAAGCGCCCTTCTCCTCGATGACCAGGAGGGCCTCGGGCCGCAGCGTGGGCCGAACTATATCCAGGGCTTCCTGCATGGCCGCCAATTCGTCCTCATCCACCGGCGCTCCGGAGTCCCCGCGTACACAGCACGCTCCGTGGCACGCTCCCAGATTACAGGAGAACGGGGCGTCCAACAGGTCATCGGAAATCAGTATGTTGTCGACGGCGAACAAGGTGACCGAACGTAGGCCCGTCGACCGGGTTTGTCAACACTCTGACCCGCACAAGAAGCGTCAAAAATCGGCCTTCCGGCCGCAATTTCCGGCATATGAACGATCGACCGGGAACACAGGGTCCAACACCCATTCGCGCGGACGAAGATCTGGAGAGAGCCCTCCGGCCAAAACGCCTGGACGAGTTCGTAGGCCAGGAGCAGATCAAGGACAATCTGCGCGTGTTCATGAGCGCCGCGCTTCGACGGGGTGAGGCACTGGACCATGTCCTGCTTTCGGGTCCGCCGGGCCTGGGTAAAACTACCCTGGCGTACATCATTGCCGAGGAGATGGGAGGCAAGATCAAGACCACCTCCGGGCCCGTCCTGGACAAGCCCGCCTCCATCGCGGGCCTGTTGACGAATCTGACGGAAGGGGAAGTCCTCTTTATCGACGAGATCCACAGACTCGCCCCCGTCGTTGAGGAATACCTCTATGCGGCCATGGAGGACTACCACATCGACATCCTCATTGACCAGGGTCCCAACGCCCGAAGCGTCAAGATCGAGCTCCCGCCTTTTACCCTGGTCGGAGCAACCACTAGAAAAGGCCTATTGACGGCACCGTTGCGGGCCCGTTTTGGCATCGATTTCCGGTACGATTATTACACCGCGGACCTCCTGCAGCAGATTGTTGAGCGGTCGGCTCGATTGCTTGGGGTCGGGATATCGGACGCTGGCGCTCGCGAAATCGCCATACGAAGCAGGGGTACACCGCGCATATCCAACCGCTTGTTGCGGCGAGCCCGGGACTTTGCCGAGGTGGAGGGCGATGGGCGGATCACTTCGGAGATCGCCGACCGTGCGCTAAACGCGCTGAACGTGGATCCGACCGGCCTCGACGAGATGGACGTTCGCATCCTCCGGACCCTCATCGAAAAGTTCGAGGGCGGCCCGACGGGTTTGTCCAATCTCGCGGTCTCCGTCGGGGAAGACGCAGGGACCCTGGAGGAGGTGTACGAACCTTACCTGATTATGGAAGGGTTGATTGAGCGAACCCCTCGCGGTCGAGTCGCCACGGCGCGGGCTTATCGTCAGATTGGCAAACTTCCTGCCGGCAGGAGCGAGGGTCTCTTCGGCTCTTCCTAAAAGACCCCATTCCCGGAAGCGGGTCAGGAGACCCGGCCGCGGCTGTCCACTCTCCAACTTTCGAGCACCCTCTCCCCGTCCACGATGTGAAACTCGTCCAGCATATTGGTGACGACGCAGGAGTGCGCCGGAACCACGCGCACACGATCTCCAACGTTGAGGGTTGTCCCACCCGAGACCGAAACCCAGCCGTGCTCTTCGGAGAGACCGTGGAGCCTGGCGTGTGGAAGCGGCTCCATCACACGCGGGTTGTACAGGAGCGTACCGTGCACGCCCAGGGAGGGGACCAGGTCGGACGTGAATACTTTCTTGCCAGCATCCAGAAAGACGCGGTCGCTTCCATCATCGTTGCGATGGCGGCTGATCACGGACGCATGGACAGTCAGTGCGCATTCGTCCCAGCCCGCGACGCCTAGCGCCACTTGAATGGCGTCGTGGAACACGTAATTGCCGGGTCGAATCTCGGTGACTCGAAAACCACGATCCTCCGCGCTCTCGAAGTACCGAACCGAGGGCGTGGAGCCCACCGATATTTCGAAAGCGCCCGGTTCAACACCGGGTACTCCGGCCTCTTGCAGGGCTGCGGCGAAAGCCAGCATGCGATCCCGCTCCTGGTTTGAAACCGCTCGCAACGCTGCTTCCTCGGACTGGCCCTCGGCTGGCCCGTTGTAGCTGTGACCCGCGTGGGTGAGGATCCCGCAGACGCGGAGCCCAGGCATTTCCGTCAGCCGAGTCACAAAGTCTATGGAATCGCGGACGTCCCAGCGCACACCGCATCGCCCGTAACCGATGTCCACTTCGACCATGACTTGCGCCTGAGCGCTGGTATGTTCGAAATGGCTTGAGGCCAGTCGCGCTGCCTCGATCGTGTCCACGCAGAACGAAATGCGCGCCCGCTCCATCAGACGCTGTGCGCGGTCCAGTTTGTCCGTGCTCACCAGAGGGTAGGCCAGGCGCACATCGCTAAATCCGGCGTCCACAAGCACCTCGGCTTCACCGAGTTTTGCAACCGTCAGCCCTCTGGCACCGGCCTCCCGCTGAAGCTTGGCGATGCGGACGGACTTGTGCGTTTTTGTGTGCGGACGAAGCGCCACACCCTGGGCGTCCGCACGCGCCTGCATGCCTGCGATGTTGGCCTCAAGGCGGGTCTTCTCAACCAGAACCGCTGGCGTCGGGAGTTCGTCAATCCAAGTCATTCTCGAAGATAGTCCGCGACCGGGTTCTTCGCGCACTGGGGGCGCTAAGGATGTTCGGTTGTGCATCCTTACCGGAGACTGCCCGTAAGCGCAATACGCCCCCTCACTTCCCCCGCAGTCTGACATGGCCTCTTTCGCAGATAAAACTGGTAGCCGCATCGCGATGGGCATTGTGGCAGGCACGGCCCTTGGCGTGGTCCTCGGACCACTCCTGGTTTGGGTACCGCTCGGAATCGTCGCCGGGGCTATCTGGGAAAAGAAGCGGTAGGATCGCTTCCGTCAGAATCTTGCCGGAGACCGCTCTGCGGCCGCCGTCGTCCGGGGTGGCGCGCGCCTTTACTTTTTCCCGATAGAGCCGATTGACGCACGCAGGCGATTTCGAGCCCGCTCCAAAGAGGCCGCTGCAGCCAGGCTATCGGCTTCTGACGCGGATTCGGCCAGCCGTGCCAGCGCGCGAGCTTCCGACGCCTTCGCCCGATCCACGTCGATCTGATCTACCGGCTCAGCCGTTTCGGCCAAGACCGTCACGCGGTTGTTGAGTACCTCCACGAAACCGCCACTGGTGGCAAATTCGATGGAGTGGCCCACCTGGTCGCGAATGGTCAGCTTGCCGACCTCAAAGGCTGCGATCAGGGGTGCGTGGTTCTTCAGCACCTCAAACGAGCCCTCGACGCCCGGGGCGATGACGGCTATAGCCGACCCGCTGAACAGGCGGCCAGCGGGAGAGACGATCTCGACGTTCAGATTGTCGGCCATTCGAGTTCTCCCGGTCTAGGCGTCTTCGGCGAGCATCCTCTCGCCATCGGCGATGACTTCCTCGATGGCCCCTTTGTATGCAAAGGCGCGCTCGGGCAGGTGATCCAACTCACCGGAGAGGATCATCTTGAAGCCACGAATTGTGTCTTCAATCTTGACGTAGGCGCCTGGGGTGCCGGTAAACTGCTCAGCCACGAAGAACGGCTGCGACATGTACCGCTGCGCACGGCGTGCGCGCCCGACAACAAGCTTGTCTTCATCGGACAACTCGTCCATTCCAAGAATGGCGATGATGTCCTGCAGCTCCTTGTAGCGCTGGAGAAGCTCCTTGGTGGCCGTTGCCGTGTCGTAGTGGTCATCACCGATGACGCGCGGATCCAGAATTCGGCTGCTGGAATCAAGCGGATCGATGGCCGGATACAGGCCGAGTGACGCAATCTGACGCGAGAGGACCGTGGTGGCGTCAAGGTGGGCAAAAGTGGTTGCCGGTGCGGGGTCAGTCAGGTCATCGGCAGGCACATAGATGGCCTGCACGGACGTGATGGATCCCTTCTTGGTCGAAGTGATACGTTCCTGAAGTGCGCCCATTTCTGTGGCGAGCGTGGGCTGGTAACCCACGGCCGAAGGCATACGACCCAGAAGAGCCGAGACCTCGGAACCAGCCTGGGTGAACCGGAAGATGTTGTCTACGAAAAACAGCACATCGCGGCCACCGAGGTCACGGAAGTACTCGGCAATGGTCAGGCCAGACAGGGCCACGCGAGCACGGGCTCCAGGCGGCTCGTTCATCTGTCCGAACACAAGCGCGATGTTGGACTCCTTGACCTTGTCCATGTCCACCACGTCCAGGTCCCACCCGCCATTCTCCATGGACTCGCGGAAGGCCTCGCCGTAATCCATCACACCGGCTTCGAGCATCTCGCGCATGAGGTCATTGCCCTCACGCGTGCGCTCTCCGACGCCCGCAAAAACGGACAGGCCTTCATGGGCCTTCGCGATGTTGTTGATCAGCTCCATGATGGTCACGGTCTTGCCGACACCGGCACCACCGAAGAGACCGATCTTTCCACCGCGGGCGTAGGGCTGCAAGAGGTCGATGACCTTGATACCCGTCTCCAGCATCTCCACTGACGTGGCCAACTCATCGTACGATGGCGGAGGCGAGTGGATTGGGCGATTACCCTCGGACTTTGGCTGCGGCAGACCGTCGATGGCCGTGCCAACCACGTTGAACAGCCGTCCGCGAACCTCAGGGCCCGTAGGCATTGAGATGGCCTTGCCGGTGTTGACCACGGTGGTACCGCGCGTCATCCCATCGGTCGAGTCCATGGCAATTGTCCGAACGCGATTCTCTCCAAGGTGCTGTTGCACCTCGAGAACCACCTTGCTACCGTCCTCACGATCAATCGTGAGGGCGTGGAGAATGTCCGGAACAGAACCGGCTGGAAATTGAGCATCGACAACAGGGCCGACAATCTGTACAACTTCGCCGGTGGCGGTGGCTATCGCGTCCATCGAGATGGGGTTCACTTCAGAGTCGAAACGGGAGAGTCACCGAAAGTACGGTTCGCTTCCCGCGCAGTGTGTTGCACCAACTGTGAAAAACCCCTCCAGATCGCTAAGATACAGGGAATTTGGAGATGAAGGTCCTGGAGGCGGCCCAAGTGGGCCTGACGAAAAGGTCAGGAAAGGAGGTAGTCGATCACATCGGCCGCCGAGTACCTGTCGCGGCCTTGGAGGAATTCGCTAATTGTGGCCAATTCATCCCCGCTGGTAAGAAATCTTGGTTCGAGCGCGCCATCGCGCGTTTGTGCCATTCCAATATTCGCCAGAAGCGAATTGCACAGGCACTTGCGACCCACGGTCTCTTCCTCCTCCCCCCCGGCATTGACATAATTGCCTACAGGCTCAGATGGACATCTGAACCTGAGTTTGCCGTCGTCTCCGCGTGCCAGCGTCCTGAGATACCCCAGGTCACAAATCCGTTTCCGGGCCTCATAGACATCCTGTTCGGACGCCGTCCCGGGCACTTCTACCGCCTTGAAGGGGAATCCCGTCGGCGAGGCCCTGTGGTCGGTCTTCACCTGAAGAGGTCCGTTCACACTGCGGCGAAGAATGTCCTGCTTGATATCAGCCGAGAAACCCGACTCGTCGCAGTAAGCGAATAACGTCCCCACTTGAATGCCGGCCGCTCCTGCGGCCTTGACTTCGGCAAGGCGCTCCGGACTTCCAGTGCCACCAGCCACCCAAAATGGCAATCCCTCTTCAGCAACCGCGGCAAGATTCACGGCGTCCCGAGGGCCGTAGATGGGCTCTCCGCCTTCGTCAAGCTTCATTTTTCCCCTTGGGGGAGCATTGTGGCCGCCGGCCGTTGCCCCCTCAATGACGAAACCGTCGATGCGACCGTTGGCCTTTCGTATCAACATGGTGACGAGGGAATTGGACGCGACAATCGGCAAGAACTTTGGTCGATTCAACGTTGCCGTGACGCCCAGTCCGACGGTTTCCGGATCGAACCTCAGCACGTCTCGATCGGGATCCGAGAGGCCCAGGACATCAAGCCTTATGGAAACGGGCAACTTGTCGGCAAGCCGGTCCAGGACTCCCGGGATCTCGCGCGGTATGCCAGCCCCCATCAGAACATAATCCACGTCCGCCAGCATGGCTCCGTAAAGGGACGCCAGGGTCGGCAGTTGGACTTTTGCGAGGTAGTTCACGCCTACCAACCCTTCGTGGCCTTCCTTGGCCAGAAAGACCTCCACGAAATTGGCGACAGCGGTCACCCGCTGCTTGAGTGCGGACGGTTTGGCGCGGTCCATTGGCAGGAGTTCGTACGGCTCTCCCTCCAGGCGCCCTCCCCGACGGTAGTATCTGTCCTGGATCCAGCTCGCGACTCGCGGAATGGGGAAAGCGGCGAGGGCCCTCAGTATGTACCCGCCGGGATCACCATCCTGCAGGCGCCGGACGAGGACGGTGTCCAGGGCGGTACCCGACACGACCCCCAGTTGGCCTTTCTGGGACACGGCCCTGGCCAGGCGCCAGTCCGAGACCCCGACCCCCATTCCCCCTTGAATGACTTCTGGCAGCATGATTTCGTCTTGCTTCTTGGTAGGGGGCCAAGTTCGCTTTTTGAGTGGTGCGGAGGTGAGAGGGGAAACCCTACGAAGGAGGCGCCTCTCCAAAGTGCTCGCGATTGAAGTGGGGAGCGCACAGTGAGTCCCATCTTCATTTAAGTTGTGCCCCTCCGCCACCCGCACCGACACCGCCATGCGTCTCTTTTCCCTATTCTTTGCCTCCCTGCTTCTCGTGGCCCCGGCCTTCGGGCAGGAGTTGCCGTCCATCGAATCAAAAACCACGACGCTGGATCAGAGGGACGGGTTTTTCAGGCTGTATTGGGACGACGATGAGGGGAAGGTCTTCCTTGAGGTCAGTGCCCTGAATCAGGACTTCCTTTATGGCGTGTCGCTGGCGAAAGGGCTCGGTTCAAACGACATAGGCCTCGACCGAAACCAACTGGGTGGTTCTCGGGTGGTTCGCTTCGAACGGGTTGGTCGAAAGCTCCTGCTGGTGGCTCCTAACCTGCGGTTCCGGGCAGAGTCGGACAATCCGTTGGAAGTAGCCGCCGTCCGTGATGCTTTCGCAGAAGGCATTGTCTGGTCCTTCACCGCCGTCGCCAAGACGGGTGACCGATATCTGGTGGACGCCACAGATTTTGTCCTTAATGATGCCCATGGGATTGTCGGGCGACTGCGCAGTTCGAACCAGGGGACCTTTCGAGTTGACAAGGCGCGGTCCGCCGTTAATCCTGGCGTACTCAAGGCCTTCCCCGACAACACGGAAATGGAAGGGAGGCTGACTTTCGCCTCGGAACAGCCTGGCAGGTATGTGCGCTCGGTAGCCGCAGATCCTTCGTCTGTAACCCTCACCATCAGACACTCCTTTATCCGGCTACCGGACGACGGGTACACGCCGCGGGTGTTTGATCCGCGCTCGGGGTACGGGTCGATGTCCTATGCGGACTACGCGTCACCCATAGGAGAGGACCTGCAGAAGCGTTTCATTCGCCGCCACCGACTGGAGAAGAAGGACCCGTCTGCCGCGGTCTCCGAGGCCGTAGAGCCCATTGTCTACTATCTGGACAACGGCACACCCGAACCGGTCCGGTCCGCCCTGTTGGAAGGCGGTCGGTGGTGGAACCAGGCGTTCGAGAGTGCAGGATTTGTGGACGCCTTCCAGGTCAAGGTCCTGCCGGACGATGCCGACCCGCTAGACGTGCGATACAACATGATCAACTGGGTTCACCGGTCCACGCGGGGCTGGAGCTACGGATCGAGCATCACGGACCCGCGGACAGGGGAAATAATCAAGGGTCACGTGGCTCTGGGCAGCCTCCGGGTGCGGCAGGACTATCTGATCATGGAGGGCCTCATGTCTCCATACGAAGGCGTGCTGATGCCGGACTCCCTCGATCCTATGCTGCAAGTCGCCCTGGCCCGTATCCGACAACTGTCGGCCCACGAGATTGGCCATACCTTGGGGATATCTCACAACTTTGCCTCGTCCGTGAATGACCGCGCGTCCGTTATGGACTACCCGGCGCCTCTGGTCACGATGGACGACGAAGGGACGTCCTTCTTCGCAGATGCCTACGACGACAAGATCGGCGAGTGGGACAAGGTGACCATCCAGTTTGGTTATTCGGTATTTCCGGACAGCGTCGATGAGAAGGCTGCCCTGAACGAGATCCTGGATGCCGCCACCAGGGCCGGCCTGCAGTACATCACGGATTCGGATTCACGGCCCCTGGGGGCGGCGCATCCCAATGCCAACCTCTGGGACAACGGATCGGACCCGGTCGAAGCACTTAGTCTGGAACTCCGCGTTCGCGCGTCCGCCTTGGGTCGTTTTGGACTGTCCGCCATTCGTCAGGGGCGCCCGGTCGCGACCCTGCAGGAAGTCCTGGTGCCATTGTATCTCCACCACCGCTATCAGGTGGATGCGGTCGGCAAGATGCTTGGCGGAAGCACCTACTCATACGCATTGCGGGGAGACAGTCAAATGCTCCCCACTCCGGTCCCCGCGACAGCACAACGCCGCGCACTGGTAGCCCTGCTGGAATCTGTCGATCCTGAGACGCTTGGACTACCTATTGCCATTCGCAACAAGATCCCACCCCGTCCGCCCGGATTCGGTGGAAGCGTCGAGCTCTTTGGCTCTTATTCGGCACCTCTGTTTGATCCCTACGTCCCTGCGGAGGTCGGCGCGTCGCTGGTCTTTGCGCAGATTCTGGCGCCAGAACGCATGGCCCGGCTGATGTATCAGGCTGACGCCGATGCAGCCCAGCCCAGCCTGAGCGATGTGCTTTCCACCGTTTCAAACAAGGTCTGGGATGGCCGCACGTCAACTGATTCCTACGGCTCCGAGATTCAGCGCATCGTCCGGACGGTCTGGACCGATGCACTCATCGCCGCCGCCTCCAACCCTGCCGCAGCTCCTGGTGTCCGTGCCCGGCTCTGGCAACACCTTCAGGAAGTGGCAGACTGGTTGGTCGGAAGCCCAGGACGTGATTACGAGGAGACCGCACACCGCGCGTACACCCTGGCCGAAATGGAGCGATACCTCGCCAGGGACTACGCGCCGACGCCACGTCCAACGCGGACCACTACGCCGCCTGGATCTCCGATCGGTACGGATGCACCCGGCATGTACCCGGGGGATTCGGCTTTCCTTGGCTCTGGCGAAGGTCCCATCCACCGGTTCCAGGTCCGTCAGGGGTGGCTGGAATCATGGATGAGAAGCAGCCAGTTCTGCAGTCTCTACGACTGACTCGGCACATCTCCGGCCTCACCACCACCACCGGTGGAGTCGAAGTGGTTGAAGCCTGAGGCCGACAGCGGAATCACCTCGCCGTCGGGTGCATGCACCATGACGCCGTCTGCCGCTGGCGTAAACTCCCCTATCACGGTGAACATGGAGCCGTCCAACGCCGAGGCCGTTTTCGGGTCCATGGCGAACATCAACTCGTAGTCCTCGCCGCCAAACAGGGCATACGTATCGACCTCGGCCATACGTTCCTCGGCCGCAGCTTTTGTCTCCGCGTGTATCGGAAGGGCCTCCGAGTACACCAGGGCCCCGCAGCCGCCGGCAGCACAGAGGTGGTGGACCTCACTGGAAACGCCGTCAGAGACGTCGATGAGTGCCGTCGGGCGCACGCCCAAAGTCCTCCAGGATTCCAGGACATCAAGCCGCGCGGTCGGGACCAACTGGCGGCCGACCACATACCGATATGCGTCAATGTTGGGCTCAAAGCGGGGGCCGAGTTCCTGCATTTCGCGCCGTTGATCCAGAAGAACCTGGAGTCCTGCAAAGGCTGCCCCGACATTCCCACTCAGGCAAATCAGGTCCCCCACGTTCGCACCCCGTCGAAACACGATCTGGTCGGTTCGGACTTCGCCAATAATCGTGACCGAGATGACCAGCTGGGGGGCGGCAGTGGTATCGCCCCCCACAATCTCGACTCCGTACATCTCACACGCCTGCGCCATCCCCTCGTAGAGCGCCTCTACCATCTCCACGGACAGGTTTCGAGGCATCCCGAGCGTGACGACCGCAAACTTTGGTCGGGCGTTCATGGCCACAACGTCCGAAACGTTGACAGCGATGGCCTTGCGCCCCAGATGATTCATGGGGACAAACGACCGGTCGAAGTGCACGCCTTCCACCAGCGCGTCGGTTGTTACCACATGACTCATGTCCTCGGAAATGCGGTACACGGCCGCATCGTCGCCAATTCCGGTAATGAGATCCGGGGAAACAGGATGGCCGAGCTGGAGACGCATCCGGTCAATAAGACCAAACTCTCCCAGGGCGGCGACCGGGGTAAACTGCTGCGACATGGGGTTTTCGCTGAATCTGGCCACAGTGAGGGCACCTGTGTGGCGCGCCGCGACTATGGCCGTGTAATTGCGCCTAGAACGGCGGGTCGGGAGGCACCGGTTGCTGCCGGCATCCCGGTGGGAACGCCGTTAACGGCCTCATGTGCCAGCACAGCGAAGGCAATAGCCTCCTTGAACGCAGAGTCGACGCCAAATTCATCGGACAAGCGAACCCGCCCGAAGTGATTGGACAGGCCTCCCAGGAGGTGGGCGTTCCTCGCGCCCCCCCCGGACACAATCACCACGTCTGGTCGAAACGGCACAAACCGGTCGACAGAATCTGCTACCGACCGAATGGTCACCATGCTTGCGGTGGCCACAACATCGGCCGGCGCATGACCTTCACACCGTGCCAGGAAGCGGTCCGCGTACCCGGCTCCGAAACCCGCGTCACCGCTGGACTGGCGCCCCGCAGATTTCGGAGGATGGCGGTCGAAATAGGGATTCCGAAGAGCCTCAACCAAGACAGGCTCAATGACCGAACCGCTTGCCGCGATTCTCCCACCCTCATCGAAAGGCAGACCCAAGAGGCGCTGACAAATCGCGTCGATGAGCATGTTCGCGGGGCCAGTATCGAACGCCATCACCTGCTCGGGCCCGGCTCCGGCCCGGAGAGCGGTAACATTTGCGATGCCGCCCAAATTGAGAGCCACGCGGTGTTCTTCCGGAGAGCTCAAGAGGACATAGTCCAGATACGGCACCAGCGGCGCCCCCTGGCCCCCGAGCGCCATGTCAGCGGAGCGAAAATCGTACACCACCGGGCAGCCCAGACCCGCTGCCAATGCCGGCCCGCTCCCGAGTTGAAGGGTGCCTCGCGCCGACTCTCCAGCAAACCGGACTGGATCCGGCTGGTGGCGTACGGTTTGGCCATGACAGCCGACCAGATCAAGCGCTGAATCGGGAAGACTTGCCTCTGCAAGGGCAGACCGGATAGCGCGGCCGTACTCGCCAGCCAATCTCGGACCAAGCAGGCAAAATGCGTCTACCGAAAAGACCTGCGCCTCCGCACACTCTCGAAGAAGGGCGGCCAGAGGTGGAGAAAACGGCATCTCCAGCGTCCCGAGGACTTCAATCTGGATGGCTGTGCCGGATCCCTCCAGGCGCACAAGCGCTACATCGATCCCGTCCAGCGAAGTACCGGACATGACACCAGCCACAAGCCGCGAGGAGGCCACGCTACTTCGCTACGCGCTTTCGAATCTCCGCGGCTTTCTCGCTGAACTCACTTCGCCTTTCCGGCTGCTGATCGGCGAGCTTGTCGTACACACCGGCGGCTTCGTCAAAGAACCGCTGGTTGGCGTAAATCTTGGCCAGGGTTTCCGATACCACATCGTCTACGTCCACATTCAGTCTGCCGGGTTCAACCGGTTGAACCTGCGGATCGGGCACAATTCTGGCGGATTCCAGCTCTCTGATCAAGTCATCCAACTCGTGATACGGCTCGTCGTCGTGGAGCGATTTTTCTGCGGCATCGGTAGCGCGACTCTGGCGCACATCGCGGGCCGCCTCGCATGCCAGGGCTGCCGACGCACGCCGGAGTTCGTCCCGAACAACCGGACTGTCGGGACAGAGCGCGTACGCCGAACGCCATTTTTTCAGAGCCTCTACCGGATCGCCAGTGGCCTCCAAGGCCCGAGCCAACACAACAAGGCACGCTACATGGCTCGGCTCCGCCTCCCAGGCTTCGGCCAACTCGTCGATAACGGATTGGGCCTCGCCCTCGGTGATCCGCGCGCTGAGTGCTCTTAAGTCAGGTCTAGCCATCTGAGGTCATTCGAAATCTAAAGGAGGCTCTGCGAGCCCTGATCAAGATACGTCACGTGGCCACTGCAACGCTCCCACCCGTCTGGCCCACAAGGACACGCCGCGCCAGTCGCGCGTCCCGGACT
Source organism: Rhodothermales bacterium (assembly GCA_047619685.1). Lineage (GTDB taxonomy): Bacteria > Bacteroidota > Rhodothermia > Rhodothermales > UBA10348 > JABDJZ01. The sequence continues at coordinate 183,842 of JBLHLC010000003.1, forward strand.
GTAAACCAGACGACAAGCCAGGAACCGGTCACAAACAACAGCTGAAACGGCACGGCGGACCAGGCCTCCACCGACAAAAGCGCCGCGAGACCGAGTGTCGTGTACACGGCGAACACCGCTTCTATCACAGTGACCGCGCTCACCCGGGTTCTTGCGTACGAACTGCGCCACCAGGCGGAGGCCTCCGACGTATCCACGCTGTTGAATTTGGGCGTGCGGACGAAGGGACTGGTCTTGCCAATCAGAGCCTCCCCGACAGCCATCGAGTTTGAGACCGCCATCCCGACCGAAGCCGCCAGAAAGAGCGGGAAACGCCAAATTCTCCGTCCCCAGTCCGGGTAAAGGGCGCGCTGCGTGAGCAGGTGCGCACCGAAGAATCCGCCGAATCCAGCCAAACCGAGGCCCAAGAGGGCGAAATACAC